>RRBB01000196.1:0-19702 GCA_006543605.1 Rhodococcus sp. WS4
GTGGGGCGGAGCCGGCCGGGGCGCTGACACACTCGAGCTTGCTCTCGAGTGCAGGGGCGGTGACACCCCATGAGGTCAGCGCTCCCGCTCCGGGGCCGCCGGCGCCGAGGATCTGGGGCGGGCAGGTGTTCGGTGCCGATTTCAGTCGTGGTGGTGTGTGCGGGCGGCGTCGGCGGCGAGGACGACCCGGCGGGCGGGGTCGGAGAATCTCTCGAACATCACGCACCCTTTCCCGCGTCGCTGCGCGATGGTGCCAAAAATCAATCCATATTGGGATCTTGACAAAGGAACTCTTGCGTTCCTTAATGGGTGTAGCTAGGTGCTCACGAATCGACGCCGAATCGTCGCGCCCACGGCCGGTGTTTGTCCTCTGCGTTGGGGGCGAGTGATGAAAGGGACGGCCAGGACGGTGGGATGCAAAAGTGCCAATCTTTTCGAGAACCCATGAGTTGTGGTGACGGTGGGCGGGCGTTCTGTGCCGGCGGCTCTTGCCGAGTGCCGCGTGTGCCGCGAGCCCGAGGCGGCGTTTTCGGCAAATTGTGGCCGTCGCCCGATGTTCCAGAACTACGCGAGCGGAAGGACCGAATCATCCGCGTCGTCGTTCACCGCTGTCTGACAAGCCGTGGAGGACGCCGGGCTGAGTTCTCCCGAAACGTGTGGCTTTCCGCCACCTCTTGTGCCCACACGATGACGACAGATCGAAGGCAGACTCATGAACAACTCTCCCCGCGTCGTGGACTACGACGTGATCATTGTTGGGTCGGGCTTTGGCGGCAGCGTTGCAGCCCTCCGGCTCACCGAGAAGGGCTACCGGGTAGCCGTGATCGAGGCCGGCCGCCGATTCTCCGATGACGAGCTGGCCCGGACGACGTGGGACATCAGGCGGTACTTGTGGGCACCGGCGCTGCGGTGCTTCGGCATTCAGCGTATCCACCCACTCAAGGAGGTCCTGGTGACAGCGGGCGCTGGCGTCGGCGGCGGCTCGCTCGTGTACGCCGCCGCGCTGTTCCGGCCGCGCGATACGTTCTACCGTGACCGGCAGTGGGCGCACATCACGGATTGGGGAGCCGAGCTTGCGCCGTACTACGACCAGGCCAGCCGCATGCTGGGCGTGGTTACCAACCCCAGCCTGGCCCCCACGGATGAGGCGATGCGGAAGGTCGCCAGCGACATGGGCGTGGCGAATACGTTCCACCCGGCACCGGTCGGGGTGTACTTCGGAGCGCCCGGCAAGGTCGACGACGATCCGTTCTTCGGTGGCGCCGGGCCGCAGCGCACCGGTTGCACCGAGTGCGGTGCGTGCATGTCCGGGTGCCGGGTGGGCGCGAAGAACACCTTGGTCAAGAACTACCTCTACCTGGCCGAGCGTTCCGGCGCGGAGGTGTTGCCGATGACCACGGCGGACGCGGTGCGGCAGCGGCCGGACGGCTCCTTCGCGGTGGACGTCCACCGGACAGGGCGACGGTCGCGCCGCCTCCGGCGCAGCCTGACGGCGAACCAGGTCGTGCTCGCCGCAGGCACCTGGGGCACGCAGCGGCTGCTGCACCGGATGCGGGACGAAGCCGTGCTGCCGCACCTCTCGCCGCGTCTGGGCGAGCTCACGCGGACGAACTCGGAGAACATCGTCGGAACCGGCCGCTCCTCAGTTGACCACGAGCATGACTTCACCAAGGGCGTGGCAGTCACGTCGTCGTTCTATCCGGACGAGAACACCCACATCCAATCGGTGCGATACGGCAAGGGCAGCAATACGATGAGCCTGCTGCAGACCGTCGCCACCGACGGCTCACTGCCTACGCCACGGTTACTCCAGGCGCTGCGAACGATGGCGCGCCACCCGGTCACGTGGTTCAGGCTCGTCAATCCCCGCCGATGGAGCGAGCGGACCCTGCTGCTGTTGGTGATGCAGAGCGTGGACAACTCGATCACGACCTACACCGAACGCGGCCTGTTCGGTCGCCGTAAGTTCACGTCGAAGCAGGGGCACGGCGAGCCGAACCCGACCTTCATCCCCGTCGGCTACGAGGCGAACCTACGCACGGCCGAACACATCGGCGGGATCGCGGGTGGCACCTGGGGCGAGATCTTCGGCATGCCGATGACCGCGCACTTCCTCGGGGGCGCCCCGATCGGAACCTCACCGGAGGAGGGAGTGATCGACCCCTATCACCGCGTCTTCAACTACCCGGGCTTGTCAATTGTCGACGGGGCTGCGGTGAGCGCGAACCTGGGCGTGAACCCGTCGCTGACCATCACCGCCCAGGCAGAGCGCGCCTTCTCGCTCTGGCCGAACAAGGGCGACGCCGATCCACGCCCGACCCAGTCCCAGCCCTACCGCAGACTGGACCCGGTCAGGCCGAAGACCCCCGCCGTTCCGGCGGACGCTCCCGCAGCGCTCCGGCTCACGGTCGTGGACTACTAGGCTGCGCAGCGGCAGTCACCTGCAACCGGGCGAGTTCTAGTTCGCAGACGGGGTATGAATGGCGCGGTCCCGGAGCCAGGGGCAGACAGCGGGATGAGGACACCGGCACGGTAGGGCAGGGCGTACATGTCTTGTAGCTGGTGGCCAGTGCTCGCCGCGGTGTGACCGAGACGAAGGACCCCTGAACACGGTGCGGGGACTTCTACTGTTGCCCGTTCTCGAAGGGGCGACCCTCGCCACTGCCTTTGCGGGACCGATTGCGGTCCGACCGTCCGGTCGGGGATGATCGCCTCGATATCCCGGTGATCGCAGGGGAGTACGGATCCTTTCGACGGGTAAGCCGTTCGCCGAGCACCGTATCCAGACATATCCGGGGCCTGCCTGGGCCGATCCGGTGTCGACGGACCTGAAAAACTGACCATAGGCGGTCCCGAAGGTGCCGGTAAAACGTTCGTCAGCAATGGGAAACATCGTAGGTCGCCAGTCTGGCCGGGGTTGATCGGCAGAACCAGCGGGCGACCGTGACCTCGCTGAGCTGGTGGATCTTCCTGCTCAACCCGCCCGGGAGCGCCCGACGGCATGGTTATCCGGTTTGAGCGCATGGTGGTGTTAGTCGAGAGATACCGTGTGGCACGGTGACAGTGGTGCCGCGTTGGTGGGAGTCCGCCAGAGCCGCGAGTCCACCGACACCGACCAAGTGGATCTCGTCGATGCTGTCGGCGTGAGCGAGCAGAGCACTCATCACCGTGTCCCGGGTAACTCGTCTTCCCGGAACCGAACTCGACCGGCATGTCTCGTCACGCGATACCCGCCCCTGGTAGCGGTGGGTGATTGTTTCCACGATCTGCGCCCGGTTTTCGTGGAACGGTCGGCGGGAGGTCTTCGGGCCGCAACGGAGCGATCAGCAACCACTGTTTGTCGGTCAGATACTCCGTTGGCGACACAACGGACAGAGTCGCCAACACCAAGCGCAACACGCTGCACCCTGCGGGCCGGACGACGATGCCCTCCGCAGGAAGCCCGTAGGTCAGGAAAGCTGACGTTTGAGGATCTTTCCGGTCGACGTCATGGGGAGATTGTCGACGAACTCCACGATGCGTGGGTACTTGTATGCCGCGAATTGCTCTCTCGCCCAGGACACAAGTTCGCTCTCGGTTGTCTGGTGGCCGGCGTTCTTCACGACGACCGCCTTGATTTCCTCGCCGTGCGAGTCGTGTGCGACGCCGATGACCGCGACCAGTGACACCGCGGGGTGCTCCATGAGCACCTCTTCGAGCTCGCGCGGATAGACGTTGAAGCCCCCGCGAATGATCATGTCTTTGGACCGGTCGACGATGTAGTAGAAGCCGCCGTCGTCTTTGCGGGCAAGGTCACCGGAGCGGAACCAGCCGTCGCGGATGGCCTCGGCCGTGGCGTCGGGGCGCTTGTAGTAGCCCTTCATCACGTTGTGCCCCTTGATGGCGATCTCCCCGATCTGATCGGGTGCGTCCTTGACATCGGACCAGTCGTCGTTGATGAGTTTCATCTCGACTCCGGGGATCGGCAGACCGACCGATCCGACGCGAGGTTCCTCGCCGTATCGTGCAAACGACGCCACGGGCGAGGTCTCGGACAACCCGTATCCCTCGAGGATCGTGATTCCGAACCGTTCCTGGAACTGCTTGTGGATCTCGGCAGGAAGCGCCGAGCCACCGGCGATCGCGACTCGGAGATTCGCTGCCAGGTGGGCGACGTCGACTGTCTCGTCCAGGGCCATGAGGAGGCCCCAGTACATCGTCGGGACGCCCCCGAAGAATGTCACGTTGTGGGTGAGCATGAGCTGCAGCGCGGCCCGCGCCTCAAATCTCGGCTGCAGTACGAGCGTGCCACCGAAGGCCAGTGCTCCGTTCTGGAGGACCACCTGGCCGAAGGAGTGGAACAAGGGCAGCACGCACAGGTAGGTGTCGGGACGGTCGCGGTCTGTCCCGAATAGGTCGGCCCCGGCGCGTGCGTTCTCGTAGACGTTTCGGTGCCGGAGTTCCGCTCCCTTGGGCTGACCCGTGGTGCCGGAGGTGTAGAGGATCACCGCGGTGTCGTCGTCATCGCGCTCGACGGTCGCGAACGTCCCGGACTGCTCGCCGACCGCCGGATCGTAGAGCTGTGAGGCCTCGATCCCGGTCAAGGATGCGCTGCTGCCGATCAGGAAGAACTCGGTGCATCCTTCGGTCGCGTGGAAGCCTTCCCATGCCGCCTCACCGATAGGCAGCTCCGGTGTCCCCTCGAACGCGAAGTACGCCTTCGCATCGGAGTCGCCGAGGTGATAGGCCACTTCTCGGGCCTTCAACAACACGTTCAGCGGCACCACTACCGCGCCGGCCTTGAGGATCCCGAAGTAGATCACCGTGAAATACGGCAAGTTCGGGCAGGATAGGGCAACCTTGTCCCCGGGCCGGACACCGCGCGTAACCAGCAGGTTCGCTACCTGGTTGGCCGCAGCGTCGAGTGCGGCATAACTGATCCGGTCGTCACCGAACACGATCGCCGTGCGCTCGGGGTACCGGGCTACGGAATCGGTCAACAGCGTCGAAACATTCCGGTTCGGATTGTGCATCGTGGTTCCTCCACAGTTGGGATTCGGTGCTCGGCACCGCGATCGAGTTCCTTACCCTGCTAAGCCGGGAAGGGCGGGGGCATGTGCGGGATTGCTCGCGCGGCCAGCCGTGATCAGGACATGCCCATGGCGTCGGCGAAACGCTCGAGCTCACGGCGAATGTCACCGGTCGGCTGGTAGAGGATTTCGGTGGCACCCTGGGCTTTTAGTGCCTGAACCTTGTCTCGGACGGCGCCGGCCGTGCCCGTCAGCGTGACTTGCTCGAGCATGGTGTGGGCTCCGGCGTCCCACGCTGCGATGTCCGCGTGGTTCATGTGGATGAGATGACCTGTGTGGATCGCGAGGTGGCGTTCGCCGTCGGGGATGTCCTCGATCCCGGCGAGCCACTCGGGCCCGCCGGGCAGCAGACGGACCGCGTCCTTGCCGCCGAGCTCGTAGGAGATGTGGAATGTCTGCGCCAATGCCGGGCCCGCCGCGGCGCGGAGGCGGTCGCTGTCGAGCGGTTCGCCGTCATCGAGCACGGTTCCGTAGGCCAGCACCGAGACGTTTCGAAACTTCTCGATCCCCGTGGGCACGCCGCCGATCACCAGCAGGTTGTCGGTCAGTGACTGCGCCACCGCGATACCTTTCGCACCGATCGCGCTGACGTACACCGGAATTGAGTCGTGTCCGGTCGGACGAGATTCCCCCGGATGCAGCATGCGCAGGCGGCCGCCGTCCCACTCCGCGGTCTCTCCGCGCAGCAGCGCCCGGAAAGTTGTGATGTACCGGGTCATGTACGACCAGGAAATCGGTCTGGCCTGCCCCATGGCCAGCCGGCCGGTATAGCCGGTGCCGAAGCCGACCGCGACGCGGCCGGGAGCGAGTCGCTCGAGCGCCGCGGCCGCACTGGCGTTGACCATCGGGTGACGCAAGGTCGGGACGAGGACACCGGGTCCGACCCCGATCGAAGTGGTGCGCTCTGCGGCGAGGGCCAGGCACATCCACACGTCCGGGCTTTGTTGCGGAGTGTCGTAGAGCCAGGCGCGCTCGAATCCGAGCTCCTCGGCGATCCGGACGTGCTCCGGTGTTTCGGTCGCCGTTGCGAACGCGGCTGATACGCGGAGATTCGTCGGTGGGTGGGTGCGCAGCGGCGCTGCGCCGGTGCCGCTGGTGGTGGGTGTCATGGTCAACTCGGTTCTCTCGGCCGATCTGCGTTCTGCGATAAGGGGGACTAGTCTGCGGCCGCGCTCAGCCGAGGAGACCGTGCGCGCCGTACCAGACAGGACCGATGTTGAGCCGGTCCGGGTAGCGGGCTGTCATCGCGTCGAAGAATTCTTGCGGCGTCGGCCTTCTCGCGAGCAGCCGCTGGGCGTCGAGCAGGTACTGACGGGTCTGTTCGATGATCGACGGATGGTCGGGCAGGTCGCGGTTCTTGTGCCCGGCCACGACGGCCCGCGGATCGAGCGCAGCGACGAGGTCGAGAGCGGCGAGCCACGACTCGAATCCGCCACCCGGCGTCTCGAGCAACATTTGGTGGACACCGTTGTAGACCACATCGCCCGCCACCACCAGGCCGAGATCGGGAACGTGAAGGACAGTGGTGTCGTCTGTGTCGGAATGACCGACCTCGATGGCCTTGATCGCGTGGCCCTCCAGCGCGAACCCGTCCGCGGGAACGGTGTGGTAGACCAGTGGTGTTGCCGGGATCAAATCGGGAAAGTCTGCGTCCCACACGGCGCGCCCCTCGGCCTGCTTGCGCATCAGCGCAATCGTGCCTTCGGTGGCATAGGGAATCGCTCCCGGGAAACGCTCGAGGAGTTCTCCCGTCCCGAACCAGTGGTCTCCGTGGCCGTGGGTGGCGTAGATGTAGGCCAGGTGCCTGCCGGAAGACTCCACCCAGTCTCCGACCAGTTTCGTCTGCTCGTGGGTGAACGGGGGGTCGACCAGTACGGCGTCGCGTGCGCCGAAGATCAGAGTCGAGGCCAACGGGGACGACACGATCGGGCTCCCGTCCGGTAACCGTTCGGGTCGGTGCCGTGGCACTCCGTCGCAGACGAAAACGTGGTAGTCCAGGTCGGTCATGAGCGCCGGCTTTCAAGCAATGGAAGGAAGTCGCGCAGCAGGGTGGACACCACGTCCGGCGCTTCGCGGGGAGCGAGATGAGCGACCCGGGGGACGACCTCGAGTCGGGCGCCGTGGATCCCTTCCGCGAGCTCTGTGGAGTGCGGGTTCGGCAGCGCCCTGTCTTCGGCGCCGGCGATGACGAGGGCCGGCACCGTGATCTTCGAGAGATCATCGACCACACTCGTGCGGTCGACCAGAACCGACCGCACTGCGACGGCCAGGCCGCGAGCATCCATGGCGTTCACCGTGTTGGCCACGTCGGCAACCAGTTCGGGATTGGTGCGGCGCGAATGCTCGCTCAGCATCCCGGAGACGATCAGCTTTCCCGGTCCGCCGGGCAAGCCGAGCCGAATCACGCCCGAAAAGAAGAGATCTCGCGCTCGCAACGCCGGCGACGTACGGCGTGCACTCGTGTTGGACAGGACCAGGCCGCTGACCCGGTCCGGTCGTGCGAGTGCAACCCGCAATCCCACGAAGCCACCCCAGGACAAACCGAGCACCGCGGCGCGATCGACGGCTGCGGCGTCGAGAATGTCGACGGCCGCCCGGGCGCAATCCTCCATGGTGAACGGCTGCGAAGCCGGCAGGCTGCGCCCGGCCCCCGGAGGGTCGATCAGCAAGGTGCGCCAACCGAGGGCGTGCAGCCCGGCGAGCTGGCCACCCCAGCTGGTCCGGCCGTCGCTGAACAGGCTCGGCCACAGCAACGCTACGGGAGCGCCGGTGGGACCGGCGTCCTGGACACTGAGCGGCCCGACAGTGGTCGGCACGGCCACGTTACGAATCGGTTGGTTCACAGGTGACGCTCCAGCCAGGCCAGCGCATCCTGGCTGCCCTTGTCGTAGCCCTCGAAGTAGATCCCGTAGTGGGTGATGCCGGGGATCACCTCGTAGTCGACGTCACCGCCCGGAACGGTGCGCAGGATCTGTGCGGCTCGTTCCCCGTTCTCCGGAGTCGGGAACATTTCCTCCTCGCCGGCGTCGCGGATCAGCGTGGGTATCCGAATCCGTTCGACCTGTGCCAGCGGGCTGAAGTGTGTCAGGGCGCCGAGGTGGGGGGTTCCGGTCAGGTTCGGCCACGCGTCGACACCCTGTGGGATCGCTGCAGCGTCGCCGCGGGCCATGTCGATCGCACGCTTGCGGGCGTAGTCGGCGATCGGTCCGCGCAGGGGGGCGATCGCCGGCACCTGCAGCGCCAATGCCTTCACCCGGTCGTCGTGAGCGGCCTGGTACACGGCGACGCCGCCGCCGAAGCTGGTGGCCCACAATCCGATACGGTCCGGGTCGACGTTCGGTTCGCCCTCGATGTAGTCGAGTGCCGAGCGTACGTTCGACACCCAGGCATAGGGGTCCACCAGGTCCCGGATGTACCGCACGCGTGCGACCGCCTCGTTCGCGTCGTCGGCCCCGGGTGGGTCGCCGACGAGCTCGAGCGGTGATCCCGATCCGTACCAGCTGCCTTGGGTGAACGAGAGCGTGATCATGCCCGCGGAGGCGAACAGGGCTGCGTAGCGTTCGGCGGTGAGCTTGCTTCCTCCCCAGCCGTGACAGAGAACGACCGCGGGCAGGGCGATATCGGATGCGATCGTCGTCGGCCGGTACACGTCCGCGTCGAGTGCGATCCCGGTGCCGCTCCAGACGGTCGTCTGGTGGCGGGCGACGCCCTCGGGCATGACCAGGGGCGGATATACCGGCTCAGGCATCGGTGACATCCGCAGACTCGCGGGGCCAGACCTCGTCGAGGCTGTCCTTGTCGGTGGCGGTGGCCTGGACACCGATGACACGCCACCCCTGGTCGGACTTGGCCACTTCGAAATGAGTGGCCCAACGCTGGATCTCGACCTCGTCCGCGCTGCGCCGCGACCAGATGACCTCGATCGCAGCTCCCACCGGGCTGTAGACGAACACGCGGCGATCCGGCACCACGGTGTGGCTGTAGCCCGACTCCCGTAGCGGCGCGTAGTTGAAATCGAGGAAGGCGAGCACGCTCGCGTCGTCCAGGCACCAGAACGACTGTTCCAGTCCGGTGACGTGCATCGGAGTGCCCCAGTACTGGTGGATGAACTCCGGGTCCTCCGCGCCCTGGGCTGCCGCCACCCAGCGCGGCAGATAGTTCTCGAAGAACCAAGCAGTCACTTCGGCGCGGGTGGCCGGGATGCGGTCTTCGGTCATGGTTGTCATCTCAGTCAGATCCTTTCGCATGGTCTCAGCGGCCGGTGAATTCGAGATCGGCGCGGGCGATGCCCGCTTCGTCGGCCTTGACTGCGGATGCGACGCCGTACTGCGCATCCCCTGTTCGGAGAAGTTTTCCGGCCAGTTCGGGGATGAGGTCGTCGGCGGCCTTCACGCCACCGTTGGCCCAGGCTTCGAGGAGCGCCTTGTGTGTCACATGCGCGCGAGTGGCACCGCGGGCGAGCCGGGACGCCCACTGCGCGGTTACGGCGTCGAGTTCGTCGTCGGGGACCACCTCGGCGACGACTCCGGCCGCCAACGCGTCGGCTGCGGACACCTTCTCGGACGTCAGCGCCCAGCGGGCTGCCCGGCCGCGGCCGGCGCGTTCGGCAACGCGTTGCACGCCGCCCAGCAAGGTGAACATGCCGATCGCCCCTTCGGTGTGACAGAACTGCGCGGATTCCGCCGCGATGATGAGGTCGGCTCGCAGTGCGATCTCGAAGCCGCCGCCGAAGCAGTTTCCCTGCACGGCAGCGATAACGGGTACGGCCAACTGCTCGAGCGCGTTGCTCACCTGCAGCCCTACCGCGAACAACTCGACCATCTGATCGGGATTCGCCATGTCCCAGGTCGCAATCGCGCCGCCGTACGAAAAGTCTTCGCCCTCTGCGCGGATCACCACGACCCGCACACTCTCGTCGGTCTTGACCTGCTCGACTGCGGCTGCGCAGCCGAGCATCAACTCGGTGTCGAGCCGATTCTGCGGCGGGTTGTCCAGGGTGAACGTGGCGACTCCCGCCTGCACCGATACGTGGAAAGTCATGGTGAGTCCTCCTCGAAACGACGGCAGCTCCGCCGGTAGACTTCCATTAAAGGAACGGTATAGTTCCTTTGTCAAGAGGCAATCTCTCGTTGTCTGGTCGACAGGCGCTGTGGAAGGGTTCGTTCCTGTGACATCGAAGAAGACAGCCAGCCCGGCACGGCCGCGGCCCCGCACGGTGAGCCCTGGCCGCCCACCCAACTCGGCAGTGGCTGCGCGACTGCGCCACATCCTTGCCGTGGCGTCCGCAGAGTTCGTAAGCCGGGGATACGCGGAGGCCAGCGTGTCCCGCATTGCCAGCAACGCCGGAGTCTCGAAGAAGACGATCTACGCCCGGTATCCGAACAAGGACGCACTGCTCATGGCTGTCGCCGGCGATCTCGCGACCCGTTCGTACGAAGGTGTCCTGACGGCGATGACCGCTTCCGAGGGGGACCCTGCGCACGTGTTGACCGGTTTCGCAACGCAGGTGGCGACCGTCTGGGCTTCGCCCGAGGCCATCGGTGTCTATCGGTTGATCGTCTCCGAGGCCGGCCGATTTCCGCAGCTGGCGTCGATCTATCGCGACACCATGGATCGCTTCCGCCGAACTCTGGCCGACTATCTTCGGCAGCAGTGTGACGCCGGCACCCTGGCCATCGCCGACGTCGACGCAGCCTCCCACCAGTTCGGCATGCTTGCCTATGGCGAGGTCCGCGAAAAGGGCCTCCTCGGCGAAACCGTGACAGACGACGACATCGCCGCCGTCGTGCGCCGCACCGTCGAAGTCTTCCTCGACGGCTACTCAACGCGTGCACACTGATCGGACGGATTCAGCAACGCTGCCAGCGCGCTTGCCCGCGGGCGTGGACGAGACCGGCGTGATCGAGGCCCACAGTCACACATGTTGCGGCGGAACACCTGTGAGATCGTCGGTGGTGCTCGACGGAACCGGCGCGCAACGTCGCGCAGCGTGACCCTGATCCGCGCAGCACCACCATCGGCTCCCGATCCAGCAGCCGCGACAGATGATGCCCCGACCGTCAGTCCTCCTCCACGAGCGGATTCGACCAGGCCGCTACACCGCGGCCGCTGCCACGCCTGACACTGCGCTGATCAGGCCAGGTAGCAGCGACCCATGCGAGCGATCCCCAGCCGCCGACACGCCTCACCGGTGCCCCGCCCCGACCAACCGACTTCCCGTACTCGTAGGCGCTTGATGAGGAGGCGGTGCCGCCAGGGCAAGCCGCCGATCCGCCCCGATCGTCCCACCTCCTCCATCCCTCTCTCGGCGGGTGTTGGACGACTCGAACCCACAGGAGCAAGTGGGGGAGGAGCGGCGAAGTGGCAAGGTGACGGCACGAGCGGACGGAGTCGATCCGGGGGGCCGTCACCGGAACGACATCCCACCGCTCATGCCGGTGTCGCGCCGTACCGGGCCGGACGAGTACCAGCGTCTCGAATCGCGTCGGCTCCATTGGCGGGCTGAGCGGTTGCACCGACATACCGGTGAAGGCGAGAAAGAACGGGCTCAGTGGTCTGCCATTGCACCGGGTCTACTCCAGGACCGAACCCGCCGGAGACCAGGTGCTCCCTTCGATCGCGGAGTAGGTCTCACCTCGGCCGTCGAGTCGCTTCATCCGTCGCCCCGTCAGCTCGACCATCAGCTCCTCGTCGAGCGGGGGAACGAAGGCGTTGTCGACCAGGGTGTACTCCGCCGCGAGCCGGCCGATCGGGTGGATGCCACCGAAATCGACGCGTCCGTTCACATACAGGTCGTCGCGGATGTTGAAGCCCACGACATCACCGACCACGAGGTTGCTCATCCCGTCGGGGGACGGCACGATCGTGGCAACTTTGCACTCCAGAGCGATAGGGGCGCCCTTGATGCGTGGCGGCTTGACCATCGCCGAGGGCTCCTTCTCCACACCTACCGCATCGAACTCGTCAACGTCGGGCTCGAATTCGATCGCGCTGCGGTGAACAGCCGTCACCTGCGGAAGCGTCGCAAGGTTGGTGACGAACTCCCCGGTATCCCGGATGTTGATGAAAGTGTCCTTGAGGGTGACACGGTCCGATCGGGGCTGGATCGAGAGGGATACCCGCGGCGGTTTGCGCCCGACGCAGGTGAAGAAGGAGATCGGGGCGATGTTGCCGACCCCTTCGGTCGAGAGAGTGCTCACCCAGGCGATCGGACGCGGGATGATGCTTCCGATGAGCAGCTTGTAGGCGGAGGTCTCGTCGAGGTCTTCGGAATTGATGATCATGAGGGGTTTCCTTCCGGTGGAGTGCATTGATCGCAGCTAGGCCTTGTTGACATCTCGGACGGTGGTCTTCGGGCGTCATCCACCAGACGACCCGAAGGGGCTCGTCGATCGTTGCGACCTGGTTGGCGGCGGAATGGCGGCATCACCAGGTTCCATTAAAGGAACTCTACAGTTCCTTTGTCAAGGGTCGAGGGTGACCGGCCATCCCCGCTCGACCGCAACGGTGATGCTGGTGACGTGCCGAGTTTCCTGAGTTTTCGCAGGATTCCGTCCTTCGGGGGGTGATACGAAGGGTGGGCCGAGCGCAGAGCCGCCGGCGTGCTCGAAGCGGCAGTGCGCGACCCTTCAAAGGTCGAGCATCACGCCAGGCGTGCGGGCTCACCCAGCCTCAAAGAGGCCTCGGCGTCGGCACGCAGCGAGACCTCATGTCCGCGCCTGCGGCCTTCGCTGAAGGGCAAAGGGCTCACTCGGGCATGCTCAGGCCGAGCTCGTCCTCACGGCGATTGCCATGCAGGCCCGGCCAGTCGATCTCGTCGGATGGCTCGCTCGAAACCGAGTTGCACTGAGTGCAATTTGCTGCATTCAGTAAAACGCAATACCATCCGTGCATGGCTCAGACTCCGATCCCCATCCGTCAGCAGACTCGCGCCGTGATGCGTTCCCTCCTGGCCCGAACTGCCATGGAGCTGTTCGCCGACAGGGGGTACGACGAAACCACGGTCGAGGAGATAGCCGCCGCCGCGGGAGTCTCTCGCCGTACCTTGTTCAACTACTTCCGCACCAAGGAGGACCTCGCGCTGAGTGGTCTCGCCGAGCAAGGCGAGCGGATCGCTGCGCGACTCGCACAGCGCCCACCCGAGGAGGATGTCTGGACGTCACTGCGCGCGTCCTTTCATGTGCTCGAGGAAATCGAGACCACGGCCGAACGTCGGCTCGAAATCGTGACCCTCCTGTTCGGCAACGATTCGCTCCGGGCGGGGCACGCCGAAAAGCAGGCCCGCTGGCGGGAGTCGTTTGCCCCGCTGATCGAATCGCGTTTACCCGACTCCGATAGCCGTGCCCTGGAGGCGCGGGCGATCGCGTCCGCGGCGATCACCTGTCTGCAGGCGGCCACGGAGGAGTGGTTGCACCGGGGCGGGCGGGTCGACCTGTTCGACCTTTACGACACGGCCGTGCGCGCAGTCCGACGCGCAGTCTGAGAAGCTGTCGATCCAGGGGAGAGCAGAGGGCCGATCGACTCCACCCCGCGCCCGAAGGTCACGACGTTGTGGCCGCCGCCTATTTGATCAATATCAGCGGCGAATGCCGAGAGCCGAGTCGGACCACATCTCGCTGACCTCGGAACTGTCCGCGTGGGCTGGGTTATCTGCTCGACAGCAGATCCCCGAGTTCCTGCTTGTGACGGTCCAGCCAGGCCGCTTCTTCGCCGGGGGCCGGCATGATCAGCCCGGCTTCCATGATCGATGTTGGATCCATCTCGTTGAGCCCAAGCAGGAGTTTGCGGGCGTCCTGACCGGTGATCGCGATCCACGCCTCCGACAGCCGGGTCAGTAGTTCGGCTCGCGTCGCGCGATCCCTGCCGGCCCGGATGTTTCCGCTGATCACCGACACCGCGTTCGGCCGACCAGCGGTGAAGAACGCCGACGGCTCGTATTCGACAAACGCAACATTGACGAATCCGCGGGGCGCGCCGGTGACCGAGGTATGCACGGTGGTGATTGCTTCGGCCAAGTCGGCACGGCGGTCGGGACCGAGTGACCCGGCTGGGACCAAGCATTGATAAAGCGGCATGAGGCTTCCCCTTTTCGATTGGTCGATCGGCTTCGGTTGACTCAGAGGGTGCTTTCGCGCTCGAGGAGCCATGCCGCGCACCCCGTGGCCACCCCGCAGCGGTTCACGAACGCGTTGATGCGCGAGATCGACTTGATGACGAACTCCGCGTACGGCCTGTTCAGTCAACGTGGTGGGGCTGTAGCCATGGGTCACCCCTTTCCCGCATGGACGGCACTGTAGCTGGGGGGATCATGCGTCGGCCCACCCATTAAAGGAACAAAGAGGTTCCTTTGTCAAGGGCTGGTTCTTCAGTCGGGAGGCGGTTATGCGCTGTTAGGCCCTGGGATGTCATCGACGAGGCCGGCCCGAGCGTCGGCGCCAGTTGAATATCGCCGCGACGAGCACCTCCGTAGGCGACCCCCACTACATGCCGACTTCCCGGCCAGGTGCGCGAAACTGTTCTAGCCCAAGAAAATTGGGACGTACCGGCTGATTCCAGCGAAATCGACCCCGTTGCTCCAACTGGCGTCGCGCCACCGCGACGGCATGGACGGCTTGTGCGCCACTCTGGCTGGCTACCTGCGCCAACAAAGCGACCGGGGCGCCCCGACGATCCAGGACCCCGCCGCCGCACACCCACGGCATACTCGTCAACGCAGCCATCCGGAAGGCGCCCTCCTCGACGACACTGTCGCCATCGACGACACGTCGCCGTCGACGACATCACCACCGTCTCCAACGCGCCGTCGTTAGCCTCACCGGCAAGCCGGCCCAGTACGCCAAGGCAGGCGATCCTACGAAGTCTCTTGTGGGTCAGTCTGGTCGGTGCCAGCGGTGTCCAACAGTGCGAGGGCATTGTGGGTGCCTCGCCCGAGGATGTCGTCGGCGAGCTGACGGTTGGCCAGGGCCCGGGAGAGTTGGATCGTTCCGGCCATCAAGCCCAAGATGCTGAGCACCTGCAGGCGTGCCGGTTGTGGACGTCGGGTGCGACGCGGGCGGCGATGCCGTCGACGACGACCAGCACGCCGTCGATGTAGGCGTCTTTGGTGGCGCCGGGCAGCGTCCGACCTCGTCGAGTAGGGCCGCGGAGGGGCAGCCGCCCTGGGGGTTGTCGCGGTGCTCGACCGACAAGTAGCTACGGACGAACTGCTCGAGTCCTGCCGGGCCAGGCGCAAAGGCAGAAGTAGTTCGTCAACTGCGACTGCAACACCCAGATCATGTTGAGTAGCAACAGCTCTGCCGGTGTGGCGTATCGGAGGTAGCCGACGATCGTGCGCACGACTGCCCAATTCTTCCGCTGGAACGGGGCAGGTGAGGCGCGCGCCTCAGTCTACCGCTGGGTCACCCGCTACAACACGCGTAGGCACTCCACGCTCGGCTAGATCTGTCCGATCGAGTACGAGCAGCGATCGGCTACGCTCGCCACCGCCGCATAGGAATTGGTGTCCACATCTCAGGGGGAAGCCCCCTCCACCGAAAGCATGACGTCGTGCGCCAATTCTCTTCGTGCAGTGCGCGACGTCGACGGTGTCCGTCCCCTATTCGAAGTCGACGGCCATCAGCGGATCGCCATCCGGAGATCGAGCCGTCGAGCCGGATGGTTCCACCCTCGAGCCTCTGGTCGTGCATGATGTCCTCGACCAGCCCGCGTGCCATTGTCGGCGTCATGCCAATCACGCCGGGCGGAACAACCGGCTGATCATCCCGGCGATCGCCAGTTGGCTGCTGGCGAAATAGTGGTGCTTCGGCAGTTCGTCGACGACATCCTGCTCACGCAGCCGGTAGTAGATGTGCCGCTGCGCGGGCGGTAGTGCGTCCTGGCGCGCGAAGTTGCCGCTCGGGATGAACACCATTCCCGCCGATCCGCCGATGGTCTCGACGAACGGCTGCCCGCACTCGTCGCAGCGGCCGCGATTAAGGCTCGCGCACTTCGCGAAGCGTCCTCGGTCGGGGTGCCCGAACCGCGAGCCCCGCCCATGGGCGAAGCCCGGAGGCAGCAGCTTCGGGTTGGCGAATGTCGCGTGCTCGGCGTGCACCGCGACGTTCTTCGCACGGACGAAGGTGACATCGGTATACGGCGTGCCCATGAATTGCTGGCAGTACAAGCAGTGGCAGTAGAACCGCTGCATCGGAACCTCCGCCGCCACTTCGAAGGTGTTCGCGCCGCAGGCACATGAGCCGCGCATCACCAGTGCTGTTAGGTCGGTCGACATGAGCTCCCTCGGTTTCTGTGGGGTGTAGTGATCAGAGTCGGCGGACGCCGATGATCATTCATCGGAGGAAGAAGTCGAGAAGAGCGTCGGCACGTTTGCCGAAGGGCGCACGCAGGAGGCTGGTGGTGTTCCAGCGGCCCTCCACGAATATGCCCTTGGGGTGGCTGAGCGTCCGGAAGCCCTCGATCCCGTGGTATTTGCCCATGCCGCTCTCGCCGACGCCGCCGAACGGAAGATCATCCTGTCCGACATGCATGATCGTGCCGTTGATGGTGACGTTGCCGGAAGTCGTACGGTCGAGCACCTTGCGCCGGTCCGCGTCATCGCCGCCGAAGTAGTAGAGCGCGAGCGGTCGCGGCCGTGCATTCACGTAGTCGATGGCGTCATCGATATCGCCGTAGGAGAAGATCGGCAAGATGGGACCGAAGATCTCCTCGTGGGCGATCCGCATCTCGTCGGTGACGCCGAGCACGACGGTCGGTGCGAGAGTGTGCGGACGGCGGGAGGCATCGCCTGGCCGGTGTCCGACCTCGATGATCCGTGCCCCGTGGGCACGAGCATCATCGATCAGCTCGGTAAGGATCAGATACTGCTGGTCGTTGACGATCGACGTGTAGTCCTTGCTCGTCGGGCCGTCGGGGTAGGCCGCCTTCACCAGCCTGTCGTAGCTCTCGATGAAGGTGTCGACCTCGGACTCGTGCACCAGGGCATAGTCCGGTGCAATACAGGTCTGGCCGCCGCTGAGGAGCTTCCCGAAGACGATGGCGGACACGGTCGCGTCCTGCACGCGCCCCTTTGCGACGATGGTCGGAGACTTCCCGCCGAGTTCGAGCGTGACGGGGACGAGGTTCTCGCTCGCCGCCTTCATCACCGCACGGCCGACCGCGGTGCTCCCGGTGAAGACGAGATGATCGAATGGCAAGGAGGAGAACGCCGAGCCGTCACCGCTGACGATGGCGACCTGTTCTTCGGTGAAAATCTCGCCCAGCATCGACGCGAGCACGGCGTTCGTCACCGGGGTGGACTTCGAGGGTTTAAGCATCACGCGGTTTCCCGCGCTGATGGCGGTGACCACCGGCATCAGCGACAGGTTGACGGGGTAGTTCCACGGCGCGATGATGCCGACCACCCCGAGCGGCTGGTATTCGATGCGATTTCTGCCCAAGCGCATGTGCAGGGCGACGTGGCGGCGGGTCGGCCGCATGAATCGTCGGAGATTGCGCTCGAGGTAGTCGATGCCCTGGGCGACGCCCAGCACTTCCATCATCGCCGTCTCGTGGCGTGAGCGATGGCCGAAGTCGGTGTTGATCGCCTCCTCGATGGCGCTGCGGTGGGTGAGCAGTGCGGCCTTGAATTTCTTCAGATCGCTGCGCCGCTTAGCTAATGACGGCGCTCCGTCGCGAAGGTAGGCGGCGCGCTGAACAGCGAGGATGTCACCGAAGCGCTCCCGGTCGGACTGGCCGGCGAGCGTGGCGTTCGGTTGGGGCTTGGTGACGGGCATGGGACTGCTCCTCAATCGGTGGTGGTGTGGGGACGAGAGCAGCGCCCCGGCGGGCCCCGCTCGCAGTGGCGTCAGGCACGGCTCATGGCGCGTCGCTGACCCGAGCCCATGATTCGGACGACCCGACGGCGTGGCAGGAACCTGCTCGCCAGCGCCACAGCACGGCCGTTGGTGATCACCGACGGCGGGGCAGAGCGACGGTCGAGGGTCTCGAGAGCGATCCGGACGACATCCTGAGGGGTTGCGCGGGTGGCGCCGTAGTCGGCCGCCTGGCTTCCGGCTGCGTCGAAGAACTCGGTCTGCATCGCACCGGGGCAGACGGCGAGGACCCGCAGACCGGTGCCGCGGGTCTCCTCCCACAGCGATTCCGTGAAGCTGAGAACGAAGGCCTTGGTGGCGCCGTAGACACCCAGGTAAGGGGTCGGCTGGAATCCCAGCAGGCTCGCGACGTTGATCAGGAAGCCACTGTCGGTGGAGGTCAGCGGGCCGATGTACGCACGGCTGAGGTCGACGAGGGCGCCGACGTTCAGCGCGATCATGTCTTGCAGGCGGTCCGGATCCTCGTCAGTGAAGGCGTTGTGGGTGCCGAAGCCGGCGTTGTTGACCAGTCCGGTGGCGTGGATGCCGCGGGATTCGAGTTCGGTGCGAAGCGCGCGGCCGGCGTCGGGCCGGCCGAGGTCGCGGGCAACGGCTGTCACCGTGACGCCATGGGCGCGGGTGAGTTCGGCTGCCAGGCTCTCGAGCCGGTCGGCCCGCCGGGCGACGAGCACGAGATTTGAGCCCCGGCAGGCCAATTGGCGCGCGAACTCCTCGCCGAGACCGGAGCTCGCTCCGGTGACGATGGTGGTCTGGTTGCGATAGTCGAGTTTGCGCATGCATGCACTATATGCATAGTAGTGCACTGAGTGCAACTCTGTACATTGGATGAACCAGTAGTGCTGTTGGTGTGGTCCCGGCACCTCCTGAACCAACGAACGGACAACTGAATTGACCGAGTACGACGCGCACCGCGACGAGGTCCGTCGACTATCTGCGCCGCTACGCGAAAACCCTCGACGTCGACATCCACGTCAATCACCGGGTCCTCACCGTCGACCACGACGGACGTACGTTCACCGCCCACACCGACACCGGCACCGCGTTCATCACATCCCGACTCGTCGCTGCGACCGGCGGATTCAGCTCGCCTCACCTTCCGGACTTGCCCGGTCGAGGAACCTTGGGTTCGTGCGGTGATCGCAACACCACTGATCAAAGGGTGTTGCGCATGGCGAAATATCCTCATGGCGGATGAGGGGACCGGCTTGATCACCGGGGTCCGATTCGGGGTGCGGAGACTCGTCGTGAGGTGGCGACGCGGGTGGGCGCGTGTGTGCGGGAGTTGATGGCGGACGGCGATCACGACCATGTTGTCGTCACCCATGGTTATGCGCAGACGTTCGTCGTTACAGCGTGGCTGCAGGTTCCGACGGCGGCAGTCGGGTTCGCGACCTCGCTGGGGGTGTGATCACCCATTTGCGGCACGACGGCTACTGGCGCAACCGGGCGGTGGTCGCTTTCGCGGATACCTCTCACCTCGACGATGGACGGCAGGATCCGCCTCGAAAAATCATCTGAACTGGTCTGGATGACACGTCCCCTCGGGCCTCGAGATCGGTCCACAGGCCCGACACTGGCGGGCGTCTGGGTGTGCTCGCAACAGCGAGTGCATGTGCGAGGACCAGGGGCGTGTGCGACGGGATCCGGGATCGCATAGGACCGGGTCACTTTTTTGCCGACGGCGTGACGGCGGCCCGCACCCGATCCGCGGGGTGCGGGCGGTGTCCTGTGTGGGCGTGATGGTGTTGTGACCTGGTGTGATGA
>RRBB01000197.1:0-19627 GCA_006543605.1 Rhodococcus sp. WS4
CCCCTCGACCCGCCCGTTGTGACCGCAATCACCGATCGGGTCGGTTACCGTGACGTCGAATGGTCTCCTCCGGCGAAGGGCACCACGATGCCGCTGTACGAATTCCGATGCGCCGCAGATTGCGGCCCGTTCGAGCGGTCGTTCCCGATGGCCGACGTGCCGCGATCGATCCCCTGCCCCGGATGTGACGGCGACGCCGCCCGGCTCGTCTCCTCCCCGCGACTCGGTCACGGATCGCCGCCGGCGCTGAACCTCCTCGACAGCACGAAGAGATCGGCCCACGAACCGGCCGTCGTCGCCGGACCTCCGCCTCGGCCCTCGGCCGGGCGTTCACCCGTCACGACGAACCCGCTGCACCGTCGACTTCCTCGTCCCTGATCGGCCACCGAAGGAGCGCACATGCCCGAACTGCTGTTTCCGCTCGATTCCGCGAAGAAGTTCACCGATCAGGCGATCGTCGGCCACAACCGCTGGCACCCCGACATCCCGGCCGCCGTCACGGTGAAGCCAGGCGACTCCTTCCGCGTGCACTGCCGCGAATGGTTCGACGGCGCCGTCCACAACGACGACTCCGCCGACGACATCCTGAACGCCCCGCTCACCACCGTCCACACGCTGTCGGGGCCGTTCGCGGTCGAGGGCGCGAAGCCCGGCGACCTCCTGATCGTCGACATCCTCGACGTCGGGCCCATCCCCCAGGAGGATTCCGGCCCGCTGGCCGGCCAGGGCTGGGGCTACACCGGCATCTTCTCCCGCCACAACGGCGGCGGATTCCTCACCGAGCAATTCCCCGACGCCTACAAGGCCGTGTGGGACTTCTCCGGTCAGACCGCCACGTCGCGGCACATCCCCCACGTCTCCTTCACCGGCATCGTCCACCCCGGACTGATGGGCACCGCGCCGTCGGCCGCCCTCCTGTCGACATGGAACGCGCGCGAGGGTGCGCTCATCGCCACCGATCCCGGACGTGTCCCGCCCCTCGCCCTGCCTCCCGAACCGAACGACGCCGTCCTCGGATCGCTCACCGGCGACGACTTCGACCGCGTCGCCGGCGAGGCCGCCCGCACGGCGCCGCCGCGGGAGAACGGCGGCAACCAGGACATCAAGAACCTCACCAAGGGCAGCCGCATCTTCTATCCGGTGTTCGTCGACGGCGCGAACCTGTCCGTCGGCGACCTGCACTTCTCCCAGGGTGACGGCGAGATCACGTTCTGTGGCGCCATCGAGATGGGCGGTTTCATCGACCTGCGCGTCGACATCATCAAGGGCGGCATGGACACCTACGGCGTGTCCGAGAACGCGATCTTCATGCCCGGCAACACGGACCCGCAGTACTCGGAATGGCTCGCGTTCTCCGGAACGTCCGTCACCCTCGACGGGGAACAGAAGTACCTCGACTCGCACCTGTCGTATCAGCGCGCCTGCCTCCACGCGATCGAGTACCTCACCAAGTTCGGATACAGCCCCGAGCAGGCCTACCTGCTGCTCGGCGCCGCACCGATCGAGGGCCGGCTGTCCGGCGTGGTGGACATCCCGAACTCCTGCTCGACGGTGTACCTGCCGACGGCGATGTTCGACTTCCCCGTCGCGCCGTCCGCGTCCGGTCCGTTCCAGATCGACCCGGGCGTCCGCGCGCCGCGCTCGGCGAACAGGGCCTGAGCGCGGGCGAATGTACCTTTCAGCGCCTCCAGTGCGCCCAAAGGTACATTCGCCCCGCGTCACCGCGTCACCGCGTCCCGACCCGGGCGAGTAAATCTTGCGAAGGTTCCGTTCGCACATCTGACCTGCGCCGGTACCATTGCCCTATGTCCAAGACCTTCGTCGGCACCCGGTTGCGTCAGCTCCGTACCGAGCGTGGTCTGAGCCAGGCGGCGCTGGCGAAGACGCTGGAGATCTCCGCCAGCTACCTCAACCAGATCGAGCACGACGTCCGGCCGCTGACGGTGCCGGTGCTGCTGCGGATCAGCGAGGTGTTCGGCGTCGACACCACGTTCTTCTCCTCCCAGGACGACACGCGACTGATCGCGGAGATGCGGGAGGTGGCGCTGGACCAGGAAATGGGCATCGACGCGGACGCCCAGGAGATCGCCGAGATGGTGGCGTCGCATCCGGGTCTGGCGAAGGCGATGGTCAACATGCACCGCCGCTTCCGCAACACCACCGCACAGCTCGCGCTCGCCACGGAGGACCGGTACAGCGACGGCAGCGGCAGCGGCTCGATCACGATGCCGCACGAAGAGGTCCGCGACTACTTCTATCAGCGCCAGAACTATCTGCACGAGCTGGACACGGCGGCGGAGGAGCTGACGGCACGGATGCGGTTCCACCGCGGCGACGTCGGCGGTGAGATCGCCCGCCGGTTGCAGACGGTGCACGACGTGCAGATCGTCCGGCGCATCGACCTCGGCGAAAACGTCCTGCACCGGTACGACCCCGAATCCCGGCTGCTGGAGATCTCGCCGCACCTGTCCGGCGGCCAGCAGGTATTCAAGTTCGCCACCGAGCTGGCGTTCCTCGAATACGGAGACCTGCTCGACAAGTTGGTGGCGGAGGGCGGCTTCACCAGCGACGAGTCGGTCGCGCTGGCCCGGCTCGGGCTGGCCAACTACTTCGCCGCGGCCACCGTCCTCCCCTACGGTCAGTTCCACGACGTCGCCGAGGACTTCCGGTACGACATCGAGCGGTTGTCCGCGTTCTACTCGGTGAGCTACGAGACGATCTGCCACCGTCTCTCGACGCTGCAGCGTCCGAAGCTGCGCGGTGTCCCGTTCATGTTCGTCCGGGTCGACCGGGCCGGCAACATGTCGAAGCGGCAGTCCGCGACCGGGTTCCACTTCTCCACCAGCGGCGGTACGTGCCCGCTGTGGAACGTGTACGAGACGTTCGCGTACCCCGGCAAGATCATGAACCAGATCGCGCAGATGCCGGACGGCCGCCGGTACCTGTGGATCGCCCGCACCGTCGAACGTCGTGCCCAGCGCTACGGTCAACCCGCCAAGATCTTCGCGATCGGGCTCGGCTGCGAGATCCGGCATGCCCACCGCCTCGTCTACGGCGACGGTCTGGACCTCGACGATTCCAACCCGGGCACCCCCATCGGCGCGGGCTGCCGCGTGTGTGAACGCGTCAACTGCCCGCAGCGCGCGTTCCCGCCGCTCGGCAAGCAACTCGACATCAGCGAGCACCAGAGTTCGGTGTCCCCGTACCTGATCCGCTGATCCGCCCGATGCCTCATCGGTCCAATCAGACTGGACCGGTGTGACATTGGCCGCACGGGTTGCGACGTTCGGCCGCGGAGTAGGCAGTGTGAGCGCTTGTTCACATAACCGTAATTCGCGTCACGAACACGTCACCGTCAGACATTCAGGCGCAACAACGGCCGCTTAATGTTCGCCCCACGAATACACCTCTGTATACGTGGGGCGGATACATGTCCCGGGTTGCGGAGGTCCCCCAGTCCTCCGACGGAAAGGCCCGTACATGCGCACCTTCTCCAAGCGCGCCCTCGCTGCACCGACCGCGCTCGCCGCCATCGGGCTCGTGCTGACCGGTTGTGGCAGCAAGGCGACCGACACGGCCGGCGAGTCCACCGCGGCGTCCTGCGTGGACACCTCCGGGGACACGATCAAGGTCGGGTCGCTGAACTCGCTGTCCGGGACGATGGCCATCAGCGAGGTGACCGTCCGGGACTCGATCGCACTCGCGGTCGACGAGATCAACAACTCGGGCGGCGTGCTCGGCAAGAAGATCCAGGTCGTCGCCGAGGACGGGGCCTCCGAGCCCACCGTGTTCGCCGAGAAGGCGGAGAAGCTGATCAGCAGTGACTGCGTCGCAGCGGTGTTCGGCGGCTGGACGTCGTCGAGCCGCAAGGCGATGCTGCCGGTCTTCGAGGACAACAACTCGCTGCTCTACTACCCCGTGCAGTACGAGGGGCTCGAGGATTCGAAGAACATCTTCTACACCGGCGCCACCACCAACCAGCAGATCGTGCCCGCCCTCGACTACCTGAAGGAGAAGGGCGTCAAGTCGCTGTACCTGGTGGGCAGCGACTACGTGTTCCCGCAGACCGCGAACCGCATCATCAAGGCGTACGCGGAGGCCAACGGCATCGAGATCAAGGGCGAGGACTACACACCGCTCGGGTCCACCGACTTCTCCACCATCGTCAACAAGGTGCGCTCCGCCGACGCGGACGCCGTCTTCAACACCCTGAACGGCGACTCCAACGTCGCGTTCTTCCGCGAGTACGCGAACGTCGGCCTGAAGCCCACCGACATGCCCGTCGTGTCCGTCTCGATCGCCGAGGAGGAGGTCGGCGGCATCGGCGTCCAGAACATCGAGGGCCAGCTGACGGCCTGGAACTACTACCAGACCATCGACACGCCGGAGAACAAGAAGTTCGTCGACGCCTACAAGGCCCGGTACGGCGCGAACAAGCCGACGTCCGATCCGATGGAGGCCGCGTACACGTCGGTATACCTGTGGAAGAACACCGTCGAGAAGGCGAACTCGTTCGCCACCAAGGACATCCAGGACAACGCGGACGGCGTCACGTTCGCCGCACCGGAGGGTCTGGTCACGATCGACGGGTCCAACCACCACATCACCAAGACCGCGCGCATCGGTGAGATCCGCAACGACGGCCTGATCTACACGGTGTGGGATTCGGGCACCCCGATTCAGCCGGACCCGTACCTGAAGTCCTACCCGTGGGCCGAGTCGCTGGGTAGTTAGAACACGGTCCGACGAGCACGAGGGAAGAGAGAGGACGTACATCGATGGTTGTAGTGATCGGACAGCTGTTCACCGGATTGAGTATCGGATCGATCCTGTTGCTCGCGGCGCTGGGGCTGTCGTTGACGTTCGGCCAGATGGGCGTCATCAACATGGCCCACGGCGAATTCATCATGGCCGGCTCGTACACGGCATACGTGGTGCAGCAGGTGATTTCGAGTGCCACCGGTTCTCTGTTCATCTCTCTGCTCGTCGGCTTCGTGGTCGGCGGCGCGATGGGCGTCCTGCTCGAGGTCACCCTCGTCAAGCGGATGTATCACCGGCCGCTGGACACGCTGCTGGTGACGTTCGGTGTGGGGCTGATCCTGCAGCAGTTGGCGCGGGACGTCTTCGGGGCGCCGGCGGTCAACGTCGCCGCCCCGGGGTGGCTGTCGGGTGGTGTCGAGATCCTGGGCGCCGTGGTCCCGAGGACGCGCCTGTTCATCCTGGTGCTCGCGGTGATGGCCGTCGTCGCGCTGTCGCTGGCGATGCAGAAGTCCCCGATGGGACGACGCATCCGCGCCGTGGTGCAGAACCGCGACCTCGCGGAGACCAGCGGGATCTCCAGTCGCCGAACCGATGTGACGACGTTCTTCATCGGTTCCGGTCTGGCGGGTGTCGCGGGTGTGGCGCTCACCCTGATCGGCTCGACGAGCCCGACCATCGGGCAGAGCTACCTCATCGACGCCTTCCTGGTGGTCGTGGTCGGCGGCCTGGGTCAGATGAAGGGCGCGGTGATCGCCGCGTTCGCGCTCGGCATCCTCAACTCGTTCGTCGAGTACTCGACCACGGCATCGATCGCCAAGGTCATCGTGTTCGTGGTCATCGTGGTGTTCCTCCAGGTTCGGCCGCAGGGCCTGTTCGCCGTCAAGACGAGGAGTCTCGTATGAGCATCCTGACGAGTGGCCGCTACCGCGCGTGGGCGGGATTCGCGCTGGCCGCACTGCTTCTGTTCGTAGTCGCCCCTGCCGTGCTCAGCGACTTCCGGCTGAGCCTGCTCGGCAAATTCCTGTGCTTCGCGATCGTCGCGGTCGGTATCGGCCTGGCCTGGGGCCGCGGTGGCATGCTCACCCTCGGTCAGGGTGTGTTCTTCGGCCTGGGCGCCTACATGATGGCGATGCACCTGAAGATCGCGGACGCCGAACTCCGCGGCGACACCGTCCCCGACTTCATGCAGATCGCGGGCATCCGGGAACTGCCGGGCTACTGGGTGCCGTTCACGTCGCCGATCGTGACGATCCTGGGCATCCTGCTGATTCCGGCGCTGGTGGCGTTCGTCCTCGGCCTCGGTGTGTTCAAGCGCCGCGTCAAGGGCGCCTACTTCGCGATCCTCAGCCAGGCGCTCGCCGCCGCGTTCGCCATCCTGCTCGTGGGCCAGCAGAGCACCGGAGGAAGCAACGGCCTCAACCGCTTCCGCACGTTCTTCGGGTTCAACCTGAACGATCCGGCCAACAAGCAGATGCTGTTCTTCATCGCCGCCGGAGTGCTGCTGGCCGTCGTCGCCCTCACCCGGCAGTTGATGAACAGCCGGTACGGCGAACTGCTCGTCGCTGTCCGGGACCAGGAGGAGCGCGTGCGCTTCCTCGGGTACGACCCGGCGAACATCAAACTCGTCGCCTACGTGACGGCCGCGTTCTTCGCGGGCGTCGCGGGGGCGCTGTTCGTGCCGATCGTCGGCATCATCTCCCCCGCCGACGTCGGGATCGTCCCGTCGATCGCGTTCCTGATCGGGGTGGCCATCGGCGGACGCTCCACGCTCCTCGGTCCGGTCCTCGGCGCGATCGGTGTGGCGTGGGCGCAGAGCGCCTTCTCGGAGTCGTTCCCGTCCGGCTGGATCTACGCCCAGGGTCTCCTGTTCATCGTGGTCGTCGGATTCTTCCCGGCCGGTGTCGCGGGGCTGTTCGCGCTGCTGAAGCGGAGGAAGAAGGCGTCGTCCGAGCAACCGGCACCGCCCGGGCCGGAGGACGAGACCGAGGCGACGGAACGAATGGAGATGGCGAGATGACGATTCCCACCGCATCCAAGGAGCCGGTGCTCGGCGGTAACGCCGGAATGTCCAGCGAGTACCTCGAGGTGCGGGACCTGCAGGTCAGCTTCGACGGGTTCAAGGCGGTCGACGGCGTCGACCTCACCCTGATGCAGGGTGATCTGCGGTTCCTCATCGGTCCGAACGGCGCAGGCAAGACCACCCTCGTCGACGCCATCACCGGTCTCGTTCCGGCGACGGGGTCGGTCACCAAGTCCGGTGTCGAGTTGATCGGCAAGAAGGTTCACCGCATCGCCCGGCTCGGCGTGGGCCGCACGTTCCAGACCGCGAGCGTGTTCGAGGAGTTGACGGTGCTCCAGAACCTCGACATCGCCGCGGGTTCGGGCCGCTCGGCGCTCACGCTGCTGCGCCGCCGCAAGACGGTGCTCCCCGCCATCGAGGAGGCGCTCGACGTCACGGGACTCGGCATGCTCCGCGACACTCCGGCGGGCATCCTGGCGCACGGGCAGAAGCAGTGGCTCGAGATCGGAATGCTGCTGGTGCAGAACTGTTCCGTCCTGCTCCTCGACGAGCCGGTGGCCGGCATGAGCCACGAGGAACGCGACGAGACGGGAAACCTGCTGCGCCGCATCGGCGGTGAGCGGACCGTCGTGGTGGTCGAGCACGACATGGACTTCATGCGCGCGTTCGCGACGTCGGTGACCGTGCTGCACGCCGGAAAGGTGCTGAGCGAGGGAACCGTGGAGCAGGTGCAGGCCGATCCACGTGTGCAGGAGGTGTACCTCGGGACCGCGGCGGCCGGTGCCGCCCCCGAGTTGCAGCCCGAGGTTTCGAAGGAGGACAGCAATGCTCGAGCTTGACGACATCCGGGCCGGGTACGGCCGAACCGAGGTGATCCACGGAGTCTCGCTGACGGTGCCGTCGGACGGCGTGGCCGCGGTGATGGGACACAACGGCGCGGGCAAGACCACGCTGCTCCGGGCCGCGGTCGGGTTGATCAAGGTCAATTCCGGGCGCGTGCTGTTCGACGGCGAGGACGTCACGGCGCTGCGTCCCAGCGCCCGGGTCGCCCGCGGACTCGCGTACGTTCCGCAGGGCCAGCAGTCGTTCGGCCAGTTGACCACCGCGGAGAACCTGCAGGTGGTGGCCGACGGTCGCAGGCGCGGAAAGGAACTCGTCGGCGAGGCACTGGATCTGTTTCCGGCGCTGCGCGGGCTGCTCGACCGGCGCGCCGGTCTCCTCTCCGGCGGGCAACGTCAGCAACTCGCCATCGCGCGGGCGCTGATCACGGAACCGAAGATGCTGATCCTCGACGAACCGACCGAGGGCATCCAGCCGTCCGTCGTCGCGGAGATCGAGCGCACCATCATGGAACTCACCCGCCGCGGCGGGCTCGGAGTCCTGTTGGTGGAACAGCACATCGGGTTCGCACTCGAATCGGCCGAGAGCTATTACGTCCTCGAGTCCGGCCGGGTCACGTCCTCCGGCGCCGGCGGTGCCGCACCCGGTTCCGACGTCGGCACCGCGGTCTCCGACGTCCGCGCGGCGATGGCGATCTGATGGCACGCCGAGAACCGGCCGGCTCCCTCAGCGATCACGTGTATCTGTCGCTGCGCACCGACCTGATGAGCGGCCGGATCCCACCGGGTCAGCGGCTCGGCGAGGAGCGTCTCGCCGACGCGTACGGGGTGTCGCGGACGCCGGTGCGGGAGGCCCTGGCCCGGCTCCTCGCGGACGGGCTCGTCCAGCGTGACGTGGGCGGGTTGTTTCCGTACCGCCCTCGCATCGAGGAGCTGGCCGGACTGTACGAACTGCGCATCACGCTCGAGCTCCAGGGAATCGCCCGGGTCCGCGCCGACGAGTCGCTGTCGCACGATCCGGACGTTCTGGGACCGGAGCTCGACCGGTGGTACGCGCTGCGGAAGGAGAATCCCGAGCCGGACGCCGGGTTCGTGGCGCTCGACGAGCAGTTCCACACGGTGCTGCTGCGGTCGGCCGGCAACCGGGCGTTGTCCGATGCGCTCGTCAACGTGAACGCGAAGGTACGGCCGGTGCGGATGTTCGACTACCTCACCCCCGACCGCATGTGCGCCACTATCGACGAGCACATCTCGGTGGCCGAGTTCGCACTCGACGGCAAGCTCGATACCGCGTACGACACGCTGCTCGCGCACATCAGCGAGTCGCGTGAAGTGGTGATCGACCGCGCTGAACAGGCACTTTCCCTCGCACGGATGGCCTGGGCGATCCGCGACTGAGACAGTTGTCCAACTCGATGGGACAGTTTTCCCACCGATGACCCGAGCGGGTGCTAGCGTCTTGCTACCGCTCGGTAACACAGGTTGGGAACTCGCTTCATGTCACGCACTCTCGAAGAGAATCTGGTCGGACGCCGCGTCCTGATCACCGGCGCAGCCCGGGGTATCGGCGCCGGACTCGCCAGACGACTTCACGAGCGGGGCGCCCGTGTCGGGTTGCTCGGCCTCGAACCCGAACTCCTCGAGCAGACGGCCACCGCCTGCGGCCGGGCCCCGTGGCGTCGGTGCGACACCCGCGACCGGAAAGCAGTCGAGGACTCGTTCGACTACCTCGCCGACCGGCTCGGCGGCCTCGACGTCGTCGTCGCGAACGCGGGCGTGACGCCGCCGGCGCAGATCGTCGAGGGGGATCCGGACGTGATGCGGTACGCCATCGAGGTCAACGTGATGGGCACGTACCACACGCTGCGGGCAGCGGGACCGTACATCGGGCACCGAAACGGGTACGCGCTGGTCGTGGCGTCGTCGACGGCATTCAACCCGCTGCGCGGTGTCCATGCTGCCACGCGAGGCGGCGCGGAGGAACTCGGCGAGGCCCTGCGGGAGGAGATGAAACCGCTGGGGACACGAGTGGGCATCGCCCGGCTCGGCGAGATCGACACGGACCGGACGCTCATCGGTTTCGACGGCGTCGCGGTTCCGCCACCCCGCGGCAGCGCACTGGCGCGGACCTCGTCGATCACGGTGGCGGTCGACGCCCTCGAGCGGGGAATCGCCGGGCGGAAGAATCGGATTTACGCGCCGTCTCGGGTACCCGGGTCGGATTCAATGCGTATGCTCGCACTTCGGGCCACGGAGATGACCCGTTCGATCGAACTACGCGCGCACGCAACCGTTCCTGCGAGGGGGCGAGTAGAAGGAGAGGGGGCGGCGTGACCGCACGCATTCCACCCGGACGTCTGAAGGAACTCGGCCCCGTCAACTGGGTGCTGTGGCGAATCATCTCCCGTGTCGCCGGCGTGCCGGACGCGCATCTGTTCAGCACGGTGGGCCGCGCGAAGGGCCTCTTCCGTGCGTGGTTGCGCTACTCCGGCAAGCTGATGCCGGGCGGGAAGATCTCCCGGCACGAGACCGAACTGATCATCCTCCGAGTGGCGCACCTGCGGAAGTGCGGCTACGAGATGGATCACCACGTGCGCCTCGGACGCCGGGCGGGCGTCACCCCGGCGCTGCTCGAACAGGTACTGGAGGGTCCCGACGCGGAGGGCTGGGACGCGCGCCGCCGCGCCATCCTCAGGGCCGTCGACCAACTCGTCACCACCGACAATCTCGACGACGCCACGTGGTCGGCGCTCGGCGCGTACTTCGACGACACCCGGATGATCGAATTCTGTTTTCTGGTGACCCAGTACGACGCCCTGGCCACCACCATCGGCACTCTGAGGATCGAACGCGACTATTCGTAGGTCTCACATCGCGTAGAGAAGAGGAACGGCCGCATGACATCCGCCACCGAAGAAGTCCGTTCCGAGAAGGGGCTGGCGCGGGTTGCGCAGTCGCTGGCCGGGTGGACGGAGAAATGGTTTCCGGACGCGTACGTCTTCGCCCTCGTCGGTGTCTTCGTCGTTGCGGTGGCCGCACTGGCCAACGGTTCGTCCCCGCAGACGGTGGTGGACGCTTTCGGCGACGGTTTCTGGGATCTGACCGCGTTCACCCTGCAGATGGCGATGGTGGTGCTCACCGGATACGTCGTCGCCACGTCCCCGCCGGTCGCCCGGCTGATCGATCGCCTGGCCACGGTGCCTCACACGGCGCGCAGCGCAGTCAGTTTCGTTGCCTTCCTGTCCATGTCGGTCTCGTTCCTGAACTGGGGACTGAGCCTCGTGTTCGGCGGGCTGCTGGCCCGGGCGATCGCACGCCGATCCGACCTGCGGGTGGACTACCGCGCACTGGGCGCAGCCGCCTTCATGGGTCTGGGCGCGGTCTGGGCGCTCGGCATGTCGTCCTCCGCCGCCCAACTCCAGGCCACTGCCGCGTCCCTGCCTCCGGCTCTGCTGGAGATCACCGGAGTCCTCGACTTCGGAACCACGATCTTCACCTGGCAGTCGCTGCTCATGTGCGCCATCATCATCGCCCTGACCGTGGTGATCGCCCACTTCTCGGCGCCGCGGGGCACCGCCGTCACCACCGCCCAGGACCTGGAGGTCGATCTGGACGACCGGCCGAAGGAGGTGCCACCCCGATCACGACCGGGCGAGTGGCTCGAGTACAGCTGGATCCTGCCGGCGCTGGCCGGTCTGATGACGTTGGGATGGCTCATCTCCCAACTCGTGACCAAACCCCTGCTCACCGTCGTCAGTAGCCTGAATGCGTACCTGCTGGTCTTTCTCATGCTGGGGCTGGTGCTGCACGGAACGCCGCGCAAATTCCTGCAAGCCGTCGCTCTGGCCGTCCCGGCCACGGCCGGGATCCTGGTCCAGTTTCCGCTGTACGCCGCAATGGCCGCGATCCTCACCAAGGCCGAGGGCAGGAACGGCCTCACCATCTCGGAGCACCTCGCGGAGTTCTTCACCAATATCGGCAGCGGCGGCGCCTTCACCGTCGTCATCGCCCTCTACACCGTCGTGCTGGGCCTCTTCGTGCCGTCCGGCGGCGGAAAATGGCTGGTCGAGGCGCCGTATGTCATGCAGTCGGCCACCGACGTCGGGATGAACCTGGGCTGGACGGTCCAGGTGTACAACGTGGCCGAGGCGCTGCCGAACCTGATCAACCCGTTCTTCATGCTGCCCCTGCTCGCGGTGCTGGGGCTCAGGGCGCGCGATCTGGTGGGATTCACGTTCCTGCAGTTCATGTTCCACCTGCCGGTGGTCCTGCTCCTGGTGTGGCTTCTCGGCACGACCTTCGAGTTCGTACCCCCGGTGCAGCCCTCGACGCCGTGAGCCCGATTCGCGCGTGCCGTGAGAGGTCTTACTAACCCACGCTTTACCTCGAGAAATCTCGGTGAAACACCCCGTCCTTAGCGTATACAACCATGTCCACAGGGATGAATACGCCGCCGATCGAGTACTCCTTCGACACCCTGCTCGTCGCGAACCGGGGCGAAATCGCCTGCCGCATCATGCGAACCGCGCATCTCCTCGGACTGAAGACGGTCGCGGTGTACTCCGACGCCGATGCCGCCGCCGCACACGTCGAGATGGCCGACGTCGCCGTCCGGCTGGGCCCGGCTCCCGCCCACGAGTCGTACCTGCGGGCCGACGCCGTCGTGGAGGCCGCGCTGGCGACGGGCGCGGGCGCGATTCATCCCGGCTACGGCTTCCTCTCGGAGAACGACGCGTTCGCCGCGGCGGCGGAATCCGCCGGCATCGCGTTCGTCGGCCCCACCCCCGAACAGTTGCGCGCGTTCGGGAACAAGCACACGGCCCGCGAGGCCGCCCGCGCCGTCGGGGTACCGCTCGTCGCGGGCAGCGGCCTCCTCGACTCCGCCGACACCGCGCTGTCCGCGGCCTCCGACATCGGCTACCCGGTGATGATCAAGGCAGTCGGTGGTGGCGGCGGCATCGGCATGCAGGCCTGTTTCGACGCCGCGGAACTCCGCGAAGCGTACGACCGCGTGCAGCGCCTCGCCCAGGCCAACTTCTCCTCGTCCGGGGTGTTCCTGGAACGGTTCGTGGCCCGGGCCCGGCACATCGAGGTGCAGGTGTTCGGCGACGGGCTCGGCCGCACGCTCAGCCTCGGTACCCGCGACTGCTCACTGCAGCGCCGCAACCAGAAGGTGGTCGAGGAAGCCCCGGCGCCCGGGCTATCCGACGAACTGGTCGACAGGCTCCTGAACTCGTCGCGCAGTCTTGCGTCCTCGGTGAACTACCGGTCGGCCGGAACCGTCGAGTTCGTCTACGACGTGGATCGCGGTGAGGCGTCGTTCCTCGAGATGAACACGCGACTGCAGGTCGAGCACCCGGTGACCGAGGAGGTCACCGGAATCGACCTCGTCGAGTGGATGCTGCGGCTCGCCCGCGGCGACAGTTCCATGCTCGACGGGTTGCCCGACTCCGGACCCGAGATCACGGGAACCGCCGTGGAGGCCCGCATCTACGCCGAAGACCCCGGCCACGACTACCGCCCCAGCGCAGGACGACTGACGGGCGTCGAGTTCCCGGCTCACACCCGGGTGGAGACGTGGGTCGACACGGGCACCGAGGTGAGCGCCTACTACGACCCGATGCTCGCGAAGGTGATCACACGCGGGAACCGGCGCAAGGCGGCGTTCGCCGCGCTCGCCGAGGCGCTCGCGGACACGCACATCTACGGGGTCCAGACCAACCTGCCGCAACTGCGGCGGATCTGCGTCGCCGACAGTGTCCGGAACGCCACGCACACCACGCGGTCGCTGGCCGATCTGCGACCCACCGGCCGCCGCGTCGACGTGCTCCGCGCAGGCACCATGACCACCGTCCAGGACCATCCGGGCCGAATCGGTCTGTGGGAGGTCGGAATTCCGCCGTCGGGGCCGATGGACGACCTGTCGTTCCAGCTCGTCAATACCGCCGTCGGCAATCCGGTCGGCGCACCGGGGCTCGAATGCACCCTGCACGGCCCGCGGCTCGTGTTCTCGGACGCCACCGTGGTCTGCGTCGGCGGCGCCGACACCCCGGTCACCCTCGACGGCGAACCGATCCCCCTCTGGGAACCCGTCGAAGCGCCGGCAGGCTCGGTTCTCGACGTCGGCACCCCGACCGACACGGGGCTGCGCACGTACGTCGCGTTCCGCGGCGGCATCGACGCTCCGCTGTATCACGGCAGCGCATCCACATTCACGCTCGGCGGGTTCGGCGGCATCACCGGCAAGGCCGTCGCCACCGGTGACGTGCTGGGACTCTTCGACGACTCGCTGTTCGAGAACACGGCGGGACTCGGTGCGCCGCAACTCGTCCCCGTGACTTCGCGTCCCGAGTTCGGGCACGAGTGGCATCTCGCCGTCACCGAAGGGCCGCAACCGGCGCCCACCTACTTCACCGAATCCGACATGGCGCAGTTCTACGACACCACCTGGAAGGTCCAGACGCACGCCAACCGCACCGGGCTGCGGCTCGACGGACCCAAGCCGGTCTGGTCCCGGACCGACGGCGGCGACGCCGGGCTGCATCCGTCGAACCTGCACGACAACCCGTACAGCGTCGGCGCCCTCAACGTCTCCGGCGACACCCCGATTCTGCTCGGGCCCGACGGCCCGAGCCTCGGCGGCTTCGCCTGCCCGCTCACCGTGGTCACGGCTCACCGGTGGAAACTCGGGCAGATCCGCCCCGGCGACCGGGTACGTTTCCTCCCGGTCTCCGACGACGGCGCGCGCTCGCTGCGGGCGTCGGATTCGTTTCGACGACTGGATGTTCCGCCCGCGGGCACCCGGTCGACGGTGCCCGACGGCGGGGTCCTCCGCCGGATCCCGCCCGTACTGGACCGACCGGAGGTCGTATACCTGCGCGGCGGCGACGACAACATCCTCGTCGAATACGGCGACCGGGAACTCGACCTCGGGCTCCGCATGCGCGTCCACGCACTGTCCGAGGCGCTGGTCCGACGCCGCGTTCCCGGCATCATCGACATCACTCCGGGGGTGCGCTCCCTGCACCTGCACTTCGACGCCGATGAACTTCCGGCCGGCCGGCTGCTGGACATCCTCCAGGACATCGAGGAACTGCTGCCCGCGACGCACGATCTGGTGGTCCCGAGCCGCACGGTCCGGTTGCCGCTGTCGTTCGACGACCCGTCCATCGCGGAGGCCATCGACCGCTACCGCAGCGGTGTCCGCGCCGACGCGCCGTGGCTGCCGTCGAACACCGAGTTCATCCGGCGCATCAACGGATTGGACAGCGTCGACGACGTCCGGAACACCGTGTTCGAGGCCGAATACCTGGTGCTCGGGCTCGGCGACGTCTACCTCGGCGCGCCCCTGGCCGTGCCACTCGACCCGCGACACCGCCTGGTCACCACCAAATACAACCCGGCGCGCACCTGGACGCCGTCCGACGCCGTCGGGATCGGCGGCAAGTACCTGTGCGTCTACGGCATGGAGTCGCCGGGCGGGTATCAACTGATCGGCCGCACCGTTCCGATCTGGTCCGGATACCGGCAGCACCGCCCGTTCGACGAGGGCAAACCCTGGATGTTCCGGTTCTTCGACCGCATCGTGTGGGAGCCCGTCACCCCGGACCAATTGCGCGAGTACCGCGAGCAGGCCACGGCCGGACGGTTCGACGCGGAGATCTCCGAAGGCACGTTCGCGTTCGCCGACCACTTGAAGTTCCTGCAGGACAACGCGCGATCCATCGCGGAGTTCGACGCCCGCCAGTCCGCGGCCTTCGAGGCCGAGAAGTCGGCGTGGCATGCGTCGGGCGAATTCGACCGCGTCGAACAGGCACCCACCCCCGAACCGTCCGCGCGGGGCGAACTTCCGCCCGGAGCGGTCGTCGTCGAGGCCCCCATGGTCGGGAGCGTGTGGCGCGTCGAAGTCGAAGCCGGGCAGCGCATCGAACCGGGACAGAACGCGGTGGTGCTCGAGGCGATGAAACTCGAGATGCCGGTCGCGTTCCCGTCCTCCGGAACGGTCCTCGAAGTCCTCGTGTCACCGGGCGCGATCGTCGAACCGGGCACCCCTCTCGTCGTGATTGGAGCAGAAAACTGATGACTGTCGATGCCGTTAACCACGGACAGACCACCCTGTCGCCCACTGCCCGCGTCGAGGACGCCTACCGGCGCATCGCCGAGGTCGACCGTCCCGAGGTGTGGATCACCCTGCGGCCCGCCGAGGACGTGCACGCGGATGCCGTTGCCGTGCAGGCCCGTCTCGACGCCGGCGAGCACCTCCCCCTGGCCGGGAAGGTGGTGGCGGTCAAGGACAACATCGACGTCGCGGGACTGCCGACGTCGGCCGCCTGCCCCGAGTTCGCCTACCTCCCCGACGTCACCGCGACCGCCGTGCGCCGCCTGGTCGAACAGGGTGCTGTGGTGCTGGGGAAGACGAACCTCGACCAGTTCGCGACCGGACTGGTCGGGACGCGCAGCCCGTACGGCGCCGTTCGGTGCTCGTGGGATCCCGAACGGGTGTCGGGCGGATCCAGTTCGGGTTCGGCGGTCGCCGTCGCACTCGGCATCGCCGACATCGGAATCGGAACCGACACAGCGGGTTCCGGACGCGTTCCGGCAGCATTCAACGGCCTCGTCGGCATCAAGGCCACGCTCGGCGTCATTCCCGCCGACGGTGTGGTCCCCGCCTGCGTCGACTACGACTGTGTCACCGTCTTCGCCACCGGACTCGACACCGCCGTGACCGCGGCCCGCATCATGACGGGCCCGGCTGCCGCGGACCCCCGAAGCCGCGCGTGGCCCTCCGACGTCAGCCTCGCCGCGCCCGCACGAGCGCGCGTCGCGATTCCCTCCGAACAGAACCTGTCCGTGCTGACCCCGGAGTACCGGGCGGCGTTCGACGCCACGGTGGCGTCGGCGACGGACCGGGGGTTCTCCGTCGAACGGGTCGACATCTCCCCGCTGCTCGACGCGGCGCGGTTGCTGTACGACGGCGCCGTCGTCGCCGAGCGGTACACCGCGGTCGGGCAGTTCCTCGACACGGCACCGGCAGGCGCCGATCCCGTGGTCACCGCCATCGTCGAGTCGGCGAGGACACCGGCGGGCCACGAGTTCGCCGCCGACCTCGACACCCTCACCCGCGTCAAGGCGGCGACACGGGAACTCCTGGCCGGCTTCAACGGCCTCCTGCTGCCCACCACCACCGAACACCCGACCATCGCTGCCGTGCAGGCGGATCCGATCGACATCAACCGGCGGATGGGCACGTACACGAACTTCTGCAACCTGCTCGACATGGCGGCCGTCGCGGTCCCCGGCACCCCGACCGCCGCCAGCGACCCGTTCGGCGTCATGTTCGTGGTGCCGGCGTTCGCGGATCAGGTGGCCGTGGATCTGGCGGCCCGACTCGTCGGCGTGCCCGCGCCCACCCTCGTCGAGGACGGTGTCGAACTGGCCGTGTTCGGAGCCCACCTGCGCGGGCAGCCCCTGCATTTCCAGCTCGAGGACATCGGTGCACGGTTCGTCGACACCGTCACCACCACGGACGCGTACCGGCTCACCGCACTCGCCACGACACCGCCCAAACCCGGCCTCGTCCGCCGCGGTCCCGGCTTGGGATCCGAGATCGTCGGCGAACTGTTCCGGGTGTCACCCGCCGGGCTGGGCAACTTCCTCGCCGCGCTGCCCGCCCCGATGGCGCTGACGAGCGTCGAATTGTCCGACGGCCGCGCCGTGGTCGGCTTCAGCTGCACCCACGACGCGGTCGACGGAGCCACCGACATCACCGAGTTCGGGAGTTGGGTCGCCTACCGTGCCGCTTCGCGGCCTGTGAGTACTTGTTAACCGCGGGCGGTTAACAAGTACTCACAGGGCGAGGGCGGTGGCGGCCGGGGTCGAGTTGCGGCCGATCAGCCTCTGCAGGTCGCCGCTCTCGGTGTCGAGGGCGCCGACGGCCACTCCTGCATCGGAATCGGCGAGCATGTTCGCGACCGGCGCGGGCAGCCCGGCGCCCTCGAGTACCGCGGCGTACTCCGCCTGCGGAAGGTCCTTGTACGACACCGGCTTTCCGAGGACGGCGGAAATGACCTCGGCCAGTTCGCTGTATGTCAGGCGCTCGTCGCCGCCGAGTTCGTACACCTTGCCGGCCTGTCCGTCGGCGAGCAGCACCGCGGCGGCCGCGTCCGCGTAGTCCTTCCGCGCGGCTGCCGCGACGACACCCGTGCCTGCGCTGCCGAACAGTGCCCCGGTCTCACGCGCGGCGGGAATGCTGCCGAGGTAGTTCTCCCAGTACCAGCCGTTGCGGAGCAGGGTGAAGTCGATTCCGGACTCCGCCAGCCGGTCCTCGGTGCCACGGTGTTCCACGGCCAGTCCGAGCGGGGTGTTCTGTGCGTCGAGGACACTGGTGTAGGCGATGAATCCGACCCCGGCAGCCTTCGCGGCGTCGATCACGTTGCTGTGCTGGGCAATCCGCTGCCCGAGGTCGCTCCCCGAGACGAGCAGCAGTTTGCCGACACCGGCGAGGGCCTTCTCCAGCGCGGCGCGATCGCCGTACTCCGCCTGCCGGACGTCGACGCCCTTGTCGGCGAGGTCCGCGGCCTTGGCCGGGGTGCGGACCACGGCAACGATGTCGGCGGCGGGTGTGCCCTTGTCGAGCAGCGCCTCGACGACGAGACGACCGAGGTGTCCGGTTGCTCCTGTGACGGCGATAGTCATGACGAACTCCTAGCGGGTAGTGGTGCGAGTTGACGATTCAAGCTCACTTTCCATCATGCACTAATTTTTCGTAAGTGCAACTGTTCGAGTAAGTACTTCTTCCGCGTGCGGTAGGCTGGAGGCATGTCCGAGCCCGCGCCCCCAGCACAGGAAAGCGAAGACCGCACCCTCGAAGCAGACGTCTTCGCACGCGACTGCGCGTCGCGGGAGACGCTGCAGACCGTCACCGGCCGCTGGGGTGTACTCGCGCTCGCGGCGCTGACCGAGGGAAACTACCGATTCAGCGCACTCCGCCGACGCGTCGACGGCGTCAGCGAGCGCATGCTGTCGCAGACACTGCAAGCACTCGAACGAGACGGCCTCGTGGTTCGCGAAGTGCTCGAGGCCATTCCACCGAAGGTCGAATACAGCCTCACACCGCTCGGCGCCGAGGTCGGTTCACGCCTCATCGGCCTGATCGAACTGGTCGAATCGCGCGTCCCCGACGTCCTGGCGGCGCAGGAGAAATACGACGCCGGTCGCGGCGTCAGCTGAGTTCGTCGAGATCGGACTCTTCGTCGACGATGTGGACCGCGGCCTCCTCGGCCGACGCCGCTCCCCCGTCGATCCCGATGTCGGAAGCCACGAGGTCCTTCTCCTCGTCCGCCCCCGCACCCGCGTCCTCGGCGAGTAGCCGGCCCGACCGCTGCCGTCCGACCTCGTTGTCGTCGAGGATCTCCGCGTTGTCGTCCTCCTCGAATGCCGGGTCCGGTTCTTCCTCCGCGAGCCGCTGATCGAGGGTCTCCCCTTCGCGCTGCTCGGCCGCCGTCGTTCCGAACGCGTCGAGCCCGAGCGGCTTCTCCGGCGGCGAATACCCCTCGTCGAGAACGTCGTCCACACCTCTGTCGACCAACGTGTCCTCCGGCTGCAACTGGTCCTCTTCGTCCAGGCTGTACTCGCCCTCGGATCCTTCTGGCGTGCTGTCCGGCATGGTCATCTTCCCCACGATGCCACCGGAACGGACACTTCGCCATCGGATCGCGGAAGCAACCCGGTGAGAGACGAAAAGGGCCCGCACAGAGACTGTGCGGGCCCTTTCGGTGTTCGGGTCAGAAGTTGATCATGTGCCCGGCGAGACCGTGGATGGCCTCCTGCAGGGCTTCGCTGAGCGTCGGGTGCGTGTGTACGTTGCGGGCCAGCTCGTTGACGGTGAGGTCCCACTTCTGCGCCAGGGTCAGCTCGGGCAGCAGCTCGGAGACGTCGGGTCCGATGAGGTGCCCGCCGAGCAGTTCGCCGTACTTCTTGTCGGCGATCAGCTTGACGAAACCGGTCG
>RRBB01000198.1:0-19491 GCA_006543605.1 Rhodococcus sp. WS4
GCCAATTGGCCAAAGACGCGATCGAGCACGCACTGCACTGGTCATGCTTCCGACGCGAGCACCAAGCCGATGCCCGCAGACACCACTTCAGACGCCGACTCAAGATCCAGGCATTAGCCCTGTAGTACTAACCGACACCGCATTCACGGCCCGAGGGCGCACCGCACGCGCGCATTCTCGGTTGAACGACGGTGGCTACGCGCGCATTCTTGGAGAGTCAACGCGGACTGTGGCGCGCGCCACGTTCGTCTGCTATCGTTTTCTAACGATCGACAGAACACGGGGCTTTCCGCGAACGAATGCGAGGGTGCAGTGGAACGGTAAGACATCCCTTCAATCCCATGCCGAGTAAGCACGATCCTGCGCTTCCCGTCGCAATGCTTGCGACCAGGTAACCGACTTTGGACTCGCAGTTCCCGATCGCAGACGTGACCCTACCCGTGGGCGATGCTCACATGCATACCCGGTCGGGACGATCCGCGCCTCGAACGCGCACTGCCGGTCTTGGCTAATGTCGAACTCCTCAAAGTGGCTCTTTCCCTACAATTTACGCGAATATCAACGTCGAGAAGTGGCGACTCCAAGGTGCGACGGGCTGATGTCGGCGGGCGAACACGGCATGCAGTGTCGACGTCGCTCGGTACCTGTCGAACTCGCGCCTCCGTTGCCATCCCTCGGACGTCCGGCATCGAAAACCCCGGACCGCGTGGACGCTTGCCGGTTCGCCCGAACACCATTCACCAATCGTTCGTCAATCCTCGCCCGCCACACTTCCCTCGCGTAGCTCAATCCCTGAGCATCGCAACACCTCCCGTGGTACACGACCCCTCCGGAGAACGTCATGACCGAAGCGTCAACCAAACCCTTCACACACGATCCTGCCACGCAACGCCGCGCCGCGCGCGCGGGGTTCGTGGGCTCGGTGATCGAGTACTACGACTTCCTCGTCTATGCATTCTTGGCGACGACGATCGGACCGCTGTTCTTCCCCAGCGCCAACCCGACCACGTCACTGCTGGCAATCCTCGCCGCCTACGGTGCCGGTTACCTCGCTCGACCCCTGGGTGCGGTGTTCTTCGGATGGTTCGGCGACCGTCGCGGGCGTAAAGATGCGTTGATGCTCACCGTCGTGGGCATGGGCGCCGCGACCTGCCTGCTCGGCCTGATCCCCACCTATGCACAGGCAGGTGTTTTAGGCCCGATCCTGCTGGTCTTCGCTCGATGCGTCCAGGGATTCTCCGCGGGCGGCGAGCTGATGGGAGCCTCCACGTACGTCGCGGAATCCTCGCAGGTAAGTCGGCGCGGTTTCTTCATCTCGCTTTCCCCGATGGGCGGCGGTGCCGGCGCCGCATTGGCGCCGGTCGTGGTCGGCGTCGTGAGCCTGCTTCTACCTGCCGAGCAGATGGCAGCCTGGGGGTGGCGCATCCCGTTCCTGATCTCGCTCCCACTGATCGTCCTCGCGCTGGTGATGCGGGCCCGACTGGAGGACACCCCGGAGTTCCAGACGATGGCCGACCGTGGTCGGATCGTGCGGTTTCCGTTGGGAAAGGTGCTGCGAGAGCACAGGTCTGCGGTACTGCGCACGACGGTGCTGTCGATCACGGTTAACGCGTCGGCCTTCTTGGTCACCAGCTATCTCAACATCTACCTGATCGCCGAGGTCGGGCTCCCCAAGAGCACGGTCTACTGGCTCTCCGCGCTGGTTCTGCTGTGCGCACTGCCCGGGTATCTGGTCGGCGGGTGGGCCACCGACCGGTTCGGCACTCGCCGGGTCGCGATCGCCTGTTATGCGTCGTGCCTGGTGCTCGCCTATCCGGTCATGGCGGTAATGGGCGCCGGGGGTGGGTTCGTCGTGACAGCACTGGCATACCTGGTCTTCGCCTTCGTGAACAATGTCAGTCAGGCGCCGACGTTCGCGACCATCGTGCACGCGTTTCCCGGTCGAGTTCGATACACGGGGACATCGGTGGGCTTCAACGTTGGTGGCATCCTGATCGGAGGATTCGGGCCGTACTTCGCGGGGCTGCTTACCGCGGGAACCGGCAACCCTCTCTCTCCGGCCTTCATCGTGATCGGGGCGGGGATTCTGGGCATCGTGGTTATGGCGACGTTCTCGGGAGCCATCGGTGTGGAGGCCGCCAGAGCTGCGCAGGTGGCCGCTCCTCCGGCGCAGCTCGAGGAAAGCGCCAGCTGACCGCGATAGCGCAGATGTAGCGCACGAGGCAGCGGTTCGGCTGTCGGTATCGTGTGGGACGACGCGAGAAGGTATGTGGTGCTTCCGGAGTGCCGTACCGAGGCCGCGTCTATGGAGAGGAGTCGGAAGCAGTCTTGGCCTCCGGGCGGAATCCGCCGGAACACGCCGCGCTGCAGCACCGACGACATTCACCGCACGGACCAATCCGCGGTCTTGCCCGTCAGTCAATGGCACAACAGAAGCATTCAAAATGTGGCTTGTATCACGTGCACTCGGCTGCTACGTTTTCTAACAAGTGGCAGGAAATTGGCTGCGGTCACTCAAGCCAAGAGGACAATGAGGTCGCAATGGAACAGGAAGACACTTTTTTCAACCCCGGATTCTTCGACGATGTTGTCGCTCCGGCCATGAGAGGACCGGCACCGCAACCGGCCTACGCCGAGTTTCAGCAACGCTGCCCGGTCGCCCACAATCCGGACGGCTCGGTCACGATCACGCGATTCGAGGACATCCGCTATCTGAATCAGAGCCGAGACGTGCTTGGCAACGGTGCTGACGGCGCGAAGCTCGGTTCCCAGAAGGCGCGCATCCCGCTCGATCTCGACGGTGAGGAGCACCTCATCTGGCGCAGGCGCCTCAACCCTCTCTTCACCGCGAAGCGGATGGCGATACTCGAGCCGCGCATCCGGGCGCGGTCCGTCGAGTTGCTCGACACCTTCTCCTCTCGTGGGGAGGCGGACGTGTTCGCGGAGTGGTGTGCGCCGCTGCCCGCCGCGATGTTCCTCTCAATTTTGGGACTGCCGCAGGAGGATCTGCCCAAGTTCGTCGACTTCGTGGACTTGCAGCTGCATCCGGACCCCGAACTGCCCATGGACGAGAACATGGCGAGGATGGCGGAAGGGGCGGCCGAATGCCGAAAGTATCTCGACGAGGCAATCGACGAGCGCTTGAAGGGCGATCCAGGTGAGGACATCCTCGGCTGGCTGGTGGGATTCCGCGATCCCGACGGCTCAGCGATCGAAAGGGAGGACCTGCATTCGATCCTCTACCTGCTCATCCTCGCCGGACTCGATACGACATCGCTGATGCTGGGCAACGCGCTGGCGTACCTCGCTAAGCATCCCACCCATCGAACCCTTCTGCTCGAAGATCCGGATCTGTGGCCTAACGCCGTCGAGGAACTCTTGCGGTTCGAAACGTCCGTCCCGCTCGCCGTCCGCACCCCGGTCGCCGACATCACACTTCCGTCCGGAGAGACAATCAAGGCCGGAACCCTCGTCAACGTCTCCTGGGCCTCGGCCAATCTCGACCCGAACGCATTCGACCACCCGCTCGAGGTCGACTTCCACCGCGCCCGCAACCCGCACGTGGCGTTCGCCTCCGGGTTCCACCGCTGTCTCGGTTCACATCTCGCCCGCCTCGAGTTGACCGTCGCGCTGGAGGAGTTCCACAAGCGAATTCCCCAATACGAGCTGGCGCCCGACACCCAGTTGGCATTCAGCCACTTCCCGCGCGGTCCGCGGAGCCTGCCGCTTGTATGGCCTGTCCGATAGGAGAATCCACTATGCTCCCTCACATCATCGGCGGCAAGCCCATCGAGAGCAGCGAGTCGTATCCGGTCGTCGATCCGAGCACCGGCCGCGAATTCGATCGCGCCCCCGAGTGTTCGGCCGAACAGCTCGACAACGCGATGCACGAGGCGCAAAACGCGTTTGGGTCATGGGCGCGTGACGCCGATGCCAGACGCGCGGCCATGACACAGTTCGCGAACGCAATCGAAGGTGAGCGTGACGCGCTGATCGACGTGCTAATCAAGGAGACCGGCAAACCGAGGGCACTTGCGGCGACGGAGCCCGACACCTGTGCGGCATGGCTCCGGTACTACGCAGAGGTCGAAATACCTCGCGTCCGAATGAAGGACGACGCCGACGAACGAATCGACGTGGTGCATCGCCCGCTCGGCGTCGTTGCGGCCATCACACCCTGGAACTTCCCGCTCGTCCTGGGTATGTGGAAGATCGCGCCAGCGCTGCGGGCCGGCAACACTGTCGTGTTGAAACCCTCGCCGTACACCCCCTTGTCCAGCCTGCTGCTGGGCCGGATAGCCAACGAGGTGCTTCCACCGGGTGTCCTCAATGTGATCAGCGGCAGCGACTCGGTCGGCCGCGGCATGACGGCGCATCCGATCCCCCGGAAGGTGACCTTCACCGGTTCCATCGCCGGCGGCAAGAATGTCGCAGTATCAGCCGCGGCAGATCTCAAGCGGGTGACCCTCGAGCTCGGCGGCAACGACGCCGCCATTGTGCTCGACGACGCGGACCTAGCACGAGTGGCACCCGCCATCCTGGGCACCGCGTTCCTGAACGCCGGGCAGGCGTGTGCACTGCCCAAGCGTGTGTTCGTGCCGAAACACATGTACGGCGAGGCCGTCGAAGCGTTCGCCGCCATTGCCGAGACGATGGCGGCCGGAATGTCGGCCGACCCGGACCGCGCGTTCGGTCCGCTGTCGACCCGCCCCCAATACGAACGGGTCGTGGGCCTTCTGGAGAGCGCGCTCACAGCCGGCGCCAAACCGGCCGCCGGTGGAAAGAAAGCCGATTTCGGCGGTGGCTTCTTCGTCGAGCCGACAATCCTGACCGAGGTGTCCGACGACATGCCGGTCGTCGGCGAGGAACAGTTCGGGCCGATCCTGCCGCTCCTGCCCTACGAGGACATCGACGAGGCGGTGGCCCGCGCGAACAACACCATGTACGGGCTCGCCGGGTCGGTGTGGGGCACCGACCTGGACCGAGCCGAACGCGTGGCCGAACGCGTCGAGGCCGGCTCCGTGTGGGTCAACAATCACGCAGCATTCGCCATGACCGTGCCATTCGGCGGGATGAAATGGAGCGGCATCGGCCTGGAAAATGGACTGGGAGGCCTGCTCGAATACACCGAGCAGCAGGCAATCTACGTACCAAAGGCGTAGCCAACAGCGCGTGCCGAGAACGGTCTCCCGCTGCCCCCACCCCCGCGCACTCCCCAACGGAAGGACTCGCCGTGCGAGCCGCAATACTTCACGAACACAACAAACCGATGATCATCGAGAACATCACCTTGCCGCCCCTCGGCAGCCAGGAGATCCGCGTCGAGGTGACCGCAAGCGGCGTGTGCCACTCCGACGTCATGGTTGCCTCCGGCGGAGTCCCGTTCCCGGTGCCGCTGATCCTCGGACACGAGGGTGCAGGGCGAGTGCTCGAGGTCGGCCCCGAGGTCGACGGGTTCAAACCCGGTGATCACGTCGTCGCCGCATTCACACCCGTGTGTGGCCGATGCTTCTACTGCGTAAACGGGCAAACCAATCTGTGCACACTGGGCGTGGAGCTTGCGTCCGCGGTGAAAGGAACGCTCGACGACGGGCGGGATGTGACGGCATTGACCAGTCTCGGCACGTTCGCCGAGGTCATGACGGCGCACAAGTCGAGTCTGGTGAAGGTGGAGACCGACGTTCCGGACTCCCACCTCGCTCTGCTCGGCTGCGGTGTCACCACTGGAGTCGGCGCAGCGCTCAACACCGCAAAGGTTCAGCCCGGGTCGAGCGTGGTCGTGATCGGCTGCGGCGGTGTGGGTCTCTCGGTCATTCAGGGCGCCCAGATCGCAGGCGCCGCACGCATCTTCGCCGTCGACCCGGTGGCGATGAAGCGTGACGCCGCAAAGAGTTTCGGGGCAACCGACGTCATCGATCCAATCAACGAGGATGTGATAGATGTTGTCAAGATGGCCACGGGCGGACGCGGCGCGGACTACACATTCGAGGTGGTAGGGCGAGCCGAAACGTTGGTTCAGGCGTTCAATGCGGCCAGGCCGGGCGGCACCGTCGTTCTCGTGGGCTTCGCCGCGGTGGGTGCGGAGGTCTCCCTTCCGCTCCTGCAGCTGATGGTGGAGGAGAAGGCAGTGCTGGGTTCGAACTTCGGTTCAGCCCAGATCCTTCGAGACCTGCCGCGGCTGATTTCTCTGGTGGAGGCGGGCCGGCTGGACATCGAGGCCATGGTGACGAAGACAGTTCGCCTCGAAGAGGTCAATGACGCCTTCGCCGCGATGGAGGCCGGTGAAGTCATCCGCTCGGTCATCGTCTGATAGGGACGCAACGGGCAGTGCAACAATTTGGAGGGCTAGAAATGCGGCTCAGCATTAATGATCGATGTGCGGGACACGGCCGATGCTATTCGACCGCACCCGAGCTGATCGACTCGGACGACTATGGACACGGTGAGGTCATCGGTGACGGCGTCGTGCCACCAGAACTCGAACAGGAGGCGCAGGCAGCGGTGCTCGGCTGTCCGGAAGCCGCTCTCACGTTACTGAAGTAAACGACCGTCCTCTTCGCGGGACATCCTCGTCGACTAGGAGGCGGTCCCGGCCGGATCAACGAGTTCGATAATCCGGATTCAGTCAGCGCCACAATGCCGATACGACTTGCCGGGGGATGGGCCGGACACACAACTCCAGGGCTAGGCGGCATCGGCGGTGTCCGTCCCCCGGCGACCTCTCCGGGCGGCTCGCTTCGAGCCAACATTAGTCAACTCCACGTCGGATTCCATGACCCGACGAGGCAAGACCCGGCTCTGAGCCCACCCATCCGGTCGACACCTACCGGGTCAGCGAGGACCTCTCGCCTCCCCCTGAATCGGCAAACCCAGTCGACGGTAACGGGCCGCCCACGGTCTCCCGTGTCCCTCCCCGCCGCCGCAGACAGTGTTGCCCGAACGCGATCCCGTCGACAACTCGGCGGGCGTCGCTGCAGGCGCGGGCGCGAGGCGAAATGGAATGTGCCATCCAAGAACCGACGGTCTCGGCGCATCTCGTCCGGCGGCCCACCGAGGCAACCGTCCTGCACTACTACGAATACAGAAGGACTTGAATATGCACATCGATCAACGAGCGACAGTCATTGTCGACGCCGCGTCCGGTATCGGGATACGCCTGTACTCGGATGACGCGCAGGACGAAGACGGAGAGCGTGGCCGACCTGCCAGGCGCGTGAATCGACCGTCTCGCCCACTCGCGTATGCCCTCTCGGTGAGGTGACCAATGACGGACAAGGTAATTACCGAGAAACAGGACGGCGTTCTGCTCATCACTCTGAACCGGCCGGACATGCGGAACGCTGTCGATGTCGATTTGGCCAAGGGGCTTCTCGCGGCCATGGACGAACTCGACGGCGATGAAGGACTCCGAGTCGGAGTGCTGACGGGTGCCGGGTCTGGCTTCTGCGCCGGGATGGATCTCAAGGAGTTCGCGTCCGGCAACTCCGTCGACGACTTCCCGAGATTCCTGCGGCGCGGCAGCACCAAGCCGCTCGTGGCCGCGGTCGAAGGCTTTGCAATGGCAGGCGGCCTCGAGATCGCACTCACATGCGACATCATTGTGTCCACCGCGCGCGCCAAGCTGGGGATCCCGGAGATCGGTGTCGGGCTCTTTGCAGCCGGAGGCGCGCTCATACGGCTTCCGCGGCGAATCTCTTACGGCGCCACGGCGACTCTCGCTCTGACTGGTGACCCGATCGAGGGTGAGGAAGCACACCGGCTTGGGCTTGTTGACCACCTGGCGGAGGAAGGAAAGGCTGCGGAGGCTGCCCTTACCCTGGCTGCTCGTATCGCACGCAACGCGCCGCTCAGTCTCATAGCGTCAAAACAGTTTCTGCGCGATGGTGCGAGTCTCGACGAAAACACCTTCTGGGATCTGCAAATTCCGGTCGTCGAGAGCATTTTTGCATCGGAGGACGCGCTCGAAGGAGCGCGTGCGTTCGCTGAGCGTCGCCAGCCGGTTTGGCAGGGCCGGTAGGAGACCTGGCGGGGAGACTCGCCGTCGAGTAGGTGAGTCGCCTGACGGATCCGGACATGGCCGACAGGCACGCTGCATTCAGGTCGTCCGTCTTCCGACCCCCACATCCGACCGGATGTGGGGGTCGTCGTCGTTCGATCAGCGTGGGCGAGTATTCATGTTTGTCGAAACAACTTGTACCAGTTCGGATGTAATGTCACCATCCTCGGGTTGGAGTGTGCTCAGCCGGTAGACCGATCCCGCTGGTACATACCGGGGGGATGCCAAAACCGTACAGAAACGGTGTGTCCTCCGCGTGTCCCCAGGGAAGGGCGCTGACCTGTCCGGGCGCGACGCCGGTATCCACGCGAAGTGCCACAGTGGCCGTTGATTGCCGGTCAGCGCGGACCGGTGTCGGTGGTCGAGGCAGGAGGGAGTGACTCGGTTTGTTGTTGCGATTGTGGCGGCACGGCTTGTTCGTGACCCGAGTGGTGACGGGTCCGCGGCCGGTCGATAATCGGACACCTCTGCGTGGTCTCGTTCGGCTACCCTGCGGACCGCGACTCCGGAAGGTCCAGTGTGTGTCCGGAGAGGCCGAAGTCGAACCGACGAAACAGGCTGGGCATCACGCCCGCACGGACTTCCCCTCCGCTCCGGCCACATCAGCAAGGCTGGGAGAAACCGCCGCGTTGATCTTTACAGCGTGCGAGCGGCACGGTTGTGGAGAATTGCCCGCTGGCCAAACCCGGTTCCGAGTGCGCAAATGACGCACCCGAAGCCCACCGCCGAAGTTCTTCGATCGGCAGACCCCGGCGGGGATTGGCCCGGTGCTTCCCCTGCGGTCGAGTTGTGCCTGCGGCCGGTCGCGTGACCAGCGAGGGCTACTGCTCCGCTGGCAATCGGCGCTTCAGTGCATCAGTCTGCCGCCGTCGACGGCAAGAGACACACCGGAGACCCATTCCGCATCGTCGGAGCACAGCCACACAGCAGCCGCCGCGACCCGGTCCGGTGTGGCGAACTGCCCGCTACCCGGTTGAGCCCGCATGGTACCGGCCAAGGTCGGGTTGTCGTCGAGATATCGCCGGATCATGGGGGTATCGGTAGCGCCGGGTAGCACGGCATTCACGCGGATGCTGCCCGTGTATTCGGCCGCGCCGCTGCGCGTAAGGCCGAGCACACCGTGCTTCGCGGCGGTATAAGGTGCCAAGCCTGAGGTGGGCGACAAGCCGGCGATGGAGGATGCGTTCACGATCGCGCCGCCGCCGTGCTCGACCATGTACCGTATCTCCGCGCGCATCGACAGGAAGACCGAAGTCATGTCGATTTCGACGATGCGCTGCCAGGTAGCCAGGTCTGTCTCATGGAGCGGCGCAGGCGAGCCGGTGACACCGGCGCAGTTGAATGCGCAGTCCAGACCGCCGAAGCGCTCGACACAGAAGGACACCATATCTTCGGTGTCCTGCTCCTGGGTCAGGTCGGTGACAACGTAGTCCGCCTTGCCGCCCGCGTCCCGGATTTCGCCGACGGCAGCCTCGCTCTGCTCCTTCTGCAGGTCGGCAATAACTACGGCCGCCCCGGAGCGGGCGAAGCGCTCGGCGGCGGCTCGCCCGATACCTGACGCTCCTCCGGTTACGAGAGCGACTTTCCCTTGGAAAGCAACGTCGTTCAGCATTCGTCCTACCCTTCTCACATTCACTAACAACTGTTAGAATCCAACCTAGCGCCGCCCCGCCGGCTCGTCAAAGGAGACGCGATATGACGGAAACAGTGCCACGTCCAACGACCGAAGCCACCGATGATCTGCCTCAGTGGCCCATGATGAAATCAGGCGAGTGCCCGTTCGACCCGCCGAACGCCTTGCGGAAGCTGCATGCCGAGCAGCCGATCTCCCGCGTTCGGTTGTGGGACGGCAGCACCCCGTGGCTGATCACCCGGTATGACGATGTGCGCACGCTGCTCGGCGATCCGAGGGTGAGCGCGAATTCGATGAATCCGGGGTTTCCGCATTCGGATGCCGGCTTCAAGGAGCGCTTCCAGCGCTCGCTGACCTTCCTGAACATGGATGGGGAGGACCAAAGTCGGATCCGGCGGATGGTCACGTCACCGTTCGCCGTGAAGCGGGTCGAAGCGATGCGTCCGGGTATCCAAGCGCGCACCGATCAGCTCATAGACAACATGCTGGCCGGCCCGAAGCCTACGGACCTGGTCGAGGCGTTCGCGCTGCCGCTGCCGTCAGCGGTGATCAGCGAACTACTCGGTGTCCCGCATGAGGACCACAAATTCTTCCAGGACATCACCGAAACCACGGTCAACCGCAACTCGACGCCCGCCGAGGTCGCTCGAGCCGTCGACGAATTGCGAGGCTTCGTCGACAAGCTGATCGCACTCAAGCTCGACGATCCGGCGGACGATCTGCTCAGTGAACTGGCCCAGCAGCGGGTCATACCCGGGGAGTTGACTCGTCGGGAAGCCGCGGACCTCGGTCTCTTGCTGCTCACTGCGGGGCACGAGACCACCGCGAATATGATCTCGCTCGGAACCTTGCTGCTGCTCGAGCATCCCGATCAGCTCGCACTGTTGCGCGACAGCGACGACCCGCGGCTGGTCGCCGGTGCGGTAGAGGAAATTCTGCGGTACCTGACCATCCCGCATTTCGGCCGCCGTCGGGTGGCCGCAGAGGACATCGAGTTCAACGGCCATCTAATCCGCGCGGGCGAAGGCATCATTCTCGCCGCCGACGTCGCTAACCGTGAGGCGGACGTCTTTCCCGACCCGGACAGGGTGGACATCGAACGGGACGCGCGACGGCAGATCGCGTTCGGTTTCGGCGTACACCAGTGCCTGGGTCAGCCGCTGGCCAGAGTCGAACTCCAAGTGGTCTGGAGCACCCTGTTCCGGCGTATCCCCACCCTCAGCCTGGCCACGACCGTCGACAAGGTGCCGTTCAAGCACGACGCCCTTATCTACGGCCTCTACGAACTTCCGGTCACCTGGTGACCTCACTGTCAGCCCACGGAAAGAACAGAACCATGCGTGTAGAAGTCGATGCTCCGAAGTGTGTGACCTCGGGCCAATGTGTGATGATCGCCCCTGACGTCTTCGATCAGGACGATACAGGCATCGTCGAGATCCTGGACGAACACCCCGCACCGGAGAAACGAGCAGCGGTCGAAGAGGCGGCGGCGGTGTGCCCGGCCGCTGCCATCCGACTCCGGGAGGAGTGATGACCCGGCGAGAACTGCGCCGGATCGTCGTGGTCGGCGCGTCAGCGGCCGGGCTGGTCGCCGCCGAGACCCTCCGGCGGGAGGGCTTCGGCGGATCCGTCACCGTGGTCGGTGACGAACTCCACGACCCCTATGACCGCCCGCCGTTGTCCAAGCAGATCCTTAGTGGCGCGTGGCCATCCGAGCGCTCCCAACTGCGCTCACCGGACGACCTCGGCGCACTCGACGTCCAATTCCGATTGGGCGTGGCCGCGACTGCGCTGAACTTGGAGTCCCACACGGTCGCACTCGCGGACGGCCACACACTCGGCTACGACGGGCTGATCATTGCGACCGGGGTGCGCCCCCGCCGGCTGCAGGCCGCCGACGGCGTGTCAGGGGTGCACGTCATGCGCAGCCTCGATGACGCTCTCGCGCTGCGGGAACGGCTGGGGGCGGACCACCGCTTGGTAGTGGTGGGCGCGGGATTCCTGGGCACAGAGGTCGCGGCCACCAGTCGCGCACTCGGTGCCAGGGTAACGCTCGTCGAACCGGCGCCGGTACCGCTCGCTCCGGTCCTCGGGGATCAGGTCGGCGCGGTCCTGGGGGAGATGCACCGGGAACGCGGAGTGGACGTGCGAGTTGCTACTTCCGTCACGGAGGTCCTCAGTGACGACGGCCGCGCGACGGGGGTGCGTCTGTCGGACGGCACCGAGGTGCCGGCCGACGATGTGCTCGTCGCGATCGGATCCAATCCGAACACCGAGTGGCTCGAGGGCAGCGGGTTGACCCTGGCCGATGGTGTCGTGTGCGACGAGTACAGCGCGGCAGCGACCGGGGTTTACGCCGCAGGAGATGTCGCACGCTGGCACAACCCGCTGTTCGGCACCGAGATGCGCATCGAACACCGGACCAACGCCGCGGAACAAGGTGTGGCCGCGGCGCGCAATCTGCTTCACCCCGACGCACCACGGCCATTCGCACCAATCCCGTACTTCTGGTCCGATCAGTACGACGTGAAAGTTCAGGCATACGGCTACCTCCGTGGTCACGAGGAGGTGGCGTTGGTCGACGGTGACTTCGCCGAAGGTCGCTTCCTGGTCGCTTACCGCCGCGGGGACCGGCTGGTCGGTGTCCTCTCGGTAGGGATGCCGCCGAAACTGATCCACGGGTGGCGCAAGGCCATCGGATCGGCGTCGCTGTGGCACACAGCGCTCGGCAACCCACTCACCGTCTGAGTCCTGGTGACAGTCCGACCACGGGGGCTGTGGATACCCCAGTAGTCCATGGCTAACGATTGTTAGAAAAAGAATTTCCGAAATCTACGGGTTGGTCGTCTAACCGGCCCCGCACGAAAGGTGTCCCGAAGATGAGGCAGGAGCAGTTCCGCGGCTCGGTCGGCACAGTCGCACGGTATGGCATGCCCGAGGAGACCGACGTCATCGTCGTGGGCTCCGGTGCGGCCGGTCTGATGGCCGCCCTCAGCGCGGCACAGGCCGGCGCGCGGGTGCTCATGGTCGAGTCGGAGCCCTTGCTCGGCGGTACCACCGCGATCTCGGGCGGCGCGACCTGGGTCCCGAATCACGGCTTTGCGTCGAAGCGCCTGAAGACGCCCGACAACGCCGACATGGCGCGGCAATATCTGCTGGGCGAGGGCCGCGAGAAGACACTCGACCACGATGTCGTCGAATCCTTCATCGAGAACGCGCCGAAGATGGCCCGGTTCGTCGAAGAGCACACCTACCTCGGCTGGTTGCCCGCCATCTGGCCCGACTACCACTCCGACATCGAAGGCGCAGCGCACGCCCGAGCCCTGTATCCCGGCCCCTTTCCACCCGACCTGCTGGGGGAGGCGGTCGCCTATGTGCGGCCCCCGAAGAAGTCCGGCATGTCGAAGAACCCCCTGCCGCTCTGGCTGCTCAACCGAATCCAAGGCGTCTGGATCGCCGGCCGAGCCATGGTCGGCGGCTTCCTCGAAGGATGCCTACGCCACGGCGTCGAGGTCCGCGTGGAGGCCCGAGCCGCCCGGCTCGTCGTCGATGACCACGGTGTCAGCGGTCTCGTCGTCGAGGCCGACGGCCGCGAACACGCCGTCGTCGCCAAGAAGGGCGTGATTCTGGCCAGTGGTGGTTTCGAGACCTCGAACGAATTGACAAACAAGTATCTCGGCGCGGAATTCGCCGTACAGGTCACACCGAAGGGCCACGACGGCGCCGCGGTCGTGATGGCCGAGGCAGTCAACGCCGCGGTGGGTGCGATCGACGAAACGTGGTGGATGCCGGCCATGCAGGTGCCCGGGGAGCAGATGGACGGCAACCCGATCGCCCGGCTGGTGCTCGGCGAACGCGGGCTACCGCACACGATCATGGTGAACCGGAAGGGCGAGCGCTTCGTCAACGAGGCGGCGCCCTACAACGATCTGGGCAAGATCATGCGCCAGATCGATCCCACGACGCACGCGATGCCGAACGCGTCCGTGTGGATGATCTTCGACGAATTCTATCGACGTCACTACGGTATCTTCGGGAACCCGCCCTGGGCCGAGATCGGCCCGCACGTGGTCCAGGCCGACACTCTCCCAGAACTCGCCCGCCACTGTGATATCGACGAGGATGAGCTCGTTCGGACCGTCGAGGCCTTCAATCCCGAGGCGAACCGAGGCCGGGATCCCTGGTTCCATCGGGGCGAGACCATCTACGACCGCTTCTTCGGAGACCACCACCCTCGCCTCGGTCGGCTGTCACCGGACGCGCTGTTCCCCGCGGCAACGGCCAGGGGCCGTCAGCTTCTCGCCAAGCTCGTGGGACCGATCGCCGGGCCGCTGCTCGCGTGGACCGCACGGTCGCGTAAACCGGACTTGATGCGCGCTGTTCTGGTGCCTCTCCTCGCGTGGGTAATGCGCCCGTGCCTGCGGAATCCCCGCACAGCTGCGCTCGGCCCGATTGACACACCGCCGTACTACGCGGTCAAGATCGAAGCGAGCACGATCGGGACGATCGGCGGCCCCAAGGCCGACGGACGGGGGCGCGTACTCGATGTGAACGGCAAGACGATCCCTGGCCTGTATGCGGCCGGCAACGCAGCAGCGGGCCCGACAGAAGGCTTCTACGGCGGTTTGGGCGGCACGATCACCCTCGGCCTGACCTTCGGCTACCTCGCTGGTCAACAGGCGGCGTCGCGATGAGAAGCGACGAGCACGACGAAAGGGAGACGAACATGGCGGTTGCCGACTTGAAAGACTGGGAGCAGATCGACGTCACGCACGACGGCGGTGTGGTGAACATCGTGATCAATCAGGCCGAGCGGCGAAACGCCTGGAACTCGCAGCTGACCAAGGAAATCGACGTACTGCTCGAAGCCGCGACAGACGATCCCTCCGTCAAGGTCGTCACCGTTCGCGGCGACGGACCGGTGTTCACCTCCGGCGCGGACCTGAAAGAAGTCGCCGCACGCTACGTGACGACGGGGAAGTTCGTACCGGAAGCACGGCGACGGCTGCCCGGCCTTCCCCGAGCATGGTACTTCCCGAAGCCGCTCATCGCCGGCGTCCATGGGTTCGTCGGGCCCGAGGGGCTGCACTTCCTGACCTACTGCGACTTCGTGATCGCCGCAGAGGGAACTCGGTTCAGCTACGAGCATTCACGGATCGGTACAGGGTGGCCGGGCGGCGAGCCGCTCGCGTTCCACTTCCCCATCCGGGTGTTCAAAAAACTCCTGATGATGGGCGGCTGGTTCGATGCCGAGACCGCCCATGAACTGCACTTCGTGCAGCGAGTCGTCGCTCCCGACGATCTCCCCGGCGAACTCGGTAAGTGGGCGCACGACCTCGCCATGATCCCGAGCGAGGGCATGCGAGCCGCCAAACTCGGCATCCACCGACAGTACGAAGCGATGGGTGTGGCCGCCATCGAGTACACGAAAGAACGCGACTCCGGCGGCGACCTCACCCCGGAGGACGCGGCGTTCTTCCGCACGGTGCATGAGCACGGGGTCCGCGCAGCGCTCGCCGGCCGCGACGCGGACTTCAATCAGGACACCGCGAAGATCTGAATTCGGCGCAGCAGTGGCCTTTGTCCCCGGCGCAGCGCGCCGGGGACAAAGGCCACCGCCGTGTGCGCCTATGACGGGGCACACGCCTCGATCATGGCGAGCCGCCGGAGGAGCGCGGGGTGCGTCGTACTCGCACGAGACCGATCACGGCTCCAGCGGCCCTCAATGCTGCCCGCATCACCATTTTCGCTGAGGTCCACAGCAATACGTGACATGGCACCAGGCTGGTGACGTTGACCAGACGCAGAACGACCGCTATTCTAACAACTGTTATTTTTTGTCTCTGGGATTGAGGTATATGACGTGGTGGAAATCGAACCGGGGCGGAGCGCCCTCAGTGAGAGTGTCAGTGCTGTCGTCCTCAAACTCGCAGACGAAGAGCTGATGGTGGGGCATATCCTCACCTCGGTAGCAGGCTGGGGGCCGGAACTGGAGGTCAACCTCGTACTGTCGTCGGCCGGGCAGGAAGAGCTCGGTCACGCCCGCCTGTTCTACGGCCTGCTGTATGGGGACGATTCGGACGCCATCAACGCGGCGATCTACGACCGAGGAACATCCGAGTTCACATCTTGCGGGTTCGCGGAGCGCTACGTCGAGGACTGGGCGGAGCTCGTCGTGAAGCAGTATCTGTACGACACGGCCGATGAGCATCGGTTGACGGTGCTCGAAGCGATCGGTGTCGACACGGCGATCATCGACCGAGTGCAGTCGGAGGAGCGGTTCCAACGCGAATTCTGGTCCTATTGGTTCACGCGCATCGCCGAAGCGGACGCCGCGACGAAGGAACGCATCCAGGACGCGATCACCACACTGTGGCCGTCGAGCTCCGAGCTGTTCCAGGTCGAGAATGGCTCAGCCGAGGTGACATCGGCCCTCACCGGCGCCCGAAACGCGTGGGAGACGTCCGTGCGGATTCGCTGTGACGAGTTGGGGATTCAACTCCCCGAGGGGGAGTCGACATCCAATAGCGATGGCCGTGAACGGATTATGAGCGAGCTCCACTCGGTCTACGACCTGGCACCAGGAAGGTGGTGACCGTGACATCGCTAACCGAGTCGGTCCGGCGGGTTGTGGAAACGGTCGAGGATCCCGAGTTGCCGGTGACGATCGGCGACCTGGGGATGGTTCGGGATGTCCGCGTCGAGGGCGAGGGTGATCGAGTCGTGATTCGGCTGCGGCCGACTTTCCTCGGTTGTCCTGCAAGGTTTCTGATCGAGGCAACGGTCAAATCCTCGGTCGCGGAACTGGGCTCCGTGACCGAGGTCAAGGTGGAATGGGAGTCGGGCGCGGAATGGCGACCCGAGGACGTCTCGCCGGCCGGGCAGGCCAAGCTGAAAGACCATGGCGTTTTAGTTGATCTCACCGGCGTCGAAGCCCGGTGCCCGTATTGTGACGCCACTGGCCTGGAACTGGTCAGTGAGCGGGGTGTGGCCCTATGTCGCCGCCTCGCATTCTGCCCCACCTGCAGAAGCTCGGTTGACGTAATGGGACCCGCCCGAGGTCCTGCTTGTTCAAGCCCCGCCGGTACCGAGCGTTCATGGCTCGAATTCGGTCGTTAAAGGGGTCAAAGTCGATGGAAAGGTACTGAGATGGCGATTGAGACGTTGAATCATGTGGTGCTCAATGTCGGTGATGTGGCGCGGACGGTGGCGTTTTACCGGGATGTGTTGGGTTTCACGCAGGTGATCGAGTCGCCGAAGGATCGGTATGCGTTCCTGCGGGCGCCGGGGTCGGCGAATCATCACGATCTGGCGTTGTTCGCGGTGAAGGATGATCCGGACGGGGCGGCGAATCGGCGTGCGTCGTATGGCGGTGGTCGTGTGGGGATGCATCACATTGCGTGGCAGGCGAGTTCGTTGGACGAGTTGGAGGAGTACCGGGCTCGTTTCGAGGCGGCCGGGTGTTTGGTGAGTGTGCTCGATCATGGCTGTAACAAGAGTGTGTACGGGGTCGATCCCGATGGTCTGGATGTCGAGATCATGTGGTTGGTGCCGCCGGCGTTGTGGGGCGAGTTGGAGCATGTCGCGGTGGCGGATGCGATGGATCTCGACGCCGAGCGTGCCAAGTTCGCGGCACTGACCACCAGCGAGTAGACAGGCGCGGCAGAACCGGGTGTACACGCCGAACCTGCCACGACACGACACAACAAGGAGTAACCGATGGCCTACGTCATCGCCGAGCCGTGCGTCGACGTGCTCGACAAGGCCTGCATCGAAGAATGCCCCGTAGACTGCATCTACGAGGGGGGCCGAATGCTCTTCATCAACCCAGACGAGTGCGTCGACTGCGGTGCGTGCGAGCCCGTCTGCCCCGTCGAGGCCATCTTTTTCGAGGACGATCTGCCGGAGCACTGGGGTGAATACACCAAAGCGAACAGCGACTTCTTCGACGAAATCGGTTCGCCCGGTGGTGCAGCGAAGATCGGCAAGACCAACTGGAACCCCCCGTTCGTCGAGGCGTTGCCGGCGCGCGAGCTGGAGCACTGACCATTTCTAGTCGGCTGCAACCTCACGAGGACGGACCGAACGACGAAAACTTCGGTCAGTCCTCGAGTAGGCGGAAAGGACACCGCAATGAGTAGTGTGCTTCGAGAGCAGCCGTCGCCGGGCGTCCACGTGGTGACGCTGAATCGACCGGACCGCTTGAACGCCCTGAATTATGCCCTACTCGACGCACTGTTCGAGACACTCGACGACATCGACGCGGACATCGATGCCCGCGCCGTCATCCTGACCGGAGCCGGCCGCGGATTCTGTGCAGGACTGGATCTCGACGACGACCCGGTAGCGGACCAGTACCGTGGGCTTGGACCGGTGCAAGGGGCTGCCGCTAGCCACCGGCAATGGTGGCAGAAGCTGGCTCCACGCATCAGAGGTCTGCGCGTTCCAGTGATCGCGGCGGTCAATGGACCAGCTGCCGGAGCCGGTTTGGTCATTGCGCTCGCCGCAGATATTCGGATTGCCAACTCGCAAGCGAGTTTCCACGACGCATTCATAAAGGTAGGGCTGTCAGGCTGCGAGCTCGGGTTGAGTTGGCTACTGCCCCGCGTGGTCGGCATGTCACATGCGGCCGACATCATGCTGACCGGACGTCCGATCGACGCCCTACATGCAGAGAAAATCGGCCTCGTCCTCGACGCTGTGCCAGACGAAAATCTCCTGGCCACGGCCCTGGCAAAGGCCGATCAGATCGCGGCGAACTCTCCCCATGGCGTTTGGATGACCAAAGAAGCCATGTGGGCCGGACTCGAATCGACAGGGCTCCAAGCGACGATCGCGTTCGAGACGCTGACACAGATCAACACCTCCTTGACTGCAGATTCCGCCGAGCAACGCCGCGCAAGGACCGAAAAGCGCACTCCCTCATATCGAAACGCGTAATCCACTCTACTCAAAGGCGATTCGGGTACTTCCACGCATCATGTCCGTCAGCTCATGTGTCATTCCGGCGCTATCAACAACGTACTCCTCGTCAATCCGAAAGACGGTTCGGGCTCGATCCACTCCATGACATCGACCGACAGGGGCGCCCTGAGGTTTACGGCAGCGCCCAAATCGGTCCCACAACCGCGCCCTCGAACGCACGGTTCCATGGAGATCGTGCACGACCGAGGTCCTGTGGTGGGTGGCGCTTCGAACCCACCCAAGCAGGTCATTCGGGTGCAGGGGCCGTGGGGTGTCGTGCAAGCGTTCACACGCCGAAATTTAGTCCGCCCGGCTCGACTATGTCTGTGCCGACGCGTGTATCCGCGATCCCGCAACCCACCCGGAATTGTCATCGAGGCCAGATCCTCACCGGTGCGTCAGTACAGTCAGAAATCTACCAAGCAGCGCAACGGTGTCGAGCGGTCGGCTCATGCGGCGGTACACGATCCCATGACACGGCTACCCTCCCAGAATCGCGATTCACCAGGCCCTCATCCGCGAAAAACAACCCGGGGCACCCAGTCGGAGTTCGAATCAGCGTGCACTGGGTGAGGGTGCTGGCCACAGCTGCCAGGTAAGTCCTAGGAGCGTGCTGAATTTTCCGACAGCCGACCGCCGCGTGTCGAGCCGGGTTTTGGGTGGTTGACCTGCGATAATGCTGCTGTGCAGGGTAATTCGGATTCGCAAGGGGATCTGTGGGACGTCTCGTCGGTGGCGGGGCATCTGCTTCCCGAGGGCAGTGTGTTCTCGTTCCTCGCCGAGCACCGATACGAGCTGTTCCCGCCCGAGCTGTTCACCGACCTGTTCCCCTCCACCC
>RRBB01000199.1:0-19412 GCA_006543605.1 Rhodococcus sp. WS4
TACTTTAGGTCATACACGAATCCGGGTCGGCGATCAATCACCGAAACGGCGTGTCACCAGGACAAACTCACAACCGGCCCAAACTGGGAACCCCCACGCAGCCTCACATCTCGGAAACTCCCGCTAGGGCTCGCTGCGCGTGTCCGAAATGTGCGGTTCGCGCGCAGTGTGGTTGAATGGGCAGCGAATTGGAGGGGAGTATCCCCACCTCTGTGACGGCATCGTCAACACGATCGGCACCATTGCCGGTCCGGTGCCGTCAGTCGTTCGGACAATGGATCCGGCGCGGCGGGAGAGACCTCCGGTACCGACTAGGTATACCGGAGGTCTATTTTCATGCATGTTTCACCGCTGGTCTGGGTCATCACGTGTGTGGTGATTCTCGGACTGTTCGTCTTCGACTTCTTCGCGCACGTGCGCACCCCACACGCCCCCACGTTCCGGGAGTCGGCGTTCTGGTCGTCGGTCTACATCGGCGTCGCGATCCTCTTCGGCCTGATCGTGATGTGGCTGTGGGGAAGTCAGTACGGCGGCGAGTATTTCGCCGGGTACGTCACCGAGAAGGCGTTGTCGGTCGACAACCTCTTCGTGTTCGTGATCATCATGGGAACGTTCGCGGTGCCGCGGGAATACCAGCAGAAGGTGCTGCTGATCGGCATCGTGATGGCGCTGGTGATGCGCGGAATCTTCATCGCGGTCGGGGCCGCGGCGATCAACACCTACAGCTGGGTGTTCTACCTGTTCGGCGCCTTCCTCATCTACACCGCCTACACGCTGCTGCGTGATCACGGAAACGAGAAAGAGGTCGAAGAGGAACGCGACAGCAAGATCGTCGCCATCGCGAAGAGGTTCCTGCCCACCACGGACACCTACGACGGCGACAAGCTGGTCACGCGGATCAACGGCAAGCGCGTCGTGACTCCGCTGCTGCTCGCGCTCGTCGCCATCGGCTTCACCGACGTGCTGTTCGCGCTCGACTCGATTCCCGCCATCTACGGGCTCACCCAGGAGCCGTACCTCGTCTTCACGGCCAACGCCTTCGCGCTGATGGGTCTGCGTCAGCTGTACTTCCTGATCGGCGGCCTGCTGGACCGCCTGGTGTACCTGTCGTACGGTCTGTCGATCATCCTCGCGTTCATCGGCGTGAAGCTCGTCCTGCACGCCCTGCACGAGAACACGCTCGGCTTCGTCAACGGCGGCGAGCACGTGGCGGTACCGGAGGTGTCGACGGTGTTCTCGCTGGCCGTCATCATCGGTGTGCTGGCCGTGACCACCGTCGCCAGCCTTCTCAAGACGCGGAACACGACGCCGGCGAAGTAGTCCGCCGCGCGTCGTGCTCGAGGGGTGCCGGGATTCTCGGGGGATCAGGAACTGAATTCGCCGAGAACCGGCACCCATTCGACGATCCGCGAGGCCGCGACCAGACCGTGCCGGGCGAACGGGTCATGCGTGAAGAGCAGTTCGACGGTCTCCACGTCGGCGGCGTCGACGATGATGAAGGCGCCGCTGCCGTCGGCGAAGGGGCCGGACGACACGACGGTCTTCTTCTCGGCGAGCTCACCGAGCCATTCCCGGTGGGCGGGGCGATGCTCGTCGCGTCCCGCGACGGTCTCGGCCGAATACGTGTACTCCACTACGAACAGGGACATGTTCTCGCTCTCTGGTGACGGGTTGTCGAACTGGCGGGGGAACAGGGCACATCTGTCTCACCCAATGAGATTTCACAGGGTGAGAAGCATCCGGGTGTTGCCGAGGGTGTTGGGCTTGACATAGCTCAGATCGAGGAATTCGGCGACACCGGTGTCGTACGAGCGGCACATCTCGGCGTACACCTCCGCGGTCACGGGTGTGCCGTCGATCTCGACGAATCCGTGTTTGCCGAAGAAGTCGACCTCGAACGTGAGAACGAAGAGGCGCTCGAGTTCGAGCGCCCGCGCGACCTCGATCAACTTGGCGACTACGTGGTGGCCGGCACCCTGGCCCTTGGCTGACGGATCGACCGCGATCGTGCGTACCTCGCCGAGGTCGGCCCACAGCACGTGCATTGCGCCACAACCGATCACGTTGCCGTCGCGTTCGGCGACCCAGAACTCCTGGACCGACTCGTACAGGGTGACGAGGTTCTTCTCGAGCAGGATCTTGCCGGAGTAGATGTCGATCAGACGCTTGATCTCGGGAACGTCGGAGGTTCGTGCTCGCCGCACGATCAGCTGATTGTCGGCGGTGTCCGGCGTCCGAGAAGTCATGTCGTGAACATTAGCCAACGGCCGTACCGATATTCTTAGGCACGTGCCGGTACGACCAACGAATCCTCCCCACTCCCCGAAGCGTCCAGGGGTGCAGTTCGACGCTGCGGTGCTCCGATGAGCACGCAGCGCGAGGATCGGACGGCTGCCGGCAATCCGGTGGCCCCGGATCGGGCGGTCGAGCCGGCGAGTGAGACGGCCGTACCGCTCCTGAACATCGCGAACATCCTGACGATGCTCAGGATCGTGCTGGTCCCGGTCTTCCTCGTCGTGCTGTTCGTCGGCGACGGTCACTCCACGACGTGGCGCCTGATCGCCACCGGCGTGTTCGCGATCGCCGCGATCACCGACCGGATCGACGGGCAACTCGCACGCAAGTACGGCCTCGTCACCGACTTCGGCAAGCTGGCCGATCCCATCGCGGACAAGGCACTGATCGGTGCGGCCCTCGTGGGACTGTCTATTCTCGGCGACCTCCCGTGGTGGGTGACGGCGGTGATCGCGGTCCGGGAACTGGGCATCACCCTGCTCCGGTTCGCGGTCCTGCGGCACGCCGTCATCCCGGCAGGCAGGGGCGGCAAGCTCAAGACGCTCGTGCAGACCGTCGCCATCGGCTTCTACCTGTTACCGCTGCCGGACGGGTTCGAGATCGTCGGATGGGTCCTCATGGGTGCTGCCGTTCTGCTCACCGTGGTGACCGGGCTGGATTACGTCGTGCAGGCCGTGCGGCTGCGGGCCGGGGTCCACAAGGTCGAGTCGAACGCGAGCACCGGCGCGTGACCGACCCGCTGGTCGACGGCACACGGGCCGGCGAACTGGTGGCCGCGCTGACCGCCCGCGGCGAGACGGTGGCCACCGCCGAATCGCTCACCGCGGGTCTGCTCACCGCGACCATCGCGGGAGTGCCGGGTGCCAGCAACGTGCTCCGGGGAGGGCTGATCGTCTACGCCACCGACCTCAAGGCCACCCTCGCCGGTGTCGATCCCACCCGACTGGCCGCGGACGGACCCGTGGCAGCGTCCACGGCACACGCGCTCGCGGACGGCGCCCGCGACCGTTGCGGCGCCGACTGGGGCGTCGGACTGACCGGCGTCGCGGGCCCCGACACGCAGGACGGACACCCCGTCGGAACCGTGTTCCTGAGCATTTCCGGGGCCTCCGGAACGTCGGTCCACGAGCTCGGATTGGCCGGGGACCGGTGGCAGATCCGCAAATCTGCGGTTTCCGCCGCCGTGTCGGGACTCCTCGATCGTGTGCAGGAAACATCCGCAGGCTAAGGTCGGGAACCAATCGGTCCTGTTCGCGCGTTGAGATAGGCGAGACAGGTGACGGATGAAGGAGGAGCGAGATGGCGCTGCTATTGCGTGAGGCAATCGGTGACAGTCTTCGGCGTACGCGCGTTTCGCAGAGCCGGACCCTGCGTGAGGTCTCCAACAGTGCTCGTGTGAGCCTCGGGTACTTGTCCGAGGTCGAACGAGGGCGCAAGGAAGCCTCGAGTGAGCTCCTGGCGGCGATCTGCGATGCACTGGAGGTTCCACTCTCCGATGTGCTCGTCGACGTCAGCGAATCGCTGTCCGACGGCTCTTCGGCCAAGCGTGGAGACACCGAGCGGCACGCGGTCGAATCCGCGCCCGCCGACGCTCCTGCCGCGAGCGCACGACCGGGTTCGACGACCATCGCCCGCGACACACGGGTCGTCATCCCCGCACCCGCGCAGGCCCTGGCTGCCGCATAGCAACACCCGTGCCGAACCGATAGATTTCTCGTAACCGCCGAACTCGTTCGCGGTGGGTCAGACAGACAGTCGGGGCGCAGCCCTTGTTCCGGTGCGTGACGGTCGCGCATCGGGTCGCGCATCGCGCGGCGCAACAGATGGAGGCAGGATCAAACCCATGGCTAATCCTTTCGTCAAGGGATGGAAGTACCTGATGGCGCTCTTCAATTCCAAGATCGATGAGAAGGCTGACCCCAAGGTTCAGATTCAGCAGGCGATCGAGGATGCGCAGCGTCAGCACCAGGCCCTGTCGCAGCAGGCCGCGTCGGTCATCGGCAACCAGCGCCAGCTCGAGATGAAGCTCAGCCGCCAGCTCGACGAGGTGGAAAAGCTCAACGCCAACGCGCGTCAGGCTGTCAACCTCGCCGACCAGGCTCAGGCCGCGGGCGACACCGAGAAGGCCATCCAGTACACCAACGCCGCCGAGGCGTTCGCCGCGCAGCTCGTCACCGCCGAGCAGGGTGTGGAAGATCTCAAGGCGCTCCACGACCAGTCGCTGCAGGCTGCCGCGCAGGCGAAGAAGGCCGTCGAGCAGAACGCGATGGCCCTGCAGGCCAAGGTCGCGGAACGCACCAAGCTGCTCAGCCAGCTCGAGCAGGCCAAGATGCAGGAACGGGTCAGCGAGTCGCTGCGCTCGATGGACAGCACCCTGTCGGCCCCCGGCAACACGCCCAGCCTCGATGCCGTGCGCGACAAGATCGAGCGCCGCTACGCCGATGCCCTCGGTTCCGCGGAGCTCGCCCAGAACTCGGTGTCGGGCCGGATGATGGAGGTCCAGCAGGCGAGCATCCAGATGGCCGGGCACAGCAGGCTCGAGCAGATCCGGGCCTCGATGAAGGGCGACGCCCTGCCGTCCGGTGGTGCCGCCAACGCACCTGCGACCCCCGCCGCCAACCCGAACCTCGACAAGCAGCCGCCGGCAGCCGGCCAGACCGGCACTGCGCAGTAGCCGAACAGAATTCGCATGAGTTCCACCCGACGTGGCCGGCCCGGACGCGCAGTCCGGTCGGCCACCGTCGTGTCCGGCCTCGCCGGGATCCAGGGGGCACTGCAGCAGGCAGGCGAGTCCGTCGCGGACGCGGCGCAGAAGTGGCGCGACCCGCGGGAACGTCTGTTGCGGAAGAAGAGACGGGCCAGGCGCCGCGCGAAGCGTTACGGCATCGTGTCCGGCTCGTCGGCGACCGGTGCTGCGGGGCTGGCCCTCATGGCCGCGCCGGAATGGTCGATGCTGATGGCCGGTGGCGGCGCCGTCGTGTTCGCGGTTCCGGCGGTGCTGGCCGTCAGCCGCTACCGGAAGCTCGACGCCGTCACCCTGCCCCCGGGTCTGCCTGCGCGCCGGGTGCTTCCGCCGCCGTCCTCGGCCGCCAGGGAATCGATGGAGCGACTCGTGCACAGCGAGCGGGCACTGCACGGCATCCTCGGTGTGCTGTCGCGCTCCGGAACCATCAGCGGCGAGGACATAGAGGACACCCACACCACGGCCCGTTCCGCCGCCGCGGCACTGCAGGCAGTGGCGCTCGACATCACCTCCATGGAGGAGGCTGCCCGGGGGAGCCGGGCGGCCGCCGAACCGCTCCACCGCGCGATAACCTCGGCCGCCGCGCAACTCGACGACGGCGTCGAACAGTTCGAGCAACTGGTGGCCGCGGCCGCCGAAGTGGCCGTCCCCGGAACGACGAGCGCCGTCGGCGAACTGGCCTACGAACGTGCCGAATTGGTGTCGGCCACCGAGAAACTCGCCGGCCTCGCGGCCGCCCTCGGCGAGATCGACGACATCGTCCGTCGCTACCGCTGAATTCGTCGCCCGCCACGGTGTCACCGCTCGCCGCGGAGTGGGGGAGAACCCTGATCTTTCCCTGATCTTTACGCTGACCTGGTGATTTACCCCCTCCGCCGTGTCAGGCTGGTGTGCGTACCCGATAAGTGGGGTCGACCAGATGTCGGGCGCAGAAATCGATCGGGGAGACGTGAGTGGAGGAAATCATGTTCTGGAAGATTGTTCTGGCGGTTGCGGTGATCTGGATCGCGCTCGCAGTGGTCGGTGCACTCGTCAAGGGTCTGTTCTGGATTCTCGTCGTGAGTGCCGTGGTGTTCGGTGTCTACCTGCTGATCAAGGCGATGTCCGGATCCGGCGAGAAATCGGACATCACGCGAAACTGACAGGCATGCTCTACCCATGGAACCGGTACCCGAGGACTGGCATCGTGGGCTCGTCGTCGTCGCTCACCCCGACGACATCGAATACGGCGCAGCGGCAGCTGTGGCGCGCTGGACCGAGCAGGGCAAGGACATCCGCTACGTGCTCGCCACCAGCGGCGAAGCAGGGATCGCGGGGTTGCATCCCACGGAATCTGGCCCGGTGCGGGAAGCGGAGGAGCGCCGCTCCGCCGCCGTCGTGGGCGTAACCGACGTCGAGTTCCTCGGCTATCCCGACGGCACTCTCGTCGAGAGCCTCGCCCTACGCCGCGACCTTGCCACGGCAATCCGTCGCCACCGGCCCGACCTCGTGGTGACCGCGAACTTCTCGGACACCTGGGGTCCGGGTCAGCTGAACAGCGCTGATCACCGCGCTCTCGGGCGTTCCGTACTCGACGCCACCGCCGACGCCGCGAACGAATGGATCTTCCCCGAACTGGGGGAGTCCGGGCTGCCGCCGTGGCGGGGTGTCCGCTGGGTCGCCGTCAACACGATGACGCCCACCCACGCGGTGGACGTCACCCGGACGGTGGATCGGGCGGTGCTGTCACTGGCCGAGCACGTCCGCTACCTCGAAGCGCTCAGCGACGTGCCGGTGGGGCAGCAGGCGAGGGCTCAGGTCGAGATGGTGACCCGGCCGCAGCCAGGATTCGACGCAGAATGCGCGGTGGGTTTCGAGCTCTATTACTTCGCCTGACGTCGGCGGCGAGCACGATCACGCATAAGCAACCTCGGTGCATCGGTTTAAAATCCGACCGTGACGGAACAGCATAGTTAACCAAATCAATGCGCGCAGTCGCGGGTCAACATCTCGGCCGACCTCTACGCCTGTCCTGTCACCTCGCCTCGCGGCCGTGCTCACGCTGCTCGAATCTCCGACGACCGGGGGTCGGTGTGCACGGGGCGATGTGATTCCGGTGTCGGTGGGGTGCCGGTGGGGGATCCATGCGTTACGGTGTTACATACAATGTCTATTCGTAATTCTTCAGCGCAGGACGACGGCCCCGCGAGCGTCGAGGACTCCATCCTCGACGCCGCACGCTCGTGCATCCTCGATTTCGGACTTCGCCGCACCACGCTGGCGGAGGTCGCCCGGCGCGCCGGCGTCAGCAGGCCGACCGTGTATCGGCGCTGGGCAGACACCAGGGCAGTGGTCGCCGATCTCATGACCCGCGAAATCGCAGCCGTCATGCCCGAATTTTCCGCCGAGGAGTCGGTCCACCGTCAACTGGTCGACGCCGTGGTGCGCGTGTCCACCGACGTGCGCGACCATCCGCTGTTCGTGAAGATCCTGCGTTCGGATCAGGAGCTGTTCACCACATACATTCTCGAGCGACTCGGCACGAGCCAGCGGGCGATCATCGACCAGGTCGCATTCGCGGTGTCCGCGGGTCAGGGGCAGGGCTCCATTCGCGCGGGGGAGAGCCGTCACATCGCCACCATGGTGCTGCTCATCGCGCAGTCCGCGGTCCAGTCGGCCGTGATGGTGGCCGAGGAACTTCCCGGCGACGCCTTGACGCAGCAACTCCGGTACGCCGTCGGCGCCTACCTGGCGCCGGACGTCGCCGACGACCACCCGACAACCCGAGGAGACCGGTGAATCACCCGAACACGCCGCCGACGAGACGCTCGTCGGCGCTGAATGCCGCACGACGGGCGCGTGAGCTCGACGAGCTGTCCGGCGGCGCACCCGTCGATGTGCTGGTGATCGGTGGGGGAGTGACCGGTGCCGGGGTCGCGCTGGACGCGGCGTCGCGCGGTCTCAGTGTCGTGCTCGTCGAGAAGCGGGACCTCGCCTTCGGAACCAGCCGGTGGAGTTCCAAGCTCGCCCACGGCGGCCTGCGGTACCTGGCGTCGGGCAACGTCGGGATCGCCCGGGAGAGCGCGGTCGAACGCGGAATCCTCATGACGCGCACCGCCCCTCATCTCGTCCGTGCGCTGCCTCAGCTCGTCCCCGTTCTCGAGTCCACGACCCTGTTCGCCAAGTCCCTGGTCCGCACGGGATTCCTGGCCGGCGACCTGTTGCGTGCAAGTGCTCGCACACCGTCGGCGGTCCTGCCGCGATCACGGACGGTCGGGGCCGACCGGGTGGTCGAACTCGCCCCCGCGGTGCGGCGGGAGGGCCTGCGGGGCGGACTGATGGCGTTCGACGGACAACTGATCGACGACGCCCGGCTCGTGGTCGCCATCGCCCGCACCGCCGCGCTCCACGGTGCGAAGGTGCTCACCCGGACGGGCGCATACGACGTGACCGGAATATCGGCGACGCTGCGCGACGAGCTGACCGGCTCGGAACTGCCGATCCGGGCACGCGCGGTGGTCAACGCCGCCGGTGTGTGGTCGGGTGAGATCGATCCCGGGATCACGTTGCGGCCCAGCCGCGGCACACATCTGGTGCTCCCCGCCGAGCTGCTCGGCAACCCGACCGCAGCGCTCACGGTCCCGATCCCCGGTGAGACCAATCGCTTCGTCTTCGCGCTGCCCGCGCAGCTCGGCCGCGTCTACCTCGGCTTGACCGACGAGGCCGCGCCGGGACCCGTTCCGGAAGTCCCCGTCGCGTCGGAGCAGGAGGTCGACTTCCTTCTCGACACGGTCAACACCGCGCTCGAGGTTCCGCTGCGCCGTTCGGACGTCCTCGGGACCTTCGCGGGGCTGCGACCGCTGCTCGACACCGGCGACGGGTCGACCGCCGACCTGTCCCGCAACCACGCCATCCTGCGATCGGGCACGGGTCTCGTCAGTGTGGTCGGCGGCAAGCTGACCACCTACCGCAAGATGGCGGAGGACGCCGTCGACGCCGCCGTGGAGGTGTCGGGGCTGGACACGGGTCCGTGCCGGACGCGTGCCCTCCCGCTCGTCGGCGCCGCGACACCCGAAGCGCTGCGGAATGTTTCGGCGCCGCCGACACTGCTGGCTCGCTTCGGAACGGAAGCGGCGCTGATCGCCGCCGCCGGCCCCGAACTGCTGGCACCGATCGCCGAGGGTGTGGACGTGAGCCGCGCCGAACTCGAGTTCGCGGTGACGCACGAGGGCGCACTCGACGTCGACGACCTGCTCGACCGGCGCACCCGGATCGGGCTCGTGCCCGCCGACCGCGCGCGGTCCCTCGGCGCCGCCGAAGCCGTGTTCGAGAAACGGTGACGCCGACCGTGTGACACCCTGTGGTCGTGCGAGTCGCCGTGGTCGCCGGGCCGGATCCCGGACATGCCTTTCCCGCCCTTGCGTTGTGCCTCGCCTTCCTCGAGGCCGGGGACGAACCGGTCCTGTTCACCGGCACACGGTGGGTCGAGCCCGCGCGGGCGGCCGGGGTGCCGGCCGAGCTGCTGAAGGGTCTCGCGCCCCGGCCCACGGACGACGACCTCGACGCGGGCGCACGTATCCACGCCCGGGCCGCGCACATCTCCACCGAGTTGCTGCCCGACCTGCGGGCGATGGGGCCGGACCTCGTGGTCTCCGACATCCTCACCGCCGGCGGCGGCATGGCCGCCGAGCGGCTGGGGATCCCGTGGGTCGAACTGTCGCCGCACCCGCTGTACGCGCCGTCGCGGGGTTTGCCACCGATCGGAAGCGGATTGGCGCCGGGAGAAGGTGTCCGGGGCAGGCTCCGCGACACGCTCATGCGCGCCGCGACGGGCCGGTCGATCCGGCAGGGTGAGCGGCAACGTTCCGAGGCCCGCGTCGGCGTCGGACTACCGGCAACGGACCCGGGGCCGGTGCGCCGATTGATCGCGACGCTCCCCGCGCTCGAGGTGCCGAGACCGGACTGGCCCGCCGAGGCGCACGTGGTGGGGCCGCTGCTGTGGGAACCCACGAACGAGGTGCTGGGTGTGCCGGACGGCACCGATCCGCTGGTCATGGTCGCACCCTCGACCGCGTTCACCGGCGCCGAGGGGATGCTCGAGACCACGCTCGCCGGGCTCGACGGGGCCGGCGTCCGGGTGATCGCGTCGATTCTGGAGGGGTCGCCGCACACCGTTCCGTCCTGGGCACGAGCCGGACTCGGCCGGCAGGACGCGATGCTGCGCGAGGCCTCGGTCGTCGTCTGCGGCGGTGGGCACGGCATGCTCGCGAAGGCCCTGCTCGCAGGGGTCCCGGCGGTGGTGGTTCCCGGCGGGGGCGATCAGTGGGAACTCGCGAATCGTGCCGCGCGGCAGGGGAGCGCCGTCGTGGTGCGGCCCCCGAGCGCGGAAGCGCTCCGCGCGGCGGTCGGGCAGGTGCTCTCGAACGGTGCCCACGCCGACGCCGCACAGCGAGCCGCGCGGAGCGTCGCGGAGGTCGCCGATCCGGTTGAGGTGTGCCGCGACGCGCTGCGGTGAGAACCCGGCTCGTGGTTCGGCTAGCGTGGTCGTGTGCGATTGACCGAATTTCACCAACTCGTCCGCGAAGAATTCGGGCAGATGCGCGGTGATGCACTGCTCGTCGACCACGTGCTGCTCAATCTCGGCGGCAAGACCGCCGCCGAAGCGATCGAGGACGGCCGGGAACCCCGCGAGGTGTGGCGGGAACTGTGCGTCGAGTTCGACGTCCCACCGCAGCGCCGGTAGAAATCCGGCGTGTCGAACGGACCGACCGCGCATATCGAACACATGTTCCCCTATGCTGGAGATGTTCGGTGGTCACGGTTCTTGTCGGTACCTGGATCTAACCTGACCGCAGATCACTGATGAGACTCGAGGAATGGGGACGACGATGGCACCACAGGCACACGATCGAGACAAGGCGCTCGACCTGGCGCTGGCGCAGATCGACAAGAACTTCGGCAAGGGCTCGGTGATGCGCCTGGGCGAAGGTGTCCGTCAGCCCATCGCCGTCATCCCGACCGGCTCCATCGCGCTGGACGTCGCCCTCGGTATCGGCGGGCTGCCCCGCGGCCGTGTCGTCGAGATCTACGGCCCGGAATCCTCGGGTAAGACCACGGTGGCTCTGCACGCGGTCGCCAACGCCCAGGCGGCCGGCGGCATCGCGGCCTTCATCGACGCCGAGCACGCACTCGACCCCGACTACGCCCAGAAGCTCGGCGTCGACACCGACGCGCTGCTGGTGTCGCAGCCCGACACCGGTGAGCAGGCGCTCGAGATCGCAGACATGCTGATCCGCTCCGGCGCCCTCGACATCCTCGTGATCGACTCCGTGGCCGCTCTCGTCCCCCGCGCCGAGATCGAGGGTGAGATGGGCGACAGCCACGTGGGTCTGCAGGCGCGTCTGATGAGCCAGGCGCTGCGCAAGATGACCGGTGCGCTCAGCAACTCCGGCACCACCGCGATCTTCATCAACCAGCTGCGTGAGAAGATCGGCGTCATGTTCGGTTCCCCCGAAACCACCACCGGTGGTAAGGCGTTGAAGTTCTACTCGTCCGTGCGCCTCGACGTTCGGCGTATCGAGACCCTGAAGGACGGCACCGACGCGGTGGGTAACCGTACCCGCGTCAAGGTGGTCAAGAACAAGGTCGCGCCGCCGTTCAAGCAGGCCGAGTTCGACATTCTCTACGGCCTGGGAATCAGCAAGGAAGGCTCGCTGATCGACATGGGTGTCGAGCACGGGTTCATCCGCAAGTCGGGCTCCTGGTACACCTACGAAGGCGACCAGCTGGGGCAGGGCAAGGAGAACGCCCGCAAGTTCCTGTTGGAGAACACCGACGTCCGGGACGAGATCGAGAAGAAGATCAAGGAAAAGCTCGGAATCGGCGCCGACGTCACTGCTGCCACGGATGACGTCGCCCCGGTCGAATTCTAGGGCGCCGCCGTGCGTCCTACGGGCGAAGGTGGAACGGAGTCGCACGCCAAGGATTTGTGCCTGCGTCTCTTGACGGACCGTGCCCGGAGTCGAGCGGAGTTGTCCGAGCGGCTGGCGAAGAAGGGCTACTCGGCCGACATCGCTGAGCGTGTACTCGATCGCCTCACCGAGGTCGGCCTCGTCGACGACGCCGATTTCGCCCAGCAGTGGGTGCATTCGCGGCACACGTACTCCGGTAAGGGAAAACGTGCGCTGGCAATGGAACTGCGCCGCAAGGGCATCGGTCAGGAGGACGCCACCGAGGCGCTCGCCCAGATCGACAGTGAAGACGAGCGTGCGCGGGCTGAGGAACTGGTCGTGAAGAAGCTGCGTACCGTGTCCGCGGACGATCGTGACCGGGCGGTGCGACGGCTGGTGTCGATGCTGGCGCGCCGTGGCTTCCCTCAGGGCATGGCCTTCGAGGTGGTCAAGGAGCAGCTCGATCGGGCCGGGATCGAGACCGACGACTTGTTCGACGAGATTTGAGAACCGACAACACTGCGGTCGGACGGGACCGTGGCCCCGTCCGACCGCAGTGTCATGTCGGAACCCGTGTCACGTCACAGCCGTTTGTCGGTGATGTCCATCCCCGGAACCGACACCGCAGGGAGTTCGGGAACGGCTCCCTTGGGGCCTCCGCCCTTCCGGCTCGCCCGTAGCCGCTTCTCCACCTTGGTCGCGACCACGGTGAGCGTGTAGTTGAGGATGATCATGATGATCGCCACGACGATCAGGGCGGGCAGGTAGTTGCCGTAGAACGCACCGAGTTGCTGGCCGGACCGCACCACTTCGACGTACCCGATCAGGTAACCGAGCGCGGAGTCCTTCAGCGCCACCACCATCTGCGAGATGATCGCGGGGAGCATCGCCGTGACGGCCTGCGGAAGCAGGATGGCGCGCATGACCTGGCCCTTGCGCATCCCCAACGCCATCGCCGCCTCGCTCTGGCCCTTGGGGAGCGAGTTGATGCCGGCCCTGACGATCTCGGCGATCACGGAGCCGTTGTAGAGCGTGAGGCCCACGATGACCGCGGCGAGGGCGAGGTATTTCGATTTGAACACCTCGTACTCGGCGAACAGCTGGTACGAGAAGATCATCAGGATCAGCACCGGGATGGCGCGGAACAGCTCGACGATCCCGCCGGCGACCCAGCGCACAGGCCGGTGGTTCGACAAGCGTCCGATGCCGAGAATCGCGCCGAGGATCAACGCGAACAGGATCGACACGGCGGCTGCCACGAGTGTGCCGCGGATACCGGGGATCAGATAGGTGGTCCACGACGTCGACTCGGTGAACGGATCCCACTTCGCCGCCGTCAGCTGACCTTTGTCGTCGAGCGCGACGTAGACGAGGTAACCGATTCCCAGCAGCACGAGGGCGACGGCGACGGAGATCAGGCGATAGATGTTCTTCGCCTTCGGTCCCGGAGCGTCGTAGAGGACGGTGGCGGAATTGCTCATCGTGCAACCTCGAATCGCTTGCTCAGGTAGCCGAACAGAAGCCCCATCGGCAGGGTCAGGATCACGAATCCGAGTGCGAAGATGCCACCGACGACGAAGATGGCGGCCTCGTTCTCGATCATTTCCTTCATCAGGAGCGACGCCTCCGCGACGCCGATCACCGAGGCGATCGTCGTGTTCTTGGTCAAGGCGATCAGCACGCTGCCGAGCGGGGCGGTGACCGCCCGGAAAGCCTGCGGCAGCACGATCAGACGCAGATTCTGGGAGAATGTGAGGCCCAGTGAGCGGCCCGCCTCCGCCTGGCCGACGTGCACGGTGTTGATACCGGACCGCAGCGACTCGCACACGAAGGCCGCGGTGTAGATGCTGAGGCCGAGCACGGCGAGCCGGAAGTTGTTCTGCTCGAAAAACGTCGGCGACTGCTCGGGGGCCAGCTTGACGCCCATCGTCTGGAAGAGGCCGAACGAGCAGAAGATGATGATGAGCGTCAGGGGAGTGTTGCGGAAGATCGTCACGTAGGCCGTGCCGACGCCGCGCGCGACCGGAATCGGCGACACCCGCATGGCCGCGAGAATCGTGCCGAGTATCAGAGCACCGACAGCCGAGAACGCGGTGAGCTGCACCGTCGTCCAGAATGCGTCGATCAGCTGATCGCCGTACTTGCTCAGTAGGTCCACTTACCGTCTCCCCAGGTCACCGGTGGTTGGTGTCGAACCGGGTCGGACGGTTCCGCCGAAGCGGAGCCGTCCGACCCGGATGAGTGCGTTGCTCAGTACCGATCGACGGTCGGCGGCGCGGGGATCGGGTACCCCGACGCACCGACGGTCTCGTTGAACGCGCGCGCCCACGAGCCGTCCGCGATCATCGCCTCGATGGCGTCGTTGATCTTGGCGCGGGTGTCGTCGTCGCCCTTGGCCAGGCCGACGCCGTAGCGCTCCTGGGTGAACGGCGCGCCGACTACCTTCAGCTCGCCCGGGTACTGCGCCGCGTAGCCGGCGAGGATGATGTCGTCGGTGGTGACGGCGTCGACGGCACCGTTCCGCAGTGCCTCGACGCAGGCGGAGTACGTGTCGAACTCCTGCAGCTGCACGTCCTGCGCGTACGTGTCCTTGACCTTCTGCGCGGGGGTGGACCCGGTGACCGAGCACAGCTTCTTGCCGCCGTTGAGCGACTCGGGGCCGATGATGTCGGTGTTGTCGGACTTCACCAGCAGCGACTGTCCGGCGATGAAGTACGGTCCGGCGAAGTCGACCTTCTCCTTGCGGGCGTCGGTGATCGAGTAGGTGGCGACGATGTAGTCGACCTCACCGTTCTGGATCAGTGTCTCGCGCTGAGCCGACGGGGACTCCTTGAACTCGATGTTCTCCGGGGAGACACCCAGCTTGCCGGCCACGTACTCGGCGACCTCGACGTCGAAACCGCTGAAGGATCCGTCGGGGTTGCGCAACCCGAGGCCGGGCTGGTCGTACTTGATTCCGACCGTCAGCTTGCCCTCCGACGCACTCTGGGACGCGCTCTTCTCTTCACCCCCGCCACAAGCCGATGCGACGACGGCGAGCGCCATGACGCCGATTCCCACGCGAATCGAGCGATTGATCCTCATCGAGTTCCTCCAATTGAAAATGATGAATGTTGCCTGTGGAGCAGGGTCGACCGAGAGAGCACCGGCTCTTCCGGGTCAGTGGCTGAGAATCTTGCCGAGAAAATCCTTCGCGCGCTCCGATTTGGGAGCAGTGAAGAAGGTGGCGGGCTCGGAGTCCTCGACGATCTGGCCGTCGGCCATGAAGAGAACACGGTGGCCGACCTTGCGGGCGAAGCCCATCTCGTGGGTCACCACGAGCATGGTCATGCCTTCCTTGGCGAGCGAGGTCATGACGTCCAGGACCTCGTTGACCATCTCCGGGTCGAGTGCGGACGTGGGCTCGTCGAACAGCATCACCTTGGGGTTCATGGCGAGTGCGCGCGCGATCGCGACGCGCTGCTGCTGGCCGCCGGACAACTGCGCGGGGTACTTGTCCGCCTGGTTGGCGATGCCGACTCGCTCGAGAAGCTCGTAGGCCTTGGTCTTCGCGTCGGCGCTGCTCTTCTTCCGCACCTTGACCGGCGCGAGCATCACGTTCTCGAGGATCGTCTTGTGGGCGAACAGGTTGAACGACTGGAACACCATGCCCACGTCGGCGCGCAGTGCCGCCAACGCCTTGCCCTCGGCGGGCAGCACCTTGCCGTCCACGGCGATCTCGCCGGAGTCGATCGGCTCGAGTCGGTTGATGGTCCGGCACAGCGTCGACTTACCCGAGCCGGACGGTCCGAGGACGATCACGACCTGTCCGCGAGGGACTTCGAGGTCGATCTCCTGCAGGACGTGGAGGGCGCCGAAGTGCTTGTTCACCGATTTCATCGAGATCATGGACGGGGCCGCGCCCGTGGAGGGTGGCGGCGTCGCGTCGTCGGCTTGCGTCATAGTCGAGACCCTATGTGCTGGGGGCGGGCGCACCCGCCATTTGCTCCGAGAATCCTCGGGATGTCACGGAAACTTTACTGTCCGGCTTCGGTTGTGTGTCTTGGCGCACACCGGCCGCGACGAGGCGATTTGGCGCGGCCCGTACCCTGGCATACGTGGACACGATCGACCAGAACCCTCACCGCAGCTACGAGGTGCGCACGTACGGCTGCCAGATGAACGTGCACGACTCCGAGCGGCTGTCGGGTCTGCTCGAGGACGCGGGCTACACGAAGGCGGCCGCCGGGCAGGCGCCCGACCTCGTCGTCTTCAATACCTGTGCGGTGCGGGAGAACGCCGACAACAAGTTGTACGGCAATTTGAGTCATCTGGCGCCTGCCAAGGAGCAGAACCCCGACATGCAGATCGCGGTCGGAGGGTGCCTGGCGCAGAAGGACCGCGACGTCGTCGTGAAGAAGGCGCCGTGGGTCGACGTCGTGTTCGGTACCCACAACATCGGTTCGCTCCCCGCCCTGCTGGACCGGGCCCGCCACAATCAGCGGGCCGAGGTCGAGATCCTCGATGCGCTGGAGGCGTTCCCGTCGACGCTGCCCGCCAAGCGGGAGTCCGCGTACGCCGGCTGGGTGTCGATCTCGGTGGGCTGCAACAACACGTGCACCTTCTGCATCGTGCCCGCGCTGCGCGGCAAGGAGGTCGACCGCCGCCCGGGCGACATCCTCGCCGAGGTGCAGGCACTGGTGAACGAAGGCGTCGTCGAGGTCACGCTGCTCGGGCAGAACGTCAACGCGTACGGCGTGTCCTTCGCCGACCCCGACCAGCCCCGCGACCGCGGGGCATTCGCCGCGCTGCTGCGTGCCTGCGGCGAGATCGACGGCCTCGAGAGGGTCCGGTTCACGTCACCGCACCCGGCCGAGTTCACGGACGACGTCATCGAGGCGATGGCCGAGACCCCGAATGTGTGCCCGCAGTTGCACATGCCGCTGCAGTCCGGTTCGGACCGCGTGCTCAAGGCGATGCGCCGCTCCTACCGGAAGACGCGGTTCCTCGGGATCATCGAGAAGGTCCGCACCGCGATGCCGCACGCGGCGATCACCACCGACATCATCGTCGGATTCCCGGGTGAGACCGAGGAAGACTTCCAGGACACGCTCGACGTGGTCCGGCAGGCGCGGTTCACCAGCGCGTTCACGTTCCAGTACTCGAAGCGGCCCGGCACTCCGGCCGCCGAGATGGACGACCAGCTGCCCAAGGCCGTCGTCCAGGAACGGTACGAGCGTCTCATTGCGCTGCAGGAAGAAATCACCCTCGAAGAGAACCGGAAACTCGTCGGCGCCGAAGTGGAGTTGCTCGTCGCCGCCGGAGAGGGTCGCAAGAACGCGGAGACCGCCCGGATGAGCGGACGCGCCCGCGACGGCCGGCTCGTCCACTTCCGGCCGGAGGGAAACCTCGACGGCAACATTCGGCCCGGCGACGTCGTCACCATCGTCGTCAGCACCGCCGCCCCGCACCATCTCGTCGCCGACACCCCGGTCCTGACCCACCGCCGGACCCGCGCCGGTGACTCCTTCGAGAAGGGCGTCACCCCGAAGACCCCGCCGATCGGCGTCGGACTCGGACTACCGCAGATCGGTGCGCCCGCACCACTACCCGCTCAGATGGGATGCAACGCATGACCTCCTCGCCCGAAGACAAGCGGCACGACGGCGAGAACGAGCCGATCGAGAGCTACTTGAAGGATTTCGACGACGCCGAGAAGAAGGTGGCCGGCGAGATCGACCCCGGTGCGCGCGCACTCGTCGTCGCGATTGCGGTCGTGGTGCTCCTCGGCTCGCTGACCTTGCCGCACTCCGGCATCGCCAACGGCTGGGAGGTGCTCGTGTATGGGGACGACGCCCAGGCGGAGACGATCGCGCTGCCGTCGCGGCTGTTCGTGTGGTTCGAGGTGGTGTTCGGCGTCGTGGTGTCGATGCTGGCACTCGTCACCCGCCGCTGGGCCCTCGCCTGGGTGGCCCTCGCCGGCACTGCCGTGTCCGTCGTGTTCGGGATGCTCGCCATCTGGTCGCGGCAGACGCCGGCGCCGGGGATCGAAGCGGCCGGACCGGGTATCGGGCTGATCATCGGCTGGCTCACCGTCATCGTGCTCACGTTCCACTGGCTGAAGGTGGTCTGGAGCCGGACCGCGCTGCAGCTGGCCGCGGAAGAGGAACGCCGCGCCGCTGCCGCGGAAGCGGAGCGACGCGGCGACTGGAACGTCGGCTGATCGTGCCTACTGTCCGCTGACGGCTCCCTCGGCCGCCTCGGCCCATTCGCGCCACTGCTTGGCCTGCGCGAGGGCGCTCTCGGCGTCCTTCGTCTTGCCCGCGGCGGAGGCCTTGGCCGCCTGCTCCTCGAACTGAGTGACCCGTTCACGGAACTGCGCGGCCCGAGCGAGCGCCTCCGGGTCGGTGCGACGCCATTCCTCGTCGGCGGCGTCGCGGACCCGCTTCTCGATGGCCCGGAGCTTGCCTTCCAGGTCGTGCATCCGCTCGCGGGGCACCTTGCCGATCGCGTCCCACTTCTCCTGCAGGTCGCGGAGCGCGGCCCGTGCGGCGTCGATGTCCTTGGACGGATCGATGTGGCCGGCGTTCTTCAGCAACTCTTCCTTGGCGACCGCGTTCTCCTCGAACTCGGCGTCGCGTTCGGAGGACGCGGCGTTGCGGGCTGCGAAGAACACGTCCTGGGCGCCTTTGAATCGCTTCCACAGGTTGTCGTCGGCTTCACGTGGCGCGCGCCCGGCGGCCTTCCAGTCGGCGAGCAGATCCCGGAACGCGCCGGCGGTGGGACCCCAGTCGGTGGAGTCGGACAGCGCCTCGGCTCGCTCGACGAGTTCTTCCTTCTTCGTCTTCGCGGCGGCGCGCTCGCGATCGAGTTCGGCGAAGTGGGCACCGCGGCGCCGGTTGAACGCCTCCCGCGCCTTGGAGTACCGCTTCCACAGGGCGTCGTCGACCTTCCGGTCGATCCCGCGGATCGTCTTCCACTCGTCCAGGATCTCGCGCAAACGGTCGCCGGCGGCCTTCCACTGCGTGGATTCGGCGCCGATGTGCTCGGCCTCGGCGGCCAGTTCTTCCTTGCGCTCGGTGTGAGCTTGCCGCGACAGTTCCTTCTCGTGCTTGGCGTGGGCTGCGGCCTCGTCGGATCCGGCGATGATGACGTCGAGACGGACCGAGAGCGAACCGATGTCACCGATCACCGCGGCGGTCGGGAGGGATTCGGCGAGCGCGATCGCGGCGGCCTTGGTCTTCTTCGCGTCACCGGCGCCGGAATTGAGGCGGGCTTCGAGGAGGGCCACCTCCGTCGCCAGATCGTCGAAGCGCCGACCGAAGTGCGCCAAACCCTCCGCTGCGTCTCCGGCCTGCCACGAGCCGATCTGCCGTTCGCCGTCCGCGGTTTTGACCCAGGCGGTGCCGTCGTCGTCGACGCGGCCGAACTTGCTCGGATCACTCTGGGCGGGTGCGGCGACGGCG
>RRBB01000019.1:0-88100 GCA_006543605.1 Rhodococcus sp. WS4
ATCTGGGGCGTACCGATTTTCAGGTGAAGCTGCGGGGTCAGCGGATCGAGTTGGGGGAGATCGAGGCGGTGTTGTCGCGCCGTGAGGACATCGCGCAGGTGGTGGTGGTGCTGCGCGGTGACGGGGCCACGGGGGACTATCTTGCCGCGTATGTGGTGCCGGTGGGTGGTGCTGTCGTCGATGAGCGGGCGGTGCTCGCGACCGCGTCGGCGTCGCTTCCCGGTTTCATGGTTCCCTCCACCGTGACGGCGCTGCGGGAACTGCCGGTGAACGCGAACGGCAAACTCGACCGAAAGGCACTGCCCGAACCCGACTTCGGCGCGGCTGCAGTCGGATTCGTCGCACCCCGCACTCCGATCGAACAGATCGTCGCCGCCGTGTGCGCCGACCTGCTCGGTCTCGCACGGGTGGGCGCGGCCGACAACTTCTTCGTCCTCGGCGGCAACTCCCTGATCGCCACGCGGTTGGTGGCACGGATCAATGCGGCCGTCGGCGACCGGATCGGTCTTCGCGACGTGTTCGACGCCCCCACGGTGGCGGGTTTGGCAGCGCTGGCGGAGTCGCAGGAAGGGCGGGAATCGCGTCCGCCGCTGAAGCCGCGGGAAGGCACCGCGGAAGTCCCGGTGTCGCCTGCCCAGCAGCGGATGTGGTTCGTCAACCAGTTCGACACCTGGTCCTCCGCGTACAACGTGGCGTTCGTGTTGCGGCTCGAGGGACGACTCGACGTGCGTGCGCTCCAGGCGGCAGTGGCCGACGTCATCGAACGACACGAGGCCGTGCGCACCCTCTTCCCGCTCACCGACGACGGACCGCGCCAGGTGATCCTGCCTGCGGCGCGCGCGGTGCCGGACCTCCATCCGATCGACGTGTCGGGGGAAGCCGAACTCCGGGAACGTTCTCTGCGCGTGCTGTCCGAAGGGTTCGACGTGACGGTGCAGGTTCCGTTGCGTGCGAAGCTGTTCACCCTCGACGAGGACGTGCACGTGCTCGCGGTGGTGGTGCATCACATCGCTGCCGACGGTTTCTCGATGGCGCCGCTGGCCAGGGACGTCATGAACGCGTATGTGTCCCGGGCGAACGGGAACGCACCGGACTGGGCACCCCTCGCGGTGCAGTACGGCGACTACGCGCTGTGGCAGAGGGAGTGGCTGGGCTCGGAATCCGACAAGATGTCGACCGTGTCGAGGCAGCTGGCTTACTGGACCAGCACGCTGTCGGACCTGCCCGACGTGCTGGAACTCCCCACCGACCGTTCCCGCCCCGCGGTCCGAACTCTTCGCGGCGGCCGGATCGACTTCGGGATCGACCCGGAGATTCATGCCGGTGTGGTGAAGCTTGCGCGGCAACACAATTCGACGGTCTTCATGGTCGTGCACGCCGCGTTGGCGATCATGCTGGCACGACTGAGCGGCTCCGACGACATCGCCGTCGGGACGCCGATCGCCGGTCGCGGTGAGCGCGAACTCGACGACGTAGTGGGCATGTTCGTGAACACCCTCGTCCTGCGGACCCGCGTCGACGGCGGCGCCACGTTCGCCGAATTCCTCGGCAGCGTTCGGGAAGCCGACCTGGGCGCCTTCACGCACGCGGAAGTCCCGTTCGAACGGGTGGTGGAGGTCCTGCGTCCGTCCCGGTCGACGGCGCACTCACCGCTCTTCCAGGTGATGGTGGAATTCCAGGACATCGAGCGCCCCACGCTGGAACTGCCGGATCTGCAAGTTCGGCGCGTCGACGTGGATATCGACACGACCAACTTCGACCTGCAGTTGACGGTGTCCGAGAACACGGACGTCGACGGCAACCCGACGGGGATCACCGCGGCACTCGGCTACGCGACCGACCTCTTCGACGAGGAGACCGCCGCCGGGTTCGCGACACGACTCCAGCGCATCCTCGCGGCAATCACCGCCGACCCCGGCGCGTGCGTGGGAGACATCGACCTGCTCGGCGCCCGGGAGCGCGCCGAACTGGCGCCGGTGGCGGGTGGGACCGCGCGCGCGGCGCGGACACTGCCAGACCTGCTGGCGGAGGCAGCTGCGAGGAATCCGGAGGCCGTCGCGTTGGTTTCCGAGGGACGCGAGGTGCGCTACGGCGAGCTCGACAGTCGTTCGAATCAGCTGGCCCACATGCTGATCGAACACGGGATCGGACCGGAGAGCGTGGTTGCACTGTGTGTGCCGCGGTCGACAAACTCCGTGCTGGCCGTGTGGGGCGTGGCGAAGTCGGGGGCCGCCTTCCTTCCGGTGGATCCGCATCATCCCGCTGCCCGGATCGAGTACATGCTCACCGACTCCGATGCCGTGTCGGGTGTGACGACGTCGGCGGAGAGTGGCGCACTCCCCGACGTAGTGCCGTGGCTGGTCCTCGACGAACCCGAAGTCGACGACCGGCTGTCGGCGTACCCGACGTCGCCGGTGACCGACGACGAGCGGATTTCGCCCGTACGGGTCGACAATCCGGCGTACCTGATCTACACCTCGGGGTCGACCGGCAGGCCCAAAGGTGTGGTGACCACGCATCGTGGGCTGTCGAACTTCGTGATGCAGGAACGGGAGACGTTCGGGACGACGGCCGACTCGAGGACGCTGCACTTCGCGTCGCCGAGCTTCGATGCCTCCATCCTCGAACTGCTGCTCGCGATCGGCGCGGCGGCCACGATGGTGATCGCACCGCCGGCCCTCTACGGCGGTGCCGAACTGGCCGACCTGCTGGAGGCCGAGCGGATCACACATTGCTTCGTCACCCCGGTGGCGCTGGCGTCGGTCGACCCCACCGGACTCACCGGCCTCGACTGCGTCGTCACGGGAGGGGAGGCGTGTTCCGCCGATCTGATCGCGCGATGGGCGCCGGGCCGGCGAATGTTCAACGCGTACGGGCCGACCGAGGCGACGGTCGTGGCGAGTGTCAGCGCCGCACTGGTCCCGGCGGCTCCGGTCACCATCGGCAGGCCCACTCGCGGTTTCGGGGAGGTCGTGCTGGACTCGCGACTGCAGCCGGTGCCGGCGGGGGTCGCGGGCGAGTTGTACCTGGCAGGTCCCGCCCTCGCGCGCGGGTACCACCGGCGGTTCCCGCTGACGGCCGAACAGTTCGTCGCGGATCCCTTCGGGCCGGCCGGAAGCCGGATGTATCGCACCGGTGATCGGGCGCGCTGGATGTCCGACGGGCAGTTGGAGTACCTCGGGCGTACCGACTCCCAGGTGAAGATCCGGGGTTTCCGGATCGAACTCGGTGAGGTCGAGTCGGCTCTCCTCGCGCACGACGACGTGGCGCAGGCCGTGGTGAGTGTGTGGAACGGGGACGACGGCGGGGATCGGCTGATCGGCTACCTGGTGCCCGAACCCGGCGCGGCGGTCGATTCGAGGGCTGTCCTCGACTTCGTCGGCCGCCGGTTGGCGCCGTACATGGTGCCTGCGGCGTTGGTGTTCCTCGACTCGATTCCCCTGACCGTCCACGGAAAGCTGGACCGCACAGCGCTTCCCGCGCCCGACTTCGCGGCCGCCCTGCCGGGGAGCCGGCCGCCGCGAACCGAGACCGAGGAACTGCTCGCCGGACTGTTCGAGCAGGTGCTCGGACTGGTCGCGGTGGGTGCGACCGCCGACTTCTTCGCCCTCGGCGGCGACAGCATCATGTCGATCCAACTGGTGGCTCGGGCAAAGGCTGCCGGTGTGATTCTCTCTCCCCGTGACGTATTCGACCACCGGACGGTCGCCGGACTCGCCGAGGCGGCACGGTTCGACGACGACGGCACGGTCGCTCTCGACGAGTTGCCGGGTGGTGGCGTCGGCCCGCTGCCGCTGCCGCCCGTCGCGCGCTGGCTGGTCGAGCGGAGCGGTGGCCGGCTCGACCGGTTCTCCCAGGCACTGTTGCTGGCAGCCCCCGCCGGACTCACCCACAAGGTTCTCCTCGGAGCCGTCGAGGCGGTACTGGACCGGCACGACATGCTCCGCGCGCGGCTGGCCGCGGACAGAAACGGGCAATGGGGCCTCGACGTGCTGCCGACGGCCTCGGTGCCGGCGGGAGCACTGGTCCGGCGGGTGCCCGTCGACACGGTCGACGGAGACGGCTTCGCCGCGCTCGCGGCCACCGAACTCGACACCGCCGCCGACCATCTGGATCCGGCGGCCGCCCGCATGGTGCAGGTGGTGTGGTTCGACGTCCCGGGCGACGTCGGGCGACTGCTCGTGGTGGTGCATCACCTCGTGGTCGACGGCGTCTCGTGGCGCATTCTCGTCGCGGATCTCGCGTCGGCGTCTAGCCGGCTCGCGGCCGGGACGGCTCCCGCTCTGCCGGCTGTCGGAACGTCGATGCGGCGGTGGGCGCACGGCGTGGCCGACGCGGTGCAGGACCGGACGAGCGAACTCGCACTGTGGGAGAAAATCCTCGACGGTCCCGATCCGCTGATCGGCTCGCGTCCACTCGATCCCGCGGTCGACGTCGACGCGACCGTCGGAACCGTCACCGTCGACGTGTCGTCGGAAGTCACCGGCGCCCTGCTCACCACACTGCCGGAGGCGTTCCACGGAAGCGTGGGAGACGGGTTGCTCACCGCGGTGGCCCTGGCTCTGATCGCCTGGCGACGAGAACAGGGCGTCTCCGTGTCGGACGCCGTGGTCACCCTCGAGGGACACGGCCGCGAGGAGCAGGTCGTCGCCGGTGCGGATCTCTCCCGCACCGTCGGCTGGTTCACCACGCTGTATCCGGTGCGGATGGATCTCACCGGCGTCGACGTCGACGACGCCATGGCCGGGGGCCGCGCGGCAGGTCAGGCAGTGAAAGCCGTCAAGGAGCAGTTGCTCGCGATCCCGGATCACGGAATCGGCTTCGGAATGCTGCGCTACCTGGGCGGCGAGAGGTCGGCGTCGATGCGCCGATTCCGCAGCCCGCAGGTGAGTTTCAACTATCTGGGCCGGGTCACCACCACCGGTGGAACGGAGGATTGGCTCCCGGTGCAGGGCAGCGGTCAGCTCGGTGGAACCCGGAATCCGGACATGCCGGTCGCGTCGGCGATCGACATCAACGCCGTCGTCGACGACAGTTCCGAGGGCCCCCGTCTGAGGGCCTCCTTCACCTTCCCTCGCGGGGTTCTCCACGACGCCGAGGTCGCGTCGTTCGCGGACGTGTGGCGCCGCGCCCTCGGTGCACTCGCCACGCATACGTCCCTGCCGGAAGCCGGTGGGCTGACGCCGTCCGATGTTCCGCTGATGCCGGCGAGCCAGCAGCAGATCGAGCGGTGGGAGGAGCGGTTCCCGGCCCTGCAGGACGTATGGTCGCTGTCGCCGCTGCAGTCGGGGCTGCTGTTCCACGCTTCGCTGGCCGCGGAGTCGATGGACGTCTACACGGCGCAACTGCGCATCGACCTCGAGGGTGCGGTCGACGCCCCGCGGCTGCGCGCCGCCGCGGCCGGCCTACTGGCCCGGCACCCCAACCTGCGGACCGCGTTCGTCTACGACGACGGTGTGCCCGCGCAGTTGGTGGTCGACACAGTGGAGGTGCCGTGGCGGGAGGTGGATCTCACGAACGACGGGCCGGCCACGGAGACGGAACTCGGGCGGCTCCTCGACGAAGACCGCGGCGCCCGATTCGACCTCGCCCGGCCGCCCCTGCTCCGGTTGACGTTGTTCCGCACCGCAGCAGAACATTTCGTCCTGTCGATCACGAATCACCACATCATCCTCGACGGGTGGTCGATGCCGCTGCTGGTGCGAGAGTTGCTCCTGCGTTATGCCGCCGACGGCGCCCCGGCCGGTCTACCGGAGCCGCCCAGCTACCGCACCTACCTCGAATGGGTGGCGCAGCACGACACGGACGCGTCGGTCCGGGCCTGGGAACGGGCGCTGGACGGCGTCGAGGAGCCGACGCTGGTCGCACCGCAGGCGTCCGCGGCGCTCCACGGGGTGCCTCACCACATCGACGTGGCGCTGCCCGCCCCCGTACGCGACGCGCTCGCCGGGATCGCGGAGCGCACCGGCGTCACCCTCAACACGGTGATCCAGGCGGCGTGGGGGGTGCTGTTGTCCCGGTTGCTCTCCCGCGACGACGTGGTCTTCGGGGCCACCGTCTCGGGACGTCCGCCGGAACTCGCCGGCGTCGAGAACATGCTGGGGCTGTTCATCAACACCCTGCCGGTGCGGGTGCGGGTGGACCCGGAGGAGTCGTTCGCGGGGCTGCTCGCCCGACTGCAGCACGAGCAGGCGTCCCTGCTCGACCACCATCACCTCGGGCTCGGTGAGATCCAGTCGCGGGTCGGTGTGGGCAACCTGTTCGACACGCTGTCCGTGTTCGAGTCGTACCCCATCGACTCGTCCGGGTTGGATGAGAACACCGACATCCGGGGCATGCGGGTGACCGGACTCGACGCCCGCGACGCCACACACTATCCGCTCACGCTGCTGTCGATCCTCGAACCACGACTGCGGCTGAGCCTGCGCTACCAGCCGGGGGTCTTCGACCGGGACACCGTCACCGCATTCGCCGACCGCCTCGTCCGGATTCTGGAGGCGGTGGCGGGGCAGGTGGGGTCTGCGGTCGCGGATGTGGAGGTGTTGGGTCCGGGTGAGCGGTCGTTGGTGGTCGAGTCCTGGAATGCGACGGGGCGTGGGGTGCCGCGGGCGACGTTGGTGGAGTTGTTCGATGCGCAGGTGGTGCGCACTCCGGATGCGCCGGCGGTGGTGTTCGAGGGTGTGGTGTGGTCGTATGCGGAGTTCGATGTTCGGGTGAATCGGTTGGCGCGGTTTCTGATCGGTGCGGGGGTGGGTCCGGAGTCGTTGGTGGGTGTCGCGGTGCGGCGGTCTCTGGATTTGTTGGTGGGGATGTATGCGGTGGTGAAGGCGGGTGGGGCGTACGTTCCGATCGACCCGGATCAGCCTGCCGAGCGGGTGGGGTATGTGGTGGCGACGGCGGAGCCGGTGTTGGTTCTGACCACGTCGGGGGATCGGGTGGGGTTGCCGGAGTCGGTTCGGGTGGTCGAGGTGGACGGGCTCGATGTGTCGGGGTTCTCGGGGGAGCCGGTGCGGGATGGGGAGCGGTTGGGGCGGCTGCGTGCGGAGAATTCGGCGTATGTGATGTTCACGTCGGGTTCGACGGGTCGGCCGAAGGGGGTTGCGGTGCCGCATGCGGGGATCGTGAATCGGTTGGTGTGGATGCAGGGGGAGTACGGGCTGTCGTCCGTTGATGTGGTGTTGCAGAAGACGCCGGTGACGTTCGATGTGTCGGTGTGGGAGTTGTTCTGGCCGTTGCAGGTGGGTGCGCGGTTGGTGATTGCGCGGCCGGACGGGCACCGCGACCCCGGGTACCTCGAGCGGGTGATCCGCGAGGAGTCGGTCACCACCGTGCATTTCGTGCCGTCGATGCTCGAAGTGTTTCTGACCGGGGCGAACATGGCGGGGTGTGGTTCGCTGCGCCGGGTGTTCGCCAGCGGTGAGGCGTTGCCACCGGCAACGGTCGCGCGGCTGCACCGGGCCGGTGGTGCGGAGTTACACAACCTGTACGGTCCGACCGAGGCGTCGGTGGACGTGACCTTCTACGAGACCGGGCCGGACGACGGCGGCGCGGACAGGACCACCGTGCCGATCGGTGCGCCGGTGTGGAACACCCAGGCGTTGGTGCTCGACGCGCGGTTGCGGCCGGTGCCGGTGGGGGTGGCGGGGGAGTTGTACCTCGGCGGTGTGCAGTTGGCCCGGGGTTATCAGGGCCGGCCGGATCTGACGGCGGACCGGTTCGTGGCCAATCCCTTCGGTGCCGGGCGGTTGTATCGGACCGGGGACCGGGTGCGGTGGTTGCCGGTTGGGCAGCTGGAGTATCTGGGGCGTACCGATTTTCAGGTGAAGCTGCGGGGTCAGCGGATCGAGTTGGGGGAGATCGAGGCGGTGTTGTCGCGCCGTGAGGATGTGGCGCAGGCGGTGGTGGTGCTGCGCGGTGACGGGGCCACGGGTGACTATCTTGCCGCGTATGTGGTGCCGGTGGGCGGTGCTGTCGTCGATGAGCGGGCGGTGCTCGCGACCGCGTCGGCGTCGCTTCCCGGTTTCATGGTTCCCTCCACCGTGACGGCGCTTCCGGAACTACCGGTGAACGCGAACGGCAAACTCGACCGGAAACAGCTCCCGAAACCTGACTTCGGCACCACCACGGTCGGATACCGTGCCCCGGCCACCCCGGCGGAGGAAGCGGTCGCGACGGCCTTCGCCGCCGTCCTCGGTGTCGATCGCGTCGGGGCCGACGACAGCTTCTTCGCTCTCGGCGGCGACTCGCTCAGCGCCACCCGGGCGGTGGGACGCATCGACAGCGCATTGGACACGAACGTGGGTGTCGCAGCCTTGTTCGATGCACCCGTCGTGTCGGAGCTGGCCGCCCGGATCGACTCGACCGTGATGACGAGTTCCGACGCTCCGGCTCTCGGTGCCAGGCAGCGGCCCGGTCGTGTTCCGCTTTCGCTTGCGCAGCAGCGTATGTGGTTCGTCAACCAGTTCGACACCTCCTCACCGGCCTACAACCTCCCGGTGGCCCTGCAGTTGGACGGTGCACTGGATCTGGCGGCACTGCGCGCGGCGCTCGGTGACGTCCTGGAGCGGCACGAGTCGCTCCGGACCGTGTTCCCCAGCTCTCCCGACGGACCCTGCCAGGTGATCGTCGATTCGGCACTCGCCACTCCAGACCTCGATCCGGTTCCGGTCGCCGACGCGGATCTCCGAGACACACTCGCGGAGTTCTTCGGCTCGGGATTCGATGTGGTCGAGGAACTTCCGCTCCGGGTGCGGCTGCTGAGACTCGATACCGAGCGGCACGTCCTCGCCCTCGTCGTGCACCACATCGCGGCCGACGGCTTCTCCATGACGCCGTTGGCGCGGGACGTGATGCTCGCCTACACGGCCCGCGCGCACCAGCAGGCACCCGGCTGGACGCCGCTGCCCGTGCAGTACGCCGACTACAGCCTGTGGCAGCGGGAGGTCCTGGGCGCCGAGGAGCAACCCGGGTCGGTGATCTCCGGTCAACGCGACTACTGGACCCGGACGCTGTCGGGCATCCCGGAGGTGCTGCCGCTGCCCCTGGACCGGCCACGCCCCGTGCAGCGGTCGTTCCACGGTGCCGTCGTCACCGTCGACATCGCGCCGGCCACGCATCAGGCCCTGATCGATATTGCACGCCAGAGCAATTCGACACTGTTCATGGCGGTGCACGCGGCATGGGCGGTGCTGCTGGAAAGGGTATCGGGATCGGACGACGTGGTGGTGGGGACGCCGATCGCGGGCCGGGGCCACGCGGCACTCGACGACGTCGTGGGGATGTTCGTCAACACGTTGGTACTCCGCACACCGGTGGCGGCCGGGTCGTCGTTCGCCGACGTGCTCACCGACGTGCGGTCGGTGGACCTCGGCGCGTTCGAGCACGCGGACATTCCCTTCGAGCGCCTGGTGGACGAACTCGCACCCGAGCGATCCACTGCGCACACCTCCCTTTTCCAGGTGTTGCTCGAGTTCCAGACCGCCACCCGAACGCACCTGGAACTGCCCGGGCTCGCCGCACGGTCCCTCGACGTCGATCTGGACGTGGCGAAATTCGATCTCCAGCTGAGCGTGGCCGAGCGGATCGACGAGGACGGAATGCCGGCCGGGATCAGCGCAGGTTTCCGCTACGCGACCGACGTGCTCGATCGGGAGTCGGTGGCGGTTCTGGCAGAGCGTTTCGTGCGCGTGGTCGAGGCCGTCACCGCGGACCCGGCAGCGCCGGTGGGGGACATCGACATCCTGCACGAGGCGGAACGCGAACTCGTGCTCACCTCCGTGCATCGGCCGGGAGCCGATATCGCACCGACGTCATTGGCGGACTTGTTCGATCGGGCCGTGGCAGCCCAGGCCGAGACCGTCGCGGTGCGCTGCGAAGACTTGTCGGTGACGTACCGGGAACTCGACGAGCAGGCGAACCGGCTCGCGAGACTGCTGGTGGCGCGGGGTGTGGGCCCGGAAGCGCTGGTGGCCGTGGGGATGACACGGTCGATCGATCTCGTGGTGGCATTGCTGGCGGTGGTGAAATCGGGTGCTGGGTACCTCCCCGTGGACGTCGCGTCGCCGACCGAGCGGTTGACGTTCCTGCTGGACGATGCCCGGCCGAGTTGCGTGCTCACCACCATCGCCGACGCGCGGGTAGTCGATTTCGCCGGTGTACCGGTGATCGTCGTGGACGACGCCGAGACCCTCGACGCGGTGCAGCGGTTCTCGTCCCGTCCGGTGACCGACGAAGACCGCCGCGTTCCCCTGCATCCGGACTCGGTGGCGTACGTGATCTACACGTCGGGCTCCACCGGACGACCGAAGGGCGTGCAGGTCTCGCACCGCAACGTGGTCACCTTGCTGGCGAACACCCAGGCAATGTTCGGGTTCGGGCCGGACGATGTGTGGACCATGTTCCACTCCGCCGCATTCGATTTCTCGGTGTGGGAGATGTGGGGCGCGCTGGCACACGGTGGCCGACTGGTTCTGGTCGACTATTTCACGGCGCGTTCACCCGAGAAGTTCCTCGAACTGCTGCGCGGCGAACGTGTCACGGTCGTCAACCAGACGCCCACGGCCTTCTACCAGTTGGCCGAGGCGGATCGGCTCGCCGGCGGTCCCGGGCTGTCTCTGCGGTACGTGATCTTCGGCGGCGAGGCCCTCGAATTCGGGCAGCTGGCGCGCTGGTACGCGCGCCGCGGCGACACAGCGCCGGTCCTGGTCAACATGTACGGCATCACGGAAACGACGGTTCACGTCAGCCACCTGCCGATCGACCGGGGCCTCGTGCAGGAGGAGCCCGCGTCGGTGATCGGCCGGGGCCTGCCCGGGCTCCGCCTCCACGTGCTCGACCGACGACTGCATCCGGTGCCGCCGGGCGTGGTCGGAGAGGTCTACGTCTCCGGTGCGCAGGTCTCGCGCGGCTACCTCGGCCGGCCCGCCCTCACGTCGGCACGGTTCGTGGCCGACCCCTCCGCGCCCGGGTCGCGGATGTACCGGTCCGGCGACCTGGGCAGGTGGAACGGGAACGGGCAGTTGGAATATTTCGGCCGCAACGACTTCCAGGTGCAGGTGAAGGGCTACCGGATCGAACTCGGTGAGGTGGAGTCGGCCCTGCTCGCGTGCGAGGGGGTGGCGCAGTCGGTGGTGACCGCGGACGGGGATCGGTTGGTGGCGTACGTGGTGCCGGAGACCGGTGCCGCGATCGACGCGGCGACGATCACCGACACGGCCGCGGCGCGATTGGCGTCGCACATGGTGCCGGCGGCGGTCGTGGTGCTGGGTGAACTGCCGCTGACGGTGAACGGCAAACTCGATCGGAAAGCGCTGCCCGCTCCGGACTTCGGGCAGCGGGTGACGGCGAGCCGCACGCCGGTCACCGCAGCGGAGCGCATTCTGGCCGACCTGTTCGCCGAGGTACTGGGGCTCGACGCGGTGGGCGTCGACGACTCGTTCTTCACCCTCGGCGGGGATTCGATCATGTCCATCCAGTTGGTCACCCGCGCCAAGGCTGCCGGGGTCCTGATTTCGCCCCGGGACGTGTTCGAGCGCAGAACCGTGTCCGGGCTGGCCGAGATCGCCGGATCCGGTGACGGCACGGTGGTTCTCGAGGAACTGCCCGGCGGTGGGGTCGGGGAGATCCCGTTGACCCCGATCGTGCGGTGGATGCTCGGCCGCGGTGGCGATTTCCGCCGCTACTCGCAGTCGGCACTGTTCACGGTTCCCGCGACGCTGGACGAAGAGACCCTGGCGGCTGCCCTGCAGGCGGTGCTGGACCGGCACGACCTGCTGCGGGCTCGGCTGTATCGCACCTCGGATACCGAGGAGGGATGGTCGATGGAGGTGCCGGCCGAAGGGTCGGTGCGGGCGGCCGCGGTTCTCCGCCGGGGCCGGGCGGACGAGGTCGGCGCCGAACTCGACGCGGCGCTCGATCGGCTCGACCCGGAGTCGGGCGTGATGATGCAGGCAGTATGGCTGGACGCGGGCGAAGGTCCGGGTCGTGTACTGATCACCGTCCATCATCTGGCGATCGACGGGGTGTCCTGGCGGATCCTGATCCCGGACCTCGCAATGGCGTGCGCTCAGGTGCAGTCCGGTGCCGCACCGACGTCGGCGCCGGCGGGCACGTCGATGCGCCGGTGGGCGCATGCACTCGTCGACGCTGCGCGCGAAACTCACCGCACCGCCGAACTGGAATTGTGGCGCGGGATGCTGAACGCACCCGACCCGATGCTGGGGTCACGCCCGGTGGCCGCGTCGGACACCGCCGACATCACCGCGGACATCGAGGCACGAGTTCCCGTGCCGTTGACCGAGACACTCCTCACCACCCTGCCGCAGGCATTCCACGGCAGCGTGGGAGACGCATTGTCTGCGGCACTGACGATGGCGCTGATCCGATGGCGGCAACGGCGGGAGATCGACCTTCCCGAGGCGCTGGTGAGTCTGGAGGGCCACGGCCGCGAGGAGCAGGTGGTGCCGGGGGCGGATCTCGCCCGCACGATCGGCTGGTTCACCACGATCTTCCCGGTGCGATTCGACCTGAACGGGGTGGACCTCGACGATGCGTTCGCCGGCGGCCCGGCTGCGGGGGCCGCGATCAAGACCGTGAAGGAGCAACTCCTCGCCGTTCCCGACCGCGGCATCGGCTTCGGGCTTCTCCGGTATCTGAACAGCGAGACGGCGACGGTTCTCGAGCCGCTGCCGTCGCCGCAGGTCAGCTTCAACTACCTGGGCAGACTGGGCCGGACGGCCGCGGCGTCTTCCGAGGGGTGGGTGCCGGTCGACGAGCCCGGACTGCGCGAGATCTCGACTGCGGGCATGCCCGTCGCGTCGGTCGTCGACGTCAACGCGATGACCGTCGACTCGGGCGAGGGCCCCGAGCTGCACTCGACCTGGACCTATCCTCCGGGGGTCCTCACCCGCGAGGACACGCAAGAACTCGCGGGGCTGTGGATACAGGCACTCGCCGCTCTCGGCGCGCACGCGGAGTCGGGCGGCGGCGGATTCACGCCGTCGGATTTCGGTCTGGTCGCACTTCGGCAGGAGGCGATCGAGTCCCTCGAACACATCTGTCCGGATCTGACCGACGTGTGGCCGCTGTCGCCGTTGCAGTCCGGCATGCTCTTCCACGCCGAACTCGCCGACGAGTCCGTCGACGCCTACCTGGTACAGGTGAGCCTCGATCTCGTCGGCGCCGTGGATGCGCTTCGGCTGCGCCGTGCGGCCGACGCGCTGCCGGCCCGGCACGCGAACCTGCGCACCGCCTTCCTGCACGACGCCGACGGTCACGCCGTCCAGGTCGTCCGGGAACGGGTGGAGATCCCGTGGCAGGAGGTCGATCTGACCGCCCTCGATTCCGGTGCGCAGTCGTCGGAGGTCGAGCGACTGCTGGCCGAGGACCGGGTCTGCCCGTTCGACATGTCGAGCGCCCCGCTGATCCGGTTCATGCTCATCGCGACCGCGCCGAACCGGTACCGGCTGGTGTCGACCAACCATCACATCCTTCTCGACGGCTGGTCGATGCCGTTGCTGGTCAAGGAGTTGCTGACGCTCTACGCGTCCGACGCCGACCCGTCGCCGCTGCCCCGGGTACGCGGGTACCGCGACTATCTGGCGTGGATGCAGGACCGGGATCACCGCGCCTCCCGGGAGGTGTGGGCTCGGGTTCTCGCCGGGGTGGAGGGGCCCACGTTGCTTGCGGCCGGGGCGAGCGGAGCGACGGGGAATGTAGCCGGGGCGAGCGGAGCGACGGGGAAGGCCATCGCCCGGGAGTGGGTGTTCGACCTGGACGAGGCAGGCACCGCCCGCCTGCGGGAGGTGGCGCGTGCGCGGGGGCTGACGCTCAACACGCTCGTTCAGGTGTCGTGGGGGATCGTCCTCGGTACGTTGACCGGCCGCGACGACGTGGTGTTCGGTGCCACCGTCTCGGGGCGGCCTCCGGAGCTGGCGGGCATCGAGACGATGATCGGCCTGTTCATCAATACTCTGCCCGTCCGGATCAGGCTGCGCCCCGCCGAAACGATGGGTGCGCTGCTGGAACGGGTCCAGGCCGAGCAGGCGGCGTTGCTGGATCACCACTACCTCGGCCTGGCCGAGATTCCGGGCGCCGCGGGCGGATTCGACACGTTGACCGTGTTCGAGTCGTATCCGGTCGATCGCGCCGGACTGTCGACGGCCACCGATGTCGCCGGACTGCGCGTCGACGGGGTGGACGCGCGCGATGCCGCCCACTACCCGCTGAGCCTGGTGGCGTCGGTCGACGCGCGCCTGCACCTGAAGTTCGAGTACCTCCCCGACGTCTTCGATGCCGACACGGTCGCCGGCATTGCCGGACGCGTGCTGGCGGTGCTCGACGCCTGCACAGTTCCGGACCAGCCGGTGGCCGCACTGTCGTTGCTGACCGACCGGGAGCGCACCGAACTGGCGCCGGTCCGCGGCCTCCCGGGTGGGTCGACCCGCACGCTGCCGCAAATCCTCGGCGAGGCGGCGGCGCTCGACCCGCACGCGATCGCACTCTCCTACGAGGGCGACAACGTGAGCTACGGCGATCTGGACGAGCGGTCGAATCGTCTCGCCCGCGCTCTCGTCGCGCGCGGTGCGGGTCCGGAGACGTTCGTGGCCATCGGGATACCGCGGTCCGTCGACTCGATGCTCGCGGTGTGGGCGGTAGCGAAGACCGGGGCGGCGTTCGTGCCGATCGACCCGAACTACCCCGCCGAGCGGATCACCCACATGCTCGGCGATTCCGGAGTCACGCTCGGAGTGACCACGACCGAACACCGAGACCGCCTTCCCGGCGCGGCACACTGGCTGGCCCTGGACGACCCGGACTTCGCGACCGAGTGCGCACAGCAGTCGGCGGGACCGGTGACCGACGCCGAACGAACCAGTCCGGTCACGCTCGACACCGCCGCGTACGTCGTTTACACGTCGGGATCCACGGGCCTGCCCAAGGGAGTGGTGGTCACCCATCGCGGACTGGACAACTTCGCTCTCGACCAACTCGAACGATTCGGGGCGACAACACGATCCCGCACCCTGCACTTTTCCACGCCGAGTTTCGACGGGTCGGTGTTCGAGTACCTGCAGGCCTTCGGAGCCGGCGCGACGATGGTGATCGCGCCGCCCACCGTGTTCGGTGGTGACGAACTCGCGCGGCTACTGGCCGACCGCAAGGTCACGCACGCGTTCATCACCACCGCTGCGCTGGCGTCACTCGATCCCACCGGGCTGGTGCATCTCACCGACCTGGTGTTCGGCGGTGAGGCGTGCCCACCCGAACTCGTTGCCCGCTGGGCGCCGGGCCGCCGGTTGTACAACGCGTACGGACCGACCGAGACGACGATCATGTCCAACATCAGCGAACCGATGGTCGCCGGGGCGCCGATCACCATCGGCGGGCCCATCCGCGGCGTCACGGAACTGGTGCTGGACGCCCGGTTGCAGCCGGTTCCGGTGGGGGTTCCGGGCGAGTTGTATCTCGCGGGGGCCGGTCTGGCCCGCGGCTATCACCGCCGGCCGGGCCTCACCGCCGAGCGGTTCGTGGCCGACCCCGTCCGTCCCGGCGAGCGGATGTACCGCACCGGCGACATCGTGCGCTGGACGGCCGGCCACAGCATCGAGTACGTGGGCCGCACCGACTTCCAGGTCAAGATACGGGGTTTCCGCATCGAACTCGGCGAGATCGACGCCGCGCTCATGTCGGAGCCGAACGTCCGGTTCGCGGCCACGATCACCCATCGCGGTCCCACGGGCGAGGTCCAGCTGGCGTCCTATGTCGTGGCGGCGTCGGGTCGCGCCCTCGACACCGCCGACCTCACCCGGCAACTGGCCGACCGCCTTCCGCCCCACATGGTGCCCTCCTCGATCACGCTGCTGGAACGCATCCCCCTGACGGCGGTCGGCAAACTCGACCGCGCGGCACTGCCCGAGCCCGACGTGCATTCCGGGACAGCGGAGTACCGGGCGCCGGTCGGGCCGATCGAGGAGACGGTGGCCGACGTGTTCGCGGAGGTGCTGGGCCAGGAGAGGGTCGGTGCCGACGCCGGTTTCTTCGAGATCGGCGGCAACTCGCTGAGTGCGACCCGGGTGATGGCCCGGCTGAGGGTGTTGCTCGGAACCGGCACCGGGGTGCGTGATCTGTTCGAGTCGCCGACGGTGACCGGGCTGGCGGCCCGGATCGCGCACGCCGCGGCCGAGCCGTCCGGACGTCCGGTGCTCGCGGCCCGCACCCGGCCCGAGGACATACCGCTGTCGTTCGCCCAGCAGCGGATGTGGTTCGTCAACCAGTTCGACACCGCCTCGGCCGCCTACAACATTCCGATCGTGGTGCGGCTCAGCGGAGAACTCGACGTGGACGCACTGAACGCGGCGATCACCGACGTCGTCGTCCGGCACGAGTCGCTGCGAACGGTGTTCCCGGTCCGCGGTGCCGGGCCGGTTCAGCAGATCCTGCCCGCCGAGGATGCGGCGCCTTCGCTCGCCGCCGTCGCCGTCGGGGACGAGCACCGCCTCCGCGAGGAACTCTCCCGGCTGGTCTCGGCGGGTTTCGATGTCGCGGAGCGGATTCCGCTGCGAGTCGGGCTGTTCGCCCTCACCGCCACCGAGCACGTCCTCACGGTGGTGGTGCATCACATCTCGGCAGACGGATTCTCGATGGTCCCGCTCGTGCGTGACGTGATGACGGCCTACGGGGCCCGCGTCCGTGGCGGTCCGCCCGAGTGGGCGCCGCTGCCGGTGCAGTACGCCGATTACACCGTGTGGCAACGGGAAGTGCTGGGCTCGGACGACGACCCCGGGTCGCTGCTCGGGACGCAACTCGCCTACTGGAGGACGGCCCTCGCGGGCGTGCCCGATCTGCTGGAACTCCCCACCGACCGTGACCGCCCCTCCCAGCAATCGTTCCGCGGAGCCCGCATCCACTTCTCCGTCGACGGTGACCTTCACCGGCGCCTCAGGGAATTGTCGCGACGCCTTCGCTCCACCGAGTTCATGACGGTGCACGCCGCGCTCGCCGTCGTGCTGGCGCGGCTCGGCAGCACCGACGACGTCGTGATCGGGACGCCGATCGCCGGCCGGGGCGAGCCCGCGCTCGACGATCTGGTCGGCATGTTCGTCGGCTCGCTCGCCCTGCGCACGCAGGTGGATGCGGCTGCGTCGTTCACCGACCTGGCGGCGCACTGCCGCGACGTGGACCTCGGTGCGTTCGCGCATGCCGATGTGCCCTTCGAGCGTGTGGTGGAGGCGGTCGGGCCGACACGATCGACGGCGTATTCGCCGATCGTCCAGGTCTCGCTGGAGTTTCAGAACAACGAGCGACCGGTCCTGACCCTGCCGGGACTGGAAGTCCGCGGAGTCGACCCCGAACTGGGCGTCGTCAAGATGGATCTCGAATTCCTCCTCGCCGAGGAGTTCGACGCGAACGGGGAGCCCGCAGGGATGACCGGCGCCGTCGACTTCGCCACCGATCTCTTCGACCCCGACACCGTCCGCGGTGTCGCCGACCGGTTCGTGCAGATCCTGGGCGCCGTCACCGAGAATCCCGACCTGCCGATCGGCGACCTCCCCCTTCTCGACGAGTCGGAGATGCGGAACTTGGTGCCGGCCCGGGGTGGACCGGACGTGCGCCCGCAGCTGTGGCCCGACCTGCTGACGGCTGCGGCCGCGCTCGATCCCGACTCCGTCGCTCTGTCGTACGAGGACCGGCGGATCAGTTACCGCGAACTCGACGAGTGGTCGAACCGGCTGGCCCGGGTCCTGCGGGGCCGTGGGGTGGGGCCGGAGACGTTCGTGGCGCTCGGGATGCCCCGCTCGATCGAGGCCGTGGTTTCGATCTGGGCGGTCACCAAGGCAGGCGCGGCCTTCGTGCCCATCGATCCCACCTACCCGCGCGAGCGTATCGACTACATGCTCACCGATTGCCGGGCCCCGCTCGGCCTCACCGTGCGAGACCGCCGGAATCATTTGCCCGACACGGTTCCGTGGCTGGTGCTGGGTGACGGCGACTTCGCCGAGCAGGTGGCAGGGGTGTCCTCGGCGCCGGTCACCGACGAGGACCGGACGAGCCGGTTGTCGCTCGCGCACCCGGCGTACCTCATCTACACGTCGGGTTCGACCGGAAAGCCGAAGGGGGTCGTCGTCACCCACCGCGGCCTGGCCAGCTTCACCGCGGAAACACTCGAGCGGTTCGAGGTCACGCATGAGTCCCGGGTATCGCATCTCGCGTCCCCGAGCTTCGATGCCTCGGTGTTCGAACTGATGATGGCGTTCAGCGCGTCGGCGCGGGTCGTGATCGTTCCGCCCGGCATCGTGGGGGGAAGCGAGCTGGCGGATCTGTTCCGGCGCGAGCAGGTGACCCATGCGACCATCACACCGACCGCACTGGCTGCCCTCGACAACGACGGCCACGATTCGCTCAGTGTCCTCGACCTGGTGGGGGAGGCGTGCCCGCCGGAGGTGGTCGCGCAATGGGCTCCGGGGCGCAGCCTGCACAGCGGGTACGGACCCACGGAGACCACCGTCCAGGCGAGCGTCAGTGCCGCCATGCGTCCCGGGGAGGGCGTGAACATCGGGTCGCCGGCGTTGGGATTCTCGTTCCTGGTCCTCGACGAGCGACTGCAGCCGGTTCCGGCCGGGGTGCCCGGCGAGTTGTACATCGCCGGGCCGGGTATGGCACGCGGGTACCACAACCGGACGTCGCTCACCTCGGAACGATTCGTGGCCTGCCCCGTCGGGGAGCCGGGACGCCGGATGTACCGGACCGGCGACGTCGTCCGGTGGCGGCAGGCGAGCGGAGCGACGGGGAAGGTCGAACGCCCCACCCTGGAGTATCTGGGCCGCAGTGACTTCCAGGTCAAGGTTCGTGGTTTCCGGATCGAACTCGGGGAGATCGACGCCGTGCTCGCCCGCCATCCCGCGGTCGCCTTCGCTGCCACCATCGGTCGCACCGGACCCTCCGGCGACACCGTGCTCGCGTCGTACGTGCGGGCACTGGACGGACAGGACGTGGAGCCTGCGGAACTGCGCGCCTACGCGTCTGAGCGCCTGCCCGCGCACACGGTGCCGTCCGCGGTGGTCGTGCTCGACGAGATTCCGATGACCCCGGTGGGCAAGCTCGACCGGAAGGCGTTGCCCGCCCCGGAGTTCGGCTCGACGGCGGCGGCGTTCCGGGCGCCGGCCACGGAGACCGAGCGCATCGTCGTGGACGCGTTCGCGGAGGTGCTCGGCGTGGACCGGGTGGGCACCGCGGACAGCTTCTTCGACCTCGGCGGAAACTCCCTCCTCGCCACCCGGATCGTCAGCGCCCTGCAGGCCGCACTGGACCGGAAGGTTCCGCTGCAGTGGATGTTCCTCGACCCCACCCCGGCGGGCATCGCGCGCCGCCTCGACGTACCGGCCCGCAGTGCCGATGTGGAAGAGGCACTCGCCGTGGTGATCCCGCTGCGCGCACAGGGCAGCGGCAGACCTCTGTTCTGCGTCCATCCCGGGATCGGGCTGTCCTGGGGTTATGCCGGGCTGGTGCAGCATCTGCCTCCCGACCGGCCCGTGTACGGGCTGCAACTGCCCACGATCAGCGGTGACGGCGAGTACCGGTCCATCGAGCAGTTGGCCCACCGCTACGTCGAGGAGATGAAGGCCATCGCGCCCGACGGCCCGTACGATCTGCTCGGGTGGTCGCTCGGCGGGGTACTCGCCCACGCCATGGCCGTCGAACTGCAGCAGGGCGGCGACGAGGTCGCGACGCTCGCGGTCATGGACAGCTATCCCGACGACGGCGACGATATGCCGCCCGGCGAACTCGACGTGCGGGACCTGCTGCGCGGGCTGGGACTCGAGATCGACGAGACCGAACAGATGAGCTACGAACAGGCGGCACGGTTGATCGACGAGTCGTTCGGGGCCGCGACCGGAGTGCGCGGACGAGACCTCGAACGGATCGCGGTGGGATACGAGAACTCCCGGCGGATCGGGCGCCAGTTCGTGCCTCAGGTCTACGACGGCGACCTGCTGATCTTCCCCGCCGCGCACGACGGGGACGGCACCCGTGCGCGGTCGGCTCAGGAGTGGCGGCCCCTCGTCACCGGCCGCATCGACGAGCACGCCGTGGACTGCGGGCACAACGACATGATCGAGCCGGAGTCCCTCGCCGTCATCGGGCCGGTGCTGTCGCGCGTGCTCACCGAACGACCGTGAGCCCGGTCAGGCGATGCGGAACTGTGTGAGACCTCGGATCGGCCACTCGCCGTTGACATCCGATGCGTCACGCCCCTGCCGGACGAGGTAGTCGGCGAAGTCGCGCTGACGTTCGGCGTGCCAGTCGGCCTGGTGGGTCATGATGTCGAGGGCCCACAGATTCGGGTACTCCTGCGCGAGGGTCCGGGCGAGGTGCGCGGCGGCGACCGCGTCGGCCTCGGCCTCGTGGGCGTCCTCCAGCGCGATGCCGTAGTGCTCGCACACCGCGCCCAGCGTGCGCCGGCCTTTCCGGTACCTGTCCATCTCGCGGTCGATGACGTACGGGTCGACGACGACGCCGGTGACGAGTTCCGGAAGCCCGAGGCGCAGGCCCTCGGCGTGCATGACGGTCAGGTCGTACGACGCGTTGAACGCGACGACGGCGAAGTCCCGGGTCCAGGCGTCGTACAGTGCGTCGCGGATCTCCCCGTACCCGGTGGCGTAGTCCTGGCCGTGGGCCCGGGAGTACTCCGTGGAGATGCCGTGCACGGCCGACGCGCCCTCCGGGATCGCGATCTGGGGGTCGAGCAGCCAGGTTCGCGACTCGAAGTGGTGAGCGTCGACGAGGGCGATACACGCGGAGACGATGCGGGCATCGGTGGGGTCGGGCCCCGTCGTCTCGAGATCGAACGCGCAGATCGGTCTGTCCGACCAGCTGGTCATCGGGGGGGCCTCTCGGTGGTGATTCGGTGCGCGCCCAGTATCTGCCGCGAGACGCGTCCGATCCGGGACCGACACGGCCGGGATCCCAGGTTGTCGCCGCCGGTCGCCGGGGGTATCGTGTCCTGCGGTCTGCAGTTCGCCCAGGTCGCGAATCGCATTTTTCGAGAGAAGAGGAGGTGTGGCATCCGATGAGAAGCCGACCTCCGAGTACCAACTGAAACCGTTCCACCGGTAGGTGCACGGTTTCACGGTCCGTGTTCCTCAGCGCAGTTCCGCGCTGCCCACTTTTCTCGAAAGCCCCGTGCCATGCCTCAGCTGCGCCCGATCCGTTCCCTCCTGCCCAGCCGCTCCGCCGGTCTGTCCGACACCGACGCCGGTCACGCGGCCCCTCGCCGTCCCGTCGAACCGACACCGGCCGAGGAAACCGTCGTCAACAGCGCCGTCTACCGCGACGGCCGGAAGACGGCCACGCCGGCCACGCTGTCGGAGGCCCTCGGGAGTCTCCCGGACTCGTCCTCGATGGCGTGGATCGGGATGTATCGGCCGAACGACACCCAGTTGTACGCGGCGGCAAAGCAATTCGATCTGCACGAGCTGGCCGTCGAGGACGCGATCGTCGCCCATCAGCGACCCAAGCTCGAGCGGTACGGCAAGACGCTGTTCGTGGTCCTGCGCGCCGCGCGGTACTGCGACGAGACCGAACGCGTCGAATTCGGTGAGCTGCACGTCTTCTGCGGTCCGACGTTCGTGCTCACCGTCCGGCACAGTGAGTCTCCCGACCTGTCGGCGGTCCGCAGGCGGATGGAGAGCAATCCGGACCTGCTCCGGCTCGGACCCGAGGCCGTCCTCTACGCCATCCTCGATGCGGTGGTCGACGGGTACGCGCCGGTGGTCGCCGGGCTGCAGAACGACATCGACGAGATCGAGACCGAGGTGTTCAGCGGAGCGCCGGGCGTGTCGCGGCGCATCTACGAGCTGACCCGTGAGGTCATCGAATTCCAGAGGGCCACAAGGCCGCTGCTCGGGATGCTGCGGGGGTTGTCGGACGGATTCGAGAAGTACAACACCGACGAGGAACTGCAGCGCTATCTGCGTGACGTCACCGACCACGCGACCGTCGTCGTCGAGCGCGCGGACGGGTTCCGGCAGTTGCTCGGGAACATCCTCACCGTCAACGCCACCCTGGTGTCGCAGGAGCAGAACGAGGAGATGCGCAATCTGACGCAGGCCAGTTACGCGCAGAACGAGGAGATCAAGAAGGTGTCGGCGTGGGCGGCGATCCTCTTCGCGCCCACCCTGATCGGGACCGTCTACGGCATGAACTTCGACCACATGCCCGAACTGCACTGGGCCGGTGGGTATCCGTTCGCCCTGTCACTGATGATGCTCACCTGCGCCGGGCTGTACACGATCTTCAAGCGCCGGGGCTGGTTGTGAGCGGGGCCGGCTGCGGGTGAACCCGCAGCCGGCCGGCGCCTGCCGTCAGAGTTCGTCTACACAGACGACGAATTTGCGCTCCGTGTATTCGTACCCGTTGGACGACGTGCTGCACGAGTCCACGGAGGTGGCGCCCTGCACGATCTCCGTCACCTTCACACCGTCGACCGCCGTGGTGTCGCCGCAGTCGATGCGCGCGGGATCCTCGCCGCCGACGTCCATGCACCCGCCGACGACCCAGTCCACGTCGAGGCAGATCGCGCCCTGCTCGACGCCGCCGAGGGTTTCGTAGTAGTACGAGTCGGCGTCGCTGATGCACTGGCTGTTCTTCGCGGCCTTGGCGATCACCTTGTAGTTCGAGTCGGCGCTGCCGCACACCGCCTTGTCGATCTCGGCGTCGGTGACGGTGCCGCCGAGCTTCACGCACTCACCGATCGCGACCTCGAAGTCGACGTCGCCGCCGGCGTCCTCGCCTTCCTGACCGTCGATCACGGTGGTCGATTCGCTGGACGAGGTGGCCGCGGAGGCCCCCGACTCCGGCACCGCGGTGGGCGTCGTGTCCGAACCGCACCCTGCGACCAGAACTGCCGTCGCCGACAATGCGACGACTGCGGTACACACCCGCCGAACTAACCCTGTCATGTCTGACCCCTCCGTCAGGTGACGGCCCGCCACCCGTTCCTCTGAGATGACCGTTGCCACCTCGACCGTGTCCACCGCAATTGCCGTGTCGCGCATTATTTGATTACATCGCTGTCCGATTTACCAATCGTGGTGACAGTATGGACGGGTGGATCTCCCCGTGATGCCTCCGTTACAGCCGATGCTCGCGAAGGCTGCGTCGTCGGTTCCGGTGCAACCGGAGTCCGGGCTCGTCTGGTTGTACGAACCGAAATGGGACGGTTTCCGCACCCTCGTGTTCCGCGACGGCGACGAGGTGGTGCTCGGCTCCCGTGGCGGAAAAGATCTGGCCAGGTACTTTCCCGAACTAGTGCGCGCGGTGCGGGAGGAGCTGCCGGAGCGGTGCGTGGTCGACGGCGAACTCGTCGTCCCCCGCGACATCGACGGCCGCACCCGGCTGGACTGGGAGTCGTTGTCGGAGCGCATCCATCCCGCGGAGAGCCGCGTGACGATGCTGTCGGAGAAGACCCCGGCCCAGTTCGTCGCCTTCGATCTGCTCGCCCTCGGCGACCGCGACCTCAGCCGGGAAGACTTCTCCGTCCGCCGCGCACAACTCGTCGACACCATCGGCGGCGGCCCGAGCTGCCACGTCACGGCGGCCACCGAATCCAGCGACGTCGCCACCGAATGGTTCGAGGCGTTCGAGGGGGCCGGCCTCGACGGGGTGGTCGCGAAGAAACTGGTGGGCCCGTACCTGCCGAACAAGCGGGAAATGGTGAAGGTGAAGCACGCCCGCACCGCCGACTGCGTCGTCATCGGATACCGGCCGCACAAGAGTCAACCGGGTATCGGGTCGATGCTGCTCGGGCTCTACGACGGCGACGACATGGCGATGGTCGGCGGCGCGTCGGCGTTCACGGCGGCGCGGCGGATCGAACTCCTCGCCGAACTCGACGAACTGCGCGTCGGCGAGGACGTCGTCGCCGACGGGGCACCGACGCGATGGCAGTCGGGCAACGACCGCACCTGGGTGCCGCTGCGCCCCGAACGGGTGGTCGAGGTGGCGTACGACCAGATGGAGGGCGCACGATTCCGGCACGCCGCGCGGTTCCTGCGCTGGCGTCCGGACCGGACGCCCGACGAGTGCACGTTCCAACAATTGGAGGTCCCGGTGCGATACGACCTTGCCGACGTCCTGGCCGGAGGTTCCTAGATGGCGAGTCCCGCCGAAGAACTCGACGTCGACGGTGTCGCCGTGCGGCTGTCGAGTCCCGACAAGATCTACTACCCGAAACTCGGCGCCGAGGGCGGCACCAAACGGCACCTGGTGGAGTACTACCGCACCGTGGCACTGAACGGTGCGCTGCTCGGTGCCCTGCTCGATCGGCCGACGCACCTGCAACGGTTCCCGGACGGGGTCGAGGGCGAGGAGATCTACCAGAAGCGGGTTCCCGCGAAGCGCCCCGACCACGTCGAGTCGTGTGAGGTCACGTTCCCGTCCGGCCGCACGGCCGACGTGCTCCGGGTGCGCAGCGCCGCGAACATCGTGTGGGCGGCGAACCTGGGCAACATCACCTTCCACCCGTGGGCGGTGCGGTGCCCCGACGTCGATCACCCCGACGAACTGCGCATCGACCTGGACCCGCAGCCGGGCACCGGATTCGACGACGCCCGCGCGGTCGCGCTGGACGTGCTCCAGCCACTGCTCGACGAACTGGGACTGGTCGGCTACCCCAAGACGTCGGGCGGCCGCGGACTGCACGTGTATCTCCGCATCGAGCCGCGCTGGGATTTCATCGAGGTGCGGCGCGCCGGCATCGCCCTCGCGCGGGAGATCGAGCGGCGCAGCGGCGACCGGGCCACCACGTCCTGGTGGAAGGAGGAACGCGGCGAACGCATCTTCCTCGACTTCAACCAGAACGCGCGCGACAAGACCATCGCGTCCGCGTACTCGGCCCGCAAGACCCCGATCGCGACCGTGTCGACGCCCGTCACGTGGGAGGAACTCGTCGACGTCGACCCCGACGACTTCACCATCGCGACCGTGCCCGCCCTGCTCGAGAAGCGTGGCGACCCCATGGCCACCATGGGTGACGTGGTGCAGTCGCTGGACGGACTGCTGGAGATGGCCGAACGCGACGCCGCGAACGGACTCGGCGATCTCCCGTACCCGCCCAATTACCCCAAGATGCCGGGAGAACCCAAGCGGGTACAACCGAGTCGGGACCGAGACCGCAAATAGCCGGCACTCACGTAGGCTCGGGACGGTCGGGTCGGGAACAATGTGAGGTCGCCATGGAACGTACGACAGTCGGTACTGCCGGACTCGCCTTCGGTGTCGTCGCGACGGCACTCGGGACCCTGATGATCGCGCCGGCCACCGCGTCGGCCGTCTCCCTCTCCTGTGTGTCCCCGCCGGGCCGGGGCAACACCACGGTCGTCGATCGCACCGCGTGCGGGGCCAACGCCGATCCGAGCAGCAATTCGGCGGCCTTCGGCACCGACGGTGTCGGTTTCGCCGACGCCGCGCACGCGGGTGCGGCGCTCGGCGCCGGCCTGGGCGGCGGCGTCGGTGCAGCAGAGGCGCACCGGGGTGTCGTCGCCGCGGTCGCCGTCGGGCCCGAGAGCGTCGCCATCGGAACGGTCGACGGTGCCGGTCCGGCGCTGGTGCTGAGCGGTCCGGGAGGGCAGGCGCTCGTCGCGGATCCGGCCAAGGGCGTGGTGTGCGCCGCAGGACCGTCGCTGGCCGTCAATTTCCTTGCAGGTCAAGCGTGTATCAACGACGGCATAACAGTGTGGCGGCTTCCCTGAACGACACCCCGGTCCGCGTCGTATGGTGACGGTAGTCACAATGGGCTGACGCAACTGCCGTAGGACATACGGCAGCGAGATCGGAGGTGGTCGATGTCGACCAGCGTTCGAGATCCCCGGCCCCTGTCCGTGCCACGGACGGAACTGCACGTCGATCCACGATTCCTGCCGCTCGCCGACCGCTTCTTCGCGATGTACCGGCAGCCCCAGCACGGCGGCGGTGCCCTCACCGCCTACTTCCGGGGCGAAAAGGTCCTCGACATCTGGGCGGGCTGGGCAGACCGCGACCGCCGGTGGGACCGCGACACGATGGCCCTGTCGTTCTCGACGGGAAAGGGTGTGGCCAGCACCGTCGTCCACAGGCTCGCCGAACGTCGGCTGATCGACTACGACGCGCCCGTGGCGCGCTACTGGCCCGAATTCGGCACGGCAGGCAAGGACGACATCACCGTCCGGGATCTCCTCACCCATCGGGCCGGGCTACACAAGGTGCGGGGGCTGATGCGGAGCCCACTCGATCTCCTCGAATACGACGCCGTCGTGCAGGCCCTCGCGGCCACCCGGGCGGATCCGCGCCGCCTGCGCGGTCCCGGATATCACGCCGTCACCTACGGGTGGCTGGTGGCCGAACTGATCGCCCGAGTCACCGGAAAGCCGTTCGTCCAGGTCGTGCAGGACGAGATCGCCGGCCCGCTCGGCGTCGACGACTTCTGGTATCAGGTTCCCGGACACCACCGACCACGGATCGCGAAACTGTTTCCGCACATCAACCCGGCCGGACTCAACTGGGAACTCACCTCGAACGTGCTGTCGCTCGTCGGGCCCACCCGCGGACTCGCCGAGGCGGCGATGCCGCAGGGGTTCGACGTGCTGGTCCGGAATCCCGCGGTGCACGACGCGGTGATGCCCGGCTGGAACGGCGTGTTCAGCGCGCGGGCACTCGCCCGCATGTACGGGGCCATCGCCAACGGCGGCAAGATCGACGGCCGCCGGTTCCTGCGCAAGTCCACCATCGCGCAGATGTCGGAGGTACAGACCCGCGACCGCGACTACGTCCTCGGCATCCGGCCACAGTGGTCGCTCGGCTACCACCGGCCGCTCCTGGCGACGACGCGGGAACAACCACGGAACGCGATCGGGCACTACGGCGTCGGCGGGTCCGGCGCCTACGCCGACCTCGACAGCGGACTGTCGCTGGGTTTCGTCACCAACCGGCTCGGCAGTTCCCTCACGGCTCTCGGTGATCTTCGTCTGGCCCGGCTCGGTGTCGAGGCGCAGACGATTGTCCGGAACGGCAAGTAACCACGAAAGGAATCCTGATGAGTGATCACGTCTACCGGGTCGTCGAGGTCGTCGGTTCGTCGACCGACAGCACCGACGCGGCCATCAAGAACGCCATCGCGCGGACCAACGAGACCGTGCGCAACGTCGAATGGTTCGAAGTGGTCGAGACCAGGGGCCACGTCGAGAACGGCGCCGTCGCGCACTACCAGGTCACCCTGAAGGTCGGATTCCGGGTGGAGCCGGGCGACGCGGTCTGACCTTCGCGGATTCTCGCGCAAAAGTGGAACACGTTATAGTCTGGTGTCACATCTCGACGTCTGACTGCGCGTACTCAGGTAGGGGAGAACCGTGGCTTATGTGATCACGCAGCCGTGCTGCAACGACGCCTCGTGCGTCGATGTCTGTCCGGTCAACTGCATCCATCCCACACCGGACGAGAAACCGTTCGCGACCACGGAAATGCTGTACATCGACCCGGACACCTGCATCGACTGCGGGGCCTGCGTCGAGGAGTGCCCGGTGGACGCGATCTACGCGGAGAACGACCTCGACGAGGTCGACGAGCCGTACCTCGACATCAACGCGCAGTACTACACCAAGCACCCCATCGGCCCCGACTGGCCGGAGCCGCTCAAGCTCCCGCAGATCGACGCCGCGCTCGGCACCCTCCACGTCGCGGTGGTGGGGTCCGGGCCGGCCGCCTGCTACGCCGCGATGGAACTGACCGCGAAACCGCGCATCGAGGTCGACATCTTCGACCGCCTGCCCACCCCGTACGGGCTGGTGCGCGCCGGTGTCGCGCCAGACCATCCGGGCACCAAGGGCGTCACCGACCAGTTCCGCTCGGTCGTCGGCAAACGCACGGTGCACTGCCACTTCAACGTGGAGGTGGGCCGCGACGTGAGCCACGAGGAACTGCTCGCGCACCACCACGCCGTGATCTACGCGGTCGGTGCGGCCGGCGACCGTGCGCTGGGCATACCCGGTGAGGATCTCGCCGGCAGCCACGCCGCCACCGAATTCGTCGCCTGGTACAACGGTCACCCCGACTACGCCGACCGCACGTTCGACCTGTCGGGGGAGCGGGCCGTCATCGTCGGCAACGGCAACGTCGCCCTCGACGTGGCCCGCATCCTCGTCACCGACCCGGAGGTCCTGGCCACGACGGATCTCGCGGACCACGCACTCGAGGCGCTGCGGGCCAGCAAGATCCGTGAAGTCGTCATTCTCGGCCGCCGGGGGCCCGCCCAGGCCGCCTACACCAACCCCGAACTCCTGGCGCTCGGGCGCATGCCGAACGTGGACATCGTCGTCGACCCGGACGAAGTGGTGCTCGACCCCGCGAGCCGCGCGTTCATCGACGGCGACGAGGCGGAGCCGTGGCAGCGCCACAAGGTGAAGCAGGTCGAGGACTTCGCCCGCCGCACCGCCGACCCGGCGAAGAAGCGGATCGTGCTGCGCTTCCTGACATCGCCCGTCGAGATTCTCGGCACCGACGCCGTCGAATCGGTGCGTATCGCCCGGAACGAGATGGTCGCGGACGCGTCCGGCACGCTCAGCGCAAAACCCTCCGACGACACCACGACGCTCGACACCGGCCTGGTGCTGCGCTCGATCGGCTACCGCGGTCAGCCGGTGGCCGGCATCCCCTTCGACGACCGGCGCGGCGTCATCCCCAACGAGAACGGCCGGGTGATCGATCCGGAGACCGGCGCGCCGGTGCCCGGCGTGTACGTCGCGGGCTGGATCAAGCGCGGGCCGACGGGCGTGATCGGCACCAACAAGTACTGCTCAGCGGAGACCGTCACGATGGTGATCGACGATTTCGCCGCCGGGCGGCTCGACGCGCCCGCCGACCGTGAGGGCCTCGACCGGCTGATCGCCGAGCGCGCGCCGGACGCCGTCGACTACCAGGGCTGGCAGCGCATCGACAAGACGGAGCGCGCCGGAGGCAAGGCCGCAGGCCGCACCCGCGCCAAACTGATCACCATCGAGAGCATGCTGGCCGCTGCCCGTGCCGATACCTGATCGTGAGCTCTTCTTGACCGCTCGGTGACTCCGCGAGCCCGCAGGCCGCGGAGCGGCAACGATTGCGGGCAAATTGCTCGTGGCCGGATGATGTGTGTTAATGGCAGTGCGCGATTGATAGGTCCGTCGGGGACGCGCGTTGTACACGTCGTCGAACGAGAGTGGTCATATGGGCAAGTCAGGAATCGGTTTCTCCAGGAACAAGCACTGGTCTTCGCGCGTCGCTGTCGCACTGACCGGCGCTGTCGTGTCGGGAACGGCGCTGGTGGGGGCCGCGCAGGCCGCACCGCTGTTTCCCGGTGGACCCGAGATCCCGGCTCTTCCCGCGCTGCCGGGTCTGCCCGGCGCGCCGCAACTCCCGCTTCCGGAACCGGCACCCGCGCCGGCGAACTTCTCGGCTCCCTCCCTCAACCCGGGTGCGGGCGAGGTCGTGGGTGTCGCACAGCCGGTGATCATCCGGTTCAACGAGGCGATCGGCGACCGCGCCGCCGCCGAGCGCGCCATCGAGGTCACCACCAGCCAGCCGGTCGAGGGTGGCTTCTACTGGATCAACGACAGCCAGGTGCGGTGGAAGCCCACCGAGTTCTGGCCCGCGAACACCGAGGTCACCGTCGACGCCGGCGATTCGCACTCCACGTTCACCATCGGTGACGCGTTCGTGGCGACCGCGGACGACAACACCAAGCAGATCACGGTCACCCGCAACGGCGAGGTGGTCAAGACCATGCCGACGTCGATGGGCAAGACCGACCACGAGACGCCGAACGGCACGTACATCATCGGCGACAAGTTCCGGGACATGTACATGGACTCCTCCACGTACGGGGTGCCGGTCGACTCCGCGGAGGGCTACCGCACGTACGTCGAGTACGCCACCCGCATGTCGTACAGCGGCATCTTCGTGCACGCCGCACCGTGGTCGGTCGACGCCCAGGGCAACACCAACGTCAGCCACGGCTGCCTCAACGTCAGCACCGAGGACGCCAAGTGGTTCTACGAGAACTCAAAGAAGGGCGATGCCGTCGTCGTGCAGAACACCGCCGGCGGCGTGCTGAACGGCTCCGACGGTCTCGGCGACTGGAACCGCTGAACTTGATCTGATCACGTACTTGCCGTAGCCCGCACAGTTCAATGTGCGGGCTACGGCAATTTACCGGCTATTCGTTATCGGTCGTCAGACTGCCGCAGTGAGATCTGGTCCGGAACGAACCCTGCCGTCGCCGGGAAAGCAGGGAATGCTCGGGCGTCCGTGGCGGGACTACGCGCTGTTCGTGGCGCTGGTGGGCCCCAATCTGGTTCTGCTCGTTCTGTTCACCTACCGCCCGCTGGTCGACAACATCCGGCTGTCGTTCTTCGACTGGAACATCGCCGACCCCGTCGCCACATTCATCGGCTGGGGCAACTACCGCCAGTGGTGGAGCCGCCCCGACACCTGGCAGATCGTCGGGAACACCGTCGTGTTCACCGTCGCCACCGTGGCGGGGTCGATGGTCGCCGGTCTCGCATTCGCCCTGCTGCTGGACCGTAATCTACACGGCCGCAACCTTGTACGATCGGCGATCTTCGCGCCGTTCGTCATCTCGGGCGCCGCGATCGGGGTGGCCTTCCAGTTCGTGTTCGATCCCCGGTTCGGGCTGATCCAGGACCTCCTGCACCGCGTGGGTGTCGACTCCGTCCCCGACTTCTATCAGGATCCGCACTGGGCGCTGTTCATGGTGACGGTCACCTACATGTGGAAGAACCTCGGCTACACGTTCGTGATCTACCTTGCGGCACTGCAGGGTACGCGACGCGAGCTGACGGAGGCCGCGGAGATCGACGGGGCGAGCACGTGGACGACGTTCCGCCGGGTCGTGCTCCCGCAGCTGCGTCCCACCACCTACTTCCTCTCGATCACGGTGATGCTGGGCTCCCTTCAGGTGTTCGACATCATCAACGTGATGACCCGGGGTGGTCCGCTCGGCACCGGAACCACCACGATGGTCTACCAGGTCTACAACGAGTCGTTCCGCAACTTCCGCGCCGGTTACGGCGCCACGGTCGCCACGATCATGTTCCTGGTCCTGCTCGGCATCACCGTCTACCAGGTGCGGATCATGGATCGCGGTGACGGCCGGTGACCGCGGACACCGTGCGTGACCAGCGCAGCACGGATGTGCCGGTGACGGCGGAGGACGCGGTCCGTGACCACCGCCGGCGGGAAGCGCTCGTGACGGCCCTCGGGTACGCCGCGATGGTGGCCGTGCTGGTGATGGTGGCCCTGCCGCTGTACTGGATCGTCATGACCTCGTTCAAGGATCGCCCGGACGTCTACACCATCCCGGTCACGTGGTGGCCCGGGACCTTTCATCCCGAGAACTACTCGGAGGCCACCACGTCGGTGCCGTTCTGGACGTTCCTGCGCAACTCCGTGATCATCACCGGAGTGCTGGCCGTCGTGAAGTTCGCGCTCGGCGTCCTCAGCGCCTACGGGCTGGTGTTCCTGCGGTTCCCGGGCAAGAACCTCGTGTTCCTCGGCATCATCGCCGCATTGATGGTGCCCAACCAGATCACGGTCATCTCCAACTACGCCCTCGTCGCCGAATGGGGTTGGCGGAATACCTTTCACGGCATCATCGTTCCGCTCGCGGGAGTTGCGTTCGGCACGTTCCTGATGCGCAACCACTTCCTGTCGATACCCACCGAAATCATCGAGGCGGCGCGGATGGACGGCGCCGGCCACTTCCGGCTGCTGTGGCGGGTGGTCCTGCCGGTGTCCGGCCCCACCATGGTCGCGTTCGCGATCATCACCGTCGTCACCGAGTGGAACGAATACCTGTGGCCGTTCCTGATGGCCGACGACGCGTCCGTGGCGCCGTTGCCGATCGGACTGACCCAGCTCCAGAACAACGACGGGCTCACCAACTGGGGTCCGGTGATGGCGGGGACGGTGCTCACCATGCTTCCGATCCTCGCGGTTTTCCTTGTGCTGCAACGGCACATGATCAAGGGCCTCACATCGGGTGCGGTCAAGGGATAGCGGACACGAGGAGAGACATGAATCGGATGAATCGTCGGGGATTCCTCGGGCTGGCCGGTGCGGTGGCGGCCGGCGCCGCGCTGACGGCGTGCGCGGGATCCGGGTCGGGTTCGTCGGCGACCTCCGGTGCGGCCGGTGACGCGAACACCATCACGTTCTGGTCCAACCACCCCGGCAAGTCCCAGGACGTCGAACGCGAGCTGATCAACCGGTTCCAGGCCGAGTACCCCGAACTCACGGTGAATCTCGTCGACGGCGGCAAGAACTACGAGGAGGTGTCGCAGAAATTCAACGCCGCACTGTCGGGCGGCGAACTCCCCGACGTCGTCGTCCTGTCGGACGTCTGGTGGTTCAACTACGCCCTGACCGGTGCCATCGAGCCCCTCGACGGGCTGTTCGGGGAGGTCGGAGTCGACTCCGCCGACTACGTCGACTCACTGCTCGCCGACTACCTGTTCCAGGGCAAGCACTACGCGCTCCCGTACGCCCGGTCGACGCCGCTGTTCTACTACAACAAGCAGGTGTGGGCGCAGGCCGGCCTGCCCGACCGCGGTCCCGCCACCTGGCAGGAGTTCGACCAGTGGGGTCCCGAACTGCAGAAGGTGATGGGCGACGGCAAGCTGGCCCACGGCTGGGGCGACGCCAAGAACTACCTCGGCTGGACGTTCGAGGGACCGGTCTGGACGTTCGGCGGCGCCTACTCCGACCAGTGGGATCTGAAGTTCGGCGACGAGAAGACGATCGCCGCGGGAACGTTCCTGAAGGACATGATCCACACGAAGAAGTACGCGGCCGTGTCCAGTGACATCGCCAACGAGTTCGGCGCGGGCATCCTCGCCTCGACCATCGCCTCGACCGGGGACCTGTCGGGGATCACCAAGTCCGCCGCCTTCGACTTCGGCACCGCCTTCCTGCCGGCGTCGGGTGCGCCGGGCTGCCCGACGGGTGGAGCGGGCCTCGCCATTCCGGCGCGAATCTCCGACGAGCGGAAGAAGAACGCGCTGAAGTTCATCGACTTCGTGACGAACGGCGAGAACACCGCATACTTCTCCCAAAACGTCGGGTACATGCCCGTCCGCAAATCCGCTGTCGAGGACCCGAGCATGAAGGCGTACCTCGACGCGAACCCCAACGCGCGCACCGCCGTCGACCAGCTCGCGAAGACCCGGTCGCAGGACTACGCCCGGGTGTTCGTGCCCGGCGGCGACCAGATCATCGGTACCGGACTCGAACAGATCGCACTCCAGAACGCGGACGTGGCGGCGACATTCGCCGGCGTCGGGGCGCAACTGCAGCAGATCATCGACCGCCAGATCACACCCAAGCTGCCCCAGTAGGAGGAGAAGGAACTTTCATGGCCAACGTGCAGTTCGCAGGTGTCACCCACCGCTATCCCGGAGCCGATCGACCCGCGGTCGATCGCCTGGACCTCGACATCGCGGACGGCGAGTTCCTCGTCCTCGTCGGTCCGTCGGGGTGCGGCAAGTCGACCAGCCTGCGGATGCTGGCCGGCCTCGAAGCCGTCGAGGCCGGCCGGATCGAGATCGGCGGCAGCGACGTCACCGCGCTGCCGCCCCGCGCACGCGACGTGGCCATGGTGTTCCAGAGTTACGCGCTGTATCCGAACATGACCGTCGCCGACAACATGGGTTTCGCGCTCCGCAACGCCGGCGTCGGGAAGGTGGAACGCACCGAACGGGTGCTGGAGGCGGCGCGGATGCTCGAACTGGAACCCCTGCTGGATCGGAAACCCGCCACACTGTCCGGCGGGCAGCGTCAGCGGGTGGCGATGGGCCGGGCCATCGTGCGGCACCCCAAGGTGTTCTGCATGGACGAACCGCTGAGCAACCTCGACGCCAGGCTGCGGGTGAGCACACGTTCGCAGATCACGGGACTGCAGCGCAGGCTCGGCACGACCACCGTCTACGTCACGCACGACCAGGTGGAGGCCATGACGATGGGCGACCGGGTGGCGGTCGTGCAGGGTGGGCGACTCCAGCAGGTCGCCCGCCCGCGCGAGCTGTACGACAACCCGGTCAACACGTTCGTCGCCGGGTTCATCGGCTCGCCCGGAATGAACCTCATGGACACCCCGATCCGGGACGGCGTCGCCGAATTGGGCAACCTGCGGATTCCGGTGCCGCACTCGGTGATCGGGGACGAATCCGTCATCGTCGGCGTGCGCCCCGAGTCGTGGACGCTGGTGGGGTCGTGGCGGAAGGACTCCTACACGGTGGAGGCGGACCTGCTCGAGGAACTCGGTGCGGAGTCGTTCGTGTACGCGTCCGGCACGACCGGAAAGGTGGTGGTGCGGGTAGACCGCACCCGCACCGTCGCCGCGGGGGAGCGGGTGCACCTGCAGCCCACACCGGGTGAGGTGTACTTCTTCTCCGCGGCGACGGGCGACCGCCTGCGCTAGCTACCAGATCTTCACGCGCTCGTCCGGGTCGAGGTACAGCGCGTCGCCGGGCTGGACGTCGAACGCATCGTGGAACGTGTCGAGGTTGCGGACCACGCCGTTGCAGCGGAACTCCGGCGGCGAATGCGGGTCGACGGCGAGCCGGCGGAGCGCCTCCGCGTCCCGTGCCTTGGTGCGCCACACCTGCGCCCAGCCGAAGAACACCCGCTGGAGACCGCTGAGGCCGTCGAGGACCTCGGGCTCGGCCCCCTCCGTGGCGATCCGGTACGCCGCGATGGCGATGGACAGGCCACCGAGGTCGCCGATGTTCTCACCGATGGTGAACTCGCCGTTCACGGCGTGGCCGGGCAGCGCTTTCGGCTCGAACGCGTTGTACTGCTCGATCAGCGCCTTCGTCCGCTTGCCGAACTCGGTGCGGTCGTCGTCGGTCCACCAGTCGATCATGTTGCCGTCGCCGTCGTACTTCGCACCCTGATCGTCGAATCCGTGCCCGATCTCGTGCCCGATGACGGCACCGATGCCACCGTAGTTGGCGGCGTCGTCGGCCGCGGCGTCGAAGAACGGCGGCTGCAGAATGGCTGCGGGAAAGACGATTTCGTTCATGCCCGGGTTGTAGTACGCGTTGACCGTCTGCGGTGTCATGAACCACTCGTCGCGGTCCACGGGGCCACCGAGCTTCGCGAGATCGCGGTCGTACTCCGCCGCGTAACCGCTGCGGTAGTTGCCGACCAGGTCGTCGCGGGAGATGGTGACGGCCGAGTAGTCACGCCACTTGTCGGGGTAGCCGATCTTCGGCGTGAACTTCTCGAGCTTGCGCAGTGCGGCCTGCCGGGTCTCCGGGCTCATCCAGTCGAGATCGGAGATGTTGCGCCGGTACGCCTCCTGCAGATTCGCGACCAGTTCCTGCATGCGGGCCTTCGCGTCCGCCGGGAAGTGCCGCTCCACGTACAGCTTGCCGACAGCCTCGCCCAGCAGATCCTGCACGAGGGACACGCCACGCTTCCAGCGCTCGCGAATCTCCTCGGCGCCGGTCAGCGTCTTCCCATAGAACGCGAAATTCTCCTCCACCAGGGCCTGCGTCAGGTACGGGGCGCGGGACCGGATGACGTTCCAGGTGGCCCACGCCTTCCAGTCGTCCAGGGCCTCGGACGTCCACAGCCCGGTGAGGGTGGTGAGGAAGTCGGGCTGGCGGACCACGATCTCGGCGAACTGTTCGGCGCTGCCACCGAGCGCGTCGATCCACGACGACCAGTCGAACCCGGCGGGGAGCTGCTCGAGGGTGAGCAGGTTGTAGCTCAGCTCCGCATCGCGACGCTTGACGACGTCCCAATGACCTGCCGCGATCTTCGTTTCCAGGTCGAACACCCGCTGCGCGTCGTAGTCGACGCCGGCGAGGGCGAACATCTTCGCGATGTGCGCCACATACGCCTTGCGGATCTCCGTATAGTCGTCCTGGCGGTAGTACGACTCGTCGGGCAGGCCGATCCCCGACTGGCTGAAGTGGACGAGGTAACGCTCGGAGTTCTTGGCATCCGTGTCGACGTAGTGTCCGACGGCCCCGCCGACCCCGGTGCGCTGCTGGCGGCCGAGGACGGCGGCGAGCGCAGACAGATCGGCGGCCGCGGCCACGTCGGCGAGTTCCCCCGCGATCGGTGCGAGACCCGCGGCCTCGACGACGTCCGCGTCCATGAAGCTGCCGTACAGGTCGCCGATGCGCTGCGCATCGGTCGCCGGCGCGGCGCCGGAGCCCGCCGCTTCCTCGATGATGTTCTGGACGTCGACCTCGGCCTTGTCGTACAGCGTGCGGAACGCGCCGTCGATCGCCCTGTCCGCGGGAATCTCGTAGTCGTCGATCCACTTGCCGTTCACGTGGACGAACAGGTCGTCCTGGGCGCGGGTGTCGTTGTCGAGGTGAGTGAGGTCGATGCCGGAGCGCTGAGCCGTGGTCATGCGTTCCATCCTTACACCGTTCCTCGGGGAGCGGTCCACCACTGCGCTCAGGGCGAAACAGACGACCGAGGACCGATCAGACGTCGATGCCGAGGTTGATCGCCGCGAGATAGCCGTCCGACTGCTCGGCGACGGTCAGCATGCCGGCGGCGTCGTAGATGCCGTCGGTGGCGTTGGTGACGTTGTTCTCGCGTCCGGTGTGGTCGGAGTACGGCGCGGTCGCGTACACCTCGTCGAGCAGGGCCTCGTCGAAGAACAGCTGCGTGGTGAGCACCGTCTTCTTGTCGATGTGCACCTCGAGATGGATGTGCGTGGTCCGGCCGGTGTACCAACCGGGGAAGATGGTGGTGAACTGGGCGATGCCGTTCGCGTCCGTGGTCTGGGCTCCGCGCAGGTAGGTGCCGTCGTCCGTGGTGGTGGCCTCGCTGTCGCCGGAGCTGTAGGACCCGTCGGACGGCTCGCCCGAACCGCCGGACATGTCGCCACCGGGACCACCCGCACCGGGACCACCGCCGCCATCGGGACCTCCGGCCGGCGGCCGGCCGCCGCCACCCGGTCCACCCGCCGGCGGCGCCCCGGCGGGCGCTCCGTTGCCGCTGAGGTCCGCGGCCTTGGACCCCGACTCGAAGCCGGAGTACACACCGCCGGCGTCGCAGTGCCAGATCTCCACGACGGCGTTGCTCACCACCGCGGCGGTGCCGTCGGCGGAGCAGTTCGTCAGGTCCTGGACCCGCAGTGCGAGCTGCAGCTTCGTGCCGGGCCGATCTTCCCGGATGTCGCCGCGGATGGAGTCGACGTCGAACCAGTACGGTCCCTGCGTCTCCTCGACGGCCATGACGCACTGCGGTGCCTGGTCGAGCAGGGCGGTGACGGCGTCCGCGCCCGTGGTGGTGCCTGCGGCGGCCGTCGAGGTGGCCGCCGATGTGCTGCCGCTCCCGTTGCCGGTGCAGGCGGCGATGAGCCCACCCAGACTCACCGTGCCGCCGACGGCCAGCGCTCGGCGGGGCTGATGCGTAGGCGGCTCTTCTCGACGTCTTTGTTCACCGGATTAATCAGAGGAAGCCTGGCCCTTCAGGGCCGGGAGGAAGCTGATTCTGTACTGCGCGATCGCGCGTAGCGGGGTCGCCTTCTTTCGTGGGTTCTGGTCGTTTTTGGTTGGTGATGTACTCGGCGATGATGGCGAGTGGGGCTCCACCTGCGGAGGCGGCGAAGTAGGACGGTGACCCGAAGCGATTGCCCCACAGGTATTTCCGGATGTGGTCGGGGAACTCTCGGCGCAGGTATCGAGCGGAGACGCCCTCGAGGCTAGTGACCAGGGTGGAGAGTTGCACGGTGGGTGGGTAGTGGATCAATGGGTGGACGTGGTCGGTTTCTCCGTTGAACTCGGTCAACGTTGCGCCGAACTTGTCACACGCCTCTGCCATGATCTGCGCGCAGCGGGTCAGCATCGGGTCGGTGAACGCACCGCGACGATACTTCGTGACGAAGACCATAGGGTCTCAGCAGGGAAAGGCGCAGGGTGTGAAGCGGATCGTGGTCGTGAAGCTGGCTCCCACCCCGGGGCAGTATGTGGCGCTGAAATCGACGCTGGAGTTGTGCAATGCGGGGGCGAACATGGTTGCGCAGTTCGCGCACACCGCCACTGATCGACGCCCGTTCGCGCTGCAGAAACAGGTCTATGCCCAGCTCAAAGCGCGCGGGTTGTCGGCGCAACCGGCGATCCGGGTCATCAAGAAGGTCGCGGATGCGTACGCGACCCGGAAGGCGAACCTGCTTAACGGGAATTACGGCACGCCGGAATCGAAACGGTATGCGAAGGTTGCAGGTAAGGCGATCGTGTTCCGTGAGGACGCGGGCCAACCGTTCGACGATCGGTGTTTGTCGTGGCAGATCGATCGATCGACGGTGTCGATCTGGACGACCGAGGGCCGGATGCGCAACGTCGGATTCGTGTGCGCGCCGTGGCAGCTGAAAATGCTCGCCGACCGCAAGGGCGAGTCGGATCTGATTTTCCGCGACGGATCTTTCTATCTGCACGCCACCGTCGACACCGACGCACCGGATCAGCTGGTCCCCGCGGACGACCCCACCGGGTGGCTGGGCGTGGACTTGGGGATCGTGAATCTGGCGGTGACCACCGCGGACGACCCGGCCGAACTCGACGTCCGGTGGTCCGGTGGTGCGGTCACCGCCCGCCGGAGAAAGAACGAATCCATGCGGTCCGCGCTGCAGAAGGTGGGGACCAAGTCCGCGAAACGGAAACTGAAGAAACGGCGTAGGAAGGAGACTCGGTACGCCACCGATATCAATCACCAAATCTCGAAGACGATTGTTGCCCAGGCACAACGCACCGGTCAAGGAATCGCGGTAGAAGACCTGTCGGGTATCCGGGACCGGGTACGGCTCGCACGCAATCAACGGCAACAACTGCACTGCTGGGCATACGCGCAACTGCGCGATCAGATCACCTACAAGGCGCAAGCCGCAGGACTGCCGGTGCAGGTGATCAACCCGCGCAACACCAGTAAGACGTGTCACCTCTGCGGGCACTGCGACACCGCGAACAGGCGCAGTCAAGCACTCTTCCGGTGCCGCGGCTGCGGATGGACCGGCCACGCCGACCATAACGCCGCCGCCAACATTGCCGCACTCGGACACACCAACTACCGGGCCGCCCAATCAACCGTGCCTAAAGCAGCCACCCCTCTAACAGCCAGTTAGAACGTGAGCAGCAAACCCGCGTCCTTCAGGACCGGGTAGTTGATAATCGGTACCTCTCCAATTCGCCGGCGATGCCCCTGATCAATGCCTGAATGCTGTGACCCGATCATGGCGCACGAACCTGCGCGCAGCGTGCCGTCGAGCTGTGAACTTGCTGGGAACTCACCCGCCGATGCGGGCGTGCATCTCCCAGACGAGGACCTCCGCACCGGAGTGCGAGGAGATCTGCTGGCCGCCGGAGGCGCTCAGCCGGACGGCGTCGCCCTCGTACACGGTGCCGACCCCCTCCATCTCCGCGGTGCCCTGGGCGACGAAGACGTGGAGGAACGGTGCCTCGGGAAGCGTGACCGGCGTGCCGGCGAAGACTCGCGCGACATGCAGGGCCGCGTGCTTGTTGTTGATCCGAATCGCCGAATTGTCCTTGTATTCGGGCATTCCGGACGCAACGGGTACGAGGCCGCCCTTGAGGATCTCGTCCTCGATCTCGAGTTGTTCGTAACTCGGTGTGAGGCCGGCTTCGTCGGGTACCACCCACATCTGGACGAAATGCACCGGCTCGTGATGCTGCTCACCGCTCAGGCGCCAGCTGTCGTTCTTCTCGGAATGCATGATGCCCTTGCCTGCGCTCATGCGTTGCGCAAGGCCGGGATAGATGATGCCGGAGTGGCCGATCGAGTCCTGATGGACGAGCGAGCCACGGAGCACCCACGTGACGATCTCCATGTCCTTGTGTGGATGCGTCTCGAATCCCTGACCCGGGAGCACGGTGTCGTCGTTGTTCACGAGGAGTAGCCCGTGGTGCGTGTTGTCGGGGTCGTAGTGCTGGCCGAAGGAGAATGAGTGCTTCGAATCCAACCAGGAAATCTTGGTTTTCAGCCGATCGCCGGCGCGATGAACATAGACGTGAGGTGTGGTGACTGCTGGCATATCGGTCCTCCTTCGGGTGGTACCCGGTCCAGAGTACGAGGTGCCGGCTGCGTGTACTCGCAAGACGGTGTCGATTGTGCATCGAATTCATCCCCTGATCGATGCGGTGGAAGGGTCCGCCTCGACGGCGAAAAGAGGTTGCGCAGTGTGACATTGGCGCTCGTTGCGTGTGTAACGCGGTGTTCGGCAACGGGTTTCGGCGACACCGGAAATTGCGTGGAAGACGAGCGTCCAGTTTGTCGCGTCGGGAATGCCCGCTTCGACCGAACCCGCGGCGTACAGTTCGAATTGTGCGTCCGGAATCGCAGGATTCCGGTACGTCGCACGCAGCGGAAGGAGCGTGATGAAGGCGAATTCGGATCGACACGATCAGCACCTCCCCGAGCATCAGCGGATCGCAGATCTCGTCGACGACATGGAAGACCGTCTGGCCGCCGAACGCGAGGCGAAGGGAGTCGCGGGCAACGCGTCCGAGCGCAAGCAGGCGGAACAGGTCGAGCCCGACGACCAGGCTCCCGAGTAGTGCGGCTTCGCCGCCCGTGAGTACTTGTTAACCGCGGGGTTAATAAGTACTCACAGGGCGGTCACTCGAAGAAGCGGTACACGGCCTCGAGGACCACGGCGGGACGCTCGCTGCCCTCGAGTTCGATCTGCCCGGCGACCGTCACCTGGACGCCGCCCTTGGGCAGTTCCTCGACGGATGCCAGCGTGGCATTGAGCCGGACGCGACCCTCGGCGGGCACGGGGTTGGTGAACCGGACCTTGTTCAGTCCGTAATTGACGGCCATGGTCACGCTGTCGACGGTCAGTACCTCGTCCCACATGGGGATGATCAGCGACAACGTCAGGTAGCCGTGCGCGATGGGCCCGCCGAACGGGCTCTCGGCCTTGGCGCGTTCGGGGTCGACGTGGATCCACTGATGGTCGTCGGTGGCGTCGGCGAACGTGTTGATCCGCTGCTGGGGGATGTCGATCCACGAGCTGGTGCCCAGCGGCTTGCCCTCGAGTGCGGCGAGGTCGGCCAGGGTGGCGACCCGGGTAGTGGTTGCGGTAGTCATGAGGTCTCCTGTCGGTGCTTGAGAGCGAGAACGTCAGTGCTTGATGCCGAGAACGCGGAGGGCGTTCTGCTTGAAGATCAGGGGCGCGACCTCGGGTTTGATGTCGAGGCCCGCGAAGTCCTTCATCCAGCGGTCGACCTGGATGACGGGGAAGTCGGAGCCGAAGAGCACCTTTCCGCGGAGCATGCTGTTGGCGGCCTTGACCAGCTGCGGCGGGAAGTATTTGGGTGACCACCCGGACAGGTCGATGTACACGTTGGCCTTGTGGGTGGCGATGGAGATCTGCGCGTCGACCCACGGCACGGCCGGGTGGGCCATGACGATGGTGAGGTCGGGGAAGTCGGCGGCGACGTCGTCGAGCAGCATCGGGTCGGAGTAGCGCAGTTTGATGCCGTGCCCGCCGGGTAGTCCGGCGCCGATCCCGGTCTGACCGGTGTGGAACAGAGCCGGGACGCCGGCCTCGGTGATCGCCTCGTAGAGCGGGTAGAAGCGGCGGTCGTTCGGTTCGAAGCCCTGCATGCTGGGGTGGAACTTGAACCCCTTCACGCCGCACTCCTCGACGAGCCGGTGTACGCGCCGGACGGCGGCCTTGCCCTGCCAGGGATCGACGGACCCGAAGGGGATGAGGACGTCGTTGTGGCGGGCGGCGCCCTCGGCGATCTCCTCGACGGAGTTGGCGGCGTGGCCGGTGGCGGCCCCGGCGTCGACGGTGAACACGACGGCGGCCATGTTCCTGGCCCGGTAGTGGTCGGCGATCGCGTCGATGGACGGGGTGCGTTCCTCACCGGATTTGAAGTACTTCTCCGACGCGGCCATCAGTTCGTCGTCGAGGGACCGGTGCCCGCACCCGTCGATCTCGACGTGGGTGTGGATGTCGATGGCATCGACCTTGTCGAAGTCGATGCCGTACTCGTATCCACTCATTTCGCCATCAGCTCCTCGGGGAACTCCTCGCCGACGGACTGCACCGAGTCGCCGAACGTCCCGGCCCACCGGGTCGCGATGTCGTCGGCGGACCAGCCGCCGTCGTGGTACTCGACCGCGGTGAGTTCGGGGTGCGACCACAGCGCGAGGCGGTCGCCGCCGACGGCGAAGGCCTGCCCGGTGATCTCGGCGGCGGCGTCGGAGGCGAGGAACGAGATGATGCCCGCGGCGTCCTCGGGGGTGCCCATCCCGACCTCGCGGCGGATGATGTCGGGCAGCGGCTCGCCGTTCTTCATGCCCTCGATGTAGGGGGCGAGGAAGGGGACGGTTTCGGTCATCGCGGTCGCGGCGACGGGGCAGACGGCGTTGGCGGTGATTCCGGCGCGCTGCAGTTCCATCGCCCAGGTGCGGACCATGCCGACGATGCCCGACTTGGCGCCGGAGTAGTTGGTCTGCCCGAAGTTGCCGCGCTGGCCTGCGGGGGAGCCGATGCAGATGATCCGACCTCCGTCGCCCTGCTCACGGAACTTCAGGACGGCTTCACGGACGCAGGTGAACGTGCCGCGCAGGTGCACGCCCACGACGGCATCGAAGTCGTCGTCGGTCATCTTCCACAGCACCTTGTCGCGGAGGATGCCGGCGTTGGTGACCATGATGTCGAGGCGACCGAACGCCTCGACCGCACCGGCGACCAGCTTCTGGGCCGTCTCGGTGCTGCCGACCGGGGCGACGACGGCGACGGCGCGTCCGCCCGCGGCCGTGATCTCGGCGACGGCGGCGTCGGCGGTGGCCTGGTTGACGTCGTTGATCACGACCGCGGCGCCGTGGCGCACCAGGTCCTTGGCGTAGGCGAGCCCGAGGCCCTGTCCGCTGCCGGTGACGACGGCGACTTTGTTACTGAGGTCCATGTCGTGATTCTCCTAAGCTCGTGTTCGCTGAATCACACGTAATCATTGATGATTGAGAATGTCAATGATTAAGATCTGCTACTCTACCGACAATCATCAGAAGGGGGTCGTCGCATGGCGGACTCGCAGGCGTTATCGGACGACATCGGGTTCCTGCTCTCGCGCGTCGGCGGAATGGTGCTGGGCTCGGTCAACAAGGCCCTCGTTCCCACGGGTCTGCGGGTGCGCTCCTACTCGGTCCTGGTCCTCGCCTGCGAACAGGCCGAGGGCGTCAACCAGCGCGGGGTGGCCGCCACGATGGGGCTCGACCCCAGTCAGATCGTGGGACTCGTCGACGAACTCGAGGAACGCGGACTCGTCGTGCGCACCCTCGACCCCTCGGATCGTCGTAACAAGCTGATCGCCGCCACCGAGGAGGGGCATCGGCTCCGCGACGACGCGAAGGCGCGGGTCGACGCCGCGCACGGACGCTATTTCGAGGGCATCCCCGAAGCGGTCGTGAATCAGATGCGGGACACGTTGCAGAGCATCGCCTTTCCTGCGTCCGCCGAGTAGCGCGCGATGACGGACGTGCTCGCGCCGGTCGCGCTCGGCCTGTCGTTCCTGGCGACGTTCGTCGTGGAGGTTGCCGATCCGGTGGAGATCGGGTCCACACCCGAGGGCGTGCGTCGCATCATTCCCATCGTCGGTGGACGCGTCGAAGGCCCCGAGTTGCGCGGCACCGTGCTGCCGGCCGGGGCGGACTTCCAGTTGCTCAGCTCGTCCACGCTCACCGAACTCGAGGCCAAATACGCCATCGAGACCGACGACGGCGACCGGATCTACGTCACCAACGTCGGGCTGCGCTCGGGCACCGCCGAAGACATCGCCAAGCTCGTCGACGGTGAGCCGGTCCCGCCCGAGCGCATCTACTTCCGCTGCACGCCGCGGCTCACCGCCGCCGAGGGTCGATGGGCCTGGTTGCGGTCGCGGATCCTCGTCGGCACCGGCGAGCGCCTTCCCGGCGAGGTGCGGCTCACGGTGTTCGTGGTGGACTGACCGACCGTGGAAATCCGCTGGATGAAGTCGTTCGTCGCGGTCGCCGAGGAACTCAACTACGGCCGCGCGGCCGAGGTGCTGCACATCGCGCAGCCGGCGGTCAGTCAGCAGGTGCAGCAACTCGAGAAGCGGCTCGGCGTCAAACTGTTCGACCGCACCACGCGATCGGTCCGGCTCACCGCGGCGGGCGAACGCTTCCTCCAGCCGTGCAAGGACGCGCTCGCCGCGGTCGATAGGGCCGTCGATGCCGCGGTGATCGCGAATCCGGCGGTCGAAGGCCGTGTCCGGGTCGGTTTCAGCGGCGCGTACGGGCAGACCGAATTGTCCTCTCTGGCAAGGTCGGTGCGCCGTCGATGCCCCCTGATCGATCTCGTCCTCGAGGGTGCCACGGTCAGCGGGCAGATCCTCGACGAACTCTGGGAAGGGCGACTGGATCTGGGGATCATCTCGGATTCGGTCTCCCACCCCCACGTGCTCGCCCGGCAGATCTCGGTGGAGTACCTCAGCGCTCTGCTCCCGAGTGATCACTCCCACTCGCCGAACGGAAGTCGATCGACCTCGTGGAACTCCGGGACGAAACGTTCGTCGCGAACCCAGCCGCCACCGGATCCACTCTTCGGCGAGACCTGCTCGCCGCCTGCCGGGACGCCGGGTTCACGCCGAACATCGTCCAGGAGACCACCGACGGCATCGTGCTGACCGCACTCGTCGCGGCAGGGGTCGGTGTGGCGCTCGTACCCGGTGACGTGCAGACGTATCCCAACCGGGTGGTGCTCATTCCCCTCGATGCCGGCCGCTTCGAAGTCCGAGCGGCGCTGGCCTGGTCGGACCGGCCCGTGTCGCCCGTCGTGCAGACGGTTCTCGACCTCGCCGCCGAGGTCCTGCCGACGCCGACCGCAGTCGCAGACAATCGATAACGATCGCTTATCAATCCCCGCCGATACTGCTCTTGGACGGTGATCGGTTTCTTTGGCAGAGTCTCCCTCGGCAGCAACGGATGTGACCTGGACAACTCCCGGTCCCCGGTGTCGCACCCGCCTCGAGGCCTCTCCGAACTCCCGGACGCCCTTCACCTTCAGGTAGGAACCACATGTCTTCCACATTCGACGGCCGCGCCGTACGCGCCGACACGAGCGTCCGGTCGCCCCACGCGCGTCGGGCAGCCCTGGCCTCCTTCGTGGGCAGCACACTCGAGTACTACGACTTCTTCATCTACGCCTCCTTCTCCGCGCTCGCGTTCAACACCCTGTTCTTCCCGGATCTCGGGTCGTTCTGGGGGACCATCGTGTCGATGGCGACCATCGGGATCGGGTACGTCGTCCGACCGCTCGCCGCACTCGTCTTCGGGCACTTCGGGGACACGCTCGGGCGCAAGCGGATGCTGGTGGTGACGCTCGTGATGATGGGGGTGGCAACGTCGCTCATCGGCTGCCTGCCGACGTACGGGGCCGTCGGCGTCGCGGCGCCGATTCTTCTGGTGCTGCTCCGTGCCGTCCAGGGTGCGTCGGCGGCGGGCGAGTCGGCGGGAGCGGCGTCCCTGGCGCTCGAACACGCACCCGCCCATCGCCGGGCGCTGGCGGCGAGCTGGGTGAACACCGGTGCCGCCGCGGGAATGCTGCTGGCGTCGCTGGTGGTTCTCATCTTCTCCGGCCTGCCCGAGGACGCTTTCCTCAGCTGGGGATGGCGTATCCCGTTCCTGCTCAGCATCATCGTCGCACTTGCCGGGCTCGTCATCCGCCGGATGCTACCCGAGAGCGAGGTGTTCGAGGAGGCCGTGTCCACCGACGGTCCGAAGGAGATGCCGGCGAAGGTGATCTTCCGCGACCACTGGCCGAGCGTGCTGCGGGTCGTCGGGTGCGGGCTGTTCGCGGTGGTGTCCACCATCTTCACCGCCTTCGCCCTGTCGTGGGGCACCCACGAGGCCGGGGTGTCACGGACTGTCATGGTGGGCGCCACCGTGCTCACCGCCGCGCTCGCGCTCGTCGCCCAGCCCGCCGCGGGGATTCTCGCTGATCGGATCGGGCGCAAGCCGATCTTCATCACCGGCAATCTCGTCTGCGCCGTCTCCATCTCCGGATTCTTCTGGGCGGTCAGCCAGCGTTCGACGGCCCTGATCCTCGTCACCGCATGCGTCGTGATGGTGGTCGGCTACTCACTCGTTCAACGCCGTCGGTCCCGCGCTGTACGCCGAGATGTTCGAGACGCGCATCCGGTACTCGGGCATGGCGATCTCCGGGCAGCTGGCGCTGGTGGCCACCGGTTTCGCGCCCACCATCGCCGCGGCCCTCGTCCGGCCCGGACCGAACGGCTGGATCCCGGTGGCGGTGTTCACCGCATGCTGCTGCCTGGTCAGCGCCCTCACCACGCTCACGGTCCGCGAAACCTACCGGACCAGCACCACCGAACTCGGCAAATGACCGCTCCCCCGTCGAAAGTGAATGAACCCATGACACACGATGTGCTGATCGAGAACGACGTCGAGGCGACGATGCGGGACGGGGTGGTGCTGCGCTCGACCGTGTACCGCCCGTCGGTGTCCGGACGCTTCCCGGTACTGCTCACCCGCACCCCGTACGGCCGCGACCTGTCCGTGAACTCGGGCTACCTCAACCCGACCACGGTCGCGGCCGCCGGATTCGTGGTGATCATGCAGGACGTCCGCGGCAGGTTCGGATCGGACGGCGAGTTCGTGCCGTCGGAGAACGAAGGTCCGGACGGGTACGACACAGTGCAGTGGGCGGCCGAACTCCCGTATTCGACCGGCGCCGTGGGCATGTGGGGGCGATCGTACTTCGCCGAGACCCAGTGGCGCGCCGCCCAGGAGAAGCCGCCGGCCCTGCGCGGCATCGCCCCGGGAATCTCGGCGGGCGGCAACGCCCGGTCCGGGGGCCTCGTGCGGGGCGGCGCAGTCGAATTCGGTACCCGGATCGGGTGGGGACACCTCTCGGCCGGACCGGCCGAGATCGCGAAACTGTCCCGGACCGACCCCGCCCGCGCGGAACGTGAGTGGGAATCGTGGGCGGGATCGATCGGGCGATGTCCGAGGACACGTTCTTGGACATCCTGCCCCTGCGGGACCTGGCAACCGACGCCCCCGCGTTCTTCGCGTCGCCGATCGTCGAATCGCTGGGATTCCCGATCGATCACCCCACCCGCGACCTGTGGGACAGCGCGAGCGACCGGGCCGTCGACCTCCCCTCGCTGCACATCGGGGGGTGGTACGACATCTTCGTGAACAGCACCCTCGACCAGTACTTCGGTCAACTGGCGCACAGTGATTCCGGGGCGGCCCCGACGCCGTACCTGATCGTCGGCCCGTGGAGTCACACCAACTTCTCCGGGCTCGGTGGGTCGGTCACGTTCGGATCGCCCGCCAACCAGGCGGTGCTGGACTCCGGTCAGGACCTGTCGTCGGTGCACGCGCAGTGGTACGCCTCGGTGCTGAGCGACGAGGAACCCGCCATGCCCCGGGTCCGGATCTTCGTGATGGGCGAGAACCGGTGGCGGACGTACGACCGCTTCCCGCAGCCGTCGCGGACAGCCGAGTTCTACCTGACTCCCGGCGGAACCCTCGGTGCGGAGGCGGCGGCCGAGGGCACCGTCGAATACGACTACGACCCGGCTGATCCTGTTCCCACGGTCGGCGGGGCGACGATGATGCCGGGAACGTTCGCACCCGGCGCCCTGGAACAGAGCCGCGTCGAATCCCGGGACGACGTCCTCGTGTTCACCAGCGAGGCGCTCACCGAGCCGTTGACGGTGATCGGCCGGGTGTCCGCGACCCTCTTTGCGTCGTCGAGTACGGTCGACACCGACTTCGTCGTGCGGCTGTGCCGGGTGACCGCGGACGGCACCTCGATCACCCTCACCGACGGCATGGTGCGGGCCCGCTACCGCGACTCCTACCGGACCGCCGGAACCTACAAACCGGCCGAACCGAGCCTGCTCGTCCCGGGCGAGGTGTACGAGTACACAATCGACCTGTGGTCCACCGCCGTCACCTTCCTGCCGGGTGAGCGCATCCGGGTACAGGTGACGTCCAGCAACCATCCCCGCTGGGATCGCAACCTCAACACGGGCGAATCCGCCTTCGACTCCGCAGAATTCGTCGTCGCCCACCAGACCGTGCACACCGGGGTGCATCACCCCAGCCGGGTGTCGCTCTCCGTGGTGCGCTGTCGCGCCCGTGAGTACTTGTTAACCGCCCGCGGTTAACAAGTACTCACAGGGGGCTGCGGGTCGTACTGGATATAGCGACGCACCGCGCGCGCCCGCTCCGCTCCGGCGAAGCGGGCGACGAGGTGCAGTGCCATGTCGATCCCCGCGGACACACCGGCCGAGGTGATCACGTCACCGTCGTCGACGAACCGATCGTCCGGCCGCACGTCGACGGTGGGATCGATCTCCGCCAGCAACGCCAGTGACGCCCAATGCGTCGTAGCCGGCCTGCCCTTCAGCAGGCCGGCTTTCGCGTAGACCAGGGAACCGGTGCACACGCTCGTCATCAACGGAACGTCGGCGCGCTGCCGACGCACCCAGTCGAGATGGGCGTCGTCGAGCAGCTGTGGTCGCGTGCCCTGACCGCCGGGATGGATCAGCACGTCGAGCGGCGGCGCGTCGGCATGGGAATGATGAGCGCCCAGGACGAGGCCTTTGGCGCACTGCACACTCCCGCCCGACGCGGAGAGGCAGGACACGGCGTATCCGTCGTCCGGGTACATGCGCGTCCACGCGGACAGCACCTCCCACGGTCCGACCGCGTCCAGCTCTTCGACGTCGTCGAACAACAGGATCCCGATGTGCTTCACTCGTCAATGCAAGCACACTCGTGAGTACTTGTTAACCGCCCGCGGTAAACAAGTACTCACGGGCGGAGGTCCGCAGGTCGGGTTTGCGGATCTTGCCGGTCGCGGTGCGGGGGAGGGCCTCGGTGATCTGGACGAACGTGGGAATCTTGAACCCCGCGAGCTTTTCTCGCAGCCGGGCACGCACCGTCTCCGCGTCGAGCGACGTGCCGTCGGCGGCGACGACGAACGCCATGCCGGTCTCGCCCCACTTGTCGTGGGGGACGCCGATGACCGCCGCCTCCCGGATGCCGTCCAGCTTCAGCAGGGCCGCCTCGACCTCGGCGGGGTAGACGTTCTCGCCGCCCGAGATGTACATGTCCTTGTAGCGGTCGCAGATGAAGAGGAAGCCTTCGTCGTCGAAGTAGCCGGCGTCGCCGGTGTGCAGCCAGCCGTCCACGATGGTGCGGGCGGTCGCCTCGGGCTGATTCAGGTAGCCGAGCATCACGTTAGGGCCCTGGGCGACGATCTCGCCGATCTCGTGCGGTTCGGTGCTCGACCCGTCGGGGCGTACGACGTCGACGTCGGTGAAGAACGTCCGCTTGCCGGCGGAACCGATCTTGGTGCGCACGTCGGCGCTGGACAGCATGGTCACCGACGGCGCGGTTTCCGTCAGACCGTAGGCCTGTGTGATCGCGACGTCACGTTCCTGCCACGGTGAGATCAACGCTTCGGGCAGTGGAGCTCCCGCGACGCAGATGCCCCGCAGGCTGGACAGGTCGGCGTCCGCGAACCGGGGGTGGTGCCAGAGTTCCTGAATCATGGTGGGGACCGCGAAGAAGGTGGTGATGCGTTCCTTCTCGATCGTGTCGAGGACGACGCCGGCGTCGAACTTGCGCAACAGCACCACGGTGCCTCCGTTGAGCAAGGTCGGTGTGACGGCGCCGCCGATGCCGCCGATGTGGAACAGTGGAGCCACCGACAGTGTGCGTTCCTTCGACGTCATATCTTGGGCGAGAAGCTGGTTCAGTGCATTCCACAGCATGTTGCCGTGGCTGAGCATGACGCCCTTCGGAGCGCCGGTGGTGCCCGACGAGTACATCAGCACCGACAGGTCGTCGAGGCCCACCTGCTCGTCGATGCGGGTGTCCGGCTGCCCCGCACGCACTCCCTCGTAGGTGTGGGTGGACCACGAGTCGTTCAGGCCGATCCAGGTGGTGACCGGGGTTTCCGACTTTGCCAGCTGCTGCGCGACGTCGGACTGCTGATCACCGAAGATCACTGTGGTGCAGCGTGAATCGCCCAGGACGTAGCGTGCCTCCTCGGCGGTGAGGCGTGCGTTGAGCGGGAGATACGTGGCGCCGAGCAACCCGGCCGCGAACATCACTTCGAGTGCCGCGGGGTCGTTGAATCCGAAGAAGCCGACGCAGTGGCCCTTTTCGACCCCGAGGGCGCGCAGGCCGTGCGCGAGCCGGCGTGTCCGCAGAGCCAGCTCCTCGTAGGTGACGGCCTGTCCGTCGAAGACGAGCGCCTCGTTCTTCGGCGTCATCGTGATGCGGCGCTCGAGCCACGAGCCGATGCCTTCGTTGTTCATGGTGACTCCTCGTTCTCTTCGAAACTACTCTCGAGCGTGTGGTCGGGGAATTCGTCAGGCCGAGGGGGTGTCGGCGCTCAGGTCGTTGTCCTTGCTCTCCTTCGTCGCGACGAGGAAGACGGCGCTGACCACGCACAGCGCGATGATGAACAGCCCGACCGGGAGAATCGATTTGCCGGACGACGCGAACAGCGACGCCAGGATGACGGGCGTGAAGCCGGCGCCGATGAGGGTGGCCAGCTGATATCCGAGCGACGCTCCCGTGTAGCGCGCCCGGGTGCCGAACTGCTCGGAGATGAACGCGGCCATCGGCCCGTAGGTCGCCGAGTGGCAGATGGTGTAGCCGACGAAGGCGAGCGCGATGAACAGGAACTGTCCCGTGCTCAGCAGCAGGAAAAGCGGGTAGACGCTGACGATCATCGCGGCGAGTCCCGCGAGCATGACCGGTCGGCGGCCGATCCGGTCGGACAGTCGCGCCGAACCGAGTACCAGGAAGATTGCGCAGAACTGGCAGAAGGAGAACGCGAGTAGCGCGTCGGATCGCTGGGCTCCGCTCGACACGGCGAAGGTGATGGCGAACGTGGTGAACGCGGTTTGCATTCCGAAGCTCGCGATGCAACTCATCGCGGCTACGACCACCGCGCGGGGACGCTTCAAGATCGTGACGATCGGCGGGGCGGTCTCCTTCTTCGCGGACGCCTTCAGCGCCGCGGTGAACAGCGGGCTCTCCGACACTTTGGATCGGATGAACAGGCCGAGGGCGAGCATGAAGGCCGAGATCAGAAAGGGGATACGCCAGCCCCATGTGAGGAACTGCTCGTCGGGGAGGAGGGACACGGCCGCCAGGGCGAGGGTGCCGAGCAACGCGCCGGTCGGGGCGCCCGCGTTGGTGAAGGCCGCGGCGAATCCGCGCTTGCCGGGCTCGGCGTGTTCGAGCGACATCAGCGCCGCGCCGCCCCATTCGCCGCCGACGGCGAGGCCCTGGCAGACCCGCAGGAGAACGAGGATCACCGCGGCCCAGGACCCGATCATCTCCGGCGGAGGAATGAGCCCGATCGCGAACGACGCGAGGCCCATGACCGTCATCGAGATCAGCAGCATGGCCTTGCGGCCGACGGTGTCGCCGAAGTGGCCGAAGACGATTCCGCCCAGGGGGCGCGCGACGTAGCCGGCGGCGAACGTTCCCATCGAGGCGATGCTCGCGGCCAGAGGGTCCAGGTCGGCGAAGAAGACCGGGCCGAAGACGAGGGATGCTGCGGTGGCGTAGAGCAGGAAGTCGTAGAACTCGATGGTGCTGCCCAGGTAGCTCGACAGGATCACCCTGCGAACTTCCTTCTTGCGTCGGGTGGCCGACATGGTGCCGGTGGTGGCGGTGATCGTCATCGATACTCCTTGGCCGAGCGGGGACATCAGAGCGGATCGCGTGTGTAGCGCGGATCACAATTAAACATTAATCATTGAAGATGTCAATGGAAGAGATTGACAACGCTTCCGCCGGGAGGTGATCGCCGTCGAGGGCCCTCAGGCCCGGGTGAGCTTGCGCCCGATGATTTCCTTCATGATCTCGGTGGTGCCTGCGTAGATCGGCCCGCCGCGGCAGTCGAGATAGTCCTGCGCGACGTCGAACTCGCGCATGTATCCATAGCCGCCGTGCAGTTGAACCGAGCGCTGGACGACGCGCTGCTGCAACTCGGTGATCCACCACTTGGCCATCGCCGCCGTCACCTCGTCGAGTGCGCCGTGCGCGGCGTCGAGGATGCAGCGGTCGGTGAAGCACTGCGCGATCTCGATCTCGGTGGCGAGTTCTGCGAGGTAGAAGCGGTTGGCCTGGAAGTCGGCCACCCGCTGACCGAACGCCGTGCGATCACAGCTGTACGTCAGGGCCTGGTCGAAGGTGCGCCGCATCGACGCCATCGACGTCACCGCCACGCTCAGGCGTTCCTGGGGCAGGTTGTGACGCAGATAGCCGAAACCGTCGTTCAGTTCGCCCAGGACGTTCTCGAGAGGTACACGGACGTCGTCGAACACGAGTTCCGCGGTGTCCTGCGCGCTCAGGCCCACCTTGTGGAGCGGTCCGTTGCGGGTGAACCCGGCCATCCCGTCTTCGACCACCAGCAGGCTCACGCCCTTCCTGCCCGCCGCCGGATCCGTCTTGGCCACCACGATCACGAAATCGGCGAGCATCCCGTTGCTGATGAAGGTCTTGGTGCCGTTCAGGACCAGATCGTTGCCGTCGCGGAGGGCTGTCGTGGAGATCGCGGCCAGGTCGCTGCCCGCGCCCGGCTCGGTCATGGCGATGGCGCCGATCATCTCGCCGGTGCACAGCGGGGTCAGGAAACGGTGCTTCTGCTCGTCGTTCGCCAGTGATGCGAGGTAGGGCGTGACGAGATCGTTGATTCCCGCCAGACCCATCACCATGGCCGGCGCGCCGACGCGGCACAACTCCTCGATGACGATGGCGTTGAATCGGAAGTCGTTCGTGCCGCCTCCGGCGAATCGTTCCTCGACGTTGATCCCGAGAAGTCCGAGTTTGCCGGCCTGGCGGTAGATGTCCCGGTCGACCTGCCCCGCATACGCCCATTCGCGAAGTCGTGGCGCGACTTCACGTTCGGCGAACCGGCGAACCGTTTCCCGGAACGCATCGTGATCGGCGTCGAAGATGTTCCGCTGCAGTGCAACCGAGGTCATGCAATGTTCCTTTCGTCGGCACGCGTGCGAGGCACGTATGCATACCCGAAAGAAACCTATCCATCAATCATTGAGAATGTCAACGATTGATGGATGCAGGCTGCAGTTCAGTCGGCAAGTGGAACGCCGACGTCAATACCAGTACTTCCGTCCACCCACCGCGCGGCCGGTCGTGCCCAGCAGCAGTAGGACGAGGCCGATGACAAGGAGGATGATGCCGATCGTCGTGAGGATCGAGATCCCCGTGACGAGGCCGATGACCAGCAAGATGATTCCGAGAACGATCACGGTGTTCCCTCTTTTCATTGGACGGGCTGGAGCTACTGACTCGGTTGCGGCACTTCACAATCGATCTTCGGATTGACGCCCGCATAATTCAGTGGGCCGGCGAGGACGGTGACGGCGATCGTTCCGGCACTGGCGCAATCGGCCGTCGCATCCTTGAAATAGCCGCGCTGCCACACGGCAACCGCACCGATGATCAGCCAGATGATCACGATGAGCGTCACGAGCCGTCCGATACGCATTTCCGACCTCCCGTGTGGGCGCCGGCCCCGGGCCGGCGCACGTGTCGTACTCGAACGCTAAGTCGACGTGGTGTCGGTCGGCTTCGCGTGCGCTCCATGGCTATTCGTGGAGTCGGTGCCGGTGGGCCGACCGTTGGCGGGCCCCGCACCGGTGGGCCGACCGTTGGCGGGCCCCGCACCGGTGGTCCGGGCGTCGGTGGCTCGGGCGTCGGTGGCTCGGGCGTCGGTGGTCCGGGCGTCGGTCGACGGGGTGTCCGTCGTCTTCACGGCGGGGTCGAGTTCGTCGGCCCGCTTCCACTCGTTCTTCAGGTCGTCACGGGACGTTGTTGCCGTGTTCTGGTGCGTTTGCGCATCGACCTGCAGTCGCTTGGCCTCCGCAGCCTTGGCGTCGGCTTCTGCCTGCGTCTTTCGTGCGTTGGCGGCAGTTTCCTCCGCCAGCGCCTCGCGCTTTTCGACGACCGCCGTCTGCTCCTGCGCCTTCGCGCGGATGCTGTCGGCCTCCTGGTGGCGGCGCTCGTTTCGCTTGCGTGATGCCGCAACGGCCAGCGCGATCACGACGAGAACCACGACGATCGCAATGATGATCCAGATGGTGGTATTCATGAGCTACTCCCAGCGGTTGTAGATTTAAGGTACCCCGCGCAATAACTCGGCAAACAGACCGAGAGTCAATCGCAATCAACCGGTCGCCGGCTGTGGAGTGCGGGTGTGCCCGCCACCTGGAATGTATGGCGCGCCTTACCTCACATCTCCACTACCGTGAACCGCATGAGCGAGTTGCTGGAGCGTGACGGTGTGCGGGGACATCTGCATCGCCCGCCGGGGGATGCGGTGGCGGGGCTGGTTCTGACGCACGGGGCGGGAAGTGATTGCGACACAAAGCTGTTGCGGGCGGTGGCCGAGGGGTTCGCGGACCGGGGGATCGTTGTTCTGCGGTTCGATCTGCCGTTCCGGCAGCGCCGCGCGTCGGGTCCGCCGCATCCGTCGAAGGCGGCGGAGGATCGAGAGGGAGTCGCGGCGGCGGTGGCCGTGATGCGGGAGCTGGTGTCGGTTCCGGTGTGGGCAGGCGGGCACTCGTACGGCGGGCGGCAGGCGTCGATGCTCGCTTCGGAGCGACCGGGTCTCGTCGACGCCCTGTTGTTGCTGTCGTATCCGCTGCATCCGCCGGCCAAGCCGGAGAAGCTCCGCACCGAGCACCTGCCCGGTCTCCGCGCCCCGGCGGTCGTGGTGCACGGTTCGAAGGACCCGTTCGCGACCGCCGACGAAATGCGATCGGCACTCGAACTGATCCCGGCACCGACGACGCTCGTCGAACTCGGGGGCGCCCGCCACGATCTGGCGCCGGAGAAGTTCCCGGTGGTCGAACGCGCGGTCACGGCCATGCTGGACCTTCTGTAGGGCGGGCGAGAACGTCGGCAGGTGATCGGTATGTTCGGTGAATGAGCAACGTGCAGACCGACGCGCCCCACTGGTTCACCGCGGCGTTGGCGTCCGTGGTCGACGTCGGCCGGGTCGATGTCGCCGGTGCCCAGGTTCACTACCGCGCGTGGGGGCCGGCCGGCTCGCCCGGAATCGTGCTCGTTCACGGCGGCGCGGCCCACAGCCGGTGGTGGGACCATGTGGCACCCCTGCTGGCCACGGACCGTCGCGTCGTCGCTCTCGACCTGACCGGACACGGTGACAGTGACCGGCGTGAGGACTACGGCCTGGAGCGGTGGGCGGAGGAAGCCCTGGCCGTGGCGAAACCGGCGGGAATCTCCGGTCCGCCGGTGTTCGTCGGCCACAGTATGGGTGGAATGGTGTCCTACGTGGCCGCGCAGCTGTTCGGTGAGGATCTGGCCGGTGTCCAGCTGATCGATTCGCCCGTCCTCGCCCGCACCCCGGAAGAGGAGGAAGCGCGGAAGCAGCGTGCGTTCGGGCCCAAGAAGATCTACCCGTCCAGGGCGGAGGCGCTCGAACGATTCCGTTTCGTCCCGCCCCAGGACACGGCGGTGCCCGCGGTTCTGCGGCACGTGGCGGAGAACTCGATGGAGGCGGTGGAGGGCGGCTGGTCGTGGAAGTTCGACTCCACCTTCTTCGCCCGCCGCACCAGCGGCCATCTGGGCGCGTCGGACCCGCGGTGCCGGCTCGCCTACTTCCGCGCCGAGAACGGCATCGTCACCGACGCCATGATGCACGACATGCGCCGCCGGTTCGGACCCACCGCCGTGGTGGTCGAAATCCCCGACGCCGGACACCACGTGATGATCGATCAGCCGCTCGCGCTGGTCGTAGGCATCCGGACCGTCCTCGCCTCGTGGGACGTGGAAGATTCCGTCGCCGGGATGCCGGGCTGAATCAGGCCCCGGATCGGACCGCGGCGACGAACTGCTCGATCAGCTCCGCATCCTTCACACCCCGCGAGGACTCGACACCGCTGGACACGTCGACACCCCAGGCGCCGGTCGCGTCGACCGCGCTCCGCACGTTGCCCGGGTGCAGTCCACCCGCGAGGATCCACTCGCCCTCGGGCCGGCTCTGATTCGCCCAGTCCCAGGGCACGCCTGCCCCGGCGGTCGCCCCGTCGACGAGGACACGGTCGGCGCCGAAATCGCCCGAACTGTCGCCGGCGACCACGGCACGGATCACCCGCAGGCCCGCGTCCCGCAACCGGGACACGTCGGCGGCGGACTTCAGGTCGTGCACCTGGACCGTCCCCAGACCGGCCGCGGCGGCGACCTCGATCACCTCCGCCACCGAACTGCCCTTGAACACCCCCACCGCGACCGTCGGAGCGGTGACGCGGCGGACCAGCGGTGCGGCGTCCTCGGGGGAGATCCGGCGGACGCTGTCGGCGAAGACGAAACCCACGGCGTCGACGCCGAGGCGCACCGCCAGATCGACGGAGGCTTCGTCTCGTAGGCCGCAGACCTTGATGAATGTCACCCGGCAATTTTACCGGTCGCTGCGAGTCGCCGACGCAGTGCCGGTTCGCGCTCTAGGCTTCGTGACGTGGAATGGCTCAGCGACCTCAGCGTGATCTCAGGGCCTCTGCCCTGGATCCTCACGGTGATCGGCGCGCTCGGCGGCGTGTGGCTGCTCGCCGCCCGCGCCCCCTGGTACCGCAGGAAAGCTATTCCGATCTGCCTGGCCGTGTCGGTCGTCGTCACCGTCGTCCTCTACGTAATGGTCGAGAAGGTTCTCCGGCCGTTTCCCGATCCGATCGAGACGTCCATCTACGTGTGGATCGGTCTGGGGCTCTTCGCGATCATCCTGCTCGTGCCCAGAATCCACGCCGGCCGGACGGTGAGATCCGCCCTCGTGTCGGTGCTCGCGGTCCTCGCGGTGATCCTCGCGTCGGCGACGCAGATCAACCTGGTGTTCGACGCCTATCCCACGGTGGGCACGGCTTTCGGGGCGGAACCGTTCGACCGGGTGCAGATGAACGACCTCGGCCGCACCACCGAGAACGTCGTGACGGGAACACCTCTCGACGCGTCGTGGACGGCCCCGCCCGGAATGCCCAGCGAGGGGAGGGTCCTGACGGCCGCCGTTCCCGGAACCACGTCCGGGTTCGCCGCCCGCGACGCCGAGATCTACCTCCCGCCCGCCTACTTCGCCAACCCGCGCCCGCTGCTGCCCGTGCTGGTGATGCTGGCCGGTCAGCCCGGTGCGCCGGAAGACTGGTTCGCCGGAGGCAAGCTCGCCACCACCATGAACGAGTTCGCCGCGAAACACGACGGACTCGCCCCGATCGTGGTGGTGGCCGACGGCACCGGCTCGCAGATCGCGAATCCCCTGTGCGTCGATTCGAAGCTGGGCAACGTGGCCACGTACCTCGCGAAGGACGTTCCGGCGTGGGTGAAGTCGAACCTGCAGGTGAATCCGGACCCGAAGGCGTGGGCCATCGGCGGTCTCTCCTACGGCGGCACCTGTTCGCTGCAGATGGCCACCAACTACCCCGACGTGTACCCGACGTTCCTCGACATCTCGGGTCAGGAAGAACCCACACTCGGCGATCACCAGCGCACCCTCGACGAGGGATTCGGCGGTGACGAGGCCGCGTTCAAGAAGGTCAACCCACTCGATCTGATGGCGTCCAACAAGTACCCGGACTCGGCAGGGGTCTTCGTGATCGGCTCCGACGACGACGCCTACAAGCCGGGTGCGCAGAAGGTGTATCAGGCGGCGAAGGCCGCGGGCATGGACGTGCAGTACGTGGAGGTCCCCGGCGGGCACAGCTTCGCGGTGTGGTCGGCGGGGCTGGAGAAGGAAATGCCCTGGCTGGCACAGCGGTTGGGGCTGATCGGTTCGTAGGCGCTCATCAGGGCGGAGAGGGGCGAGATGACGGCGGCCGCGCAGGTACTGCGAGTGGGTTCGGCGCTGCCCGACCCACCGTTCGAGTTTCGGGACGGCGGAGCCCCCGCGGGCTTCGACGTCGAATACACCCGGGCCGTCGCGCGGGTGCTCGGTGTCGAATGGTCGCTGGTCCCGTACCGGGGCACCGATTTCAACGGGATCTTCGATGCCCTCGCCGACGTCGAATTCGACTGCATCGCGTCGGGTACCACCGTGACCCCGGATCGCCGGGCCCGCGCGGATTTCTGCGCTCCGTATCTGGTGTCGGGTCAGTCCCTCGCCGTCGACACGTCCCGGCATCCGGGGGTACGGGGAGTGGGCGATCTCGAGGGTCTGACGGTAGGGGTGCAACACGGCAACACCAGCCAGCCGATCGTCGAGAAGCTGGTCGCGGAGGGCCGCGCAGGCGCGATCCGGGTGTACGCGTACGACCAGATCGGACAGGCCCTCGACGACCTGTCCTCGGGTGGTTGCGACGCCGTCATGAAGCTTGCACCCGTCCTCACCTGGCTGGTCCGGGACCGTCCGCACGTGGAGGTGGTCGAGCGGGGCATCTCCCGGGAGGAGATCGCCGTCGCCGTCCGCACGGGCGACGACGCGCTTCGGGAACGGATCGAGAGCGCGCAGCGCACCCTCGCCGCGGACGGAACCCTCGACCGACTGCGGTCGCAGTGGCTCGAGATCGGTGAAACGAAAGGTGGCTCGGCATGATTCCGGGACGCCTGTCCAATAATAGGAACGTGTTCTATATTTGCGGCAACCCTTTCCCTCGGCGACTGGAGTGCCCGGCATGTATGAGTGGTCAGATACCGACCTGATGTTCCGCGACGCGATCCGCGGTTTCATCGACAAGGAGATTCGACCGCACGTCGACAAGCTGGAGACCGGCGAACTGCCTCCGTTCGACATCATCCGCAAGCTCTTCGCCACGTTCGGCCTGGACGAGATGGCCAGTGATGCGCTGACGAAGTCCCTCGGGCGCGAACGCAGCGGTGACTCCGCGTCCGACGCGAAGGGGGAGAAGTCCGGCGGCCTCGGCGGTGCGGGCAGCATGGGCGTCATCATGAACGCCGAACTGGCGGGCGTGAGCCTCGGACTCGTCGCGTCGCTCGGTGTCAGCCTCGGGCTGGCGGCGGGCACCATCCGCAGTCGCGGGACGCTGGCGCAGAAGGAGCGCTGGCTGCCCGGACTGGTCACGTTCGAGAAGGTCGGCGCCTGGGCCATCACCGAGCCCGACTCCGGCTCGGATGCGTTCGGCGGCATGAAGTCGTACGTGCGCCGCGACGGCGACGACTACATCCTCAACGGGCAGAAGACGTTCATCACCAACGGCCCGTACGCCGACGTCATCATCGTCTACGCGAAGCTCGACGAGGGGGATTCGTCCGTCGACCGTCGCGACCGCAAGGTTCTCGCGTTCGTGCTCGACGCGGGCATGGAGGGGCTCACCCAGGGCGCCCCGTTCAAGAAGATGGGCATGAACTCCTCGCCCACCGGAGAGCTGTTCTTCGACAACGTGCACCTCACCCGAGACCGGCTGCTTGGCGAGACCGAGGACAGCGGAAAGTCCGACGGCAAGTCCAGCGCCAAGGAGAGCTTCGCGGCCGAGCGCATCGGCATCGCGTCGCTGTCGCTCGGCATCATCAACGAGTGTCACCGGCTCTGCATCGACTACGCCAAGTCCCGCAAGCTGTGGGGCAAGGAAATCGCCCAGTTCCAGCTCATCCAGCTCAAGCTCGCCGAGATGGAGATCGCGCGCATCAACGTGCAGAACATGGTGTTCAACGCGATCGAGCGCACCGCGGCGGGGGATCGGGTGAGTCTCGCGGAGGCGTCGGCGATGAAGCTCTACTCCTCGCGCGCGGCCACCGAGGTGGCGATGGAGGCGGTGCAGTTGTTCGGCGGCAACGGTTACATGGCCGAGTACCGGGTCGAGCAGCTCGCACGCGACGCGAAGTCGCTGATGATCTACGCCGGCAGCAACGAGATCCAGGTGACGCACATCGCGAAGGGCCTGCTGGCGATGTAGTACGCGGCGCTCGGGAACCATTGACGTACGGCGTACGTTAGTGGGGTGTCGTCAACGAAAGGACACACCGTGAAGGTCACCGCGAGCGCACTGTCGCTGAATGTCGCAGACCCCGTGGCGTCGGCCGAGTTCGCCAAGTCCCACCTCGGCTTCGAGGAGGAGATGGCGGCCGAAGGCTTCGTGTCACTGAAGCGTGCGGACGTCGGTTTCACTCTGATCTTCCTGAAGACCGGACTGGAGACGTTCAAACCCGCCCGGATCGCGGGTGACGCCGGCCAGGGGTTGCTGGTCGCGCTCGTCGTCGAGGGGATCGACGACGAATACGAGCGGCTACAGGCGGAAGGCGTCCCGATCGTGACACCCATCGAAACCGAACCCTGGGGCGAACGCTACTTCCAGATGAGCGACCCCAACGGGGTGATCATCCAGCTGGTCGAGTGGACGTAGGTGTCACACCCGAGGCGAGGAACGGTTCGACGGCCGCGAGCACCTCGGTGCTCGCGGCCACGGCCGTCGAGTGGTCGAAACCGGGCAGGATCGTGAGCGACGCACCGGGAATCAGCGCGGCCACCCCCTCGGTGTCGCCGAGCCGCTCGGCGTCGTTCGAACCCACGAACAACAGGGTGGGGACGGCGATTCCACGCAGGACGTCGTCGTCCACCCCCGGCTCCACACCGGAGCGCCGCATGTAGGCGGCGAGGGCCTTCGCGTCGTTCGCCGTGAACGCGGCCCGCGTGCCGGCGTCGATCGGCCACGAACGCCGGGCATTCCACCCTTCGAGGAACGCATCCATCCCGTTCCGCTCGAGGACGTCGATGCAGCCCGGGAAAAACAATCGGTCGAAGGCACCGGACTGCGGTCGGCTGCTGCCGCCGCCGATGATCAGGCTCTCCAGCCGCTCGGGTGCCCCGACTGCCAACGCCAGTGCAACCCGCCCGCCGAGCGAGTACCCCAGCACGTGTGCGCTGGGAAGTTCCAGGTGGTCGAGGACCGCCAGGATGTCGCCGCTGACCAGGTCCATGGCGTACGCGTCCTCGTCGTACGGCTTGTCGCTGCGCCCGTGGCCCCGCAGATCGACCAGGATCAGCCGGTACCGGTCACGCAGCGCGGCGACGTAACCGAATCCACGCCAGATCGCGTGGGACAGAGCCGTGCCGTGAATGAGAACGAGGGGCTCCCCGTCGCCGACAGTCTTGTACGCGATCCGGACGCCGTCGACGGGATTGGTAGCGTGCTGCACCCGCACAGTGTGTATCACCCGGACTTCGCGGCGCTCCGGTGTCGATCTGTCCGCACCGAGGACCCGTTTGACGGACACATTGTCGGTTGTCGCAACCTGCCTGCGCGAACACAGTGCTTCTATGGCAATTACCGAGGGCACCACCAGCGATTCGACCGCTGCCGAGCGCGAGTACGGCGACCGCGTCCTGGCCGTCGAACCGGGCGGAAACGAGTTCATTCCGCACGAGGTCCGCCACGGAACTCCACGTCAACTGTTCTGGACGTGGATGTCGCCGAACCTCGAGTTCGCCACGATCTTCATCGGCGTGTTGTCCGTGTCGGTGTTCGGGATGACGTTCTGGCAGGCGACACTCGGCCTCGCGCTCGGGACCGGTCTCGGTGCCGCCGCGCACTACGTTCTGTCCGCGCGCGGTCCCCTGCACGGGGTGCCGCAGATGGTCCTCGGCCGCCTCGGCTTCGGATACTGGGGGAACGCGCTTCCGTCGGCGTTCATGTCGATCATGTGCGGCGTCGGCTGGTTCGCCACCAACAGCGTCAGCGGCGCCTTCGCGCTCAACACGCTCACGGGGCTGGCGCCGCTGCCCTCCCTGCTGGTGATCGTCGTCATCCAGACCGTGTTCGCCTTCTTCGGGCACAACCTGGTGCAGGCGTTCGAGCGATACGCCTTCCCCGTGCTGGCTGTGATCTTCGCGATCACCGCGGTGGTCGTGCTCGCGAAGTCGAACCCGGGCGCGCCCGCCGTCGACGGCGGTGTCGGCGGCATGGGCGGCTTCCTCCTCACCGTCGGAACGGCATTCGGCTACGCGGCCGGGTGGACGCCGTACGCCGCCGACTACACGCGGTATCTGCCCGCCACCGTGTCGAGGGTCCGGACCGGACTGTTCGCCTCTGCCGGACTCTTCGTGTCGTGCGTCGCACTGTCCGTCGTCGGCGCCGCCTCCGTGACGATCGGCGCGGCGACCTCCGACAATCCGACCGACGCCTTCACCGCGAATCTCCCGTCCGCCCTGGCGAATCTGACGCTGCTCGCGATCGCACTCGGGGCGGTCGCCGCCAACGCCCTCAACGTCTACTCCGGCTCGATGGCCTTCGTGACGATCGGACTGAAGTTGCCGCTGAAGACGCAGCGGGCGATGGTGACCATGATGTTCGGAGTCGTCGGATTCCTCGTCGCATGGTGGGCGCTCGCCGACGCCGCCGCGAGTTACGAGGCCTTCCTGCTCATCGTCGCCTACTGGATCGGGCCGTGGCTCGGCATCATGTTCGCCGACCAGTACCTACGCCGCGGGCAGCGGATCAACCACCTCCTCTACAACGGGGAGTACAGCAACTGGGGCGGTCTGACTGCCTTCGTGATCGCCCTCGTGGTGTCCGTCCTGCTGTTCTCCAACCAGGAGAAGTTCGTCGGCTACGTGGTACGGGCCGTACCCGAACTCGGCGACATCACGTTCTTCGTCGGCTTCGTGCTCGCCGGTGCGCTCTATTTCGCGATCAACGACGCACGGATCTCACGGGGCCAACCGATTGGCGCACAGGGCAAGTAGCAGCGACCCGTACATCGTCGGCTCACCCGGGTCGTATCCGAGCAGTGCCCGGATACGCTCGAGTCGCTGGTACAGGGACTGCCTGCCGAGGTGCAGCGCCGACGCCGAACTGGTGGCGCTGCACCCGTGCCGAAGATGTACTTCCAGTGTGCGGATCAGGTCACTCGAATGGGTGCGATCCCACTCCACCAGGGGCGCAATGGTTGTCGCGACCATCCATTCCCTGACGTCGGGCGGTAGCCGGTCGAGTGCGAGTTCCGGTGCGAGTTCCCGCGTGGTCGTCACCACGCGTCCCGCCGGCCACGACCGCCGGGCAGACATCGCGAGGCGCAGTCCCGAGCGGGCCGTGTGCAGCGAGGCCCCGACATCTCCGGGAGCGAAGTCACACGGATCGCCGACAACGATGGTGACCCCGTCGGTGATGTTGGACGCCAACGATTCCTGGAAGGCGTCGGCGGCGGTCCCCACCGGGTCGACGACGGCGGCCGGTACCGCGATCAGGCCGAACGTGCTCGCGTGGACTTCCGCACGCAGACACGGCTGCCCGAGCAGTTTGGCCGCCGAATCCAATAGTCGGCTCGCGATGCGCGAACCCGGCGAGTCGATGGCGATCGCGACCACCCGGTTACCGGGCGCAGGGTGGAACCCCGCGGCGGCGGACCGCACCGTGAGGTCGATCTGCCGGACGTCGGTGCGATCCAGCAGGTCCGACACGAGTGCCGTCGCGGCGCGCTGGGGACGTCCGGCGAGGCTGCCGGAGTAGGTGAGTGCGAGCCCGAGCGACGCCGTCGACCGTTCGAGCAGCGCGCGCAACACCGATGCGTCCATCGTCGAACCCGGGCCGGCGGTGAGCGTCCCCCATGCACCGTCGCGGGAATGGATGGTGGCCGTGACGGTTCCGGCGTCGGCCGCTGCCCAGGCCGCTCGGTCGTCGTCGACGCCGTGCGCCGCGACGAGCGCCCCACTGCCGCTGGTGACGATCAGTGGGCACCCGCTCGCCTCGCTGATGCGCTCGAGCAGCCGGGCCACTCCATTGCCCGCCATCAGTTCCGCCTCCAGCACGCGGGACAGCTCGTTCTGGATCCGGAGGGCCGACACTTCGCGGGAGATGATCTCCGTGTTGGCGCTCTGGCAGAGTTCGATGAACGGGACCACCGTCCGCAGCGCGATCAGCGGCAGGTCGAGGGCGGCGGCCTCCTCGATCATGTCGTTCGGAACGACGTCGAACGTCCGGCCCAGTTCGATGGCCACGCCCGCGACGTTGCGTTCCCCGACCTCGCGGAGGTAGTGCCTGCGGGTGCCGGGATCGACACCGGACAGGCCCAGCCCGGTGGTCAGCAGCAGTTCGTCTCCGGACAGCAGCGGGCTGATCTCGTAGATCTCACTGGAGTGCACCCAGCGTACGGTGCGGTCGAGCTGTGCCCTGCCGGCCAGGACCTGCGGGTTCGCTCCGTGGAACTGCTTCTGGAGTAACTCGCGCACGGTCAACGACATCGTCGAACCCTCCTCGGGAGGCGGACAGTCTGTACAGGTTAAGGCCCGCTCGTTACCACAGTGTGTCCGTTGTGGTGGACGCGTCAGGGACGGAAGGTAGAGGCATGTCGATCTCTCTGAACTCCGCGCGGAAGGCGCTCGACCCCGAGGAACTGCTGACCGTCGCGATCGCCGAAGCCGAACTCGGCAAACGCGAGGGCGGGATACCGATCGGGGCTGCGCTCTTCGCCGGCGACGGAACCCTGCTGGGCAGCGGGCGTAACCGCCGGGTCCAGCACGGCGACCCGTCCGTGCACGGTGAAACGGACGCGTTCCGGGCGGCCGGTCGCCAGCGCGACTACCGCTCGACCATCATGGTGACCACCCTGTCGCCGTGCTGGTACTGCAGCGGACTCGTACGGCAATTCAACATCGGCGCGATCGTCGTGGGGGAGAGCGTCACGTTCACCGGCGGCCACGAATGGCTCCGCGAGAACGGCGTGGACGTGACCGTCCTGCGCGATCAGCACTGCATCGACCTCATGGCCGAATTCATCGAGAAACAGCCCGAACTCTGGAACGAAGACATCGGAGTGACCGAATGACACCGATTTCCACCGTCGACATCGCACTCTGGCGGGCGGGCGGCCCGTCCGCCGCGGCCGTCGCCCGGGACGTCGACGAGGGCCTGCAGCGCGCCGGTTTTCTCCTCGTCCGCGGACACGGCGTCACCCGCGAACTCGCTGCCGACGTGCGGGCCGCCGCTCGCCGGTTCTTCGCCCTCCCCGAAGACGTGAAGGCGCAGTACGCGGCGATCGTGGGCGAACGGGGCTGGATCGGGCCCGGGATGGAGGCCAACGGCTACTCCGAGGGCACCGAGACACCCGCGGACCTCAAGGAGACCTTCGCCGTCGGCGCCGAGACCGCAACCGGCGACCTCGTCGTCGACGACGTGTGGTTCAAGACCAACGTGTGGCCCAGCGAAGTGGTCGAGTTGCGGGATCTGCTCACCACCTACACCGAGGCGATGCGTCGGCTGTCCGACGACCTGCTCGCCCTGTTCTCGGCGGCGCTCGCGCTGCCCACCAATCCCTTCGACGGGCTCGCCGACCGCCCGACGTGGACGTGCAACATCAACCACTACCCGCCGATGTCGTCGGTGGGCGAGCCCGAACCGGGCCAGTTCCGCATCGGGCCGCACACCGATTTCGGCACCGTCACCGTCCTCGACCGCGAGCCGGGCGCAGGCGGGCTGCAGGTGTACACCGACGAAGGCGGCTGGGAGGACGCGCCTTACGACCCCGACGCCCTCACCGTCAACATCGGCGACCTCCTCGAATACTGGAGCGGCAAGCGCTGGCCGTCCGGCAGGCACCGCGTGCTGCCGCCGCAGGCCGACGCCCCCGAGGAGGACCTGGTGTCGCTCATCTACTTCTACGAGCTCAACCACGACGCGCAGGTGACGCCCCTCGACCCGCCGATCGGGACGGTCGCCGGGCTCGGGCCCGTCACGTCGGCCGAGTTCATCAAGACCCGGCTCGACGCGATCACCCTGTAGTGCGGAGAGCCTCGTCGGTCAGTTCCAGCCACCGGGTGACGCCGATGTCGTGGAGGAACTGCCGGTCGTGGCTGACCACGATCAGCGCGCCCCGATAGCTGCGGAGCGCCTGCGTCAGGTGCGCGAGGCTCGGCAGGTCGAGGTTGTTGGTCGGCTCGTCCATCAGCAGCAGACGGGGGGCGGGTTCGGCCGGCAGGATCGTCGCGAGCGCCGCCCGCAAACGCTCCCCACCCGACAGTGCGGACGCAAGCACGTCGGAGTCGTTGCCTCGGAACAGGAACCGGGCCAGCTGGGCGCGGATCTGTTCCGGCGACGCGTGCGGCGCCGCCGCGGCCACGTTCTCGGCCACCGTCAGCGACTCGTCGAACACGTCGAGCCGCTGCGGCAACGCCTTGAACGGCACCCGCGGTCCCGCGGCCACGACGGCATCGAGCAGGGTCGTCTTCCCGACCCCGTTGCGTCCGACGAGGGCGATCCGCTCGGGACCGACGACGTCCAGCGACACCCGCTGTCCGGAGGCGAGGCCGACGTCGCGGACGGAGACCACCTCCTGACCCGAGTGCACCTCCGTCGCCGGGAGGTCGATCCGCACCTCGCGGTCGTCCCGCAGGGCACTCTCCGCCTCCGTCAACGATTCCCGGGCTTCGTCGACCTTCGCGATGTGGTTGTTCCGCAACTTTCCCGCGGATTCCTGCGCCTGCCGCTTCCGCAACCCCATCACGATCTTCGGTTCGCGTTTGTTCTCGAACATCTTCTGCCCGTACCGCTTACGACGGTCGATCTTGACGCGGGCCTCGACGAGTTCCCGCTTCTGCTTCTGCACGTCGCTGCGGGCGTCACGCACCGCCGCCTGCGCGACCTCCTGCTCCGCCTCGACGATCTCCTGATAGGTGCTGAAGTTTCCGCCGAACATGCGGATCTCGCCGGCCCGCAGTTCCGCGGTGGAATCCATCAGATCGAGCAGGTCGCGGTCGTGGCTGACCACCAGCAGGGTTCCCGAGAACTGTCGCACCACGTCGTAGAGCCTGCCGCGGGAGTCGCTGTCGAGGTTGTTGGTCGGTTCGTCGAGCAGCAGAACCTCCGGTTCCCTCAGAAGTTCCGCGGTGAGACCGAGCAATACGGTCTCACCGCCGGACAGTGTGCCGACGGTGCGGTCGAGGTCTGACGTGCTTCCCAGCACCCGGTCGAGGCCGAGCCGGTGCAACGTCGACACCGCGCGTTCCTCGATGTCCCAGCGGCCCTGCGCCGCATCGAAGTCGTCGGGTGTGCCCTCACCGGACTCGATGCGGTGCAACGACGCCCGAAGGTCGGCGATGCCCAGGATCCTATCGACCCGCACGGTGGGGTCGAGCGTGATGTCCTGCGGCAGGTACGCCACCTCGCCGTGCGCCGTCAACGACCCGCGGTCGGGGTGCAGGCGCCCGGCGATCAGCCGCAGGAGAGTGGATTTGCCGGCACCGTTGAGACCGACCACGCCGGTGCGTCCGGGGCCGAAGACGGCGTCGAGGCCGTCGAAGACGGGTTCGCCGTCGGGCCAGGTGAACGTGAGGTCGGACAGGGACAGATATGACTGGGCCATGGGGTACTCCCGAGGTGTGTGCGGATGACGACTCGCGTGACTACCTCGTCAGGAGCAATGGACCGTTCCCCTCTGTCTGACGCGCCCGGTGCGCATCGATGACGTTCACGATAGGACGCCACCGATGCCCGTGCAATCGAATTAAATCTGGGGACCGTCGGCCCGCAGTTCGTCCACCTTGGCCATGGCTTCGCGAAGCTCGGCAAGCCATTGCTCGCTGTGCTGCCCGGCGAGGCGGACCGTCCACATCAGGGCGTCCGACCGCGACCTCGCCACCCCGGCGTCGACGAGTGTGTCGAGAACCTTGCGCTCGGGTTGGCGGAGCCGGGTCATCACCGGAACGGCGAGGTGAGTGAACAGCGTCTGGTGGCCGTCGAGGCTGACGCCCCACGCGACCTTGCGCCCGTATCGCATCTCGGCCTCGTCGGCGATGCGCATCCGATCGCCGCGCGTCGTTTCCCGGAACCGCGAGATGCGTCCGTCGATCGCCGCGTCGGAACCGGAGTCGGCGGACTCGACGGGCGGCAATTCGCCGACCACGACGATCTCCTCGCGGTCGACCTCGACGGACGCGGGACCGGTGAACCAGTCGTCGGGAAGGCGGCCTGCGAACCAGTCGGTTGCATCGCTCGCGTCGGGGACGTCCGCCTGTTGCCATCCACCGGGCCGGCCGAAGCGGCGACCACCCGGACCGTGTGCGTTCTTCATGGCGTCCTCCTGGGAGCCGGGTGCCCCGATCACTGTGATGAAGCACTAATTACATGATTACACCCATTATTCGAAGCGCGCCACCACGTCAGGCATGATCGAGTCCGTGCGCACCTCAACCGTTCGTCACAGCCCCATCCGTCCCACCCCCACCCGCAAGGCAGTGGCCGGAATCGCCGTTCTCGCCACCGTGCTCTCCGCCTGCGGACTGTTCGGCCCCGATCAACCCGATACCGTGTCGCAGCAGTTCGCCGACGCGCTGAACAGCGACGACGTGCAGGCCGCCGCCGACCTCACCACCGATCCGGCCGCGGCCGCCGCCGCGATCACGGCGATGTACGACGGCCTCGGAAACAAGGACGGGACGTTCACTCGCGCGGAGGTGCAGGAGTCCGGCGACAACGGCGGCAAGTTCACGATGGACGTCTCGTGGCCGTTCGCCCCGGGGCAGGAATGGAAGTACAGCACCACCGGCAACGCCACCAAGGAAGGCGACGACTGGAAGATCGCCTGGGACCCGGCCGTCCTCGCGCCCGGTCTCACCGACGACACCACCGTCCGGTACACCACCACGACCGGGACACCGCCGAAGGTCCTCGCCGCGGGCGGCGCGCCGATCCTCGAGCAGCAGGTCGTCACGCTGGTCGACGTCGCACCGGGCGCCGACACCGCGGCGGTGGCCGGGCTGCTGTCGCCGATCGCCCCCACGATCACCGCGGCCTCGCTCCAGCAGGATCTGGCCGGCGCCCAGGGCAAGCCGGTCGCCGCCATCTCGTTGCGAGCCGAGGACCTGGCGCCGATCGAACCGCAACTGCAGCAACTGGCGGGTGTCACGCTGGCCCCGCAGACCAGGCTGCTGAGCACCGACAAGGCGCTGGCCTCGCCCACCCTTGCCGGCCTCGGTGACCTGTGGCAGGAGGGGCAGGACGCCTCGGCCGGCTGGGCGGTGCAGGCCGTCGGCCGGGACGGCGCGGCGAAGACCGTCGCCGGGGAGGCGGGCCCCGATGCGCCCGACATCGCGACGACCCTCGATCTCCCCATGCAGATGGCCGCCGAGCGGGCGCTCGCCGACGTGCCGCAGCAGGCCGCGATCGTCGCCCTGCGTCCCTCCACGGGCGCGGTGCTCGCGGCCGCGCAGAACGCCCCGGCGGACGCGCTCGGCCCGATCGCGCTCACCGGCCTCTACCCGCCGGGGTCGACGTTCAAGACGGTGACCACGTCGGCGGCGCTGCAGGCCGGTGTCGTCACCCCCGACACGGTCCTGCCCTGCCCCGGCACCGAGAACATCGAGGGCAGGCAGATCCCCAACGACGACGAGTTCGACCTCGGCGCCGTCCCGTTGCACACCGCGTTCGCCCGCTCGTGCAACACCACGATGGGACGGCTGGCGGTCGGGTTGCCGCCCGACGCCCTGCTGAAGGCCGCGCAGCAGTTCGGGCTCGGCGTCGACTACGTGACGCCCGGCCTGACGACCGTGACCGGCAACGTGCCGATCGCCGACAGTCCGGCGGCCCGCGTCGAGTCCGGGATCGGGCAGGGGCAGGTGACCGCGACGCCGTTCGGGATGGCCATGGTGGCAGCCTCGATCGCGAACGGTTCGCCGCCGTCGCCTATGATCGTGCAGGGCAAGCCGGGAACCGCTGACAAGACGGCGCCCGCCGTGCCCACGAACGTCACCTCGGACCTCCGGACGATGATGCGTGAAACTGTGACGGGTGGTACCGCTACTGCGCTGCAGGACATTCCGGGACTGCTCGGCAAAACGGGCACGGCCGAGTCCGGAAGTGGTCCCGCTCACGGCTGGTTCGTCGGAATCAAGGACGACCTAGCATTTGCCGTTTTTATAGCAACAGGTGACAGTTCGGCCCCTGCTGTGCAGGCTGCGGGGCGTTTTCTTCGATAAACCCGTTCGCGCGTTGCTGTTCGGGGATAAGTTGTGGCTCAACCGTAACTCCTTCGTAGGCAAATGGTGCTTGTTACGCATGTGACTGAAAGCAAGATGGTGGACATGGGGAATGGACGATCGCTTGGCCGCCGGAACAAATATGTGATCGCCCTGACGTCGGCTGTCGTCTTGGCAGTGATTCTGGCGTCGTGCGTGCTCTCGAAAGAGGAGGAAACCGCTCAGTCGGTCGTCGACAACTTCGTCAACGCACTGAACGAGGGCGACGCCGCTGCCGCCGCAGCGCAGACCTCCTATCCCAACGCCGCGGAGACGGCGATTCAACAGATGTTCGACGGATTGAAGCCCCAGGACGCCAAGTTCGACGTGACCCAGTTCATGGATCTCGGCTCGGACTCCGGCTTCTTCACCGTCGGTGCCGCTTGGCATTTCGGTGAGGGCAAGGACTGGAGCTACCAGGTTCAGGGCGGTGTGCGGAACCTGTCCGTCGGCTGGCGCATCTCCTGGGATCCGTCGGTCCTCGCGCCCGACCTGGGCAACGGGCGTGTCGTCCGCTACGACCGGACCGACGCCGCTCCGCCGCGGATCTTCGACGCCTTCGGCGGGCTGCTCATGAACGAGCAGACCATCAACTCGATCACCCTCGACCCCGCCACCATGCCCGATCCCGTCGCCACCACCCGGCGTCTCGCGGAAGTCCTCGAGCCGGTTGCTCCCCTCGTGACGGCCGACGCGATGATGGCGGACATGGCCGCGAAGCCCGGCGAGCAGGTCACCGCCGTGCTGCTGCGCGACCAGGACTACCAGTTCCTCGAGCAGGATCTCGCGATCCCCGGTGTCGTCACCATCAAGACGCCGAAGCTCATCACCTCGGATCGGCGCATCACGACGCCGCTGCTGGATCCGCTGCGGAAGGTGTGGCAGGCCAACCGGGACGCCACGGCCGGTTGGGCCGTCCACCTCGTGGATCCCGACGGCACGCTCATTCCCCAGGCCGGGTTCCAGGGCCCGCCCGGACCGGATATCGCCGCGACCCTCGACTCCCACCTGCAGCTGGCAGCCGAGGAAGCCGTGGTCAGCGTCGGCACCCCCGCGACGATCGTCGCGATCCGGCCGTCCACCGGCGCCGTGCTCGCCGCAGCGCAGAACAACCAGGCAATGGAGCAGGGGCCGATCGCATTCCAGGGTCTCTATCCCGCCGGATCGAACCTCGACCTGGTGAAGAAGGCCGCCGGACTGCAGAAGGGCGTCGACCCGTCCTCGCTGTCGATCGAAGACATCGAGAAGGCGGGCAACCAGCTCGGGCTCGGCATGAACTACAAGATCCCCGGCCTCGACCAGCAGACCGCCGTCTTCACCGCCGATCAGTCGGGCATGAACCAGGTCATGAACCGCAAGGACAGCGACCTGCCCGCCGTGACACCGTTCGGGATGGCCATGCTGGCCGCGTCGATCGCGCGGGGCAGTGCGCCGGCGCCGATGATCGTCCAGGGGCAGCCGGGCACCACCGATGTGGCCGCTCAGCCGCTCCCTGCGAACGTCAACGACCAGCTCCGGGGACTGATGCGCGACAACGTGGTGCGCGGCGGAGCGTCGTTCCTGAACGGCTACCCGGACCTCATGGGCATGAACGGTGCGAGCGGCGACGACCGCTGGTTCTACGGCTCACGCGGCGATTTCGCGTTCGCGGTCTTCGTCGCCGACGCCGACGGTGGTGACCGGGCGGTGAAGATGACCGACATGCTGTTCCGTGAGATGGCGAAGCCGGCGAACTGAGGACACGGAGATGGCGAAGCCGGCGAACTGAGGACACGGAGATGGCGAAGCCGGCGAACTGAGGACACGGAGATGGCGAAGCCGGCGAACTGAGGACACGGAGATGGCGAAGCCGGCGAACTGAGGACTGCCTCCGCGCTGAGGGAGTAAGTACGCAAGGGTAAGTTTCTACCTTGTGCCCCTGCTTGATATCGGTCTTCTCGTCGTAGCGGGGTTCTTCGCCGGACTGGTCGGCTTCGTCACCGGCCTGGCGTCCATCGTGTCGTACCCGGCACTGCTCGCGGTGGGTCTGCCGCCCGTCACCGCCAACGTCACCAACACGGTCGCGATGGTGGCGGTCGGCGTCGGTGCTCTGTCCAACTCGACGCGGGAGGTCGCCGACACCGGTCCCCGGCTGTGGCGCTGGGCGCTGTACTCGGCCGCGGGCGGCCTGGTGGGGGCGGGAATCCTGCTGGTGGCCCCGGCCGGATCGTTCGAGGCGATCGTCCCGTTCATGGTGGCGTTCGCCGCCCTCGCGCTGCTGCTGCAACCGCGACTCCGCGCGCTGGCGGGTGAGCGGGACATGCCCCGCACCTACTCCGTGTCGCTGTTCGTCGTCGCCATCTACGGCGGATACTTCGGCGCGGGAGCGGGCGTGATCTTCCTGGCGATCGCGTTGATCCTCACGTCCGAGAAGATCTGGCGCGCGACCATCCTGAAGAGCGTCCTCCTGGGCGTCGCCAACCTGGTGGCGGCGATCGGGTTCGCGATCTTCGGCCCCGTCCACTGGGGCGCCGCCGCCGCGATGGCGGTCGGCGCCCTGGCCGGCGGCTGGTGCGGCCCGCCCGTCGTCAAGCGGATACCGCCGTCCGTCCTGCGTGTGGCGATCTCGATCGCCGGTTTCGGGCTGGCCGTGTGGTTGTGGGCGAAATGACGTCCAGCCGGTGCGGCCGTCCAGATGTGACGCTCAGCGTCAGTGCAGATGTGACACTCAGCGTCAGTGCACGCCCTTCATCAGGCGCCGGATCCACGGCGACCCGATGGCGAGGAGCACGCCGACGGCGATCGACCCCAGCCCAACCGCGGTGAAGTACGGGATCTCGTTGTTCTCGTCGTAGTAGCCGGCCAGTGTGCCCGCCATGGCCGTACCCAGGGCGACGGACAGGAAGAACAACGCCACCATCTGGGTGTGGAACGCCTCCGGCGCCAGCTTGGTCGACAACGACAGACCGACCGGCGACAGCAGCAGTTCCGCGAACGTGAACAGCAGCAGAATGCCGGCCAGACCCAGCAGCGGTGCGCTGTTCGCGCCACCACCCGACATCGGGATGAACGCCAGGAACGCGATGCCCATGATGACCGTGCCCGCCGCGAACTTGATCGGCGACGACGGCTGACGGGAGCCGAGCTTGGTCCACGCGGCCGCGAAGACACCGGCGAAGATGATGATGAACACCGGATTTATCGACTGCACCCAGGACGGCGGGAAGTCCCAGCCGAACAGGTTGCGGTCGAGACGTTTGTCCGAATACACCGCGACGGTGGTGAACTGCTGCTGGAACAGCGACCAGAACACCGCGCTCGCGATGAACATCGGGATGAACGCGTAGACACGACTGCGCTCGATGGCCGTGATGCGCCGGCTCGACAACATGATCGCGAAGTAGCCGATCGCGGCGACGATGGTGAGGCCGACCACGATGTCCGACATGTTGGCTGCGGTAATCACCCCGGTGAGGGACAGCGCCGCGATCACCACGACCGCCGCGGCGGCGATCGCGATCCACTTGGGACGCTGGCTGTGGGGGAGCGGGTTGGGCGGTTCGGCGCCGATGCCGCGCAGGCGCTTGCGTCCGATCGTGTACTGGATGAGTCCGAGCGCCATGCCGATCGCGGCGAGCGCGAACCCCGCATGGAAGCCGATGGAATCCTGGGCCCACCCGGTGAGGAGCGGTCCGACGAGTGCGCCGAGGTTGATGCCCATGTAGAAGATGGAGAATCCGGCGTCGCGACGCTCGTCGTCCGCGTCGTACAGGTCGCCGACGAGGGAGGTCGCGTTGGCCTTGAGCCCACCACTGCCGAACGCGACACACACGAGGCCGATCCCCACTCCCCAGAGGCCGGGGAACACGGCCAGCGCGATGTGGCCGAGCATGACGAGGATGGCGCTGTAGAACAGGGTGCGCTCGGAGCCGAGGAGCCTGTCGGCGATCCAGGCGCCCAGGATGGTGGAGAGGTACACCGTGCCGCCGTAGGCTCCGACGATGCTGGTGGCGGACGATTCGGCGATTCCGAGGCCCCCCTCGGCCGCCGAATAGTAGAGGTAATAGATCAGGATGCCCTGCATGCCGTAGAAGGAGAATCTCTCCCACATCTCGACGCCGAACAGGTTCGCGAGGGCGAACGGCTGGCCGAAGAAGCCGCGGTCGGACCTCTTCTCGTCCCGGGCCGGATCGATGGTGTCACTCATGGGAAAACTGTCTCACCTCGAGCGGCAGTTGGTGTGCCGTCGGGGCGGATTCGCCGTGATCAGGTGGTCGCGCGGGCCTTCGTGACGACCTTCGCGACGGCACGCCAGCCGAGGAGGAACACGGCGAGCACGGTGCCCGCCACGATGACGAAGCTCAGCGCCGTTCCCTGGCCGCTGACGACGCGCAACAGCATCCCCACCACCAGCGTCGACAGCCACACCACGATGCCGGTGAGGACGATGAGGAACGCGTCGAACTTGTCGCGGTAGAGGGCGACGGTGGCGAGCCACCCGACCGCCAGACCGGTCAGGAACGGCCACGCCGTGGTGGCCAGACCCGTCAGGGCGTTGGCTTCGTCGTGGCTGCGGCGGCCGATCGCGCAGAACACGATCACGAGGACGACGTCGATGGCGAGCGCGGGGAGGAACTTCTTCACACGGTCAGCCTAGAGGTGGCGCAGTCGGGCCAGGTTTTGGACTCGCGCCAACAGTGGACCGAGGGGAAAATTGTACCGAGTCCAAGTTCGGGTTAGGGTCGATTCATGGCGTTGCGTGAGTCGAAGAAGCACGAAACCTGGCGGACCCTGCACGCGTGCGCGCTCGAACTGGTGGACACGCGCGGCTACGACGAGGTCAGTGTCGAAGAGATCGCGGCGGCGGCCCGGGTGTCCAAGAGCACCCTGTTCAACTACTTCGAATCGAAGGAGGCACTGCTCTTCGACCCCGGGCCGGGAGACCGTGAACGGTGGCAGAAGCTGGCGGACGAGCGTCCGGACGGCGAACCGCTGTGGGTCTCGGTCCGCGAGATCATCCGCGCGCGCATCGCCCACAACGCCGCCACTCTCGTGGTGCAGCGCCGGATCCTGGGCGCGGCGCCCCAACTCGCGCAGTCGACGAAGGCGGCCGGGGAGCGGTTCCAGCAGTTCGTCCAGGACTGGGTCGACGCCCGGGCGCAGTCCGACCCGATCGACCCGCTCTGCAGTGCCCTTCTCGTCAACACCGCGTTCGCCGTGTTGCGGACCGCCTACCTGCAGTGGCAGCCCGGCGACGACGCGGAGCGGTTCCTCCAGTTGCTGGATTCGGCATTCGCCGAGATCGAGGCCGGCGTCCTCGACCTCCCCCGATCACGAACTGCAGCCGCGTCCGATGACCATCACTGACACCCGACGCGGATGGTCGGTACCCAGGACGGCATTGGCGATCGCCGCCGCCGCGGCACTGGTGGTCGAGATTCTGGTGCTGAGTCCGTACATCGCGCGAGCGTCGGGTGCGTTGCTGCACCCGCGGTGGCGGTGGCTCGTGGTGGCGGTGGTCGCCGAGATCGCGTCGATGACGACGTTCGCCCGACTGCAGCGGCAACTGCTCGCGGCCGGCGGTCTCCGGGTGGCACTCCATCGGTCGATCGCACTGACTTTCGCGTCCAACGCGCTGTCCGTCACCCTCCCCGCCGGGCACCTCGTGTCCGCGGGATTCACGTTTCGCAGGTTGCGCACGTGGGGCGCCAGCACGCCGCTGGTCGCCTGGACGATGCTCGCGTCGGGAATCATCAGCTCCGTGGCGCTCGGCGCACTCGGGATTCTCGGGGCGACGGTCGGTGTCCGGGCGCATGCCGATCCGATCACCGTCGTCGGTGAGATCGCCGGAGTCCTCGGACTCGCCCTCGGGCTCCGGGAGCTGATTCGCCGACCCGAACTGCTCGTGCGCGCCGGCGAGCGGGTTCTCGGTTGGGCCAATGCGTTCCTGCGGCGCCCCGCGGCGTCGAGCGCCGAACGCGTCCGCACCCTCGTCGAGCAACTCGCTCTCGTCCGGCCCCGCCCCAGAGACTGGATTCTCGGGGGCGTGTTCGCGGGACTGAACTGGATCGGCGACCTGCTGTGCCTTGTCGCGGCGTGCCGGGCGGTGGGCGTCACCGACGTCGGGATCGGCCTCGCGATGACGGCCTACGTCGCAGGCATGGCCGCGTCGAGCATTCCGCTGATTCCCGGCGGCATCGGCATCGTCGACGGCGCTCTGATCGTGGCGTTCGTCGCCGGTGGACTGGGCACGGACGAGGCCACCGCGGCGGTGATGCTGTACCGGCTGATCAGTTTCGCGTTGATCGGGGCCATCGGGTGGGGAGTCCTATTCGCCGCCAGGTATGCCGGCGGCACCAAGAACGCGTGCCCCGCCATCCGGGTGGATGGCGGGGCGCGCGCTGCGAGGGGAGGATCAGGCCTGGAGGCCGGCCTCGATTTCGAGGGTGATGGTGATCTTGTCGCCGACGACGGCTCCGCCGCCTTCGAGGGGCATGTCGATGGTGATGCCGAAGTCCTTGCGGTTGAGGACGGTGGTGGCTTCGAAGCCGGCGACCGGTCCGTTGCCCATGCCGGGGTTGACGCCGTTGAACTCGAGGGCGAGTTCGACGGGGCGGGTGACGCCGTGGAGGGTGAATTCGCCTTCGACGACGTAGTCGTCGCCCTTGGGGCGGACGGCGGTGGAGGTGAAGGTGGCGGTGGGGTACTGCTCGGCGTCGAAGAAGTCGGCGGACTTGATGTGGGCGTCGCGGTCGGTGTTCTTGGTGTCGATGGACGCGACCTGGATCTCGGCGGTGACGGCGGCGGTGCCGTCTTCGGCGACGGTGATCGCGCCGGTGAAGTCGTTGAACGTGCCGCGGACCTTGCTGACCATCAGGTGGCGGACGGAGAAGCCGACGGTGGAGTGGACCGAGTCGATGGCCCAGGTTCCGGCGGTGAGGTTGGGCAGTGTGGCGGTGGCGGTGGTCATGAAAACTCCTCGGGTCGTCGATCTGAATAGTTGAATGTTCAAGTTCTTGTAGCTTCAACTATGAACGTCGGCGATTTCTTCCGCAACCGTAGTGTGACGTCGGTCACATCCTCAGGTGGGTGCCGCGGTGTGCCCGGGGACGCATTCTCACTCACGTGGGGGGAGGCAGGCGCGCGCGGCGGCGAGGACCGTGGCGCCGGCCGCATCGAGCGGTTCGGTGCTGCGCAGCGCACGGGCAAGGACGAAGGCGCCCTCCAAGCTGGTGATGAAGCCCAGGATCAGACGCCGCGCGTCGGCCTCCTCGAATCCACGGTCGCGCAGCAGCGCGCTGCCCGAGTCGATCCAGCTCGTGAACACGTCCGCGGTGGCCACGCGGAGCACCTCGTTGGTGCTCGCGACCTCGAGCGCGACCGTGGCGATGGGGCAGGCGTCCGCGTAATCGGTGGCCACCAGCGTCTCGCCCGCCAGCCGGAACCCGACCTCGATCCCCTCGAGGATGTCCGAGTGGGCGTCGAGGATCGCGAACACCAGCCGGGCGTACTCCTCGCCCGACGACCGGATGACCTCTTCCCCGAGCTGCTGCTTTCCGCCCGGGAAGAAGTGGTAGATGGAACCGAACGGGGCCCGCGCCTCGGCAGCGACCTGCTTGAGACCTGTCCCGGCGTAGCCGTTGCGACGGAAGAGTTCGCCGCTCGTGCCCAGGATCCGGGCCTTCGTGTCGTTCATTTTCCTGCCTCCGACCGTTGCGCTCGGTGCGTACCCCATCGTAACCTGACATTCAGTAGAACGATCTATCAAATGGAGTGAGTGCCATGAAGCAGATCGAACTCTCCGCAGGCACCATCGAATACCGCGACACCGGGGGCGAAGGTGCGGTGCTCGTGTTCATCCCCGGGCTGACGATCGACGGCACCGTCTGGCGGCACGTCGTCGACCGACTCGCCCCCGACTTCCGCTGCATCCGCCCGACGCTCCCACTCGGCGCGCACCGCATTCCGATGCGCGAGGACGCCGACCTCATCGTTGCGCGGACTCGGACTGCTCGTCGGCGAATTTCTCGACCGACTCGACCTCACCGACGTCACGCTCGTGCAGAACGACTGGGGCGGCGCCCAGGTTCTCATCGCCCTCGGTGACACCAGTCGCCTTGCCGCACTCGTACTCACCCCGTGCGAGGCGTTCCACAACTACCCGCCCGGAATACCCGGTCGCGCGATACGCCTCGCCGCCGCGGTGCCCGGCGGATTGGCCCTCGCCATGCAGGCCCTGCGATTCACGGCGATGCGACGGGCGCCGGCGTCGTGGGGGTGGATGAGCAAGCGCCCCGGGCCGAAACCGGTGATGGACGAGTGGTTTCGGCCCGCGACCACCGACCGTCGGGTGCGGCGGGACGTGCGCAAGTACGCGAGGTCCCTGCCGCCGAAGGCGACCCTGCTGCACTGGGCGGAAGCGAATCGCGCCTTCGACCGGCCCGTCCTCGTGCTGTGGGCCGTCGAGGACAAGGTGATGCCCCGCGACCACGGTCGGCGACTGGCCGACCTCTACCCGAACGCCGAACTGCAGGAGGTCGACGACAGTTACACGTTGATGCCCGAGGACCGGCCGGACGTGGTGGCGGACGCGATCGTGCGGCTCCGCCGCCTGTGAGTACTTGTTAACCGCCCGCGGTTAAGAAGTACTCACAGGCGCCGCAGGCGCAGTAGCCGCCGTGTACACCGCGCGGATGGCGGACGCCGTCACCGACTGGTGGGAGTCCATTCCCCACACCGTGCGATCGCCGACGCGGCACTCCGCCAACGTGATCGCCGTGCTGTCGCTACCCGACCGCTGCGAGTGCTGGGTGAGGGACAGTACGTCCACGGCCACCCCTTTCGAGGTGAGGACGTGGGTCATCGCCTCGACGGGGCCGGTGGCTACCGCCTCGCCGGACACTTCGGTGCCGTCGACGTCGAAGACGACGAACAACCGGTCGCCGTCGGTTCCGTGCTCGACGGACCAGCGGCCGACGCCGCCCCGGTACCCGTACTCGGCGCAGAACAGCGTCCACAATTCTTCGGCGGTGATCTCGAGTCCCGACGAGTCCGCTGCTGCCTGAACCTTCGCGGCGAAGTCGATCTGGAGCCGGCGCGGCAGCGTGATGCCGTATTCGCTCTGCAGCAGATGTGCGATTCCGCCCTTGCCGGATTGGCTGTTGAGGCGGATGACGGTCTGGTAGTCGCGACCCACGTCGGCGGGGTCGATCGGCAGGTAGGGCACCGACCACGGCGCGATTCCCGGATCCAGTCCCGCGGCCTCCGCGGACGTCCGATGCTCCGCGAACCCCTTCTTGATCGCATCCTGGTGGGTGCCGGAGAACGCCGTGTACACGAGGTCGCCGCCGTAGGGATGCCGTTCGTGGACGGGAATCCTGTTGCAGTACTCCATGGTTCGCCGAACCGCGTCGATGTCCGAGAGGTCGATCATCGGGTCGGCGCCCTGCGCGTGCAGATTCAGGGCCAACGTCACGAGGTCGACGTTGCCGGTCCGCTCACCGTTGCCGAACAGGCAGCCCTCGACACGCTGCGCACCCGCCAGCACCGCCAGCTCGGCGCACGCGATGCCGGTGCCACGGTCGTTGTGCGGGTGCACCGACAGGATGATCGAATCCCTCCGCTCCAGATGTCGGTGCATGTACTCGATCTGGTCGGCATACACGTTGGGCGTCGACACCTCCACCGTGGCAGGCAGATTGTGGATCACCGGACGGTCGGGGCTCGCATCCCACAGTCGGGTCAAGCTGTTGCAGACGTCGAGCACGAAGTCCGGCTCGGTCAGGTTGAATACCTCGGGTGAGAACTCGAAACGCCGGCCCGGGTGGTCTCCCGCGCCGCGCGCCACCTCCTGTGCTGCATCGAAGATCAACCGGTGTAGTGCTTTCCGGTCCTTACCGAGGACGACGGAGCGCCACGTGGGCGCCGTCGCGGTGTGCATGTGCACCACGACGTTCGGCAGTTCCTTCGACCGATTCGTACGTCCGGGCGATCAGATCGTCGCGGGCCGCGGTGAAGACGACGATCGTCACGTCATCGGGCACGAGGTCCAGGCGGACGAGGTCGCGGACGAAGTCGAAGTCGGTCTGGCTCGCGGACGGGTAGCCGACCTCGATCTCCTTGTAGCCGAGCGAGATCAGCAGTTCGAAGAACCGGCGTTTGCGCTCGGGGTCCATCGGTTCGGCGAGGGCCTGGTTGCCGTCGCGCAGATCGACGGGCACCCACAGCGGTGCGGTGGTGGTGCGTCGCGTCGGCCACGTGCGGTCGACATCGGGGACGGGAACGCGGTCCCAGATCGCGCGATAGCGATCGGAGGGCATCGGTGAGGGCTGCTGGTTGTTCCACGTGACGGTCATGACGGTCTTCTCCTCGGAAGGGGGAACGAGACGACCGACGCGGCGAAACCCCGCGGCAGGGTGCCGGCCTTCAGGCCCCGCCGCGGCAGTGGAGGAGAAGTCCACGGAATGCCACGGGCTAGGCTAGGAGAAATTCACTCATCAGACAACCTGAGGAGCTAATCGTGACCGCGCCGATACGACGCCACCTGTTGACGGACCAGGCCGCCGACCTGCTGCGCTCGCGCATCGAGAGTGGCGAATGGGAGGTCGGCGCGAAGCTCCCGGGCGAGACCACGCTCGCGGCCGAGCTGGGCGTCGGACGGTCGACGGTCCGCGAGGCGGTCCGGATGCTCGCCGGGCTCGGCATGCTCGAGTCGAGGCAGGGGGCCGGGGTGTTCCTCCGCAGGTCGCTGCCCCGGCAGGACTGGGATCGGGTACTGCGCACCGAGGAGATCCTGCACGTCGTCGAAGTACGCAACACCGTCGAGATCGACGCCGCCCGGCTGGCCGCCTCCCGGCGCGACGATCACGATCTCGCGGAGCTCCGGCGGGCGCTGGACGCGCGGTCCGCGGCGTCCCGGGCCGGCGCCGCCGAGTTCGTCGACGCCGACATCGCACTGCATCGCGCGGTCGTGGTCGCGGCGCACAACCCGGTGCTGACCGAATTGTTCGAGACGTTCGTTCCTCGACTGCGCGACGCGATGCTCGACCTGATGGCGGTGCTGGACCTGACCGCGCACAGTGCGCCCGACGCGGACGACCACCGACTGCTGGTGGAGGCGATCGCCGACGGCGACGCCGAGGCGGCGGTCCGGGTCAGCGCCGGGCACCTCGGCGGAATGCTGGTGCGGCTACGCCGCCTGTGAGTACTTGTCAACCGCCCGCGGTTAACAAGTACTCACAGGCCTAGGCATCGGGCTCCGGCTCCGCGCGGCGCTGGGGGTGGTTGGTGGTGGGTGCGGACTGCTCGCGGCGCTCGAATTCGAGGTCCATCCCCAGATCCTCGTGCTGGTTGTGCCGGAACAGGATAAGGAAGACGACCCAGCCGACGAGCGCGACGAGGATGTAGCTGACGGCGCGGTAGACGAACACGGCGGCGAGAGCCTGCGAGGCGGTGGTTCCTGCCGCCGTCAGGGTGGCGATCAGCGTGCCGTCGACGAATCCCAGTCCGCCGGGGGCGAGCGGAATGCTGCCCACGGCCTTGGCGGCGGCGAACGCGATCAGCAGGCCCGCCAGCGACGGTTCGGCACCCACCGCCCAGCACGCGAAACCGAGGCACGCGACGTCGGCGAGCCGGTGCACGGCCGACCACCCGAACGTGATGACGGTGTCCTTGCGGCTGAGCTCGACCGAGTCGAGCTGGCCCAGGATCTCCTTCCACCGTTCGATGCCGGCGTCGGGAGGATTCTTACGGAACTTGTTGTACCTGGTCAGTACCCAGTGGCCGATCGACTCGATCGAATCCGGATTGCGTGAGATGTATCGCAGTCCGTAGAACAGCGCGAACGCGGCCACCAGCGACAGCACCAGCGTGACCGGGCTCACCTTGGTGCCCACCGCGAACGCGCCGGCGGCGCCGAGGAGCGCGAGACTGCCCGCGGCGATGACCCCGGAGATCGCCAGCTGCCACGACGCCACGATGGGGGTGGCGCCCCACTTGCGGGTCTGCTTGTAGGTGAAGGCGGTCGAGAACACCTGACCGGCCGGCAGGCTCACGGCCATCGCGGTGCTCGCGTAGATCACCGATACCGACTTCAACTGGCCGACGACGACACCGCCCGCCTGCAGCAGTCGCTGCTGGACAGCGCCGTATCCGCTGAGGGAGACGGCCTGGGCGGCGATGCACGCGGCGACCCACCCCCAGTGGATTTCGGTGAGTGCTTTCCACGAGTCGCTGAGCGTGGGCCACAGGTAGATGCCCTCGACAGTCAGCAGGGCCAGGAGGCCGGCGCCGAGGAGCCATTTGATCCACCAGTATCGGCTTCGCTGCCGAGGAGGCTCGGCAGTGGGCGGGTCGGATCGAGGCTGGGCCACCTGGCCAGCGTAACCAACGGGTAGCGGATTACTCCGGATAGTCCTCCGGCCAAGCCAGATGGGTGTTGCGGCGACGGCCCCGCAACTGCACCTGTTCACCGAGTTCCCAGTGCGCCTGTTCGTCGTCGTCGGCGAAATACAGCGCACTCGTCGATGCCAGCACCCGGCTGGGGTGGAGCTTGGCGAGTTCGGTGAGCCGCGACGCCTCGTTGACCGGGTCGCCGATCACCGTGTACTCGAAGCGTTCGGCGGCGCCGATGTTGCCGGCCACGGCGAGGCCTGCGGAGACGCCGATGCCGACGTCGAGGCCGGTGATCCCGTTGAGCGCGAACCGCAGCTCCCGGGCGGCGGCCAGCGCCGCCGTCGGTGCGTCGGGGCGGTCGAGCGGGGCCCCGAAGATCGCGAGCGCTGCATCACCCATGAACTTGTTGACGAAGCCGTGGTGCCGGTCGATCACGTCGACCACGACGCGGAAGAACTCGTTCAGCAGGTTCACGACCTCCCCGGGGGGACGCTCCGCGGCGGCGCCGGTAGAGCCGACCATGTCGACGAACAGCACCGCGACGAACCTGGTCTCGCCGCCGAGTTCGGTACCGAACTGCAGTGCCCGCCGCGCGACGTCCTCGCCGACGTGCTGGCCGAACAACTCGCGCAGGAGCCGCCGCTCGTCCGATTCGCGCATCATCCGGTTGAACCCGACCTGCAGTCGCCCGATCTCGCTGCCGTCGAACACCTCGACCCGGACGTCGGTGGCGCCGCGCTGAACGCGTTCGATCGCGCGTCGCAGCTGCTTGATCGGGTCGGAGATCTGGCTGGCCGTCAGCATCGACAGCGCGAACGCCTGCGCGATCGCAATGATCGACAGCAGCATGATCGCCCAGGCGAGCGCGTCGGGGGAGAACACGAGGTCGGTGGTTATCTGCGTCACGCACAGCAGGATGATGCCGATGACCGGCATCAACGTTCCGAGTCCCCACGTCATGGCCATCCGGGTGCCGACACCCGGTGCCATGGTCCGATCGAACTCGCCTTCGCTGAGCGCGCGGGCCGCCACCGGACGCAGAATCCGCTCGCCGAGCATGTACGTGAAGCCGAACGTCGTGGTCGCGGCCATGCAGACTGTGACGATCACCGCGACCGCGAGTTCCGGCATCTCGGTGATCGTGAGCAGCACGAAGATGATGCCGCCGAGGATCCACAGCACCAGATGCACGATCGCCTGGCGCAGCGGCGCGTGCAGCGCCGACATCTGCTCGCTGCGCGTCGGCGGACCGCCGCGCAACTGCCAGCGGACGACGGACCTCAGCATCATCGCGGCGGCGGTGAGACTCACCACGGCGGCGAATGCCAGGTAGCCACCGAAGATCGCGACGTTACGCACCCGGTCGGCGATGATTTCCTGCGATTCGGGGATCGGCACGCCGTAGCGCACGAAGGCGAACACGAGGATGGCGCCGATGAAATTGGCGAGGAGCATCGAAACCATATAGAGCGGCCATCTGCTGCGGACCGTCGCCGCGATCGCTCTATAGGATTTCCGCACGACGTTCAATTTAGCGGGGGGTGTACCGGGTGGCGTAGGACACGTCCCCTTAACGGCGCGCACGGGGCCGTGCGCGCGTGTTTCCCGCGCGAATCGCCCGGCGCTCCCCGAACCTCGATACGCTCCGCAGGTGAACGCGAACGAGCAGCGCTCGGAAACAGCCGCGGTAACACAGGGCGGGGGCCATCCGTCGGCGGCGGTGCACCCGGTGGTGCGGGTGGCGGCCGAATGGACGTGGCGTCTTCTCGTCATCTTCGCGGGTCTGCTGACGCTCGGCTACATCGTGACCAGGCTCGACACGGTTCTCATTCCGGTGGGTCTGGCGCTGCTCGCGTCGGCGCTGCTGGTGCCCCTCGTCGACTGGTTGCAGGGCAAGGGGGTGCCGCGGTCGGCGGCCGTCCTGGTGGTCCTCATCGGTTCGATAGGCATCGTCGCCGGGATCATGACGTTCGTCGTCGAGCAGTTCATCGAAGGACTGCCCGGCCTCACCGAACAATTCGAGGCGTCCGTCACACAGATCCAGGGGTGGCTCACCGACGGACCGTTCCACTTCAGTGAGGACCAGATCCGGCAGGCCGGCGACTCCGTGGTGAAGTCCATCCAGGACAACCGCCAGCAGCTGACCAGTGGCGCGTTGACCACGGCCACGGTCGTCGGCGAGATCTTCACCGGCGCCCTGCTGACACTGTTCACCCTCATCTTCTTCCTCTACGGCGGAACTCAGATCTGGGATTTCGTCACCCGCCTCGTTCCCACCGCGTCACGGCGGCGGGTCCGATTGGCGGGAAGCCAGGGATTCGGCTCGCTGGTCGGGTACGTCCGGGCCACAGTGGCGGTGGCCGCGGCGGACGCCATCGGGATCGGCGCGGGACTCGCGATCCTCGGGGTTCCGCTCGCCCTGCCGCTGGCGTCGCTCGTGTTCATCGGTGCGTTCATCCCGATCGTCGGTGCGTTCCTCACCGGGTTCCTCGCGGTGCTCGTTGCACTGGTCACCAAGGGATTCCTGACCGCGCTGATCGTCCTCGGCATCATCATCGGGGTGATGCAGCTCGAGGCCCACGTCCTGCAACCACTGCTCCTGGGCCGCGCGGTCCGGCTGCACCCGCTCGCGGTGGTGCTGGCCATCACCACCGGCATCGTCCTCGCCGGGATCGTCGGCGGCCTCCTCGCCGTGCCGGTCGTCGCGCTGCTGAACACGGCGGTGCGATCCCTGCTGTCCACGGACCCCGACGCCACCTACGACGCGCTCGAGGTCGACGACCCGGCAGTCCCGCTCTACCCCGCCGAGGCCGACGCACCATCCCACCTCGACGACGCAGCGCAGACCCATGACCAACGAGAGTGAGCGACGCACCCGACTGCACTACCGGCCGCGAACCACGACCGAGCCCGACACCCAGCCGGACGCCCCACTGTGGCGGGCCGCGCAGGCGTTCCGCCTCGTCACGCTGGTCTATGCGATCAGCTACCAGTTCGTGTCGGTGCAGTACTACACCCACCAGCGGCTGAGCTGGTTCCTCGTCGCCCTGATGGCGGTGTGGTCCGGCCTCTCCGCGGTCCTGCTCTCCCACGGGAAGGTCCCGCGCTACCAGATCGTGATCGCCGACCAGCTGGTGGTCATCGCGCTGATGGCGTCGACCCGCCTTGTCTCCGATCATGATTGGTACAACAACCACCAGACCCTGCCGACCACCCTGTGGGTCACCAATGCCGTCATCTCCGCCGCCGTCTACGGCGGTCCCTGGCTCGGCATGGCGTCGGGAGTGCTGATGGCGACGGTGAGCGCGGTGGTGCGCGACCAGGTCAACCTCGACCTGTGGCGGGACGCGACGGCGCCCGTCCTGGTGTCGGTGGGGCTCGCGCTCGGACTCGCCACCACCACCGCGCGGCGTGCGCAGGCCCAGTTGGAGCAGGCCGTGCGGTTGGCTGCCGCGACCGAGGAACGGGAACGGCTCGCCCGCGAGGTGCACGACGGCGTCCTGCAGGTGCTCGCGCTCGTCCGTCGCCGCGGCAACGAGATCGGCGGGCCGGCAGCCGAACTCGCCGACCTCGCCGGGGAACAGGAGGTGGCGCTGCGCATGCTCATCTCCGAACAGGGCGCGGGCGTGGGGTCGGATCTGGGTGGGAGTGCGATCGACCTGCGACTGCTACTGGGCACCCGGGCCAGCACCACCGTGTCGGTGTCGACCCCCGCGGCGCCCGTGACGATCGAGCGACGACGGGCGACGGAACTCGCCGCGGTCGTCGACACGGCGCTGTCCAACGTGGCACTGCACGCCGGTGCGGGTGCCAAGGCGTACGTGCTGCTGGAGGATCTCGGCGACGAGATCATCGTCAGCGTCCGCGACGACGGCAGCGGAATCGCGCCGGGCCGGCTCGCCGAAGCGGAGGCCGAGGGACGCATGGGAGTATCGAAATCCATTCTGGCCCGCGTCGGTGCGCTCGGCGGCACCGCCGAACTCGACACCGAACCCGGTCAGGGCACCGAATGGGAGATCCGCGCGCCGAAGGGAGACGAAACACATGGGTGACGGAGACACCGGCGAACAGATCACCGTGATGGTCGTCGACGACCACCCGATGTGGCGGGACGCCGTCGCCCGCGACCTCGAGGGCGCCGGGTTCGGGGTGGTCGCCACCGCGGACGGCGTCGCCACCGCAGCACGTCGGGCGGCGGCGACGAGTCCCGCGGTCGTGCTCATGGACATGCAACTGCCCGACGGCAACGGCGCCGCGGCCACCGCCGCCGTCCTCGAGGTGTCGCCCGACAGCCGGGTGCTGGTGCTGTCGGCGTCGTCCGAGCGCGACGACGTCCTCGACGCCGTCAAGGCCGGGGCGTCCGGGTACCTCGTGAAGAGCGCGTCCGTGGAGGAACTGCTCGACGCGGTCCGGGCCACCGCGGCGGGGCAGGCCGTGTTCACACCGGGGCTCGCCGGACTCGTGCTGGGCGAATACCGCCGAATGTCGAGCGCGCCCGCCGCCGAGCAGGGGCCCGCGGTCCCGAAGCTCACGGAACGGGAGACCGAGGTCCTGCGGTTCGTCGCGAAAGGGCTGAGCGCCAAGCAGATCGCGACCAAGTTGTCGCTGAGTCACCGCACTGTCGAGAACCACGTCCAGGCCACCCTCCGCAAGCTGCAGCTGGCCAACCGCGTCGAGCTGACCCGGTACGCCATCGAACAGGGCCTCGAGTAGCCGTGAGTACTTATTAACGTGCCGTGGTTAACAAGTACTCACGGGCGCTAGCCTGGTCGGTATGGAGGCACGGGACCTACGCGTATCGGATGCGGAGCGGGAACACGTCGGCGAATTGTTGCAGCGGGCGGTGGGCCAGGGGATGCTCTCGCTCGGTGAGTTCACCGAACGGATGGACACGGCACTCGCCGCGAAGACGCGGGCGGAGCTGAACGTCGTCCTGGTGGATCTGCCGGGAATCCAGCTGATCTCCGAGTTCACGCCGCCGCCGTACCCCGACCAGCCGTACGTGTCACGCCCCGCGCCCCCGGTTCCGCCGGTCGCGCACCGGGCCCCGGCGCCGCCGCCGGGGGACGTCATCCGCGGCCGCATGTCGTCGGTGAGCCGGACCGGCTCCTGGAACGTGCCCCCGGCCCTCGAGGTGAACACCCGGCTGTCGACGGTGACGCTCGACTTCACGCGGGCCGTCATGTCCACACAGGTGGTGCATGTGACGATCGACGACTACGCGAGCACGATCTCGCTGGTCGTGCCGGAAGAGGCGACCGTCGACCTCAACGGTGTGGAAACGGTCGGCGGTTCCGCGAGCAACAAGGTGCGCACCGGACCACCGATAGGTCCGCTGCACGTCGTGGTCCGCGGCAAAGTCCGGTTCGGGAACGTGACCGCGAAGCACCCGTTCGGCACCTCGATCCGCCGAATGTTCGGGTAGCACGACCCAGGCCGCTCGAGTAGGCCTACTCATGTGTGGGCGCCGTCGCCGCCGGACGATGGATCCATGTCCACACTTGGTACTCCTTCCGTCGATCCACGGCTGGTCGCGCAACTCTCCGGTGAGTTCTCGGCGCTCGGGCAGCAGATGCGGCACGTGGGTGAGAACCTCGCCGTCCTGCAGGCGCAGCTCGCGGCCGGCCCGCGGCCCGCACCACAGCCGGCGCCGCAGCCGATGTACCGACCCTGGCTCTTATACACATCTGACGCTGCC
>RRBB01000001.1:0-167233 GCA_006543605.1 Rhodococcus sp. WS4
CTGGCGGTCCTGGCGGTCCTGGCGGTCCTGGCGGTCCTGGCGGTCCTGGCGGTCCTGGCGGTCCTGGCGGTCCTGGCGGTCCTGGCGGTCCTGGCGGTCCTGGCGGTCCTGGCGGTCCTGGCGGTCCTGGCGGTCCAGGCCGGCGGCGAGCACATCGAACGTCGCCGGCTGCCACAGCCGCGACACCAACTCGCCGCCGGCCGCGGTGACCAGGTCGAGGAGCCACCCCGCCCGGGTGTCGACGTCGTCGAGTCCGATCGGCTCACCGGTCGCATCGTCGACCGCCAATTGGGCCCGGGTGGTGAACGCGAACTGCCGCGGCGTAGTCGATCCCGGCCCGGTCATGCGGGGCCCAATTCACGAGCGGCGAGCACCTTCGCGGTCGAAGAAGACCCGCGATCCCCCGAGGCGCTCACCGGTTACCCCTTTCCCAACCGTGCGGCGGCGTCGTCGAGAAGCCGGTGTTGATTCTGTTTCGACCGCAGCTGATAGAGGCGGCCGGAGAACGATGCCAGCAGCGCCATGAAGTCATCCATCAACTCCTCCGCCAGGGATTTGTCGCCCTTGTCTCGCAGGACCTCGACTGTAACGCCGACCTCCGACAAGTACCGGTCGATCCACGCCACCCCGAATCGGGCCAATCGATCCCGCCACACCACCCGCACCACCGTGAACCGGCCCTTGGCCGCGTCGTCGAGCATCCGGTCCAGCCCCGCCCGCTGCTCCCTCAGGCCCGAACCGCGATCCTTGTAGACCCGATATATCTCACCAGTAGCGCTCTCCCGCAACATCTTTTCCTGATTGGCCAGCGACGCCTCTTGCCCGGTCGAGCCCGACACCCGGCAATACAATGCCTCCACCCTCTCCGGCGTCGCTCCCGCACGCGCCGATTCAGGCCTGCCCAGATAGGTGTCGAGGTCCGCGCGGTCAAAGATTCGGTGACCCGAACCGGTGCGCCGAGAGGGCAACCGGCCCTCCGATGCCGCCTTGCGCACCCCCACTACCGACATGCCCAAGTATTCCGCAGCCTCACCAATTCGCATCGACCGATAGTATCAGACCATGATAGATAGTATTAGATACTGTGGTAACAGTTGAGAGCCTGTGAGTACTTGTTAACCGCGGGCGGTCAATAAGTACTCACAGCTCGCCAGGTGGAGACCGCGGCGGTACCCAGCAGGCCGCCGGTGATCACGAAGATCGACGACGTGCCCGCGACCCCGGCCGCGGCGCCGGCGGCCAGCGGAATCAGGACCTGCCCGAGTCGGTTGCCGGTCAGCCGCAGCGACAACGCGGCCGCCCGGTTCGCGGCGGTGACGAGCCCGGCCACCCACGTCATGGTCAGCGGTTGGCCGATGCCCCAGAAGAATCCGGCCACGACGAGCAGCAGCGCCATCCCGACCGGGTCGGGCACGAACGGCAGCAGCGCGGTGGGCAGTGCCGAGCACAGCGTGGCCGAGATCAGCAGTCTGCGCCGCGGCACCCGGGTCAGCAGCCACGGCAGGAACGCGCGCGACACGATGGACGCCGCGGTGCGCGCGGTCAGCAGCAACGACACCAGGAGGACGCTGAAACCGAACTCGTGCCCGAGGACCGGGAGATACGCGACGACGACGTCGACCGATGCCAGCACGATCAGACTGCTGAACACCGCCGGCCGCATGCCCGTCGTCGAGATCATGCTGAACACGGACTGCCGGTCGCCCGGCGACGGCGACTCCGCGGTCTGCGGGCGCTCGCGAATCGGCCAGGCGAATGGGATCGCTGCCAGCGACACCACACCCATCACGGTGAGAGCGAGGGTGGTCTGGACGACGCCGCCGTCCGAGCTGCCCGCCGCGATGAGACCGACGAGCGGGACGCCGACGGCCTGGCCCATCGAGACGCCGAGCGTCAATCCGGCGAACCCGCGGTCCAGTTCGCCCGGCGGGGAGAGGAGCGTGATGAACCCCTGCCCGGCGACGGTCACGAGGATCTGCCCAAACCCGAGGACGACGTTGCCGAGCGCGAGGACGATCAGGTCGCCGCTCGCCGCGATCACCAGGACACCCAGCGCCGTCAGCAGCACACCGGTCCGCAGGACCGCGGCGGCGTGCCGCCGGTCCACGGCGCGTCCGATCCGGACCGCGACGAGGAGGGGCGCCAGGGAGAACAGGGCGGTGATGATGCCGATCGTGACCGCGTCGCCGCCGAGCGCGAGAACCCGGTAGGAAACGAGCACGCGGACAGCGTGATAGACGGCCTGGAGGAGAGCAGTGGCGATGCAGACGTTGAGGAACCAGTGCTTCACCAGGTCATCCGTTGATCACCTGGCGATTGCCGAGTGGCGCCTGCAACTGGACGTCGAGGGTGCCGAACACGGCGACGAGGATGCACATCTTGTCGGCCGCCTCCGGCAGTGTGCCGGTGCGCAGCGAGATCGTGACGGTGGTGTCCGTCTCGGCAGCCGTGGCGTCGGCGCCGTAGCACTCCGGGGTTCCGGTGACGAAGTGGATCGCCACCTTGTTGCCGTCCGCGCGCGACCACGACTCGAACGGTGTCGGATTGGCCCGGACGATGTCGGGGCGTGGTTCGAAGACGGTGCCGAATTCGTCACCGGGCACTTCGGAGGGAATGGGCATCCCCGAGGACGGATTGGTGGGGCTCGGATCGACTGCGGACGCGATCTCCGGGGGAATCGTCGGTTCGTCGGTGCTCGAACCGGACCCGCATCCGGCGAGGGCGAGGCAGGCCAGCACTGCGAGGGCGATTACGCGCATAAGCCACGGTAACCTCATCCCGCGAGCAGGCCGGAGACCAGCGCAATCCCCGGAATCGCAGCCAAAGTCGTGACAAACGCGGTGTCGCGGGCCAGCACCGTTCCCACCCCGTACCGGCTGGCGTACACGAAGACGTTCTGTGCCGTCGGCAGCGTCGCCACCACCACGATGGCGAACAATTCGTGGCCGTCCAGCCCGAGCAGGTACCGCGCCATCAGGTAGGCCAGCACCGGCTGCACGACGATCTTCAGCACCGAGGCTAGGGCGACGTCCCGCCGCGGACTGGTCCCCTTCTCCAGCACCCGCACCCCGTACAGCGAGATGCCGAACGCCAGCAGCGCACCCGGCACCGACGCGCCGCCGATGAGCCGGAACGGCTGCATCAGCGCCTCGGGCGGGGTCCACCCGACGAGTGCGATCAGCAGTCCCGCGGCGCCCGCCACGACGATCGGGTTCTTGAACGGCGCGGTGACCGTCTCGAGCCGTGAGGCGCCGCGCCGGAGCGTCGTGACGTCGAGGATGGTGAGGGCGATCGGGGAGTACGCGATGATCTGGAACAGCAGCAGCGGAGCCACGAACGACGCGTCGCCGAGCACGAAGACGGCGATGGGAATGCCGAGATTCGCGGAGTTCACGTACGACGCCGACAGCGCGCCGATCGTCAGTTCCGGAAGGGACCTGTGCAGCCACACCTTCGCGACCACCATGTACAGTGCGCCGACCGTCAATGCCGTGGTCGACGCAACAGCCAGGGTGGGCGAGAAGATCACGGAGAGGTCGGACGATGCGAGCGAATCGAACAGCAGCGCCGGTGTGGCGACGAAGAACACCAGCCTGCCCAGGACGGATTCGCCCTCCGCGCCCAGCGTCCCGCGCCGGCCGAGAATGTAGCCGATCGCGATGATCACGAATATGACGGTGAATCCCGCAACCACTCCCGACACGCTGCGGGGCACCTCCTCGACAGGTAAGCCTCGTGTCGGCAAACCTTCCGAAGTCTAGTGCTCGGCGTTCGGGTGCGTGACAATAGCCTCCGGTCGGGGAGACCGTCTGCACGCGCGTTCCGCCGCGCTCGAGGAGCCGCAATGCTGCGTCGAACGACCGTCTTCTGCGCGCTGCTCTGCTCGTGGACCCTCGCCTGGGGTGCCGCCCCGGTGGCGTCGGCGCTGGCCCCGCCGTCGAGTGGCGACCCGCACCTGATCACCCTTGCCGGGCAGGTCCTCGGGCGCCGCTACCGCGAGAACGCGAGCGTCGCGTACGTCGGCGCATCCGGCACCCGGTTCGCGAACTTCGGGGCCACCGAAGACACCGACTACGAGATCGGTTCCGTCACCAAGACGTTCACCGCCGAACTGTTCGTCGACGCCGTCGCCCGGGGCGAGGTGCGGGACGACACGAAGGTCGGGGACGTGCTGCCGCTGCAGGATGCACCGGTCGGCGACGTGACGCTGCTCGAACTCGCATCCCACACGTCCGGACTGGCTCAGTTCCCGATGAGCACCGACACCGTGGTGGCCGTGGGGCACTGGGTGGTCGCGTCCAACCCGTTCACGTACGACCGCGACACCCTGCTGCAGCAACTGCAGTCGGCGCCCCTCACGACCCGCGGCACGTACTCGTACTCGACCGTCGGCTTCGCGCTGCTCGGCCAGGCGCTGGCCGCGGCCGCGCACACCGACCACCCGTCGCTGCTCCGCGAGCGCATGCTCGTCCCGCTCGGACTGTCGCAGTCGTGGATGCCGCTCACCACCGCCGACCTGCCCGCGGACGTGACCCGCGGATTCGACGTCCTGCACAGGTCGCAGGACCCGTGGCCGCTCGACGCGTACGCCCCCGCCGGCGGGCTGCGGTCGACGGCGAACGACATGTCACGTCGACGTACGTCCGGGCACTTCTCGACGGCACCGTCCCCGGGGGCACGGCCATGGACCCGCGGTGGATCGGCGACAACTATCGTGCGTTGACGTGGTCGATCGTCCCGTTCGAAGGTCGCGACTATCTGCTGCGCGACGGGCGGCTTCCAGTGCACCGTCGTCCTCGACCGCGAGACCTGCGTGTCGCTCTGAGCACCCGCACCGGCGCGGTCGTCGATCTGGTGCGGAACGATCGCGGGCTCGTCATCCTCACCGACACCATCGGCGGACTCGAGCAGCAGGGTCTGGAGATCCTCGCCCACACCCCCATGTGAGTGTTTTCGCGTCCCGGGGCACACATTGCCACTCACGTGCCCGGGTACCCCCGCTGGGTATGTCCGGTTACAGTGGTGGCGTGGAGACGGCAGCAGGGCGGAGGCGCACACTCGTGGCGCGCGCAGCTCTGCTGCTCATCCTCGCCTCCGGTGTGCTCCTCATGCACAGTCTGATCGCGCCGACCGCGATCGCCGCGACACACGAGCAGCCCTCGATCGCCGCATCGCACACCGAAGACCCCCACGACTGCGGCGGTGACGGCTGCGAGCAACCGCACCTCACCGGACATCAGTGCGCCGGCGTGATCGTGGTCGTCGCAGCGCTGACGTCGGTGATGTTGCTGTGGTGGCATGCGGGGGATCCCGCTGCACGACGGTCGCGGGTGAGCGTCGACCGCGTGCAGTCGGGCCGCGGACCACCATCGTGGACGGTGTTGTCACTGGCGGAACTCTCGATTCTGCGGGTGTGACGGGGAGCCCGGGGCCGTGTGCCCCGGCGGCTCCGACTGTCACTGTCCGAATTTGATCTCGAGGAGTTCCTCATGCCTACCACCAAGACTGCCCTGATCGCCGCCGCGGCAGGCGCCGTTCTCGTCCTCGCCGGCTGCGGCACCGACGCGTCCGACTCGTCCGCCGCACCGTCGACGCCCATGTCCGCGGCCGAATCGCAGGCGCAGTTCAACGACGCCGATGTCGCATTCCTGGACGGGATGTTCCCCCATCACGCCCAGGCGGTCGAGATGGCCGACATGGTCGCCGGTCACACCGACAACGCGGACGTCGTCGCTCTCGCCGCCGCCATCAAGGCGGCGCAGCAACCCGAGATGGATCTGATGACCACCTGGCTCAAGCAGTGGGGGCAACCGGTTCCGGCGTCCGGCACGTCGGGCATGCACGGCATGCACTCCGGCGGCGACGGAATGATGTCGGCCGATCAGATGGACGCCCTGACGGCGCTGTCGGGCGCGGAGTTCGACCGGCAATGGCTGACCATGATGATCGAGCACCACGAGGGCGCGATCGACATGGCGAACACTGAACTGGCCGACGGTGAGAATCCGGATGTCAGGCAGATGGCCACCGACATCGTGGCCGCCCAGCAGAAGGAGATCACCGACATGCAGGCCCTGCTCGGCTGATCGACACAGCAAAAGGCCGCGTAATCCGAGGATTACGCGGCCTTTTCGGTGCCTACGTGCGTTACCGGCTCGTGAAGGGCAGCAGAGCCATTTCGCGTGCGTTCTTGACGGCGACGGCAACCTGACGCTGCTGCTGTGGGGTCAGGCCCGTGACGCGGCGGCTACGGATCTTGCCGCGGTCCGAGATGAACGTGCGGAGGAGGTTGATGTCCTTGTAATCGACGTACTCGATCTTGGCCGCGAACAACGGGTTCTTCTTGGGCTTGCGGCCCTCGACGGGACGCGGCTTCTTCGACGGTGCTCTCTTGACTGCCATCTTCTTCCTTTACCAGCTCGACTTGTGGACGCCTGGCAGCTCCCCGCGGTGCGCCATCTCGCGAACACGCACGCGAGAGAGCCCGAACTTCCTCAGGTGGCCGCGCGGACGTCCATCCGCAGCGTCTCGATTGCGCAATCGTACCGGACTCGCGTCGCGGGGCAGACGCTGCAGTGCCGCCCGGGCCTCCGCGCGCTCGTCTTCGCTGCTCGACGGTCGGCGGATGGTCTCCTTCAGCTCCGCGCGGCGCTCGGCCCAGCGTGCCACGACGATCTTGCGCTGCTCGTTCTTCGCGATCTTCGACTTCTTTGCCATGTGCGGTGTCTTCTACTTCTCTTCTCGGAAATCGACGTGCTTCCGCGCGACGGGGTCGTACTTTTTCATCACCAGCCGGTCCGGGTCGTTGCGGCGGTTCTTGCGGGTCACGTACGTGTACCCGGTGCCTGCCGTCGACTTCAGTTTCACAATCGGGCGGATCTCGTTGCGGGCAGCCATCAGATTTTTTCCCCGCGAGCGCGGATCCGGGCGACGACAGCCTCGATGCCGTCCCGGTCGATCGTCTTGATGCCCTTGGCGGAGAGCGTGAGGGTGATCCGCCGGCCTTCGCTGGGCAGGAGGTAGGTCTTCTTCTGGATGTTCGGATCCCAGCGCCGGTTGGTGCGCTTGTGGGAGTGCGACACGGACTTGCCGAATCCTGGCGGGCGTCCGGTCACCTGGCAGTGCGCCGACATGGGCGTTCCTCTCTGTCCCCTTGCGGACGCACCGAGAGGGAGATGACAATCATTTTCGACAACGATGAGTTTCCAATGTAGCGTTCGGAACACGTAATGACAATCGTTATCGAAAGGGTGCTCGGGAGTGAGATACTCGACGGCCGGATGCCGCTGATCCTGGTATCCGGGTGGAACGGCCGCACCGAGGACGTGGCGCGGTCGCTGCTCCGCGACGGCACCGTCGTCGTCCATCACGACCTCGACCTCGTCCACGAAGGCGTCGTGCGCCGCACCGTCACCACGCTGGAGTCCGGGGCGCCGCGCGAGCGCCTCGGCATCCTCGAACTGGCGCACGGCTGCATCTCGTGCACGCTGCGCGAGGACCTTCTTCCCCTGCTGCGTCGCCTGCACGCCCGCAGTTCGGTGCAGCGCATCGTGCTGCACCTCGACCGCCGACTCGAACCCGAGGCCGTCTGCTGGGCCGTCGAACACGTGTCGGTGGCCGGGGTGGTCGGACAGATCGACGGACCGGCCTCGCGGGACGTCCGCGTCGACGGCGTCGTCACCTGCCTCGACGCGGAGTCGTGGCTGGCCGACGCCACCGGCGACGAGGCACTTGACGACGACCGCACCGTCGCTCAGGTGACGGTCGGGCAGGTGGACTTCGCCGACGCCCTGGTGGTGTCGGGCAGCGCCAGCGACGGCTGGCAGCAGGCCCGGCTCCACGCCGTCCTGGCCCGCCTCGCACCCGGCGCGCCGATCCTGTGGGGCGGGGACACCCTCGATATCGAGCGGTTGCTGCTCCGCATCTCCGCCGACGCGCGGCGCGGCGAACCGACCCACGCCCACTCACCGCTGCTGCGGGGCCAGCCGCCCCCGTCCCACGACTGCGGGGTGATGCTCGTCGAATTCACCGCCACCCGGCCGTTCCACCCCGAGCGACTGCACGAGGCGATCGACGTGCTGCTCGAGGGCGTCGTCACCTCGCGTGGCCGGGTATGGGTGGCGACGCAGCCGGACGAGGCGTTGTGGCTCGAATCCGCAGGTGGGGGACTGCGGGTGGCGAGCGCCGACCGCTGGCTGGCCGCGATGACCCCGGACGATCAGGAACAGGTCGGGGTCGCGCGCCGGGCGATGGCCGCACTGTGCTGGGACGAACGGTTCGGCGACCGGCACACGTCGATGGTCGCGCTGGTGCATGCAGCCGACCCGACCGAGATCGACCGCACGCTCCAGTGGGCGCTCGTCACCGACGACGAACTCGCGGACGAGGACGCCTGGCAGTCGTGGCCCGACCCGTTCGGGCAATTCCACGAAGACCCCTGCGAGAACAGCGAATCACCCTATGCAGAACCCGAATCGAAAGAGGGACACGAATGAAACCAGGCATCCACCCCGACTACCACCCGGTGGTGTTCCAGGACGCGAGCACGGGAACGACGTTTCTCACGCGGTCGACGATGACCGGCGAACGCACGGTCCTGTGGGAGGACGGCAACACCTATCCACTGGTGGTCGTGGACGTGACCAGTGAGTCGCACCCGTTCTGGACCGGCGCTCAGCGCGTGATGGACACCGCGGGCCGCGTCGAGAAGTTCCGACGCCGGTATGGCGCTACGCGTCCTGTGAGTGCTTCTTAACCGCCCGTCCCGCGGTTAACAAGTACTCACGGGTCGACGACGACGATGGAGGGGACAAAGGTGGCAGTACCGAAACGCAGAATGTCGCGGTCCAATACGCGGACCCGCAGATCTCAGTGGAAGGCCCAGGCGCCCGACCTGGTCGAGGTGACGGTGGGCGGGACGACGCACCGCGTGCCGCGCCGGCTGGTGAAGGCCGTGAAGCTGGGATTGGTGGACCCGGCCGGGAAGTGACCCGCCCCGTGCGAACCTTGGCGGGTGCTGCTGTACATCCTGGAACTGGTGGGCATCGCGGTGTTCGCGGCCTCGGGCGCCCTGGTCGGGGTGACGAAGCGCCTCGACATCTTCGGTGTGTGCGTGGTCGGTGTCTTCACCGCGCTCGGTGGCGGCATCGTCCGCGACGTCCTGCTGGGCATCCATCCGCCGACGTCGCTGGGTAGCTGGCCGAACCTCGGCACGTCGTTCGGCATGTCGTTGCTGGTGTTCTTCCTGCATTCGACTGTCGGGCGGCTCCGCCGGGAGATCCTGGTGCTGGACGCGCTGGGCATGGGCCTGTTCGCGAGCACGGGCGCGGTGATCGCACTCGACCACGGGGCGAGTCCGCTCGCATCGTGCCTCATCGGCGGCACGACGGCAATCGGGGGCGGAATCCTGCGAGACGTGCTGGTGAACGAGGTCCCGCTGCTGCTGCAGCGGGACTTCTACGCGGTGCCGGCCCTGCTCGGTTCGGCTCTGGTGGTCGTCGTGAGCGAGTGGGGCGCGGGGACGGATGTGGCGATGGTGGTGGGCACGGTGTTCGCGTCGGTGCTCCGGTTGCTCGCGCTGTGGCGGAACTGGGGTCTGCCGGGTCCGCGGGTCCTCGAGTGACCGGTGTCGGCACTCACTGAATGAACCCTTCTCAGACATATCTCAGTTGATCGGGCCAAACTGTCGGGTATGCGCATTTTGGTGGTCGACGACGATCGGGCCGTGAGGGAGTCCTTACGGCGCTCCCTGAGCTTCAACGGGTACTCGGTGGAACTGGCTGTCGACGGTATCGATGCTCTGGAGAAGGTGGCGACCGCGCGTCCGGATGCGCTGGTGCTCGACGTGATGATGCCGCGCCTGGACGGTCTCGAGGTGTGCCGCCGGTTGCGGAGCACCGGCGACGACCTGCCGATTCTCGTGCTCACGGCGCGCGACTCCGTGTCGGAGCGGGTGTCGGGGCTGGACGCCGGCGCCGACGACTACCTTCCGAAGCCGTTCGCCCTCGAGGAGTTGCTGGCCCGGCTGCGCGCACTGTTGCGCCGCGCCGCGCCCGAACCGGGCATCGACTCGGAGAAGATGACGTTCGAGGACCTCACGCTCGATCCGGTCACCCGCGAGGTGACGCGGGGTGAGCGGTCCATCAGCCTGACTCGTACCGAGTTCTCGCTCCTCGAGATGCTGATGGCCAACCCGCGCCGGGTGCTCACCCGCGGCCGCATCCTCGAGGAGGTGTGGGGTTACGACTTCCCGACGTCCGGGAACGCGCTGGAGGTCTACGTCGGGTACTTGCGTCGCAAGACGGAGGCGGACGGGGAGCCGCGCCTGTTGCACACGGTCCGCGGAGTCGGCTACGTCCTGCGGGAGACTCCTCCGTGATGGCAGTTCCGTTCCACAAGACCGCCGGCAAGTCGGGGTCGGCGAAGTACGACGCGCACCACATTTCCCGGCACCCCACAGACCCGATTCCGTTACCGCCCGAGATGCGCCCTCCGATGCCGTTGACGCGGTCGGTGTCGCTGCGGTGGCGGGTCACGCTGCTCGCGGCGTCGGTGGTGGCGATCGCGGTGGCCGTGATGGCGATCGCGGCGTACGCCGTGGTGTCGCGCGCCCTGTATGCCGACGTCGACAACCAGTTGCGTACCCGTGCGTCGGCGCTGATCGACAGCAATCTCGTGACGTTCGATCCCCGCTACATCGCTGGCGCGACGCTGTACACGACGGACATCAGTGTGGCGCTGATCTTCCCGGACCTCGATACGTACACGCCGCCGGGGTCGAGCGTGCCCATCGGCGACCCCGAATTGTCCGTGGCGCGCGGCGAGCGCGAGACGTCGTTGCGGACGGCGGAGAACCAGCGGGTGCTGGCGCAGCGCACCCAGGACGGCAGCACGCTGGTGATCGCGCAGCGGCTGGCACCGACGGGCGCCGTGCTCGACCGCCTGGCCTGGGTGCTGTTCATCGTCGGCGGGTGCGGTGTGGTCCTCGCCGCCGCGGCGGGAACGACGGTGGGACGCACCGGTCTGCGGCCGATCGCCCGGCTCACCGCAGCCACCGAACGCGTGGCCCGGACCGACGACCTGACGCCGATGCCGGTGACGGGGAACGACGAACTCGCCCGGCTCACCGAGAGTTTCAACACCATGCTGCGGGCGCTCGCGGAATCACGGGAGCGGCAGAGCCGTCTCGTCGCCGACGCGGGACATGAACTGCGGACTCCGCTCACGTCGTTGCGTACCAACATGGAGTTGCTGATCGCGTCGAGTCGCCCTGGGGCGCCGCATATTCCGGACGAGGACATGGCCGAGCTGCGCACCGACGTGGTGGCGCAGATCGAGGAGCTCTCACAGTTGGTGGGCGACCTCGTGGACCTTGCCCGCGAGGATGCACCGGAAACCATCTTCGAGAGAGTCGATCTCAGCGAAGTGGTGGAACGGAGCCTGGAGCGGGCACGCCGCCGCCGCAACGAGATCGATTTCACCGCCGTCACGGTTCCGTGGTTCGTGTACGGCGACCACGCCGGGTTGTCGCGTGCGGTGCTCAATGTGCTCGACAACGCCGCGAAGTGGAGTCCGACCGGTGAGCAGGTACGGGTGGCGATGACTCCGGGCGGCGACGGCCTCCTCGAACTGGCCGTCGACGATGCGGGTCCGGGCATTCCCGAAGAGGACCGGGAGTTGGTGTTCGACCGCTTCTACCGGTCCACGGCGTCACGTTCGATGCCCGGTTCGGGGCTGGGGCTGGCGATCGTCCGGCAGGTGGTGGTCAAGCACGGCGGCACGATCGCTGTGGACGTCTCCGAACGGGGCGGTGCGCTCATCCGCATCGTCCTTCCGGGTGAACCCGAAGCGGAATAACCTTGGCGTCAGGGTCTCGGCAAACTTAAAGGCCGGTCTCAGGACCTTCTCAGTCCCAGCGGGCACTCTCGTAGACAGAGACGGTGCGGCTGCCCCTGTGGGCAGCTGCAGGAGATGGAAGTGATGCGATGACCGAAGATCGAAACAGTCACGACGGCGGTAGCCGTGACAACACCGGCGGCGACCAGGGCGCGCGCCCGGACCAGCCGGGCCACCCTCAGTCGACTCCGGCTCACCACCCGGCCGAAGCGTTCCCGACCACCCCGCACAACCCAGGCGGCCCGATGGGCCAGCAGGCGTACGGCGCGGGCGGATACCCTCAGGGCAACCCGTACGGCCCGCCGCAGCAGTTCGGACAGCCACAGCACGGCGGACCGGGACATCCGGGCCCCCAGCACGTGGCCGGGCAGCACGCGGCGCCTCAGGGCCCGTTCCCCGGCCATCAGGGCCCCGGACAGGTCGGTGACGGATCGACGGCGACCGCGACCAAGCGTCCGGCCCGTACCGCCATCGTCGTCGGCGCCGTGGCGCTCGCTCTGGTCAGTGGCGGAATCGGCGGTGTGGTGGGGTCGCTCGCCACGGACCGGAACGGCAGCGGCGCCGCGGTGACCAATTCCCTCGACGCCCCCAAGAACAGCACCGCGACCCCGGCCGCGAACGCACCGGCAGGTTCGGTGCAGGCAGTCGCGAACAAGGTGGTCCCGAGCGTCGTCCAGATCGAGGTCGCGACGGCAGGCGGTTCCGGCGGAGAAGGATCCGGCATCGTCATCTCGTCCGACGGCATGATCCTCACCAACAACCACGTCGCAGGCGCGGCAGCCAAGGGCGGCAAGCTCACGGTCGCCTTCTCCGACGGCAGCACGGCGGACGCCAAGCTCGTCGGCGCCGACCCGGTGTCCGACCTCGCGGTCATCAAGGTGGACGGCAAGACCGACCTCACCCCGATCGAGCTGGGAACGTCGGGCAACGTCCAGGTGGGGCAGCAGGTCGTCGCGATCGGATCGCCGCTGGGTCTCGCGGGCACCGTCACCGAGGGCATCATCTCGGCGCTCAACCGCCCGGTCTCCACCAGCGGTGAGTCGGGCAACCAGAACACCGTCATCGACGCCCTGCAGACCGATGCGGCGATCAACCCCGGCAACTCCGGCGGCGCCCTGGTCAACATGGACGGCCAGCTGATCGGCATCAACACCGCCATCGCGAGCATCGGTGGATCCGGAGCGGGCGAACAGAGCGGCTCCATCGGACTCGGCTTCGCGATCCCGGTCGACCAGGCCCGGCGCATCGCGGACGAGCTGGTGAAGACCGGAAAGGCCACCCAGGCCGTCATCGGGATCCAGGTCCCGTCGCAGGACGCCGCCAACGGCGCCACCGTCGTCGAGGTCACGTCGGGCAGCCCGGCGGAGAAGGCAGGAATTCCGAAGGGGTCGGTGATCACCAAGGTCGACGACCGGGTCATCACCAGTGGTGACGCGCTCATCGCCGCCATCCGCTCACACGCACCGGGAGACAATGTGTCCATCACCTACACCGACGGGAACGGATCGAACTCCAAGACCGTCGACGTCACGCTCGGAACCGCCGAACAGGGCGGCCGCTGATGAACACCGGGATTCTCGGCCAGGTCGAGTCCGTTCTGAACGGGGCCACTACGGTAGGGACCATGGACATCGAAGCCTCGCTGGCCGGCCGCGCGCTGGTGGTAATCGTCGACGACCGCACCGCTCACGGTGACGGCAAGGACTCCATCGGACCCCTGGTGACCGAGTTGCTGAACGAGGCAGGCTTCATCGTCGACGCCATCGTCGCGGTGGCGGCCGACGAGGTGGAGATCCGCAACGCGCTCAACACCGCCGTCATCGGCGGCGTCGACCTCGTCGTCTCCGTCGGCGGCACCGGCGTGTCGCCCCGCGACGTGGCCCCCGACGTCACCGCCGAGGTCCTCGACCGCGAGATTCCGGGAATCTCGGAGGCCCTCCGGTCTTCCGGTCTCGCCGCCGGTTCGCTGGACGCGGGTCTGTCCCGCGGGCTCGCCGGAGTGTCCGGCAGCACACTCGTGGTAAACCTCGCCTCTTCCCGCGCCGCGGTCCGGGACGGCATGGCCACCCTGACACCCCTGGCGGCACACGTGATTTCCGAGTTGTCCGGTCTGGAAGGCTGAGACGATTTCTCGTTCCGACGAGCCGGACTCGCACAGCGAGCCGGACGAGCAGCAAGTTCCGAGCCGGGCCCCGATCGACAGGGCCCGGCTCGAGCGCATCTTCGGGGACGTCTTCCCCGACACCACCGCGGACGAACGCGAATCTGATGGATCTCACGATGTGGGCCACAAGGACGAGGGCGAAGAATGGATGCGTCGTCAGGTTCCCCCTCATCATGGGTGACTGAACATTTGGCCCGCGATGAATTCAAGTGTTGACGTATGTCACGCTCGTTGGCCGTTAAGCTAAAGAGCCTGGTGAGATCTATTTCGGGAAGACGGCCTTCCGACGACCTTACCGACAAGTAATATTAAAACATTCAACTATGTGAGGTACATCACAAACGCGTCACGGGGCGATCACGTTGCCGGGATCGTTAGGGCAAGTTAATGTCCCTGGCGAGTCAGTACTGAGTTGGAGGGCGGGGCGTGGTGCCACGTCGTTGCCCGGGCAAGCCACCTTGTGAGGTTTGTCTCTAGTGTCGAAATTCCGGCATCTGGGCGCCCGCCGTTAACGCTGCGGACACCTTTGCTGCGAATACTGCGCTGGGCCCGAAATGGACCACTCCTCAGCTTCGATCGTCGGGGCTGGGAACCTGCACGAATCCTGATGAGGGGAACGAATGAGCGAGAACCGCAAGTCCGGCCTGCGCCGTGGCGCCCGTATTGCAGGCCTGGGTGCTGCTGCGGCTGTTGCACTCGGCTTGATGTCTACTGGTGCGGCGAGCGCGGATACTTTCATCCCGCTGCCCGATGGTTCGAAGTCCGGCCCGAATGCGACGTTGACGCGCACCGCGGAGAGCGCTCTGTCGTCGCCGTCGTTGGCTGCCAATGGTGCCGGTCGTGTGGCGTGGGTGTCGGGAACGGTGACTGCCGATGTGAAGGGCATCAAGGAGGTCACCGAGGTTCCGGACGCGAACGGCGCGCCGGCCAACAGTGCGGGTACCTACAACGGCACGAATGCGTCGACGACGCATGGTGTGTCGCGGGTGTCGACCGGGTACATCGTGGGTTGCCAGGTGGACATCACGGGTCTGTCGGCGAACCCGTCGTTCAGCCTGGGGCTGGACTCGCTGACGGCGAGCGCGGGTCTGACGGTTCCGCTGGCGGCGGGTGAGGTCAAGTACGTGCCGCTCGGTGCGAAGGACATCAAGAAGGACGGCGTGTACGCGCTGCAGTACCAGGACGCGGAGCTGCAGGTGCAGAAGTGCGGTGGTTTCGCGCAGGCTCGTTCGTACTCGGTCGTGGAGATCGTGGGCAACGACTACTCGAAGACCGTTCTGTACGGTGCGCCGTTCAGCATCGGCTGATTTCGGTCTTCCTTCGCAGTTCTTTCCACCACTTTCTCGCGTGTGCGAGCTTCTATCCCTGAGAGGGAACAATGATCATCAACCGTAAGAACGGTGTGCGCCTGGCCGCGGTCGGTGCCGCTGCTGCCGCGACCATGGGCTTCTTCTCCGTCGGTGCGGCCAATGCCGACACGTTCATGCCGTTGCCGGGTGGCACTGTCACCCAGACGCTGGCGGATGGCACCGTGGTGACGGTCAACCTGACCGACGAGAGCGCGAACATCTCGCAATCGCTGGGTGCGACCCCGTTGCACCGCAACGTCTGGGTGTCCGGCAAGGCCTCCGTCCATCTGGAAGGCGCCGGCGCGAAGGGCGCCAAGATCGAGCCCGGTTACGTCCTGGCCTGCCAGGTCGACTTCGGTGCCAAGGCCGGCGCAAACGGCGGTACCGGGGGGGCGCTGAGCGACCTGGTCGCGGGCGAGGGGTTCCCCGTCGATGGCGGCACCAGCGGCGGCATCACCCTCGGCCCCGGCCAGGCAAAAGCCGTCAAGGTCCTCGATCTCGAGGCGTCGGACGCCTACGGCGCGGAGACGCACGGTGGCGCCAACACCGTCAAGGGCACCGATGGTTCGGTCACCTGGGCCGATTCCAGCCTCGGAGTGAGCGGCTGCGCCGGCTACGCCCAGGCTCGCAGCTACGTCAAGGTTGGCGTCAGTACCGACAACGTGAGCAGCATGGTCACCCTGTGGGGACAGCCCTTCAGCATCGGCTGATTGCTTTCTCCACAAATAAGTAGGAAATACCCTCGAAATCGAGGCGTGGGAATACCCACGCCTCGATTTCGTGCATCCAAAATAAGCCTATTACGTGCAAATAAAACGCCTTTAGGTCCGGGTAACCCTTACGTAAATGCAACCTTCCGGATATCACGTTTGGGACTCGAATGCTCTAACTTTGGACCGTCGCTAGGTGGATAGGGCTTTCTCCGAAGGTCGGAGCAGCCACACCTGATGAGGGGAACGAATGAGCGAGAACCGCAAGTCCGGCCTGCGCCGTGGCGCCCGTATTGCAGGCCTGGGTGCTGCTGCGGCTGTTGCACTCGGCTTGATGTCTACTGGTGCGGCGAGCGCGGATACTTTCATCCCGCTGCCCGATGGTTCGAAGTCCGGCCCGAATGCGACGTTGACGCGCACCGCGGAGAGCGCTCTGTCGTCGCCGTCGTTGGCTGCCAATGGTGCCGGTCGTGTGGCGTGGGTGTCGGGAACGGTGACTGCCGATGTGAAGGGCATCAAGGAGGTCACCGAGGTTCCGGACGCGAACGGCGCGCCGGCCAACAGTGCGGGTACCTACAACGGCACGAATGCGTCGACGACGCATGGTGTGTCGCGGGTGTCGACCGGGTACATCGTGGGTTGCCAGGTGGACATCACGGGTCTGTCGGCGAACCCGTCGTTCAGCCTGGGGCTGGACTCGCTGACGGCGAGCGCGGGTCTGACGGTTCCGCTGGCGGCGGGTGAGGTCAAGTACGTGCCGCTCGGTGCGAAGGACATCAAGAAGGACGGCGTGTACGCGCTGCAGTACCAGGACGCGGAGCTGCAGGTGCAGAAGTGCGGTGGTTTCGCGCAGGCTCGTTCGTACTCGGTCGTGGAGATCGTGGGCAACGACTACTCGAAGACCGTTCTGTACGGTGCGCCGTTCAGCATCGGCTGATTTCGGTCTTCCTTCGCAGTTCTTTCCACCACTTTCTCGCGTGTGCGAGCTTCTATCCCTGAGAGGGAACAATGATCATCAACCGTAAGAACGGTGTGCGCCTGGCCGCGGTCGGTGCCGCTGCTGCCGCGACCATGGGCTTCTTCTCCGTCGGTGCGGCCAATGCCGACACGTTCATGCCGTTGCCGGGTGGCACTGTCACCCAGACGCTGGCGGATGGCACCGTGGTGACGGTCAACCTGACCGACGAGAGCGCGAACATCTCGCAATCGCTGGGTGCGACCCCGTTGCACCGCAACGTCTGGGTGTCCGGCAAGGCCTCCGTCCATCTGGACGGCGCCGGCGCGACCGGCGCAGACATCCAGCCCGGCTACGTCCTCGCCTGCCAGGTCGACTTCGGCGCGGAAGCAGGCGGTGAAGCCGGCTCAACTCCCGTGGTGAACGCTGACGGTACCGTTTCGGTTCCTGTCGACGGCGGCACGAGCGCCGGCATTACCCTCGGCCCCGGTGAGGCGGTGAGCGTCGACATTCTCGACCTCGAGTCGGCCGACGCATACGGCGGAGAGTCGCATTCGGCCTACAACAGCTTCGAGGGCAGCGACGGTTCGGTCACCTGGGCCGACTCCACCCTCGGCGTGAGCGGCTGCGCCGGCTACGCGCAGGCCCGCAGCTACGTGAATGTGTCCGTCGAGACGGACAACTTGAGCAGCACCGTCACCCTGTGGGGACAGCCCTTCAGCATCGGCTGAAATTCGTTCCACCAATGACTCGGGCCCGTGCATCCAGCTGCAGCACGGGCCCGGAGTCGTCTGAACGCTATTCGCGCGTCTTGTCGAGGTTTGCCGCCTTCTCGGCGGGCATGGCATGCGCACCGTCGGAACTCGCTGCCGCCCCGTCGGTTTGGAGGCTCACTTCGAGGATGTCGCGGATCTGGATCAGCAGGTCGGCCTCACTGGCCTTCTTGTCGGCCGGCTCGGTGATGAACCGCTTCTTCGCGGCGTTGGCCGGGACGATGAGAATGAAGTACACGACCGCGGCGATGATCACGAAGTTGATCACTGCCGTGATGACGGCACCGATGTTGATGAAGGTTGCAGGGTTGTCGGAGAGAATCTGGTAACCCCAGCCCAGATCGTTGGCGCCTCCCGCAACGGCGATCAGCGGGTTGATCACGTTGTTGGTGAACGATGTGACGATTGCGGTGAACGCGGCTCCGACTACGACCGCGACGGCGAGGTCGAGGACGTTCCCCCGGAGCAGGAAGTCCTTGAATCCCTTGAGCATGTCGTCGTCTCCTCGAGTGGGTGGCAAGTCATCCAGCACTGTCTCGCAGAAAAGCGTAGATCAGCGCGGCTCCGCGTGAAGGGTCACTGAAATCACGGTGATCGCGCTCGTGAGGGATGCCGCGGCCACTGTCGTGGCATCGGATGCCGGAAGTGCCAGCATGACGACGCGTTCGTGCTGGTCACGCCCGTTCTCGGACGGTGTCACCAATACGACGACGGCGCGGGACGCCGGCACCGTGGCACCCGACCGCCGGTCCGGATCCGCTGGTGTCGGGATCGTCCGTGAGCACGTGCACGCGATCGCACTCACGCAGAAGTTCCGTGACGGCGGGATCGGCGAGCCGGACGGGGACGATGCGGGCGTCCTCGATGCCTGCCGCCGCGGCGGCCAGACGCGGTCTCAGCACCCGGACGTCGGTGAGGGCCCCACCGGCACGGGTCGGTCCGGCGAGTGTGCGTCCGGCGACGTCCGCGACGGCTCCGTCGGGCAGGCTCCCCGCTTCGAGTTCCACCAGTTCGACGTCGGCGTCGGTGAGCACGACGCCCGGTTGCAGATCCCGTCCGGCCACCACGACCGCGGAACGTGCGGAGTTCGGGTCTCCGCGACCGAGGAGGCCCAACGCGAGGCAGACAAGTGCGGCGGCCAGCACGCGTCGGGCGACGAGGGTGCGGGCCCAACCGGGATGGGTGAGATCCGACAGCCGGTCGGCCCAGGAGGGGCTCAGGCTGCGGTGTGCTCGGGTCGGCCGGCGGCGACCGGTCTGGACAGGATCGAACGACATGGTTCGACGCTAGGAGACCGGCACGCCTTCGCAGGCCCCGGAAAAGGCCCGCCTGTGGATGGACGAGAAGTTGTGGATAACCCGCGTGTGACGCGTGAACTAGCTGGCAGCAGCCTTGGCCGGTGCGGCGGTCGCGGTGCTCGTCGAGCTGGACGAGGCCTTCGACGAATTTTCCGTCTTGGCGGCGGGCGCGGAATCGGTCTTGGCCGGTTCGCTGGCCGCGCCGGACGTGCCACGGCTGTCGGTGCGGTAGAAGCCGCTGCCCTTGAAGACGATGCCGACGGAGTTGAACAGCTTGCGAAGCTTGCCCGAGCACGCGGGGCAGACGGTCAGGGAGTCATCACTGAACGACTGGACGATGTCGAAACGGTTGTCGCATTCCGTACACGCGTATGAATAGGTGGGCACCGGGGTTCCTCCGCACTGTGTAGTCAAACCGCAGGTTTTAGCACTCTACAGCCGACAGTGCCAACAACGCTAATCAGGGAACTATTCCGGGATCGACGCCGTTCTCACTCGTTGCCGAGGGGGATCAGGCCCGAGCCGGGCGTGAGCGCCCACCCCATACGGATGTCATGGGGGTCCTCGGGCAGCTCGGACACCAGCTCCTCGTCGCGGACCACGGTGATCAGCCGCGCGTCGGGCGCCGCGAGGCCGAGGGTTCGGTCGTAGAAGCCCGCACCGCGGCCGAGTCGCACGCCCCGCCGGTCCACGGCCAGGGCGGGGACGAAAATGGTTCCGGCCGAACGGATCTCGTCGGGTTCCCGGACGGGTCCCGTGGGCTCGCGCAGGCCGTAACTCGCGTCGGCGAGATCGTCGGCCCCGGTGAACTCGGACCAGTGGAGGGGTCCCAGACCGCGGGTGATGGGGACGAGGACGCGGCCGGCCACCCGGCGGAGGGCGTCGAGGAATTCCAGCGAGCCGGGCTCGAGTGCGGTGGGAACGTAGGCGCAGACCGTCGATCCGTCGGCGACGCCGACTGTGACGAGTCCGACAAGTGCCTGGTCCTCGGATGCGCGGAGTTCGGGGGTCAGTGCGCGCCGCCCGGAGAGCATCAGTTCACGCCACTCGGTCTTCGTTCGTGCCTGCATGCCCCAACCCTAGAGCCGTCTGCGGAGGGTTCCCGACGGGTTCCCGGAGGTCACTGTCGGGATCTTGGTGACTGAAGAGTAGGTCCGCACCGTTATGGTGTGGGCATGACAGACGCCGCACCGCACACCGCCAGCGCCTTTCGCACGGCTGTCGTGCCCGCAGCGGGAATGGGTACGCGATTCCTCCCCGCGACCAAGACCGTGCCGAAAGAGCTGCTCCCGGTGGTGGATACCCCGGGTATCGAACTTGTGGCCGGGGAGGCCGCGGATTCCGGCGCCGGCCGGCTCGTGATCGTGACGTCGCCGGGTAAGGACGGAGTGGTCGCCCACTTCGTCGAGGACCTCGTTCTCGAGAGCAAGCTCGAGGCCAGCGGCAAGTATCACCTGCTCGAGAAGGTGCGGAAGGCTCCCGGCCTGCTCGAGGTGGAGTCCGTCGTCCAGGATGAACCGCTCGGCCTGGGCCACGCGGTCGGGTGCGCGGAGTCGGTCCTCGACGACGACGAGGACGCCATCGCCGTGCTCCTCCCGGACGACCTGGTGATGCCACGCGGGGTGCTCGAGACGATGTCGCGAGTCCGCCGCAAGCGTGGCGGCACCGTCCTCTGCGCCATCGACGTCCCCAAGGACCAGGTGAGCGCGTACGGCGTCTTCGAGGTCGAGACGGTTCCCGACGCCACGAACCCGGACGTCCTCAAGGTCACCGGCATGGTCGAGAAGCCGGCCATCGAGGACGCACCGTCCACGTTCGCCGCCGCAGGCCGTTACCTCCTCGACCGCGCGATCTTCGATGCGCTGCGGCGGATCGAACCCGGCGCCGGAGGCGAGCTCCAGCTCACCGACGCCATTGCTCTCCTCATCAAGGAAGGCCATCCCGTTCACGTCGTCGTGCACCGAGGCACGAGACACGACCTCGGAAATCCCGGCGGCTACCTCCGCGCTGCGGTTGACTTTGCGTTGGACATGGACGAGTACGGTCCGTCGTTGCGCGAATGGCTGATCGACCGATTGAAGCGGACGGATTCCTAGAAGCTCGGGAGGCAACAACTTGCGGTCGGTCGAGGAGCAACAGACGATCGTGACCGCGGCCGCGGTGGCGCCGCGGCCGGTCCGTGTGGCGATCTCCGAAGCCCAGGGGCTGCTGTGCGCCGAAGAGGTGGTCACCGAGCGTCCCCTTCCCGGCTTCGACCAGGCCGCGATCGACGGCTACGCCGTCCGCAGCGTCGACGTCCAGGCGGCCGGAACCGACATCCGGGACGACGACGGCGCGCCCGTGGAACTGTCGCTGCCCGTGGTCGGTGAGGTCACGGCCGGTTCGCGGCAGCCGATCCGGCTGCAGCCCCGTCAGGCCGTCAAGGTCGACACGGGCGCACCGCTCCCGACGCTCGCCGATGCCGTCCTTCCGCTCGATCGCACGGACGGCGGCCGCGCTCGCGTCAAGATCTACAAACCGGTCCGCTCCGGCGACTACGTGCGCCGGGCCGGCGACGACGTGCAGCCGGGAGACGTCGCCGTCCGCGCCGGCACCATCATCGGGGCGGCCCAGGTGGGGTTGCTGGCGGCCGTGGGTCGCGACAAGGTGCTCGTGCATCCGCGGCCGCGGTTGTCCGTCATCTCTGTCGGAGGCGAACTCGTCGACGTCGACCGCAACCCCGGTCCGGGGCAGGTCTACGACGTCAACTCCTACGCGCTGGCCGCAGCCGCCCGTGACGCCGGCGCCGACGTCAACCGGGTCGGGATCGCGAACGCCGACGCCCGTCGACTGCGCGAGGTGGTGGAGGGTCAGCTGATCCGCTCCGAGATCGTCGTCATCGCGGGGGCGGTCGGTGGCGGTGCCTCCGAGGACGTCCGCGACGCACTCGCCGATCTCGGCGACCTCGAGGTCGACCGGGTCGCGATGCACCCGGGATCCGTCCAGGGGTTCGGCCAGCTGGGCCGCGACGAGGTCCCCACGTTCCTGCTCCCGTCCAACCCGGTGAGCGCCCTGGTGGTGTTCGAGGTGATGGTGCGCCCGCTGATCCGCATCGCCCTCGGGCGCAGGCAGCCGATGCGGCGCGTCGTCACAGCCCGTACGGTCGCACCCATCACGTCCATCGAGGATCGCAAGGGCTTTCTCCGTGGTCAGCTCATGCGCGACGAGGCGACGGGGGAGTACCTCGTCCAAGCTCTCGGCGGAGCGCCGGGCGCGTCCTCGCACCTTCTCGCCACGCTGGCCGAGGCCAACTGTCTCGTCCTCATCGATCCCGAGGTCACCGAGGTTCGGACCGGTGACCAGGTGGATGTGGCCTTCCTGGCGCAGCGGGGCTGATGACACCGCGACAGTGTGAGACGGGATGACACAGCATCCGGGTTGGCCGCCGCATCTCGGGCCCCTGCGGGTGAAGGGTGGCGTCGTCACCGTGCGCGCCATCAGGTTGCGTGACGCGTCCGCGTGGAGTCGGTTGCGGACCCGCGACCGTGCGCACCTCGAACCGTGGGAACCGACGGGGGAGGCGCCCTGGGAAGCGCGCCACCACATCTCGGGATGGCCCGGGCTGTGCAGCAGTCTCCGTTCGGAGGCCCGGAAGGGTCGCATGCTGCCGATGGCCATCGAACTCGACGGCAACTTCTGCGGCCAGATCACGATCGGCAACGTGGTGCGGGGTGCGCTGCGTTCGGCCTGGATCGGATACTGGGTCGCCAGCGATGTCAACGGCCTGGGCGTGGCGACGGGTGCCCTCGCGCTGGGGCTGGATCACGCTTTCGGCCCGGTGGGGTTGCACCGCGTGGAGGCCACCGTCCGTCCGGAGAACGTGGCGAGCCAGGCGGTGCTGCGCAACGTCGGCTTCCGCGAGGAGGGTCTGCTCAAGCGTTACCTCGACGTCGACGGGCAGTGGCGTGACCACATCCTGGTCGGCATGACGGTCGAGGACGTGCTCGGCACGGTGTCTGATTCGCTCGTGCGCAGTGGCAAAGCCACGTGGGCGTGATCGCCGCAACGGACATGGACAAACGTCCAGCTACGCGGCAGTTATCTGACGGTATCAAAGGTTCCTGACCGGGCCCTCCGCTTTCGGCAACTCTTTGCCGGATCGTTTCCTGTCCCCGTTCCACCATGTCGAGCGCCACATTTCCGCGTTACGCATGTGACACCTGAGTATGGTGGGATCGGCGCGTCTGCGAAGATGTGCGTGTTCATGCGGTTAGCCTGGATGGGTCAACAGCGGTATCCATGCTGGTAGACGATTGGGAGGAGGTCGCCGTATGCCGAACTCGTTTCTCTGGATCGGGCTCGTCGTCGTGTGGCTCTTCGTCCTGGTCCCGATGCTGGTGAACAACCGCCCCCGGATTCGGCAAACCAGTGACGCAGCACTCGCCACGCGCGTGCTGCACCGCGGTGACAAGCGTCCCGTGCAGCGTGGACCCGCCGCAGGACACCGCAGCGACCCGTACTGGCAACCGGAACTGGACCACTACGGCTACGACGCGGAGGACCTTGTGGACACTCACGCAGAGGAAGACGATTTCGACAGTGAGCGGGCACCGGTCGGCGAGTACGTGCCGGTTCGCCGGGGGCGCGGCGGCTTCGATCCCGAGGCCGACGCGATCGCTCGCGAGGCCAGGTACGCGTTTCGTCAGAGATCGGTGCTCGGGCTGGTGTTCGCGACGATCATGTCTGCGGCGCTCGGGCTGATCATCTCCCCGCTCATGTGGTGGGCGTTCGCGGCCGGGGTGGTTGGCCTCTTCGGTTACATGGCATATCTGCGCCGGCAGGTCCGGATCGAACAGGAGATCCGGCGTCGGCGGACGGCGCGCCTCAACCGCTCGCGGTTGGGCGTCGAATCCCGCAGCGACGAGGAACTGCGCCTCATCCCCGCCCGGTTGCGGCGTCCGGGGGCCGTCGTCCTCGAGGTGGACGACGAGGACCCCGAATTCGATCACCTCGAGCACTTCGACGACCAGCCGATGCAACAGGCGACGATGCGCCGGGCTGCCGGTGAATAGCCGGGCGATTCGGGCCGAAAGCCACGTCGGTGTAGGCGATTCGCTCCCCGCGTGGGTGGCCTGCTAGAGTTTGCCGAGCGGATCGCAGGATTCGCAAACGGGGCTGTGGCGCAGTTGGTAGCGCGCTTCGTTCGCATCGAAGAGGTCAGGGGTTCGATTCCCCTCAGCTCCACCACCGAAAAGGCACTCTCTCCACCCGGAGGGGGTGCCTTTTCTGCATTCCGGCCCAGGTGAATGCCATCACCGGGATTGAAATTTGCCAGAAGGTAACTGCATTCTGTGTACTGTCCGTAGGTCGTCACGGGGTCGGCCACACGGGGTGGGGGAACATGCAGGCAATGGACAAGATCTCGAAGTTCCTGGAGCCGGTGACGGTGGTCGCGACCGTCACCACGACGATGTTGCTGGTGAACGTGCTGTGAACTCCGACCGACCAGCCGGCGCCGCCCGGGACATCGGACTTCCACTGATCGATCAGCACCTCCAGGCGACGACACCGAACCCGTAGGGGTTCCCACGCACTGCTCGAGTCCCACCTGGCTCGGGCATCGCTGGAGGTGCCGGTTCCCCGACACCGGCACCACCAGAACCTCCGGTCGGTTCGCTCGCTACCATGGCACCGGCGACGTCGCCGTAGACGTGGTGTCGTGCTGAATACGAGGGGGGTGCACAGTGGGCGCGCGTCGTGTTGTTCGAAGGCTGACCATGGTCGGGCTGGCGTTGGCCTTCTTGGCCGGGCTCGGGTGGATCACCGTCTCGGCGTTCCCGTCGGACGCCGCCGCCGACCCCCAGTACCACGAATGCGCCGGCAATCGGTGCGACGGCGGATCCTCGGAATCCCCCGGCGGCGGCAAGCCCCATCACCCTTATCCGCCGTGCGAGAGCCGCCGCGGATGCGGCGGAGAGCCCAGCGAGACACGGGAACCCAGTCAGACACAGGAACCCAGCCAGACGTGGGAGCCCAGTGAGACAGGGAAACCCAGCGAGACGTCCGAGCCCAGCGAAACCACGGAACCGTCCGAGACCACCGAACCCACGAAGACGTCGACTCCTTCGACGTCACAAGTCGTGGTTGCGCCACCGCCCCCGATCCAGCTGCCGCCGGCGGCGGACCCGACGGTCGTACGCCCCGACTCGTCCGGCGACGACGATTCCGCAGACGACCTGGGGACCGACGCGGGCGCCCCGAACTCGGGCCCCGACGGTCCGGCCTCGCCCGCGGGGACCGGGGGAGCGCCGGGCAGGGGAGCACCGGCCGGAGGCTCCGGTTCCGGCGCCGCGCCCGGCCCGAGTGGGCCCGCGGATTCCCCACCCGAGGATCGCCCCGCCGGGAATTCCCCGAACAGTGACGGGTCCTCGCCTGCCGCCCAGTCACCCGCCCAGGGCGATCCGGATGCAGCGCCGCCGGGAATGGTTCCCGTGGTCCACAGCGAGCCGTTGCCTGCGATCACCGTTCTCGGTGGGGTCGGCGTCCTCCTCTGCTGTGCCGGTGGAGCGGGTGCGTTGACGTTCAAGGGCGCTCGCGCACAACAGGTGCGCATCGCGGCCGCGCGGGCGGAGTTCTTCCCGCCCGCTTCGAATGGAGGGGTGTAGTCGTGGGGGCGAACAGATCTCATCGGCGAGTCGCGGCGGCCGTGGACGCGGTGTGTGACGCGGCGGCCCGCGCCGAAGCAGTGTCACTCCGGCACGTCGTGGACGCGGTGGCCCGCGAACGGCAGCGTCCCATCGAACTCGACTTCACGACGGCGATGGCACCCGGCGTCTGCGGCCAGAGGCGCGCGTACCCGGACCGCGACGTGATCGTGCTGGCGCCGGGGCTGCCGGACCTCGACCGCACGCTTGCGCACGAGCTGGGTCACATCGTGTTTCGGCACGAGGGCGCCGAGATCGTTGCCGCGACGCTCGAAGCCGGTGACGATCTGATCGCGTACATGCTCAGCCAGCGGTCGCGGCGGCGGGACGACGAACAGCCGTCCGGCGAGGTGGCGGAGTGGGAGGCCGAGACGTTCGCGTCGATGCTGCTCATCCGGTTGAAGACGATGCAGGGGCGCGGAACTCCCGTGTCCGTGCTCCGCTACGACGAGGCGATCGGCTGATGGGCTGGCTGGTAGCGCTCGTCGTCTGGACTGCCGCCGGCGCCCGCATCGGCCGGGTCGCCGCGCGTCAGCCGACGCCGCTGCGGGTGGCGATGGTGGTAGCGGTGTTGAGCGCGGCAGTCGCGTCGACGCTGGCGATTCCGGACGTGGCCAATCGTCTCGACACGCTCGCCCCGACCGCCGGTCTGTCGGAGATCCTCATCGAGCTGGCCTGGACACTGTTCGCCGCGGCCAGCGCGGTCGGTGCGGTGTCGGTGTGGCCGATCCTCCCGCGTCCGGCCCTGCGGGCGGTCGCAGTCGTCGTGTACACCGTGGCCGTCGTGCTCGGAATCGGGCTCGCCGGTGGATATCGAGTCCCCGTACTTGTGTTCGTCGTGATCGCCTTGACCGCGGTGGTCGTCACCGGGGTCCGGCATGTCGCGTGGACTCCGCTCGGTCGCGGAATCTCGCTGATCGTCATCGGGTCCGCGATCGTCCTGGTCGCGGCGGCCGTGGGGCTCGTGCGCGAGGTCTCGGGGGAGCCGTGGACCGTGGGCTCCGCGCCGGCGTACACCGTGGCAGCCGTCGTGGTGTCGATCGGTACCGTCTGGGTGCTCGTCGAAACCTGGCTGCGCGCACGGCAGGATCTGCGCCGCATGAGCACACTCCATTCGGTGCTCGTCTCCCGGTTCCCGGAAGTGGTCGAGGGCGACGGCAAGGGGAGCACGACCGTTCTCCGCGCCTCCGACGCGGTCGCCCACGTCATGGATGCGCTGTATCTGCAGTCGGGTGCGGGAATGCTCGACACGGACGAACAGGAACTTCCGGAATCGGCCGCGGACCGTGCCCGGATCCTCGCCCGCTGGATCGACGACCCGGTCAGCTCGGACGTTCTCGACACCGAGTGGATCGCGCCGCCCCAGGGCGTATCGCCGCGCCGGTGGGTGCTGGATCTCGCCGACGCGTACGAGGACTTCCTCGAGACCAGTCCTGCCCCGGCAAAGGCGGACACCGTCGAATCGGTGACGGAGTAACCCGGACGACTCCTGCCGCCGGTCAGTTGGGAGAATCGGTGACCAGCCACCCGCAGGGCGTGGCGAGGCCGTCGGCGTCCGGAGGTCCCATGGACCCGGCAGGGTACGGCTTGGCCGGGGGCGGGTCCCGCAGCAGTGCGTCGGCGACGGTCCACACGTGCGCCAGTCCGTCGGGGCGGGTGAACAGCGACCGGTCGCCGTGCAGGACGTCGAGGATGAGCCGCGAATACGGGGCGAGGGCGTGGGCGAGCGGCACGGTGTCGAGGGGAAGACCCAGATGTCCCACCGACAGGGTGTCGTCGGGTCCGGGTTCTTTGACGACCATGGCGATGTCGATCTCACCGTCCCCGGACAAGTCGAAGGACAGGACGGCGCCGTCCGGCGGAATGTCGGTGAGTGGGCCTTCGGGAATGCGGAAGACGAGGCTCACCTGTTGCCGGCTGACGCCCAGCATCTTTCCGGTCCGGAGGAGGAACGGCACTCCACGCCAGCGGTCCGTGTCGACCCACAGCCGGGCGGCGACGAACGTCTCGGTGGTCGAATTTTCCGCGACACCGTCGACGTCGCGGTATCCCTCGTACTGGCCGAGCACCACCTCGGCAGGGTCGAGGGGACGGAACGCCGCGATCACGGATTCACGGGCGGACTGGAGGTCGTCGGCGCCCAACGTGGCCGGCGGCTCCATCGCGATCTCGGCCGCGACCTGGAACAGGTGGGTCACCAGCATGTCCAGGACGGCGCCGGTGGCGTCGTAGAACCGGGCGCGGTCGTCGATGTCGAGAGTCTCGGGCACATCGATCTGCACCTGCTCGACGTGCTCGCGGTTCCAGACGCCCTCGATCATTCCGTTGGCGAAACGCAGGATGTGCAGGTTCTGGGTGCTCTCCTTGCCGAGGAAATGATCGATCCGGTAGATCTGCTTCTCGTCGAGGACGTGGTGCACGGCCTCGTCGAGTTCGGTGAATGCCTCCTGAGAGGTCCCGAAAGGCTTTTCGTACACGACGCGTGCGCCCCGGGCGAGGCCGTGCGCGCCGAGCGCGCGTGTGGTCTCGGCGAACGCGACGGGTGGCAGGGCCAGGTAGTGGACCAACTGCGCGTCTGCCGCGCCGAGGTCGTCGCGGGCCTGCTGCACTGCCGTGGGGAGCGTTCCCGGGTTGTCGGGGGTGAATCCACCGCCCGCGAATCTGAGCCGCCGGGCGAAGGCATCCCAGTCGGCGTCGTCGTGGGGTACTCCGAACTGGTTCACGACGTCGCGCACGTGGTCGCGGAACTGATCGTCGGAGACGTTGCCGCGTCCGGTGCCGATCAGCATCCATTCGGAGTTCAGCAGACCCGATTGGGCGAGTTGGAAGAAGGCGGGGAGGACCATGCGTTTGGACAGGTCCCCGGTGGCGCCGAAGAGGACGAAGATCGTGGGACCGAGCTGCGGTCTGTCAGCCATTGCTCCATCATGCGCCACGTGCGTACGCCGGGCGGGGCATTTCCGGAGCCGTTGCCGGACGCGTCCAGCGAGCGATATCCGGACGCGGGGTGCGAACTTCTACCGAACTCGTTGTCGCCCAGGCATTCCGGTGATCAGCGCGACGCGTCCGGTGGGACCTCCGGCAGGCCCTCGCTGGCCCGCAGTTTCTCGGCCATCGTGGTGAGCAGACTTTGTGACTCTTCGGAGAGGTCGAATGCGCGGCTGGAGAGCTTGCGGAGCCCGTATCCCTGGAGTTGCGAGAGAAGCTCGAGATCGTGGTCGATCTTCGCGGCGTAGATGTCGTTGAAGAAGTAGTCGGGCTTCACCTTGAAGAAGCGGGCGAATGCCGCAACCGTCTCGTCGGAGGGGTTGGTGCGTTGTCCCGACCGGAGTTGGGAGATGTAGGGCTTCGAGATCTGATGTCCGTCTGCGATGAGTGCGGCCGCGACCTCAGCGTTGGTATGCGGTTTACGTCCCGGGGGGTGGACCGTGTCGAAGAGCTTGTTCAACCGCGCAGCAAAATCTGCCATTGTGAGCCGCCGGGTCCTCTCTCGTGCGGGCGTCAGTCGTGTGAATGACACCGTACCACGATGATAACCGATTGATAACTCACGCAGATAGAGGCAAAACGTCGCCAGAATGCACCATTCGTATTTCTTATATGTTTCAACGACCGCGTGGCGCACGCTCCCTACTCGATGGCACTGAGAGTGCCCTCTGTGCTCGTCACGCACGCCTTACTGTTGAAAGGTCAAGAGAGTCGCCGATGTGCGTCATGGTGCGCCTGTGGCAAGTGATGTGCCGGCCGGGGCAACCGCCTGGTTGCTCCTTCAATCACTGGGAGTTAGCTGGCAGGGTTGCGGGGGTGTGCGCTGTGAGGCGAACCCGCTCATACGCCCAGCTCAGGGGCAATGTGTTGCGTTGCGCATCGCAACGTCCGAATGTCGCTCGCGGACTGCGGGGCCTCGTGAACACTACTGCGAAGGAGTGGCATCCGCGCGGGCGGCGGAGTCTGCGCGGCCGTCCGGCCCGGTCGTGGCGCCGTCCGACGCGCGAGTTCGTTCGCCGCTGCTGGATGATTGTCCAGCTCAGCCCGGGTCTCGGCACCTCGTCACGCCCTCGAGTCTGGTCAAATCTGAAGCCGTCGGGGATGATTGTGATATGGAACACAGAATGAGTGACGCCGAGCTTCGGAAGGCGATTCGAGTTCTGCGCGAGCGCGCCGACGACGCCCGGCATCGAGGACACGACGACGACGCCAACGGAATCGAGAAGACGATTCGCACCTATCAGGAAGAAATGACCCAGCGGTTGTGAACCGTCACGAGCCGACCCCACAGCGGGGCCGGCTCGAGTGTCTTCGTGCGAAAAAGCGCCTTCGTAGTCGCGTGCGCGCAAACAGATTGCGTGCGTAGACTTCCAGCCGACACGGATCGGTGACGACGGGGGCTCGCACGACTATGGCGATCAAGACGCTCGACGGCAAGAAGTGCCTGATCACGGGTGCAGGTAGCGGCATCGGGCACGCGACCGCCCTGTCGGCGGCGGCGGAGGGCGCCGAACTGTTCCTCACCGACATCAACGAGGTCGGCCTGGCGCAGACGGTGGAACAGGTCGGCAGCCGCGGCGGCACCGTCAGCTTCTCCCGTGCGCTCGATGTGTCCGATTACGACGCCGTAGCCGCATTCGCCGCGGATGTCCACGAACAATTCGGAAGCCTCGACGTCGTCATGAACGTCGCCGGAATCTCCGCGTGGGGCACGGTCGAGAACCTCGAACACCGTCACTGGAAGTCCATGGTCGACGTCAATCTGATGGGCCCGATCCACGTCATCGAGAGTTTCGTGCCCCCGATGGTGCGCGCGGGGCGCGGCGGTCACCTGGTCAACGTGTCTTCCGCGGCGGGGCTGCTGGCGCTTCCCTGGCACGCGGCGTACAGCGCAAGCAAATTCGGGCTCCGCGGGGTATCCGAGGTTCTGCGGTTCGACCTCAAACGGCACGGCATCGGGGTGAGCCTCGTGGTTCCCGGCGCGGTGAAGACGCCGTTGGTGGGCACCGTCGAGATCGCCGGAGTGGACCGTGACGACCCGCGCATCCAGAAGGCGATCCACCGCTTCGAGAAGCGCGCCGTCACGCCCGAGAAGGTCGCGTCGTGCATCATCGCCGGCATCAAGAAGGACCGATACCTGGTGTACACCTCGCCGGATATCCGGTTCGGCTACTGGTGGGCCCGCAAGTTCTCGCCGCCCTACGACTACGTGATGCAGAAGGCCAACGATCAGTTCAGCAAGTTCCTGTAGGAGCTAGAACTCTCCCGTGCCGGTACGGGAACTCGGAGCCAGCACCGTCCCGTCGGTGAATCGCACCCCGTCGGTGCATCGGCATTCGACCTGGCCGCCGCCGAATTGTTCGGCGTGAAGTCGTGCGTACAGTCCTTGTTGCGCAAGGAGTTCGGTGTGCGTGCCGCGTTCGATCAGTGTTCCTTCGTCGATCACGAAGATCACGTCGGCGTGCTGGATGGTGGACAGGCGGTGGGCGATCGCGAGGGTCGTCCGTCCGCGCATCACCTCACCGAGGGCTTTCTGGACGAGTCGCTCGGAGACGGTGTCGAGCGCCGACGTCGCTTCGTCGAGGATCAGCACGCGGGGGTTCTTCAGCAGCACCCGGGCAATGGCCAATCGCTGCTTTTCGCCGCCGGACAGGCGGAATCCTCTCTCGCCCACCAGTGTGTCGTATCCGTCGTCGAATCCGAGGATGCGGTCGTGAATGTTGGCGGCCACCGCGGCGTCCTGCAGTTCGGCATCGGTCGCGTCCGGTTTGGCGTAGCGAAGGTTGTCGGCGATCGAGGCGTGGAACAGATACGGATCCTGGGTCACCATTCCGACCGCCTCGGCGAGGGATCTCATGGTCAGGTCGCGCACGTCGTGGCCGTCGACCCGGACCGAGCCACTGTCCACTTCGTACAGTCGCGGCACGAGGTAGCAGAGCGTGGTCTTTCCTGCGCCGGACGGTCCGACGAACGCGGCGAGCTGACCCGGCTCGATTTCCAGGGAGGTGCCCGCCACCGCCCAGCGCCGGCTGCGACGTTCCGCCGGTTCGGTTTCGGGCGCCGCCGCGGCCGGAAGGCGAGTGGTCACGGTCGAGATGCCGCGCAGGCCGCCGCCTCCGCCGCCGCGACCCAGGCTGCGCAGCGCCACCGGATCGGGATCCGCGGTGGCCAGCCGAACGGGCGCGGGATACGCGAAGTACACATCGTCCAACTCCACCCGCCCGGGCGAGTCCGCGGGCAGGTCGACGGCGTCCGGGCGATTCACGATCGCAGGCTGCAGGTCGAGGTATTCGAAGATGCGGCGGAACAACGCCATCGACGTCTGGACGTCGAGAGTGACCCGCATCAGCGAGACCAGCGGCTGCAGCAGCCGGGCCTGCAGAGTCGAGAACGCGACGAGTGTGCCTGCCGAGAGCGCCGCGGAGCCGCCGCTGACGAGATACCCCGCCAAAAGGTAGACGAGGGCGGGAGTGATCGCCATGAACGAGCTGACGACGGCGAAGAAGCCCTGACCGGTCATGGCTTGCCGCACCTGAAGTTCGGTCTGCCGGGCGTTCTCGGCCCGATACCGGTCGAGCTCGGTGTCGGCCTGGTTGAACACCTTCGTCAGCAGCACACCCGAGACGCTCAGCGCTTCCTCGGTGATCGCGGTCATGTCCGACAACGACTCCTGCGTCTTGCGTGCCAGAATCCGTCGCCGGGCGCCGACCCGCCGCTGCAGATAGACGAAGCCGGGAAGCAGCGCGACCGCGAGAAGCGTCAGCTGCCACGACAGCAGCACCATCGCGATGAGGGACGCCGCGACCGTGACGACGTTGGACAGGATGCTCGACGCCGTGGACGTGAGGACCGAGCGCACCCCACCGACGTCGTTGGCCAGGCGCGATTGGATGGAACCGGTCTTGGTGGACGTGAAGAACGCCAGTTCCATCTTCTCGAGGTGGGCGAACAGCCGCTCCCGCAGATCCGCCATCGACAGATTGCCGACCTTGGTGGTGAGGTAACTCTGGCCGACGCCGATCACCGAACCCGCCAGCGTCACCGCGATCATGGCCAGCACCAGCCACAGCAGCAGACTCAGATGGACACCGCTGCCGTCGGTGGGAAACAGCGCGCGGTCGAACACCGCCTTCGTGAGGAAGGGATTGACGATGCCGAGAAGGGAGGACACGACGATCGCGGCCGCGACGAGCACCAGCCACCCGCGGTAGGGACGCAGCAGCGCCCAGATACGAGGCAACAGCGAAGGCTCGTCGTCAACCGACGGGGCCTGCTGCGTGGATGTGGGACCGGTCGCGGGCATCTCCCCATCGTGCCCATCCGCCGCAGTCCTGGCGAGCAGATTCGGTTACGGCTGGTTGCCGTGATCGGGAATGCCGAGTTCGTCTCGCACGGCGGTGAGGAACTCTTCCTGGGCGTTCATCCCGGCCTGGAAGTGGTCGACGAATTGTTGCTGGCGGGCGGACAGGGTGTCCGCGGGAACGGTGTCGTCTTCTGCGAGGTCGACGGTCAGCCAGCCGACCGTCTCGGTTCCGGCCGAATACTCCACCACCATTCGCCGTGCGGGTTCCACCACCGGTGCGGATCCGATCAACTCCACCGCCGCGAATTTCGAGGTGAACACGACCTCCTGGTCGTGCAGCGGTGTGATGATGTCCTGCACGGTGGCCAGCAGCATCGGCCCGTCGAAGCGGTCGAATGCCATCGAGACCGAACCCGAGGTGAGGCGCACCTCGTTGGCCGCGGTCAGGAGTTCCGAGTAGATCTGCTGCCGCTGCGTTCGCAGGAACTCGTTCTCGGACTGGAACACCGTCGCCTCGACCTGATTCGACGTGTTCAGGAGGGTGAATACCCCTCCGCACAGGGAACCGATCAGCGTGCCGACGACGGCGATCGCCGCGACCAGCAGGCTGAGACGGAACTCGTGACGCCGCGCGTCCGGCCGTGGCACGTCCGTGCGGTCGAGATCTTCGGCGCCTCCACGCTCGTCCATCGTCCTGCTCCATTCGGTGCGCTACCGGTCGCCACCGACTCTTCCGTGCGATCCGGGCCGCGTCGCGAGTAGCCGACTACGCGACTCGTGAAACCTTGTGCGGGGGTCGGTGCGATAAGCGAAGTAAGCGGTGATCGATGATTCGATGCTGCACCGACAGGTGCCGCGCGTCACCGTTCACCGTCGGCGTCGGGGACTCCCGGAATCGCAGGGGGAAAGGGGTTCCCCGAGTCGCGAGCGCTGAGCCGGGCCACCTGCGCCGCGAGGTACTGCTGCTCCGGCACGTTCGTGGTGCGGTTCGCCGCCGCGCGGTAGTGCGCGAGGGCCGATTCCGGGTCGCCCGCCAGGTCGAACAGATGGGCCCGGACGGCGTCGAGTCGGTAGTGCCCGGCCAGCGTCTCGTCGAGCGGCTCGAGCATCGTCAGTCCCGTGGCCGGACCGTGCACCATCGCCGCGGCCACCGCACGGTTCAGCGTCACCATCGGATTGTCGGACATCCGCTCGAGCAGGCCGTACAGCGTGAGGATCTGCGCCCAGTCGGTGTCCTCGACCCGGTCCGCGTCGTCGTGGACCGCCGCGATTCCGGCCTGCAGTTGATAGGCCCCCACCGAGCCGTGGGCGACGGCGTCCAGCACCACGCGCTGACCCTCGACGATCAACTCCCGGTTCCACAGCGTGCGATCCTGCTCGGCCAACGGGATCAGCTCGCCGTGCGGGCCAGTGCGGGCGGGACGACGGGCATCGGTCAGCAGCATCAATGCCAGCAGCCCACCGACTTCACCGTCGTCGGGCAGCATCGCGTGCACGGCCCGGGTGAGCCGGATCGCCTCGGCGGACAGTTCGGTGCGATGCAGATGGTCGCCGATGCTGCTGGCATACCCCTCGTTGAAGATCAGGTAGAGCACGTGCAGGACGGACCGCAGGCGTTCCGTCCACTCGTCGCCCGTCGGCCGCCGGAACGGTATCCCCGACGCCGTGATGCGCTGCTTTCCGCGGCTGATCCGTTGAGCCATGGTCGATTCCGGGACCAGAAACGCGTTGGCGATCTCCGCGGTGGTGAGACCCCCGACCGCGCGCAGCGTCAACGCGATGGCCGACGCCGGCGTCAGAGCGGGATGGCAGCACAGGAACAGCAGGAGCAGGGTGTCGTCCCGATCCGGCACGTCCGTGGACGGCGGTGCCTGCCGGGCAACGACGTCCTCCCGCGTGCGGCGGGCGATCTCGCTGCGGATCTGATCGGTCATCTGGCGGGTGGCGGTCTGGATCAGCCAGCCGCGTGCGTTGTCCGGCAGTCCCTCTCGCGGCCAGTGCTCGGCGGCCGCGAGCAGCGCCTCCTGCACCGCGTCCTCGGAACCCTCGAAATCACCGGACCGCCGCACGAGCGCACCGAGGACCTGCGGCGCCAGTTCGCGCAGCAGGTCCAGGGTGGCAGGGTCGGTCTTCACAGATCGGTGTCGGGCGCGCCCATCACCTGCCGCACCTCGATCGCTTGCTGGATCGGCGCCCCGCCCGGGCCCGGTGCCGCCGACGTCTGTGCGGCGATCTCCAGCGCCCGGGCCTCGGACTCCACGTCGATCATGCGGTACCCGGCGAGCAGTTCCTTCGATTCGGGGAACGGTCCGTCGGTCACCACCGGAGCGCCCTTGCCGTCGAACGTGACGCGCTTCGCGACGTCCGGCCCGGCGAGTCCCTGCGCGTCGACGAGTTCGCCCTTCGCGACGAGTTCCGCGTTGAGGTCCTGCTGGAACCGGATGTGTGCCCGCACCTCCTCCGGCGTCCACTCGGTCATCGGCACATCGCATCCCGCGCCGCCCTCGTAGTGCTGCAGCAACATGAACTTCGGCATCTCTGTCTCCTCACCCGGTAGCCCATTCTGGCGCTTTCACGAACAGGACGGAGCACAACGGAGCGTCTCGACATGCTTCGAAAATTTTCTTCGAAGAATTTTTCAGCGGTGCCCGGCGTGGAGGCAGTCCTCGAACAGCGTGCGCACCTCGTCGACGTGCCGATCGAGATCCGCGAGGTCCCACCCGTCGGTCGGCACGGGTGCGAGCACGTCGACGTCGACCGTGCCGGGGTGCGCGACCAGCGAGTTCCGCCACATCCGTTCACCCGCGTTGTGGATGACGATCGGCACGATCGGCACCCCCGCCTGCATCGCCAGGTGGAACCCGCCCTTCTTGAACTTGCCGAGGCGCGGGGTCGCCGAGCGGGTGCCCTCGGGGGCGATCGCGATGGAGATGCCGGACTGCAGTTTCTCCACGGCCGGGCGGAGTGCGGCTCTGGCCTTCGTGCTGTCGGTCCGGTCGATGTACGCCACGTCGAGGAGCGCGCCCACCGGAATGAACCGGGGGTCGCGCGCGGCCTCCTTCTTCGCGACACCGGTGACATCGCGTCGGATGACGCTGCCGATCACCAGCATGTCGAGCGAACTCTGATGATTGAACATGAAGACCGCGGGCCGGGCCGACCACGCATTCTCCTTGCCCTTGATGCGCACGTTGATCCCGCAGATCGCGAGCGCGAGATCGGGCCCGAAGCTACCGACCAGATTGGCGCCCGTCTGCCGGTTCTGGGTGAGCAGGCCGGCGGAGACGCCGAACGCGGCCGCACCCATCAGGGCGCCGATGGCCGTGGTGGTGCGCGCGATGGACATCGGGTCGGCGCCGCTCTCCGGCGGCCGCAGATTCACCGACGGCCATCCGTTCTGCCGCGCCGTGGCCGCCAGCTTGCGGTCGGGATTCAGCGCCACCGGATGTCCCACCGATTTCAGCATCGGAACATCCTCCGCGCCGTTGGAGTACGCGAAGCTGTTGCCCAGATCCACGCCGTGCTCGTCCGCGTACTCGCGCAGGGCCTCGGCCTTGGCCGGGCCCCACAGCGCCGGCGATTCGAGCTTCCCGGTGAGCATGCCGTCCAGTACCGCGGGCCGCGTGCACAGCACGTCGTCGACGTCGATGTCGAGGTCCGCGGCCACCGACAGAGCCTGATACGGGGTGGCGGACGTGGCCATCACCACCCGGTGACCGGCATGCCGGTGCGCGGCGAGCAGACCACGGACCTCCGAGAAGATCATCCGCGCGATCTCCTGGCGGAACAGCCGCTGCCCCCACTCCTGGAGTTCGTCCTCCATGCGCCCGGCCAGACTCTCCACGCCGATGCGCATCAGATTGCCGACATCCGCACCCCGGAACCGGGTGTCCACCGCGGCCCCCGTGGTCCGCAGCAGTTCGGCCACACTGATGTCGAAGCGGCGCAGGCGGTCCCGGTAGACCACGCTCGCGGAATACCCGCTGATCAGTGTGCCGTCCAGATCGAACGCCGCGAGGGTGGCCGGGCCGGGAACGGCGGCCGCGATGTCGTCGTGGAGACTGCGGAGATCGCTCATCTACTCACCTACCACCCATCTGGTCGAGATTCTCGTGCGCGATGGCCCGGATGCGGAGCACCTGATCGATCAGGGTCTGGAGTTCGGCGTCGAACTCGACCCGCCGGGCCGCCATGTTCTCGGCATTCGGTTCGACCAGGCCCCGGTTGCGTGCCAGCTTGAGCGCGGTCGTGAAGAGTTCCGCCGAAATCGACTCGCTGCTCCCGATCTGCTGCCGGAGACGTCGCTGCTCGGCGAGCGCGAGGCACGACGTCATGAAGGCCTTCTCGTCGAACTTCCGGTCCACCGGGGTCCGGAGCAACTGAGCCGCCACCACGGCGTACGCCTCCAGGAACGGCTGCAGAACCCGATGTGCCAGATGAATCCGCATCCCGGACAACAGGTTCGCTGCATGCTGCGGATCGCCCAGGTTCGACTCCCACGCCGGGTCGATCAGATCCAGTTCGGCCCGCAGTTCCTTCCGGAAGCTGTCTTTCTCGCTGAAGAAGAACTCGAACTTGAGGAGATCGCGAATGCGCAGCGCCAGATCCCATCCGTCGTTCAGCGGGTCGGTGAACTTCTGGTCGACCGCCGCCCGCAGCACCATCTCCGCGATCGCCCGCATCACCAGGAAATGAATGGTGTTGTTGCGGTAGAACGCTGCGACGAGGTGCTGATCCCGCCCGAGATAGAACACCCGCTCGCTGCCCTGATCGAAACTGCGCAGCACACCGGAATCGAGGTGCGTGCGCACCGCCTTGCGGATCACCTGCGGGTCGGTCAGGTCGACGTCGCCCGCGGTCGGCAACGAGCGCGCGGTGATGTAGTCCACGAGCGGCCCGAGGACAGCGCCGACCTCGGCGACGGTGAGCGCCCGGTCCTCGATTCCGAGAAACGCGAGCATCACGAGCGAGGACGCGGTGACGGGCGTGACCTCGTTGATGCGGTGACACACCTCGAACGCCGTCTTCTGCACCGCCAGCCGCAGGTCGTCCTCCTGGCCGAGGTAGTCCGCCAGCGACATCGGCCTGCCGACGTTGACGTGCGCGACGCCGTGCCGTTGCCCCTGTGCCCGAACGTATCCGAAGAGCCAGCGCAGACTCTCCTTGCTCTTCGCCTGGCCGTGCGCCTCCGCCGCCATCGCCCCGACCTCGTAGAGCTGGTCGTAGGTCAGCGACACCGGCACCAGGTACACGTCGGACATCCCACTGTCCTGGAAGGCTTTCGCGAGGTAGTTGAGCAGACCGAACCGCGGCGGCCGCAACTTCCCGGTGCGGCTGCGCCCGCCCTCGATGTACCACTCGAGGTTGAACCGCTTCGTGAGGAGATAGCGCATGTACTCGCGGAGCGTCCACTTGTAGATCTCGTCGCCCTCGATCTTCCGGCGGATGAACACGGTGCCGCTGCGCTTGCCGATCGGTCCGATCGGCCAGAAGTTGATGTTCAGTCCGCCCATCACGTGATTGAGCGGAAGGTCGTTCGCCAGCAGCGCCGGCCGCAGCACCAGCGGGTCGAGGTACGAGCGGTGGCTCGGCAGGAACACCAGGGAATGCTCCTTGTTCAACTCCCGCAGTTCGCCGAGCCGGGTGGTGTCGACGTCGAGGCGGTAGGCGCGGGAGAAGTAGCGGCCCAACTGGTCCCACAGTGCGATGGCCCGCCTGCTCTGGGCGGCGACCATCTCGTCCAATGCGCCGCGGGCGCGGCGATCCACTTCGGCGACGGGCAGATTCAACTTGCCCGACAGTGCGTGGGTGCCGTCGTGATAGCGGCTGGCGTCGGTGATCTCGTCGACGACGAACTTCGACACCTTGTACTGGGTGCCCAGCAGCGTGCGTTCGGCCCGCTCGAGGGTGAGCGCGGCCTGGCGGCGGATGAAATCGGGAAGTGACCCGCCGCCGTTCTCGGCGAGCCGCCGTTCGAGGTCGCTGAGCGGCGCCGGGTCGCCCTCCAGGACGTGGCACCGAGCCGGGTCGTCGCGCATCACGCGCCGCTGCGTGTTCTGCCCGGGATGCAACGGGTCGCGCAGCGACAGCGTCTCCCGCAACCGCTGCGCACCGTCGGGATGGGTCTCCTTCGGCAGCCAGACCACCCGGAGCGGGGTGAGCAGCGGATCATCCTTCCGCCGTGCGAGATCGGCGAGAGCCTGATCGGTGACGCGGACGGTCGGCGGCGGCTGCCCGGTGTCGTTCGCCTGCCGCTCCAGCCACGTCCGGAGAACGTCGTCCTCCATGTCGCTCATCGTCTCGATGAGATACACCCGCGGCCGCGTCCTCGGTTCGTCCATCGCGCCAGCCTTCCTTTCACCCACGGCCCAGCTCGACGATCTCGTCGAGACTCTGCTGCAGGCACGACATGAACCGCGCCGGCTCGGTGACGGCGGCGGTGTCGAGATTGACGCCGATGCAACACGTGCCGACATGGGAGACCAGGGTGGCCATCACGGCGCAGCCGGGCGCCGGGCCGAACGGGAACATCCGCTCGATCCGGGCACCGGCCAAATACACGGGCACCGGCACACCGGCGACGTTGCTGGCCTGCAGATCGAGGCCCGTCGACTGCGAGAGGTACCAGTTCGCCAGCACCACCGTCGGAAGCCGGACCAGGATCGGGGCGGCGGAATCCAGCAGTCCGAGCGCGGGTTCCTGACGCAACCCGAGAATGATCGCGCGCACCTTCCGGATCCGCTCGATCGGGTCGCGCTCACCGACCGGCCCCGCGAATCGGGCGGCGGCGAACCGGTTGCCGCCGGTCGGATCCGACGCCGAACGCAGGCTCACCGGCATCCCCACCGGAATCGTGTCGAGGTCGTGGCCGAACGATTCGTGATAGCGGCGGAAACCGCCCAGCAGGGCGGCCAGATACGCGTCGTTCAACGAGCCGCCGGCGACGTGAGCGGCGGAACGCAGTTCGTCGACACTCACCTCGAGCACCCCGAACCAGCGCCCCAGCCCGCGGTCGCGCAGCAAGTCCGAACCCGTCGTCGGGGGAGGGGTCACCACTCGGCGGATCGAATTCGCGTACCCGGCGACCTCCGTGACACTGCCCACCGGGTCGGTGACGACGGTCCTCGCCGTGCGGACCGCGCCGCGGATCAGGCCGCCGATCCGGCCGGGGGCGCTGCGCACAGTGTCGAGTGCCTGCTCGAACAGGGCCCCGCCGCCCGACATCTGCTCCGGCAGCGGCGCGGGCCGATCCGGTTTGTCCGGCGACGGTTCGGGGCGCCTGCTGTGCAGCAGGGTCATCAACTGGATGCCGCCGAGCCCGTCCGTGATGCTGTGGTGCGTCTTCACCACGTAGACGGCCCGGCCGTCCTCGAGTCCTTCGATGAGCATCGCGCTCCACGGCGGGCGGGCGCGGTCGAACGGCTCGGTGGCCATGTGCCTGCACATCCGCAGCGCATGGTCGAACGTCGCCGGCTCCGGCAGCCGCACCCGCGACAGGTGATAGTCGAGGTCGAATTCGGGGTCGACCGACCACATCGGGTTGCCGAGCCGCAACGTCGGCTCCACCACCCGCATCCGGATGCGGGGCACCATGTGCGACGCCCATTCGTGGGCGCGCACCAGCCGCTCCCAGTCCGGGGGTTTGTCCAGGACGTCGACCGCGACGATCGGGGAGCGCAGCTTCGGCTGCACCTCCTCCATCCGCCACATCCCCGTCTCGAAGTCGGACATCGTGCGGTCCGCTCCCCAGGCGACGTCGGAGAAATCCACGTCGACGGCACTCGGTGGTATCAGAGGTTCGCCGTCGGCCATGCCCACCCTCATTCGGTTGCTCGAGTTGCCCTCAGCTGCTGCGTTTCCAGTGTGGACCCGCCCCGCAGATCGCGTCCCTGGTTCCGGCGGATTGCGCTCCGGACTTTCTGTCTAAGGTGAGGGCGTGCCGACTCTCCGCCACGCGACGCTCGACAGGATCGACCCGGTCACGCTCTACCGGATCATGGTGCTGCGGACAAACGTGTTCGTGTTCGAACAGGGCATCGTGTCGGAACCCGAACTCGACGGCCGCGATCTCGAACCGACCACCACCCAGTTCTGGGCCGAGGAGGACGGCGAGGTCCTCGCGACACTGCGGGTACTCGCCGACGAGCCGGTCCTGCATCTCGGACGCGTCGCCACCGCCGCCCACGCGCGAGGCCGGGGACTCGCGGGACTCCTGCTCGAAGACGTGTTCGAGCAGTTTCCGGGCCCGATCGAGATCTCCGCCCAGGCCTACCTCGAAAACTGGTACGGCCGTTACGGTTTTCGCAGAACCGGCGAGAACTACCTCGAGGCCGGCATCGACCATCTGCCGATGAGGCGCTCCGCGCCCGTGCGTGGTTGACGAGTCTCTGGAGTCCTTCACCACGCACGGAGTTGTCGTAGGCTGCCGTCATGGCGAAAAGCTTCGATTACTCCGAAGAGATCGCGTACCCGATCGACCGGGTGCACGCGACGGTGACGGATCCGGCGTTCTGGCAGCACCGGGTCGAAGAGGCGCCGGATAAACTCACCCTCGACGACAGCCGTGGCCCCGGCACGCTGACCGCGACGATGCGCGACACCATCGGCGCGTCCTCCCTCCCCGGGCTGGTCCGCAAGGTCGTGTCGGGTGAGCTGAAGGTCGAGCGCGCCGACGAGTGGGGCGCCCTCGACGGCGACCACGCCGACGGCCGGGTCAGCGGCAGCTCCACCGGCATCCCGGTGAAGATCGAGAGCGCGGCGGTGCTCCGCGCATCCGGCGACGTCACCGTTCTGCGCCTCACCGGATCGGTGCAGGTCAAGATTCCGCTGGTCGGCGGGCAGATCGAATCCCTGGTCAGGAAGCTCGTCGGCGACATGGTCGGGCAGGATCGCGACGCGATCGAGAAGTGGCTCGGCGACCGCTGACGCTCACACCCCGGACGCCGGGCGGTCGAGTTCGACGTCCAGCGTGCGGGCACCCGGCCCCGCCGTGCCCAGCCGGTCGTGGGAGTTGACGATCGCGCAACTGCCGAGCGACAGACACCCGCAGCCGATGCAGCCGGTCAGGTTGTCGCGGAGCCGGATCAACTGCTCGATCCGCTGATCGAGATCCGCATGCCACCGCGTCGAGAGTTTCTCCCAGTCCTTGCGGTTTGGCGTGCGGGCCTCCGGCAGGGTCGCGAGTGCCTCCCGGATCTCGGCGAGCGGAATCCCGACGCGCTGGGCGATGCGGATGAACGCCACCCGGCGCAGGGTGTCCCGGCGGTAGCGCCTCTGGTTGCCCGACGTCCGCCTGCTGGTGATCAGCCCCTCGCGCTCGTAGAAGTGCAACGCCGAGACGGCCACGCCGCTGCGCTCCGACAGCTGTCCGGGCGTCAGTTCCTTCGCTCTCCACTCGGGCATCTCCACGACGGGCAACCTTTCACCGGGTTACCTCAACAATACTCGAGGTCAGTCGCGGCGGAGGTGCCCGTGGAGGTGGTGGGTGAGCGGCGTCAGGTCGTGCGCCATCCACAGGTCGTACGTGAGGTCGCCGCCGCGCACCGACAACTGTCGCCGGATGCTGTGCACCGGTTTGGCGTCCGGCGACGCGCACAGCGACACCATCGACAACTCGATGATTCCCTCCCGGATCTGACCGCGGTGGATCTCCGCGAAACCGGTGGGCTGGGCGACGACAAGTTCCGCCTCGTCCTCGGCGACGAGCCGCAGATACCCCGACTCCGAATGCAGTGGCCGCCCGCTACCGACCTCCCACGTCCGAGACCGGTACGCCAGGAACGGTTTACCGGTCGGGGAGAACTCGATCTCCTCGGTGTACGCGAAATCGTCGATCGTCGGGTAGGCGCCCTCGCCCTCGCCTCGCCAGAGACCGGCGAACGGGGCCAGAGCGTCCGGCACGGCGGGGAGCGGCGGTGCGTTGGCAGACGAACTCGCCGCCGCATCCGAGTGCGCCGGCGAGAGAGTCGAGTTCTCGTCCATGAGATACCTCCGCCGTTTCACGGTACTCGCCCGGGAAGCCGAGGGACACGTTCGGCGGCGGAGTGTTTGAGCGTGCCTGCCGGGCCCGCCGGCATTACCGTCTAGACATGAACGCGTCCGGTTCTGCACCGCTGGGGGCCAACTCCGAAGTCGGGCAGCTTCGTGCCGTCCTCCTGCACCGTCCCGGGGACGAACTGAAGCGGCTGACGCCCCGCAACAACGACCAACTCCTCTTCGACGGACTGCCGTGGGTCGACCGCGCGCAGGAAGAGCACGACGCGTTCGCCGACCTGCTCCGCAGCCGCGGCGTCGAGGTCCTGCTGCTGTCCGACCTGCTCACCGAGACGCTCGGTGCCAGCGGCGCCGCCCGCATCCACGGCATCGGCGCGGCCGTGGATCCACGCAAACTCGGGCACACCCTGGCGCAGGAACTGGCCGCCCACCTCCGCGGCGTCCCCGCAGACGAACTCTCCACCATCCTCACCGCCGGCATGACCTTCGACGAACTCCCCGTCGCCGCCAACACGGCGTCGCTGGTCCGACGCATGCACCACGGCGGCGACTTCGTCATCGACCCGCTGCCCAACCTGCTGTTCACCCGGGACTCGTCGTTCTGGATCGGCCCCCGCGTCGCCATCACGTCGCTGGCGCTGCCCGCCCGCGTCCGCGAGACGTCCCTCACCGACATCATCTACGCCCACCACTCGCGTTTCCGCGGCGCCCGGCGCGCCTACGAATCCCACACCGCCCCCGTCGAAGGCGGCGACGTCCTGCTCCTCGCGCCGGGCGTCGTCGCCGTCGGAGTGGGTGAGCGCACCACCCCCGCCGGCGCCGAGGCGTTGGCGCGCAGCGTCTTCGAGGACGAACTCGCGCACACGGTGCTGGTGGTGCCCATCGCGCAGGCCCGGGCGTCCATGCACCTCGACACCGTGTGCACGATGGTCGACCACGACGCCGTCGTGATGTACCCGATCATCCAGGACACGCTGTCGGCGTTCACGATTCACCGTGAGGACAAGGGTGTGTCGATCCGCGGAGCCGATCCGTTCCTCACCGCCGCCGCCGAGGCCATGGGCATCGGCAAACTGCGCGTCATCGACACCGGACTCGACAACGTCACCGCCGAACGCGAACAGTGGGACGACGGAAACAACACACTCGCGCTCGCACCCGGCGTCGTCGTCGCGTACGAACGGAACGTCGAGACCAACGCCCGGCTCGAGGCGTCGGGCATCGAGGTGCTGCGAATCGCCGGTTCCGAACTCGGCTCCGGCCGCGGCGGCCCCCGCTGCATGTCCTGTCCGGTGGCCCGCGACCCGCTGTAGGCGGCTCCGCCGCCCGTGCGCCTTTCTGGTAGTTGGAGCAACCACAAAGGCGCACGTGCGCGGAGCGCCTAGAGGACCTCGCTGACCTTCGTGGCCGGGCGGGCGAGGACGGTGCCCTTGTCCGTCACGACGATCGGCCGCTCGATGAGGATGGGGTTGTCGACCATGGCTTCGAGCAGTTCGTCCTCGGACGCCTGCGCGAGCCCCAGTTCCTTGAAGACGGCCTCCTTCTTGCGGATCGCCTCGCTCGGCTTCAGTCCGGCGTCGTCGAGAAGTTTGCGCAATCCGTCCCGCGAGGGCGGGGTCTCGAGGTATTTCACGACGGTCGGCTCGATGCCCGCGTCCCGGATCAGTCCGAGGACGGTGCGGGACGTGTTGCAGCGCTGGTTGTGGTAGATGGTCGCGGTGTTCGCCATATCCGACATTCTGCACGGTGGGAACAAAGCTGCCCGCACGGAGCGCTGCACTATGGGTAGTAACTCGTGAATAGTCGACGAAAGAGGGAGATCGGTCATGGCCGAGCACAGGGACGCCACTCCGCGACGCATCGTCATCGCGGGTGGACACGGGAAGATCGCCCGTCACCTCATCAAGATTCTCACCGCGCGTGGAGACCGTGCGGTCGCGTTGATTCGCAACCCCGACCACGAGCACGCGGTGGCGGCGCTCGGAGCCGAACCGGTGGTGATCGACCTGGAGACGGCGAGCGCCGACGACGTGGCGAAAATCCTCGTGGGTGCGGACGCCGCGGTGTTCGCCGCCGGCGCCGGTCCGGGCAGCGGTGTCGCCCGCAAGGACACCGTCGACCGCGGGGCCGCGGTCCTCCTCGCCGACGCCGCCGAGAAGGCGGGTACGCGCCGATTCGTTCAGGTCGGTTCCTTCGGGGCGGGCGAGCCGATTCCCGAGGGCACCGACGACGTGTTCGCCGCCTACCTCGTCGCGAAGACGGCCGCCGAGGAAGATCTGCGCGCCCGCACCTACCTCGACTGGACCATCGTCCGTCCGGGCGGTCTGCTCGACGACGACCCGACAGGTCACGTCACTCTCACCGCGCCTCCCCTCGAACGGGGCACCGTGACGCGCGCCGACGTCGCCGCGGTGGTCGCGGCGCTTCTGGACAACCCGCACACGGCGAAGAAGACGCTCATGCTGACGTCCGGTCCCACGCCGATCGATCAGGCCGTCGCCGCGGTGTAACCATTGCGGCGCTGCAACCGCGCAACTACGGTCTGATACAACGCGTGGAACAACGGAGGTGGCGCCGGCCGTGTACATCGACATCGATCCGGATTCGTCGACCGCCCCGTTCGATCAGTTGCGATTGCAGATCATCGAACAGGTGCGCAGCGGGCAGTTGATCGCGGGAACGAAGATCCCCACGGTCCGCGCGCTCGCCGTCGAGGTGGGTCTCGCACCGAACACGGTCGCGAAGGCGTACCGGGAACTCGGCGAGCAGGGTGTGATCGAAACCCGGGGCAAGCAGGGCACGTTCATCGCGAGCGGCGGTGACCCCATTCGCGCCGGGGCCGAGAAGGCCGCAACAGGTTACGTGCAGGATCTGCGGAAGCTGGGGGTTTCCGACGAGGAGATCCTCGGCTTCGTGCAGGCCGCGCTCCGCGGCGCCGAATGAGGACGGCGCCGTATCCAGAAGGTGTGACCCCATGAGGTGTGACCCAGAAAGGTAGACGCTCGGTATGGCTTCCGCACTCTTCCGCGACCTCGCACTACTGATTGCCCGGATAGGACTCGGCGTCGTCTTCGTCGCGCACGGTTGGCAGAAGTTTTTCGACTACGGGGTGAAGGCCACGCAGGCGTCGTTCGCCGACATGGGCGTTCCGCTTCCCGACGTCTCGGCTGTTGCGGCCGCCACTATCGAACTCGCGGGTGGATTTGCTCTCATCGTGGGGGTGGCCACACCGATCGCCGGAATCCTGCTGTTTCTCGACATGCTCGGCGCGCTGATTCTGGTGCATGCAGACAAGGGTGTCTTCGTCACGAACGGCGGGTACGAACTCGTCGTCGCGCTCGGCGTCGGGTCGCTACTTCTCGCTGTGATCGGTGCCGGACGGCTCAGCATCGACGGGCTTCTCGGAAGAGGCTCGGGATGGGGCAAAATCGCAGCGTAACGATACCGCCCACGGGGTATCCATTCGGTGTGAAGCGGTGGGCTAGCTTGCTTTTACCACCGAAAATGACCAACGTAGTTGTTCATGGCAATGAATACTGATCTGCCTGATCAAGGTTCCGAGACCGCGGACGCCGACGTCGGCGGAGGGCTCAAACGGGTCGGTGTACGCACCGATTACGTCGTGTTCTCCGTGGCCGCCGCTGCGGTCTCGGCAATCGTCGTCTGGGGGCTCCTGTCCCCCGACAATCTCGACACCACGACCGGTAAGGCGCTCGATTGGCTGGTCACCGACATGGGCTGGTTGTTCGTCCTGTCGGCATCCGGGTTCGTCCTCTTTTCACTGTGGCTCGCGTTCAGCAAGTTCGGTCACATTCCGCTCGGCAAGGACGGCGAGAAGCCCGAGTTCCGGACGGTCAGTTGGATCGCAATGATGTTCAGCGCCGGGATGGGCATCGGACTGATGTTCTTCGGTGTCGCCGAACCGCTCGCGCACTACGTGACACCCCCTCCCGGGTCGAACGGTGGCATCGGAACTGCCATGGCCACCACCATGTTCCACTGGAGCCTGCACCCCTGGGCGATGTACGCGGTCGTCGGACTGTCGATCGCATACGGTTCGTACCGCAAGGGACGCAAACAACTGTTCAGCTCCGCGTTCATCCCGCTGCTCGGTCGCCGCGCGGAGGGCCCGATCGGCAAGTTCATCGACGTGCTCGCAATTTTCGCGACACTGTTCGGCACCGCCGCCTCGCTGGGCCTCGGCGCACTGCAGATCGGTTCCGGCTTCCAGGTCGTCGGATGGATGTCACAGGTCAGTACCTTCCTGCTGGTCGCCATCGTCGCCCTGCTGACCCTGGCCTTCGTGGCGTCCGCCGTCTCGGGTGTCGCGAAGGGCATCCAGTGGCTCTCGAACACCAACATGGTGCTCGCCATCATCCTGGCCCTGTTCGTGTTCGTCGTGGGCCCGACGGTCCTGATCCTCAACCTGCTGCCGACGACGATCGGCGCGTACGCCGCGCAGCTCGCGCAGATGTCGGCCCGCACCGGGGCATCATCCGACCCGGCGACCGGTGAATGGTTGTCGTCGTGGACCATCTTCTACTGGGCGTGGTGGATTTCCTGGACCCCCTTCGTCGGCATGTTCCTGGCGCGCATCAGCCGCGGCCGGACCATCCGCCAGTTCGTGGTCGGCGTGATCGTGGTGCCCAGTGCCGTGAGCCTCGCGTGGTTCGCGATCTTCGGTGGAGCGGGAATCAACGAGCAGCGCGACGGAATCGACCTCGCCGGACAGGACACCCAGGAAGGGCAGCTGTTCGGCATGCTCGACCACCTGCCGCTCACCGGCATCACCACCGTCCTCGTGATGATCCTCGTGGGAATCTTCTTCGTCTCCGGAGCGGACGCCGCGTCGATGGTGATGGGCACGCTGTCGCAGCGTGGGTCGCTGGAACCGCAGCGCTGGGTGGTCGTGTTCTGGGGTGTGCTCACCGGAGGCGTGGCCGCGCTCATCCTGTGGACCGGTGGTGACACCGCCCTCGACGGACTGCAGACGATGACGATCATCGCTGCGGCGCCGTTCGTCCTCGTGATGATCGGGTTGTGCTTCTCGCTCTACAAGGACCTGTCCCGCGACCAGCTCATCGTCGACGGCCGGGAAATGCGCAGGGAGATGCGGAGTGTGGCGGCGAAGCGTCGCCGCGACCGGATCCGATCCCGCTAGAGGAACAGTCCGCGAGCCGCTCGGTGTCCCCACGGGACCCGGGCGGCTCGACTCATGTGGGAGGGCGTCAACGCCAGCTCGGGAGCCACAGTTGATGCTGCCACGTCTCCGGGGTGATGGGGACGGCCGTCAGGATCGGCCACAGCCAGATGAAGTTGGCCACCACCAGACCCACGTACAGGCAGACGGCGAGCAGACCGGTGGTGCGTCGTTCGAACGACGCCTTCGCGCTGCCCAGGATGTCGCCGAGGACCAGCGCGAGACCCATCACCATGAACGGCGCCAGCGCCACCGCGTAGAAGTAGTACATCTGGCGGTCCAGGGTGGTCAGCCACGGCAGGAACGCGGCGCCGTACGCGGTGAGGACGGTGGCGTAACGCCAGTCCTTCCGCACCACCGTCTGCCACAGGGCCCATCCGAGCATCGGCAGCGCCAGCCACCACATGGCGGGCGTCCCGATGAGCATGACGGCCTTCACGCAACTGGACGCGCCGCAACCGGTGACGTGATCACCCTCGGCGAAGTAATACAGCATCGGGCGCAGACCCATCGGCCACGTCCACGGCTTCGACTCCCACGGGTGATGGTTGCCCGCCGAATTGGTGAGACCCGAATGGAAATCGAGGACGTTGCCGCTGTAGTACCACAGCGACCGCAGCGCTCCCGGCACGAACGACCAGGCGCCGTCCGTTCCGATCTCGTTGCCGACCGCATGCCGGTCCACGCCCGTCTCGCTGGCGAACCACGCCCAGTAGCTGGCGAGATACACGAACAGCGGCACGACGACCAGCGCGTACAGCGCCGGACCCACGTCGCGGACGCCGGCGCCCAGCCACGGGCGACGCACCCCGTAGGCGCGCCGCGCCGACACATCGAATGCCACGCTGAGCAGCCCGAAGAACGCAATGAAGTAGATGCCCGACCATTTGGTGCCGCACGCCAGACCCAGCATGATTCCGGCGCCGAAACGCCACCACCGCACACCGAGCCGCGGACCCCAATCGCTGTCGCCGATCCGTCCCTCGTCGTAGACCCACGCCATGCGCTCGCGAACCTGGTCACGATCCACGACCACGCAGCCGAGAGCGGCCACGGCGAACAGCGACAGGAAGATGTCGAGCATGCCCAGCCGGGAAGAGACGAACGTGACGCCGTCCGCGACCAGCAGGATCCCCGCGAGGCCGCCGATCAGCGTCGACCGGGTGAGCCGGCGAACGATGCGGATCACCAGCAGGATCATGATCGTCCCGGCCACCGCGGAGGCGAATCGCCAACCCCAGCCGTTGTAGCCGAAAATCGCCTCGCCCATCGCGATCAGCTGTTTCCCGATCGGCGGATGCACCACCAGCCCGTAGCCGGGGTTGTCCTCGAGCCAGCCGCCCGTCAGCACCTGCCAGCCCTGCGGCGCGTAGTGCTTCTCGTCGAACACCGGAGTGCCCGCGTCGGTGGGGTACCCCAGCATCGTGAACCGGGTGATCGCCGCGATCGCGGTGACGAACAGCGTGACCACCCAGCCGCGGGCACGGTCGACGGGACCGAAGTCGGGCGGCGGCACGAGCGGCGCCGGACCGATCACAGACGGCTGTCGTGCGGAGGGCGTCGGTCGCTCGTCCGTCAGCATCGTCACGCCGCAATCGTAGGCTGTGGGTCATGACTGGTCGCCTAGTGCTCGCCGCAACACCGATGGGGGACGTGGGTGACGCCTCGCCGAGGCTGCGTACGGCGCTGGAAACAGCGGACGTCGTCGCCGCCGAGGACACCCGCCGCACCAAAGCACTCGCCTCCGCGCTCGACGTGACCATCACCGGGAAGGTCGTCAGCTTCTACGACCAGGTCGAGACCGCCCGGCTCCCGGCGCTCGTCGCGGACGTCGCGTCCGGCAAGACCGTTCTCCTCGTCACCGACGCGGGCATGCCGTCCGTGAGCGACCCCGGGTACCGGCTGGTGTCCGCGTGCGTGGCCGAGGATCTGGCGGTGACATGCCTGCCCGGACCCTCGGCGGTGACGACGGCGCTCGCCCTGTCCGGGTTGCCCGTCGAACGATTCTGCTTCGACGGCTTCCCGCCCCGGAAACAGGGGCAGCGCAAGACGTGGCTGCAGGCGTTGGTGGCCGAGCAGCGCGCCTGCGTGTTCTTCGAGGCGCCGCACCGGCTCGCCGACTGCCTGGCCGACGCCGTCGAAGTGCTCGGCGGCACCCGCCGCGCCGCCGTCTGCCGAGAACTGACCAAGACGTACGAGGAGGTCCGCCGCGGCACCCTCGCCGAACTCGCCGAGTGGGCCGCCGACGGTGTCCGCGGCGAGATCACGGTGGTGCTGGAAGGCGCCACCCTCGTCGCATCCGACCCCGCCGACCTGGTCGACGAGGTCGAGCGACTCGTCGCGGACGGCACCCGGCTCAAGGATGCGTGCGCGCTCGTCGCCACCACCGGTGTGTCGAAGCGGGAACTCTACGAAACGGTGCTGGCGTCCCGCAAAGACTAGGGCACGTCAGCGTCGGAGGGCGCGCTCGCCGGGAGCCAGCGAGGCGTCGTCGGCGGCAGCCTGCCCGGCGTACCAGCCGTTGGCGTCGACGGCGCGGCCACGCGCCTTACGGGTGCGCGGAAACAGGCGGTCGAACTCGGCGTCGACCGCCTCGGACTTGGTGGCCAGAATCGGGAGGAGGTCGTCGACGGGGATCGACGCCTCGTCGGCCGCCTCGGCCGTGGCCCTGCTGTCGGCGTCGCGCAACCGCTGCCCGATGCGACTGGCGAAGCCGGCGAGGAAACCCTTCCGGAACGACGTGGTGCGTGAACCGCTGCGACTCTCGGCGTCGGCGAATTGCATTGCGCGCGTGGCCTGCACCAGCAATGAGGTGAACAGCATGTCGACCTGCTGGAGGTCGAGTGGGGTCCCGACCACGGTCGCGATGGCGAGGGAGCTGAACCACACCGTGCGCACCCGATTGGAGTCGCCGATCTCGGTGAGGAGGTGCACCTTCTCCTTGACGTACGGATTCTCCAGGTGAATCCGCCGACTGTGCACCGCCGTGTTGCCGGCGCCGTTCTGGGTGTGGAGGAGGGCGGCGTTGATCGCGTAGCGCGTCATCAACTCCTGCGCCTTCGCCGTGAAGATCTCCGCCTCCTCCGCGAAATCGGTGGCCTCCGCCTTGGCGAGGAGCCCGCGAATCCGGTTGAGCACCTTGGCGTCGGCCTCGGTCTCGCCCGACATCGCCGCGGCCGGGTCGGCGACCCGCACGACCGGCCACGTCGACGGCGGGGGAGTGAGCACCGTCCAGCCGGGCAGGTTCGTCCACGTCACCGACAGGTCGGTGAGCTGATAGACGGAGTGATACGGATCCTCGAACAACAATCCGGCGGCCAGCGCCCGAACGTCGGGACCGTCGACCGGAACCCGCGCCGCCAGACGCGACGCGCCCGGGTGCTGCTCCCCGATGGTGCGGAGTTGCTCCACCCAGTCGCGCGGCGCCCGGTGCGCGGCACGCGTGCGTTCCGCCTCGTGCAACACCACCGCCGCCGCGAGCGCCGCGTCGGACGGCTCCTTCGATCTCCGCGCCAGGTGCACGACGTCGGCGGGCTGCCACCCACGCTCGTACGCGGCCGACAACTCACCCATCAGGGTGTGGACCGCCGCCGCCGCCTGAGGGCTCACTTCGTCGTCGAACACGCGTGCTCCGTTCCCGAATCCACCCTGAAAAGATCGAATGTATGTTCTATTCGGCGTCATGGGGGAGAGTGTGCATGCGGGGTCCGACAAGAATGGACCCCGCGCGGATCAGTCCTCCACGTAACGCGGGAACACGCCCGACGGCGCGGGCAGCGGTGTGCCCGCCACGATTCGCGCCGGAAGGTCGCTGAACTGCCGCGCGTCGCTCTTCTGACCCAGCAGGTCCAGGATCTTCTCCGCGGCGTCCGGCATCACCGGCTGCACGAGGATGCCCACGATCCGCACCACCTCGAGCGTCACATACAACACCGTCGCCATCCGCTCCGGGTCCGTCTTGCGCAGCACCCAGGGCTCCTGCTTGGAGAAGTACCGGTTGGTCTCGCCGAGAACCGACCAGATCGCCTCCAGTGCGAGATGCAGTGCCTGGACGTCGTACTCGGCGCGCACCCGCTCCAGCAGCGCATCCGCCTGCGCGAGCATGGCCGTGTCGTCCTCGGTCAGGACACCGGGTGTCGGGACCTGAGCGTCGCAGTTCTTCGCGACCATCGACAGCGAACGCTGGGCGAGGTTGCCGAGTTCGTTCGCCAGGTCGGCGTTGATCCGGGTGACGATGGCCTCGTGGCTGTAGCTGCCGTCCTGACCGTAGGAGATCTCGCGGAGCAGGAAGAAGCGGACGGCGTCGAGACCGTACTGCTCCACCATGGCGACCGGGTCGACGACGTTGCCGACCGACTTCGACATCTTCTCGCCCTTGTTGTAGAGGAATCCGTGCACGAAGACACGCTTCGGCAACTCGATTCCCGCCGACATCAGGAACGCCGGCCAGTACACCGTGTGGAACCGGGTGATGTCCTTGCCGATGATGTGCAGGTTCGCCGGCCAGAACTTGCCGAACTGCTCGGAGTCCGTGTCCGGGTATCCGGCGCCTGTCAGGTAGTTGGTGAGCGCGTCGACCCACACGTACATGACGTGGTCGGGATGTCCGGGCACCGGAACGCCCCAGTCGAATGTCGTGCGGGAGATCGACAGGTCCTTCAGTCCGCCCTTGACGAAGCTGACGATCTCGTTGCGCCGCGTCGCGGGCGCGATGAAGTCGGGGTGCTCGTCGTACAGGCTGAGCAACTTGTCCTGGTACTCGGACAGCTTGAAGAAGTAGGTGGACTCCTCGGTCCACTCGACGGGCGTGCCGGTCTCGGTGGACAGGCGCGAACCGTCCTCCTGCAGCGTCGTCTCGGCCTCGGTGTAGAACGCCTCGTCGCGGACCGAGTACCAGCCCGAGTAGGTGTCGAGGTAGATGTCGTCGTTGTCGAGCATCTTCTGCCAGATCGCCTTGCTGGCTTCCTCGTGATCGGCATCCGTGGTGCGGATGAACCGGTCGAACGAGATGTTCAGGGACTTGTCCATGGCCTCGAACACGTCGGAGTTCCGCGCGGCGAGCTCGCGGACGTCGATGCCTTCCTTGGCCGCGGTCTGCTGCATCTTCAGACCGTGCTCGTCGGTTCCCGTCATGAAGAAGACGTCGAAACCGTCCAGACGCTTGAACCGTGCGAGGGCGTCGGAGGAGATGTACTCGTAGGCGTGGCCGATGTGCGGGACGCCGTTCGGGTACGCGATCGCCGTCGTCAGATAGAAAGGTGGCCGCGAGGCGGTGGAATCAGCAGCATTCATGGTGCGACCACTCTATCTGCGCGCCGCCGTTTCGTGACGCGCAGATTCGGGTTCAGTCCCGGCCGGCGCCGTCCTCGTCGGGGACGGCGCGTGACTCGTACGCCGTGCGGGCTGTCTTGTCCGTGGACCGCACCTGGTCGGGAACCATCCGCCGGATCGCGAAGTCGCGGGCGAACTGCGGAAAGACGGTGACCAGCCGGGCGAGCGGGCCGACGTACCGGGGGATGGTGACCTCGAACCGGGGACGCCGGATCACCGCGACCACGGTTTCCGCGACCTCGGCGGGGGTCAGCAGCTTCGCCGCGCCCGTCGCGGTCCCGGCCGCGAGTTCGGTGTCGACGACACCCGGCATGATCACCGAGATCTGTACCTCCGACCCGCGCAGCTCCTCACGGACGCCGGTCAGGTAGCCGAGCACGCCGTGCTTCGTCGCGGCGTACGTCGATTCGCCGGGCGGTGCGACCTTCGACGCGGCCGACGCCACCGTGACGATCTGACCGCGGCCGCGCTCACGCATCGCCGGGGCCGCCAGTTTCATCCCGCGGATGACGCCGTGCAGGTTCACCGCGAGCTGCCGGTCGGCCGCGGACTCGGGTTCCTCGTCGAACCGCCCCACCCACATGACGCCGGCGTTGTTGACGAGCACGTCGACCGGTCCCCAGTGATCCTCGACCCCCGCGAGGAACGCGGAGAACGACTCGGTGTCGGTGACGTCCAGTTCGAGGCCCTCCACCGTTCCGCCCGCCCGGCCGAGTTCCTCCGCGGTCCGCCGGGCGGCGGCGCCGTCGACGTCGCCGATCGCGACCCGTGCGCCGGCGAGCGTCAGGTGTCGGGCGATTTCCCGGCCGATACCCCTCGCGCCACCGGTCACCGCGATCACGCGGCCGTTCATCGAGCTCGAAGTCATGGACACGGCTCCCTCCCCGTCGGGGAGAAAGTACCGCATGTGACACGCGCGGCGGCGGGCGTCGACAATGTCCGCATGAGCAAAGACCGTCCCGCCCCGGAAGCCCCCGCGCCGCTGTTCCCGCTCGTCGACTCGCACACCCATCTCGACGCTTGTGGTGCGTCGGACGCCGCGAGCGTCACGGCGATCGTCGACCGGGCCGCCGCTGTCGGGGTGGAGCGGGTGGTCACGGTGGCCGACGATCTGGCGGCCGCGCAGTTCGCCGTCGACGCGGCGCACTGGGATCCCCGCGTCTACGCGGCCGTGGCCATCCACCCGACGAGGGCGAACGTGCTCGACGACGCGACCAGGGCGGAGATCGAGCGGCTCGCCGGCGATCCGCGGGTGGTCGCGGTGGGGGAGACCGGGCTCGACTTCTACTGGCCCGGCAAACTCGACGGCTGCGCCACGATCCCCGAGCAGACCGAGGGTTTCCGCTGGCACATCGACCTCGCGAAGCGGCTCGGCAAGACGCTGATGATCCACAACCGCGAAGCCGACCAGGCGCTACTGCAGGTGTTGCGGGAGGAGGGGGCGCCGGAGACGGTGATCTTCCACTGCTTCTCCTCGGACGCCGAGGTGGCACGCGAGTGTGTCGACGCCGGTTACGTCCTCAGCTTCTCCGGCACCGTCAGCTTCAAGAACGCGAAGGCCCTGCGGGAGGCGGCGCCACTGGTGCCCTCGGACCAGCTGATCGTCGAGACGGACGCGCCGTTCCTCACACCCCACCCGTTCCGGGGGGCGCCCAACGAGCCGTACTGCCTCCCGTACACGGTCCGGGCGCTCGCCGAGATCCGCGGCGAGGACCCGGAGGAACTGGCGAAGGCGTCCACCGCGACCGCCGAGCGCGTCTACGGCCTCCGGCCCGTGAGTGGTTAGCGAGTCTCTGGACTCGTCCAGCACGCACAGGGCCGCAGGCCTTAAGTTGAAGTTTCAACTTAACCAATTTAGGATCGTTTCCGATTCAACCACTGGTCGTCCCGGTCGCGCGGGGACACCTCGATGAAAGGCACATCCATGAACAACCCCGCAGTTCGAAGCCTGGGAATCCTCGTCGCCCGGGTCGGCATCGGCGTCATCTTCCTCGCCCACGGCTGGCAGAAGGCCTTCACCAACGGCCTCGACGCCACGACCGCCGGCTTCGAGGCCATGGGGGTTCCGCTTCCCGGCGTCTCGGCGTTCCTCGCGACGTGGATCGAGCTGATCGGCGGAATCGCACTCATCATCGGCGCGGCCGTCCCGATCTTCGGCATCCTGCTCTTTCTCGACATGGTCGGCGCCTTCTTCCTCGTCCACGTCGACAAGGGAATCTTCGCGAGCGAGGGCGGCTACGAGCTGGTGCTGGCTCTGGGCGTCGGCTCGCTGCTGCTCGCCGTCGTCGGATCGGGCCGCTTCGGTGTCGACGGACTGCTCGGCGACAAGGTGCGGTGGGCCGCGAAGGAACCCGCCACCGTCTGACCCGTATGTGAGTGGCGAAGTGTGCCCCGGCACACTTCGCCACTCACGTACCTAGAGGACCTTGTTCAGGAAGTCCTGGGTGCGGGACTGCTGCGGGTCGCCGAAGATCTGCTCCGGGGTTCCCTCCTCCACCACGTACCCGTCGGCCATGAAGATCACCCGGTCGGACACCTCGCGGGCGAAGCCCATCTCGTGCGTGACCACGACCATCGTCATGCCGCCCTTCGCGAGGTCGCGCAGGACCTGCAGCACCTCGCCCACCATCTCGGGGTCCAGAGCGCTGGTGGCCTCGTCGAACAGCATGATGTCCGGGTTCATGGCCAGCGCCCGGGCGATCGCGACGCGCTGCTTCTGCCCACCGGACAGGTTCGCCGGCTTCGCGTCCGCCTTCTCCGCCAGCCCGACCTGCTCGAGCAGCCGGACCGCCGTCGCCCGCGCCTCCTCCTTGGAGGCCCGCTTGGTCTGCACGGGCGCGAGCATCACGTTCTGGATCGCCGTCATGTGCGGGAACAGGTTGAAGTGCTGGAAGACCATGCCGATGTGCTGGCGCACGCGGTCGATGTCGATCTTCTTGTCGCTCACGTCGAAGCCGTCGACCACGACGTTGCCGCCGGTGATGTCCTCGAGCCGGTTGAGGCAGCGCAGGAATGTGCTCTTGCCGGAGCCCGACGGTCCGATCACGCAGACCACTTCACCGCTCGCGATGTCGACGTCGATGCCCTTGAGGACCTCGTTGTCGCCGAATGACTTCTTCAGACCCTTCACCCGGATCTTCGGGTCGGCGGTCTCGGCCTTGTTCTCCGTCACCGGTGTCTCGGTCACTTGTTGATCCTCTTCTCGAGCCGGTTCGACAGCTTCGTCAACGCCATGATGATGATGAAATACATCACGCCGATGATCAGCCACATGTTGAAGGACTGGAAGTTGCGGGCGATGATGATCCGCCCGGTCTGAGTGAGCTCGGCGAGCCCGATCACGGACAGGATCGACGTGTCCTTCAACGTGATCACGAACTGGTTGATGTACGACGGGATCATCGTCCGGACGGCCTGCGGCATCACGACCTTCTGCATCGACTTCAGGTAGCTGATGCCGAGGCTTCGCGACGCTTCCATCTGGCCCTTGTCGACGGACAGGATGCCGCCGCGCACGATCTCGGCCATGTACGCGCCCGCGTTGAGGCTCAGTGTGATGATGCCCGCCGTGAACGCCGACATCTGGAAGTCCAGAGCCGCGGGAATGCCGAAGTAGATGAAGAAGGCCTGCACCAGCAGCGGGGTGCCGCGGAACACGTCGACGTACGTGGTGCCGATGCCGCGCAGGACGATGTTGGTCGACACCCGGAACAGGCCGAAGATCGCGCCGAGGACGAGTGCGATGGCGATCGAGACCACGGTGAGGACGATCGTGAGCCACAGCCCCTCGAGCAGTAGCGGGTAGGTGCTCTTGATGAGGCCGAGGATCGAGTTGTCGTCGTCGGATGCGTCGGAGTTCAGATAGGTGTCGAGGATCTCGTCGTACTGGCCGCTGGCCTTCAGGTTGGCGAGTCCGGCGTTGAACTCCTGCAGGAGCTGCGCGTTCTGGCCCTTCGCGACGGCGAAGCCGTAACTGGCGCCGGGGACCTTGTCGGTGACCGTCTTGAAACCGTTGCCCTGCTTGATGCCGTAGGCGAGGACGGGGTAGTCCTCGAACACGGCCGCCGAGTTACCGGTGCGGACCTCGTCGAACATGCTCGACGAGTCGGCGAAGTACTTGGTGGTGAACCCGTACTGATCCTTGATCGACTCCGCGTACGTGGCGCCCTCGGTGCCGTTCTTGACCGCGACGGACTTGCCGCGCAGGTCCTCGTACGAGGTGATCGAGTCGTTGCTCTCGAGCACACCCATCTGCACGCCCGACTCGAAGTAGGGGTCGGAGAAGTCGAACGTCGCCTTGCGGGCGTCGGTGATCGACATGCCGGCGATCATGCCGTTGGCCTGACCGCCGGTGACCGCCTGGAGCGCCGCGTCGAAGCCGACGGCGTTGACCTGGTAGGTGAACCCCTGGTCCTCGGCGATGGCGGCGAGCAGGTCCATGTCGATTCCGACGAGCTTGCCGCTCTCGTCCTGGAACTCGAACGGGGCGAACGTGATGTCGGTGGCGATGTTGTAGTTGTTGCCCGGAGCGGGCTCTTGAGCGCCGGCGAGACCGGGCGCGACGAGTGTGACGAGCAGCGTCAGCGCGGCGATCACCGCGGGCACTCTCGGACGTCTGACGAGTCTCAGAAGTCGATCGGATCTGCTGCGCACGGAACCCCAGCTTTCTCAGTCAGTAGTGCCCGGTCGCTTCCGGGCTTCTTGGTGCATGTCGCAAGATACTGCGTTCCTGACGTGGTCCGGACCAGAAGCGATTCATTCCGGTGAAGTGAAAACTGTCCCCGATCTCAACCCTTTCGTGATCTCGGACGCAGGTCGTAGCGGCAAAGTTGCCAGACCAACGCCGATTCGTTACCGTACCGTGATCAAACATTCGCCAGCCTTGGGATTTCACGTGTCGCCTTTCGCCAGAATCAACAACGCCAAATCGCCCCTTCTCTACGTGGTCGTCGCAGCACTGCTCGCGACGCTCGTCGTGGGCGGTGCGCTGGCAGTGGCGCGGCACAAGACCGTCACGCTCGACGTCGACGGCGAGACCATCTCGCTCGGCACGATGGCCTCCGATGTCAGCGGCGCACTCGACGACGCCGGGTACTCCGTCAACGAGCGTGACGCGGTCGCTCCGTCCGCCGACGCGTCGATCTCCGACGGCGACACCGTGGTGTTGCGCCGGGCCCGCGAGGTGAGCCTCACCGTCGACGGTCAGCCCAAGACCGTGTGGACCACCGCGCTCACCGTCGACGACGCACTGAAGCAGTTCGAACTCGCCGACGACGTCCAGGTCTCGGCATCGCGCTCGGAGCGCCTGCCGCTCGAAGGGACCTCGCTCGAGGTCGTCAACGCCAAGCTCGTCAAGGTCGCCGACGGCGGCGCCCCGCTAACCGACGTCCGTCTGGCCGCCCTCACCGTGGGTGAGCTCCTCGCGGCCAACGGCGCCCCGCTCGAGCAGGCCGACACCGTCGTGCCCCCGGCCGACGCCCCGGTGGTCGAGGGTGCCGAGATCCACGTGACCCGCGACCGCACCGAGACGCGCACCGAGACGCTCCCCATCGCGCCGCCCGAGAACCGCGTCGAGGATCCCGCGCTCGACAAGGGCAAGACCGTCGTCGAGAACCCCGGAGTTCCCGGCGAGCGCACCGTCACCGCGACCGTGAAGACGGTCAACGGCGTCGAGGCCGGACGTCAGGAGCTCAGCTCGCAGGTGCTCCGCGAGCCCGCGCCGGCACTCGTCAAGGTCGGTGTGAAGGAACTCGCCATCTCCAACGCCTCCACCTGGGATTCGATCGCGCACTGCGAGGCCACCGGCAACTGGGCCATCAACACCGGCAACGGATTCTTCGGCGGACTGCAGTTCACCCAGAGCACCTGGGAAGCGTTCGGCGGATCCCAGTACGCCGCCCGCGCCGACCTCGCATCCCGCGAACAGCAGATCTCCGTCGCCGAGAAGGTCCAGGCGGCGCAGGGCTGGGGCGCCTGGCCCGCCTGCACCAGCAAGCTCGGACTCCGCTGACGGTCTGAAGTAAAGGAACCCGATGTCACCCTTCGCGAAGATCAACTCGGCCCGCTCGCCGCTGCTGTACACAGTGGTGGCCCTGCTTCTCGCCACCTTGATCGCCGGCGGAGTGATGGCCGTGGTCCGGCACAAGACCGTCACGCTCGACGTGGACGGCGAGACGATCTCGCTGAGCACCATGACCACGAGCGTCGACGCCGCCCTGTCCGACGCCGGGTACTCGATCAGTGACCGCGACGTCGTGGCGCCGGAACGCGACGCGACCCTGTCCGACGGCGACACCGTGGTGCTGCGCCGCGCGCGTGAAGTGTCCCTGACCGTGGACGGTCAGCCGAAGACGGTCTGGACCACCGCGCTCACCGTCGACGACGCACTGAAGCAGTTCGACCTCGGCGAGGACGTCCACGTGTCGGCATCCCGCTCGCAGCGACTTCCGCTCGACGGTGCGGCACTCGACGTGCTCAACCCGCTCGTTGTCGAGCTCGCCGACGGCGCCCTGCCGGTCACCGACGTGCGCATGGCCGCGCCGACGGTCGGGGAGTTCCTCGCCGCCCACGGCGCGCCGCTCGAGCAGGCCGACACCGTCGTTCCGTCCGCGGACACTCCACTGACCGAGGGCATGGACGTCACGGTCACCCGCGACCGCACCGAGACGAAGGTCGAGACGTTGCCGCTGGCCCCCGAGGAGCAGCGCATCGAGGACCCGACGATGAACATGAGCCGCACCGTGCTCGAGAACCCGGGACTGCCCGGCGTCCAGGACGTGACGTTCGCGGTCAACACCGTCAACGGCACGGAGATCGGACGTAACCAGGTGTCCGCGACGGTCACGACGCCGGCTCAGCCGAAAGTGATCCGGGTCGGCGCGAAGCCGGGCACCGAGGTTCCGCCGGTCGAGAACGGCTCGGTGTGGGACGCCCTCGCGCAGTGCGAGGCCACCGGTAACTGGGCCATCAACACCGGCAACGGATTCTTCGGCGGCGTCCAGTTCGACCAGAACACCTGGGAGCGCCAGGGCGGCCTCAAGTACGCACCGCGCGCCGACCTCGCCACCCGCGAGGAGCAGATCGCCGTCGCGTCGAAGACGCAGAAGACGCAGGGCTGGGGAGCGTGGCCGACGTGCTCGGGCAGGCTCGGCGTGCGTTAAAGTTCGGCTGGTGTCCGACGCCGAAATACCCCCCGCCGCTCGAGGTCAGGCCGCACTGCTCGGCCCCGCCGAGGTGCGCGCACTAGCCGAGGAGTTCGGTGTGCGCCCCACCAAGCAGTTGGGGCAGAACTTCGTGCACGACGCCAACACGGTGCGTCGCATCGTCGCGACCGCCGGGGTGGGGCGCGACGACACCGTCCTCGAGGTCGGCCCCGGACTCGGTTCGCTGACGTTGGCGTTGCTCGACGTCGTCGACAAGGTGATCGCCGTCGAGATCGACCCCAACCTCGCCGCGCGCCTCCCGGTCACCGTCGCCGATCGTGCGCCGGACCTCGCGGACCGGCTGACGGTGGTCGGCGCGGACGCGATGCGGGTCAAGCCCGCCGAGATTCCCGGCGAACCCACCGCGCTCGTCGCGAATCTGCCGTACAACGTCGCGGTGCCCGTGCTGCTGCACCTGTTCTCCGAACTGCCCAGCCTTCGCACGGCTCTGGTAATGGTGCAGGCCGAGGTCGCGGACCGCCTGGCGGCGTCCCCGGGCAGCAAGATCTACGGCGTGCCGAGCGTGAAAGCCAATTTCTTCGGCTCGGTCCGTCGCGCGGGTGCCGTCGGGCGCGCCGTGTTCTGGCCCGTCCCGAAAGTCGAGTCGGGTCTCGTGCGCATCGACCGTTACGCCGAACCGCCGTGGCCGGTCGACGACGCACACCGCCGCCGCGTCTTCGCCGTGATCGACGCGGCTTTCGCTCAGCGCCGCAAGACGTTACGAGCCGCACTCGGCGGATGGGCGGGCTCGCCGGCGGAAGCCGAGCGACGACTGCTCGAGGCGGGTATCGCACCGTCCACACGTGGCGAGACGCTCGACGCCGCCGCGTTCGTCCGCCTCGCCTCCACCCAGCCGTGAGTACTTGTCAACCGCGGGCGGTTAACAAGTACTCACGGGCGGGAACCGCACCCTGGGGGAGACAACCGACCAGATGTGTGGTTCACTATTGGAGGTCGTAAGTTTTGTGTTTGTGTTTCCCACGCTCGCAAATCGATGGTTGCGAGCGTTTGGACGTCCTCCACAGGAATTGTCGTAGACGGTCGTGTCAATGACCCTGGTAACCGAGCCGGTTGCCTGAAGAAGTTACTGTGTTAGAGGAGATTTACATGGCAGAGGGCATCGTGAAGTGGTTCAACTCCGAGAAGGGGTTCGGCTTCATCGCCCCCGAGGACGGCAGCGCTGACGTGTTCGTCCATTACTCGGAGATCCAGAGCGGCGGCTTCCGCACGCTCGAGGAGAATCAGCGTGTTTCGTTCGAGATCGGCCAGGGCAACAAGGGCCCGCAGGCCACCGGCGTCACCCTGATCTGAGAACGGCCATGACTTCCCGGTTCGCCGGGACATGACGTTCGAGCAAGGCCCCACTCGTCACGGAGTGGGGCCTTGTCTCGTCTGTGGTCGCTGTTTAACCGGACCGCAGGTGAGCCGCCTGATAGCCGAGATTCATGGCGCAGACCAGCCACAGTTGCAGCGCGGAACTCTCCGACGGTCCGAACAGTCCGATCACCGCGGCCGCGCCGAGCGCGGTGGCGACGAAGAGGGTGGCCGTGCCGAGCGCCCGCCTGGGTCGCGACGAGAAGATCACCATGCCCGTCACGAAGAGCGCCCACAGCGTGGTGGCACCGATGGAGGTAGCGACGAACCATGCCGTCGAATATCTGCTCGGCCACGTCCACGGCTGGGTTCCGTTGTCGAGAGTGCACACGAACGCCAGCGAGAACGCCATGATCACCACCGTCGCGCCACCGAGCGCCAGATGGCCCCCGACGAGCACCTTCCCGATTGTTCCCGCCCCCGCAGGCGCACGCGCGCGCTCCTCCTCGACAATTGTGTGCTGCATCCCCGACTACCCCGACCTTTCTTTGTCCGTCACCTGGTTGGACGCCGCGCAGAACCGTTCGGTTCCACGGATTTTTCGGTCCACGGGGACGGCTGAACGGCGTCTCGGTCAGGCGTTACCGTAGCGGTCGGCGAAAAGGCGGTGACGCTCACCCACCCGTCGGCACTCTTCGCGCAGCTCAGGAGGGTCGAGGACGGTGAAGTCGACGCCGAATGCGCTGAGCCAGTTGGCGATCGACGGCACGGAGTCGCCGCCGAGCGCGACCGCGCACCGTCCGTCGGGCATTTCCTCGAGTGTTCCCCAGTCTTCGTGCACCAGGGTCGCCATCTCGTCGATCGGCGCGTGCAGAAGCACGCGCGCCCGGATCCGGGTGACGGCCCGGTTGATTCCGCGGGCGACGAATTCCGCGGCGCCGCCCGGCGGCAGTTCGCGGGGCCCGAACCGTGGTCCGGTCGGGATCTTCGGGGTCAGGCGGTCCATGCGGAAAGATCGCCAGTCGGCGCGCGTGAGGTCCCACGCGACGAGGTACCACCGCAGGCCGGACCGGACGAGCCGGTACGGCTCCACTTCACGGCGGCTCTCGGTGCCGTCGTGGGTGCGGTAGTCGAACCGGAGCCGTTCGTGGTTGTGGCACACCGAGGCGACGGCCGACAGCACCTGCGCGTCCACGGCGCTCTTCGCGGGCTCGCGGTGGACCACGTCGACCTGCAAGGCCTCGAGGCGGTGCCGCAGCCGCGACGGCATCACCTGGCGGAGTTTGGTGAGCGCCCGCATCGACGCCTCACCGATGCCGACGACGGAACCGGTTGCGCCGGATTGCAGACCGAGTGCGACGGCCAGCACTTCTTCGTCGTCGAGCAGCAGTGGCGGCATCTCCGCGCCCGCGCCGAGTTGGTATCCACCGCCCACCCCGACCGTTGCGTCGACGGGGTACCCGAGGTCGCGGAGTTTCTCCACGTCCCGCCGGACGGTACGTGGGGTGATCCCGAGGCGGTCGGCGAGTTCCGCCCCGGACCAGTCCTTTCGGGTCTGGAGCAGGGAGAGCAGCCGGAGGAGTCGTGCCGAAGTTTCCCGCATGCGCCTCAGGATGCCATCGATCGCGGACATCTTCTGTCCTCTATCGACAGCAGGTAACGGTAAGTAACAATTTTCCCACCAGCCCCACGAGTATCACTACACTGGCGCCGACGCTCCACGGACATCGCACGTACTTCAGTGAAGAATCCGACGGAAAGGTCTCAGAGTGACGCACACCCGTGTCAGGCCCCTCTCCACAGCAGTTCGGGCGCTGCTCGCCACCGTCATGACCGCCGCCTTCTGCCTGACCCTCGCGGTGTCGACCACCGCGACGGCGTCCGCGTCGGCGGCCGACCTGTTCAACAGCGCGCAGGGCAGATTCGCCGCCGGCGACACCCGCGGCGCGCTCGCGGACATCGGGGGCGCCGTCGCCGGGGAGCCGGGCGACACCAACGCGGTGGCCCTGCAAGCCATCTACGCCGACGCCGCGGGCGACCTGATCACCCGGGAGGCCGCGCTCGCCCGGCTGGGCGGGATGGACGGTGGCATGCGTGCCGGTGTCGACGGCATGCTGAACGCGATCAGAATCGCGTCGTTCACACCCCCCAATCCACTACCGGCCATCCAGGGGCCGTCCACCGCGATCATCGTCCTGGGCTTCGGACTGCTCCCCGACGGCACGATGCGGCCGGAGTTGGTCAACCGACTGCAGGCCGCACTCGTCCAGTCGTGGGTGTCGCCGTTGTCGCCGATCATCGTCACCGGCGGCAACCCGCAGAACGGCATCACCGAGGCCGCCGCGATGGAAGGGTGGTTGCGGTCGCACGGTGTCCCGGCAGACCGCATCCACCCCGAGCATCGCGCCGGATCGACGGTGGGCAACGCCCTCAACTCGGTCCCGCTCGCCCGTTCCCTCGGCGCGGGCGGCGCGATTCTCGTGACGTCGGCCAACCACATCCGCAGGGCAACGGTCGATTTCAACGTCGCCGGACTGCCGGTGGTCGGGGCGATGAGCGCGATCACCAGTGCCGGTCAGCTGATCGCCGAATTCATGCCCCTGACCAAGGAACAGCAGCTCGGCATGTATCGCGACGCGATCAGGGTGTTCGGCATCCCGGCAAGCTACTGACGTGACTCGAACTCGGCCACGACGGGTGGTTGCTCGAAGGGGTCCGCGGATCCCGGGGTGAGCTTTCCGTCGACGGCGTCGCGCATCTGCTGCTTGTCGAGCTGGCCTTCCCAGTTCGAGACGACGAACGTCGCGACACAGTTGCCGAGGAGATTCACGAACACCCGCATGGAATCCATGATCCGGTCTGCGCCCAGCAGGACCGCGACCGCCGCGACGGGGAAGATGCCGAGCGCGGTCGCGGTCGCCGACAGCGCGAGGAAGGATGATCCGGGCACGCCCGCCATGCCCTTCGACGTGAGGAGCAGGATGAACAGCGCGCCGAGCTGATCGGCGACGGACAGGTCGTGGCCGGTGGCCTGGGCGAGGAACAGCGTAGAGATGGACAGGTAAATCGCGGCGCCGTCGAGGTTGAACGAGTATCCGGTCGGCACCACCAGGCCGGTCGCGGCTTGCGAGTTCCCGGCGCCGACGAGTTTGGTCATGATGCGGGGGAGCACCGCCTCGGACGAGGCCGTGCCGAGCGCGAGACCGAACTCCTCCTTGGTGTAGCGGATGAACGTGAAGATGTTCAGCCCGACCGCAAACTTCGCGATCAGCGCGAGGACGAGGACGAACAGGGCTCCGGCGAGGTAGCAGCAGGCGATGAGTTTGGCGAAGCTGCCGAGTGTGGAGATTCCGTACTGGCCGATGATGAACGCCATCGCGCCGAACGCGCCGATCGGGGCGAGCCGCATGATCCAGCCGATGATCATGAAGATGATGTGGCTGAGGTGGTCGACGAATTCGAGGACCAGCGGGGGACCGTGCTCGCCGTACTTGGCCAGCGCGATGCCGAAGAGTACCGCGAAGAAGAGGACCTGCAGAAGTATGTTGTCGGCGAACGCGCCCACCACGCTGGTGGGGACGATGTCCATGAGGAACTCGACGGCGCCGGGCAGTTCGCCGCCGCTGGTCTTCTCCGCGATCTGCTCGGTGCCGTCGGCGAGGGTGGCCGGGTCGATGGCGAAGCCGGCGCCGGGCTTGACGATGTTGCCCATCACCAGCCCGAAGAGCAGCGCGAACCCGGTGACGGCGGTGAAGTAGATCAGCGCCTTGACGCCGATCCGTCCGACCGCCTTGACGTCGCCCACCTTGGCGATGCCCGTGACGACCACCGTGAAGATCAACGGCGCGATGAGCATCTTGATCAGCCTGATGAACGTGTCGCCGATCGGTTTGAGCTCCGACCCCACCGTCGGCCACAACCAGCCGAGGGTGATGCCGCCGACGATTCCGACGACGAGTTGGACGAACAGGTTGGTGTACCAGGGCGATCGCGTCTCGGTGGTCGGCCCGGCGCCGTCGGGCGGGGGATGGGCGGCAGTGGAGATGGCCATGGGCAAACGCTAGGAAGGGGCTGTGACGGGTTCGTGTCACAAATGTTTCGGTGACGAGAACGGCGGGACGAGAACGGGGCCCCTCCGGGCGTGGGCGGTGCCACACTGCAGTTCGTGGCAGTATTGCGACGCACCGACCGCAGGAGGACACATGCGCTTGTCGCCCCACGAGCAGGAGCGTCTGCTCCTGAGTTACGCCGCGGAACTCGCGCGCAGGCGCCGGGACCGTGGGCTCGTGTTGAATCACCCGGAGGCGGTGGCCGTCATCACCGATCACATCCTCGAGGGTGCCCGCGACGGCCGGTCGGTGGCGGAGCTGATGGTGTCGGGTCGTGAGGTGCTCACCCGGTCCGACGTGATGGAGGGCGTCCCGGAGATGCTGCACGACGTCCAGGTGGAGGCCACGTTCCCGGACGGCACGAAGCTCGTCACCGTCCACGATCCGATTGCGTAGGGGTGACCGTGATTCCAGGTGAAGTCTTGTGCGCCGAGGGTGTGATCGAACTCAACGAGGGTTCTCCCCGCACCGAACTCGAGGTGGTCAACACCGGTGACCGGCCGGTCCAGGTCGGGAGCCACGTTCATTTCCCGCAGGCCAACCGCGCCCTGCAGTTCGACCGTTCCGCCGCCCACGGGCTGCGGCTGGACATCCCCGCGGGCACCGCGGTGCGCTTCGAACCGGGTATCGCGCAGACGATTTCACTCGTGCCCCTGCGCGGGACCCGTGAGGTGCACGGGCTGAGCCTCACTCCTCCCGGAAAGCTGGACGCGTCATGACCGAACTCAGCCGCGCACGCTACGCCGAGCTGTTCGGTCCCACGACAGGCGACCGCATCCGGCTCGCCGACACCGACCTGCTGATCGAGATCACCGAGGACCGCAGCGGCGGGCCCGGTCTGGCCGGCGACGAGGCAGTGTTCGGTGGCGGAAAAGTGTTGCGCGAGTCCATGGGTCAGGGTCGCGCCACCCGCGCCGAGGGCGCGCCCGACACGGTGATCACCGGCGTGGTGGTGGTCGATCACTGGGGAATCATCAAGGCGGACGTCGGTATTCGGGACGGACGCATCGTCGCGCTCGGCAAGGCAGGCAACCCCGACACGATGTCGGGGGTCCACCCCGATCTGGTGGTGGGGCCGTCCACCGAGATCATCGCCGGGAACGGCAAGATCCTCACCGCCGGCGGAATCGACTGCCACGTCCACTTCATCTGCCCGCAGATCATGGACGAGGCGCTGGGCGGCGGCATCACGACGATGATCGGCGGCGGCACCGGCCCCGCCGAGGGCAGCAAGGCCACCACCGTCACCCCGGGTTCGTGGCACACCGCCCGGATGCTGGAGGCGCTCGACGGGTGGCCGATGAACATCGCCCTCCTCGGCAAGGGCAACACGGTCAGTTCCGAGTCGATGTGGGAGCAGTTGCGCGGCGGGGTCTCCGGTTTCAAGCTGCACGAGGACTGGGGTTCGACACCGGCGGCCATCGACGCGTGCCTGACCGTGGCGGATGCCGCGGGAGTGCAGGTGGCCCTCCACTCGGACACGTTGAACGAGGCCGGCTTCGTCGAGGACACTCTCGCCGCGATCGCCGGACGCGCGATCCACGCCTATCACACCGAGGGGGCGGGCGGTGGTCACGCGCCGGACATCATCACGGTGGCGGCGCACGCGAACGTGTTGCCGAGTTCCACCAATCCGACCCGGCCGCACACGGTGAACACGCTCGACGAGCACCTCGACATGCTCATGGTGTGCCATCACCTGAGCCCCAAGATCCCGGAGGATCTGGCGTTCGCGGAGAGTCGCATCCGGCCGTCCACCATCGCGGCGGAGGATATGCTCCACGACCTCGGCGCCATCTCCATGATCGGCAGCGACTCGCAGGCGATGGGACGCATCGGCGAGGTCGTGTTGCGCACGTGGCAGACGGCGCACGTGATGAAGCGGCGGCGGGGTTCCCTCCCCGGCGACAACGGCGCCGACAACCAGCGCGTCCAGCGCTACGTGGCGAAGTACACGATCTGCCCTGCCGTCGCGCACGGCCTCGAGGGCGAGATCGGATCGGTCGAGGTGGGCAAACTCGCCGACCTGGTGCTGTGGGATCCGGCGTTCTTCGGGGTGCGGCCGCACGCGGTGATCAAGGGCGGGATGATCGCCTGGGCCGCGATGGGCGATGCCAACGCGTCCATCCCGACGCCGCAACCGGTGCTCCCGCGTCCGATGTTCGGGGCGGCGCCCAAGGCGGCGGCCGCCACCTCCGTGCACTTCGTCGCGCCGCACGCCCTCGAGGACGGGCTGGCGGATCGGCTGGATCTGAACCGGCGACTGGTGCCGGTCGCGAACGTGCGGTCGCGGGGCAAGGCCGACATGCCCCGCAACGACGCGCAGCCGCGGATCGAGGTGGACCCCGACACGTTCACCGTCCGCATCGACGGTGACGTCTGGGAAGAACAGCCGGCGGCGGAACTGCCGATGGCCCAGCGATACTTCCTGTTCTGATGCGCCTCGCTCACCTGATGTCCCTCGCCGACTCGAGGCTGCCCACCGGCGGCCACGTGCATTCGGGAGGCATCGAGGAGGCCGTCGCCAGCGGTGTCGTCCGCGACGTCGCCACGATGGACGCGTTCCTGCGGCGACGGATCCGGACCGCGGGGCTCGTGGCGGGGTCGATCACCGCGGCGGTGTGCGCCGGCCGGCTCACCCCGGAACGGGCCGACGCCGAGATGGATGCGCGCACCCCGTCGCCGGCGGCGCGGTCGTCGTCGCGGGCGCAGGGACGGGGTCTGCTGCGCCTGGCCCGCACCACCTGGCCCGAGCACGACTGGTCGCCGCTCGGAATCCGTCCGCACCTGCCCGTCGTGTCGGGGGTGGTGGGATCCGTCACCGCGGTCGCACCACGGGAGGCGGCGCTGGTCCTCGTCTACACCACCATGACCGGGTCCGCGATCGCCGCGCAGCGTCTGCTCGCCCTCGATCCCGCGCAGGTCGCCGCGAGCACGTTCGCACTGGCCGACCTGTGCGACGACATCGCCGACCAGTGCGTGACCGGACTGTCGAGCGTGTCCGACCCCTTCATGGATGTCGTCGCCGAGCGGCACGTTCTACGCGACCGCCCCCTGTTCGTGTCATGACACTCAGCTGTACCCAGTAAGGAGAGATCAACCATGCCACCACATTTCATCGATGGTGAACCCCACGACCACCAGCACGACCGGCCCCGGCGGGTCCGGGTGGCGGGGGAGCCGGTCCGGATCGGGATCGGTGGGCCCGTCGGCTCGGGCAAGACGGCGCTCGTCGCCGCGCTCTGCAGGCAACTGCGCGAGGAGTTGTCGCTGGCGGTACTCACCAACGACATCTACACCACCGAGGACGCGGACTTCCTGCGCCGCCACGCCGTGCTGCCGGACGAACGCATCGCCGCCGTGCAGACCGGCGGCTGCCCCCACACGGCGATCCGCGACGACATCACCGCCAACCTCGACGCGATCGACGACCTCATCGCCGCCAACCCGCCACTCGACCTGATCCTGGTGGAGTCGGGCGGCGACAACCTCACCGCGACGTTCTCCTCGGGTCTGATCGACGTGCAGATCTTCGTCGTCGACGTCGCGGGCGGCGACAAAGTGCCCCGCAAGGGCGGTCCCGGCGTGACGTTCTCGGATCTGCTGGTGATCAACAAGACCGATCTCGCCCCGATGGTCGGCGCCGATCTCGGCGTGATGCGGCGCGACGCCGAGCAGGTCCGCGAGGGAAGGCCCACGGCGCTGATCTCGTTGACGGAGGACCCGTCGTCCGGACCGGCGCTGGAGTGGGTGCGCGAGCAGGTGCGCACGCTCGCCGACGTGCACTAGTAGTGCGCACCGAACTGACGATCGTCGCGTCGCCCGACCGCAGCCCGCGGATCGCCGCGGTCGGGGGACTGGCAGCCCGGATCACCGGCCGTGACACGGTCCACGTGATCGGCACTGCCGCGACCCCGCTCGGCGGCGACCACTGGGACATCACCGTCCGGGTGCTGCCGGGTGCGCGGCTGACGCTGCGCAGCGTTGCGGCTTCCCTGGCACTGCCGGGCCGGGGTATCGCGCTGTCCACGGCGCGCTGGTCCGTGGAGGTCGAGGACGACGCGTCGCTCGACTGCGCGCTGGAACCCACGGTGATCGCGGGCGGCGCGGAGCATCGTGTCGAGACGGCGGTCGCACTCGCCGAATCGTCCGCGTTGGTGCTGCGTGAGCGAGTACAGATCGGCCGGTCGGGGGAGGAGAGCGGACGCTGGGTGGGCATCACGAACGCCGATCTCGGCGCCCTGCCACTGCTCCGGCACCAGCTGGAACTCGGGGTCGGCACCGTTTCGCACGACGTGCTGGACGGCCCGGCGGCCGTCACGAGCGAACTCCGGTATCCGGACGAAAGGCCCGCGGACGTCACCGGCGACATCCGGTCGGCACGCACCCGTCTTCCCCTCGCGCGCGGTGGCAGCCTCACCACGCGGCTCGGTCCCCGCCTGTGACGCAGGTGAGTGGCAAAGTGCGTGATGGTACGCATTTCCACACCCGTGCGGGGAGCGCCTAAGCTCTACCCTTGTGCTTTCCGTCGTTCCTCGCCCCGTCGTCGTCAGGGCCCCGTCCAAGGTCAATCTCCATCTGGCCGTCGGGGACCTGCGTGACGACGGCTATCACGAGCTGAACACGGTGTTCCAGGCGCTCTCGCTCAGCGACACGGTGTCGGTGGTTCCCGCGGAGACGCTGTCGGTGACGGTGCGCGGCGAGGACGCCCGCGTCGTGCCCACCGACAGCGGCAACCTGGTGTGGAAGGCGGCGGAGATGCTGGCCGCCGAGTCGGGGCGGCGGCGCCCGGACGTCGAGATCGCCATCGACAAGGGGATCCCGGTGGCCGGGGGGATGGCCGGCGGCAGCGCCGACGCCGCGGCGGCGCTGGTGGGGCTCAACGCACTGTGGCAGCTGGATCTGTCGCGGGAGCAACTCGACGGGTTCGCCGCGAAGCTGGGCAGCGACGTCCCCTTCTCCCTCCACGGCGGCACCGCGTTCGGGACGGGGCGAGGCGAGCGACTTCTGCCGGTGCTCTCGCGCAGCACTTTCCACTGGGTGCTTGCGCTCGCGAAGGGCGGACTGAGCACACCGACGGTGTTCCGGGAGCTGGACCGTCTGCGTGCCGACGGGAACCCGCCGCGACTCGGCGGCGCCGAAGACCTGATGCATGCGCTCACGACGGGCGACGCCGCAACGCTCGCCCCGCTGCTGGGCAACGACCTGCAGTCTGCCGCCCTGTCACTGAACCCGGGCCTGCGGCGTACGCTGCGCGCCGGGGTGTCGGCGGGCGCATTGGCCGGCATCGTCTCCGGGTCCGGCCCGACCTGTGCTTTTCTGTGCGCTGACGCGGATGCCGCGGTCCGTGTCAGTGCAGAACTCGCTGGTGCGGGGGTGTGTCGCACGGTGCGGGTCGCCAGCGGACCCGTACCCGGCGCCCGAATAATCAACGACGCGGCGGAGGGATCGCACTGATGGCGAATCTGATCAATCTCGAGCAGGTATCGAAGTCTTTCGGCATCAAGCCGCTGCTCGATTCGGTATCTCTCGGACTGCAGGAAGGCGAACGCATCGGCGTCGTCGGCCTCAACGGCGGTGGCAAGACCACCATGCTCGAGGTGCTCGCCGGGGTGGAGTCCCCCGATTCCGGACGGGTCAGCCGGGTCGGTGGCCTGCGCATGGCGGTCGTGACTCAGCGCGGCGTCCTGCCGCCCGGCTCGAGCGTCGGCGACGTCGTGCTCGGACCGCTCGGGGTGGCCGATCACGAATGGGCGGGCGACGCCCGCATCCGGTCGATTCTGGCCGGCATCGGCATCGACAACCTGGGTCTCGAGGTGTCGGTGGACGGGCTGTCGGGTGGGGAGCGGCGACGCGTCGCACTGGCCGCCGCGCTCGTCCAGGACCTCGATCTGCTGGTGCTCGACGAGCCGACCAACCACCTCGACGTCGAGGGCGTGCAGTGGCTGGCGGAGCATCTCGTCAGCCGTCGCAGCGCGCTGGTGGTCGTGACCCACGATCGCTGGTTCCTCGACACCGTCGCCAACCGCACGTGGGAAGTGGTGGGCGGCAAGGTCGAAAGCTACGAGGGCGGGTACAACGACTGGATCTTCGCCCGGGCGGAGCGCTCCCGGCAGGCCGACGCGTCGGAGGAACGTCGCCGCAACCTCGCCCGCAAGGAACTGGCCTGGTTGCGGCGTGGTGCACCGGCCCGCACGTCCAAGCCCAAGTATCGGATCGAGGCCGCCGAGGCGTTGATCGCGGATGTCCCGCCGCCCCGCGACAACGTGGCGCTGGCGTCGTTTGCGCAGCGCAGGCTCGGCAAGGTCGTCATCGAACTCGAGGATGCGCGCCTGGAGACGCCGGACGGCCGGGTACTCGTCGACGACCTCACGTGGCGGTTGGCACCGGGCGAGCGTGTCGGCCTGGTCGGCGTCAACGGCTCCGGCAAGACGACGCTCCTGCGCACGCTCGCCGGGGAGATCGCGCCGGCGTCGGGCAAGCGCATCCAGGGGCAGACCGTGCACATCGGCTGGTTGCGTCAGGAACTCGACGACCTGCCCACGAACATGCGGGTGCTCGAGGCCGTCAAGGATGTTGCCGAACGGATCACGTTGGGCGACAAGGAGGTGTCGGCCGGACAGCTCGCCGAACGGCTGGGCTTCACGCCGGCCCGGCAGCGGACACCGGTGGGTGACCTGTCCGGTGGCGAGCGTCGCCGGCTGCAGCTGACGCGTGTGCTGATGTCCGAGCCGAACGTTCTGCTGCTCGACGAGCCGACCAACGACCTCGACATCGACACACTGCAGCAACTCGAGGACATTCTCGACGGCTGGGCGGGCACGATGGTCGTCATCAGTCACGACCGGTACCTCATCGAACGCATCTGTGACACCACGTGGGCGTTGTTCGGCGACGGCAAACTGACCAACCTGCCCGGGGGCATCGAGGACTACCTGCGACGCCGGGCGACGATGGTCGACACCGGCGCACCGTCGGTGGCGTCGACGGCAACCGGTGCCTCCGCCCCCAAGCAGGTGCGGGACGGAGCCGCCGAACGCACAGCGCGCAAGGAACTGTCGCGTCTCGAGCGTGCCGTGGCGAAGCTGGACGATCGGGAACGGAAACTGCACGAGAAGCTGGCGGAGGCGGCCACCGATCCGGACAAACTGCACAAGCTCGACGCCGAGCTCAAGCAGGTCGTCGCGGAGAAGGAAGCCACCGAGGAACAGTGGATGGAGCTGGCCGCCGAACTGGACTAGCGGCCGGTCACCACTCGATCCGGTAGTCGTACATCCAGCGCAGGCTGTCGCGGCGGCCGACCATCCGCATGATGGTCGGCAGGGTGAGGTCGCGGATCACGCGCCCGACCGGGCCGGGGGCCTTGCCGCTGCCGTTTCGCTTGCCCTGGGCAACGATTCGCTCGACCCGGGCGCGCCGTGCCGTCTCGTACGCCGCGAGTGCGACGGTGATGTCCGGGGTGTCCCGCAGGCACCGCCCGAGCACGATGGCGTCCTCGATCGCCATGGACGCACCCTGCCCCGACGACGGCGACGTGGCGTGGGCGGCGTCCCCGATGATCACCATCCGCTCGTTGCGCCACGTCGGCACGGTCGGAAGGTCGTAGGTGCTCCAGCTGCGGATGATGCTGTCGGTGGCGTCGATGATCTCCACGGCGGGCCCGGCGTCGCCGGAGAACAGCTCGATCAGTTCGGCGCGCTGCTGCTCCGGAGTGATCGACGCGAGTTCGGCGGCCGTCGGTTCGACCCGGCGCCCGGGGTTGGCGAACCACCAGACGTCACCGCCCGGGTGGATGAGGTAGCCGAAGAAGCACCGTTTGCCGAAGACGAAGTGGGCCGCGCCCGGTTCGCCGTCCAGCGACAGGCCGGTCGCGAATCCGCCGGTGTTGAGGAGGCCGAGATACCGGGGGTCGGGGGCCTGTGGGTCGAGGATGGAGCGGGTGCGCGACCGGAGGCCGTCGGCGCCGACGAGCAGATCGCCCTCGGCCGTCGTGCCGTCCGCGAACTCCGCGCGGACGCCGTCGCCGTCGATCCGGGCGTCCTCGAGTTGTTTGCCGTACTCGATGCGCACGCCCCGGCGTAGTGCCTCGTCGCGAAGGGTTCGGTAGAGGTCGGCTCGGCGCAGTGTCCGGCTCGGTGTGCCGAAGGACGTGAGTCCTCCGTTGTCGAACTCGGCCAGGAGTTTCCCGGTTCCGCTGACGATCCGCATCCTGCGGGTGGCCATCCCGATGTCGGCGACCCGGCGATCGAGATCGAGGAGGTGCAGTCCCTCCAGACCGTTGGTCGCCAGTGTCAGGAAGGCGCCCACGCCGTCCGCTCCGTGATCGTGCGCTTCGTACACGCAGGGATCGAGTCCGGCCCGTTGCATCGCCATCGCCGTGACCGGTCCGGCGATGCCACCTCCGATGATCAAAGCGGTGATAGTCATAAAGCGACTATACATAGAATGACTAATGCGGCCCGGTGGATATGCTCGACAAATGTCCCCACCGCGTAGATCCGTGCTGGCGATGGCCGTGCTGTCGATGCTCTCCGAAGAACCGATGCACGCCTACCGCATGCAGCAGCTGATCAAGGAGCGACACAAGGACGAGGTCGTCAACGTCGCGCAACGCAACAGCGTCTACCAGACGATCGACCGCCTGCTGCGCGACGGATTGATCGAGGTCGAGGCGACGGAACGGGCCGAGAACCGCCCGGAACGCACCACCTACCGGCTCACCGGAACGGGCGCGACGACGCTGACGCAGTGGCTGCGGGAGATGGTCGCCGAACCGGCGCGCGAGTTCCCGGAATTTCCGGCCGCGCTGGCATTCCTGCCGAGTCTGCGCTCCGGCGACGCGCTCGACGCGCTCCGTTCGCGGATCGCGGCCCTCGAAGGGCAACTGGCCGGACTCGACGCCGACCTCGCCGAGTCCGGGACATTTCTTCCGCGGCTGTTCCTCGTCGAAGACGAGTACCGGCGGGCGGTCCTGGTGGCCGAACTCGACTACGTCCGGTCGCTGGCCGACGACGTCGCGGGCGGCGAACTGCGCTGGTAGGGCTGCGGCCCGTCAGAACCGCAGCGACAGGACGCCGTCGCGGTCCGTGACGTGAACGGACCGACCGATCACCGACCGCGCCGGGGTCTCGGCGAACGCGGACAGCGCGACTGCCTCCTCGGGGCCGGTGTGTCCGGCGAGACGGCGGCCGTCGGGGTGTGCGCGACGACGAATCCCGTCGCCGGGGCGCCGTCCCGGCCGTATTCGACCGTGGACGCGACGATGTCGGCCGGTCCCTCGTAGCCGGTCACCACCTCCGGCGCCTCCGCTGTGAGTTGCGCCGGCTCCGGATCGCCGACGTACGTCCGGGTGCGGGGTGCTCGCCAGAAACACCACATGCTGGTACGTCAGGTAGCCGCCGTTGCCGTGGACCAAGGCAGGGCCGGAACCCTCCCGCAGCCGACGGGTGACCTCGGCGATCGAGTGCAGCGTGTACCTGTTGAGGGGACCGCCGAAGAAGGAGTGGCCCCCGGTCACGCTCGGCACGGTGCTCGCGGGCACGCCGAGCGTCCGGGACGGCAGCTTGGGAACCACCGGGAAGCAGCTGTACGCGTCGACGACGTCGAGCGCGGACGCTGTGATCGCCGCCAGCGACAGCGCCCGGTCCACTGCGTCGGTCATGGCAGTCGATGTGCCGAAACCATTGCGGCTCAGTACGTCCACGGGATCGGTGGCGCCCGCGCCGCCCCACACGTACACGATGCGGTCCTCCGGAACGCCGTGTTCCCGCGCGAGGGCCAGTGAGCACACCAGCACCGCGGCGGCCTGATCGACGAGCGGCATGGCGTTGAGCATCAACGGGTACGGCTCGCGCACCATGCGGTTGCCCGGACCGACAGTGGCGATCTCCTCGGCGGACTACACCTCCGACGTCCACGACGCCGGGTTCTTCGAGGCCAGCTCGGAGAAGACCGAGTAGATCCGGGCCGAGTCCGCCAGCGACCGGTCGGGGCTCACGCCGGATTCGCATGAGAAGCGGTTGTCGAACAGCGGATACACGCGGGTGGGCACGATCAGTCCCGCGGGTTGCATCGCGGGACTTCCGAGATCCGCCGGGTCGAAGGCGGGAGGGCCGCCCGGCGCCGACGACCAGCCCAGCGACGCGGGATCGGTGTCCGATTCCGCAGCGAAGTCATGGTCGCCTGCGTCTCGCCGCCGACGAGCAACGCTGCCGACGACCGGCCCGCGGCGATGTCGTCGCCGATGCGGTCGAGGAGGGCGGCCGGCCAGTGGCCCGCCGATCGGGGACGTGCTCGACCGCGGTGACGGCTGATTCAAAGGGTCGCGAGCAGTCCGGGGAGGTCGTCGTAGGACCAGCTCACGGTCTTCACCGCATGGATGGTGTCGATCCGGGTGCCGAGTGCCGCCGATCCGCTGTCGGCGACGGCGGCGCGCGCGGCGTCCGTGATCAGGTCGAGGGGTTCACGCGGGGCTGCCGGATCGCCTGCACGGCCGGAACGGATGTCGCCGACACCGACGATCACCGGTATGCGGGTCGGATCGACCATGGCTGCCCCTCTCTGTGACCACGTCAGCGTCACGTCAGTGCGGGACGAGATACCTGTAAATCCGGGGTCACAGCAATCCCGACCGGAGGTCCGCGCCGCAGGCGTGTCCGGTCGGGCGCGGGATGAATGACTATTCGAAAGTGGTTGGAAGCCAATGTCATCCGGACGATCGGGCCTGGCGCAGCTGGGGCTGCCGACGGCGCGGTGCTTCGGCGGCCGGGAATGCATCAGGTTAGGCTAGCCTAATGTATTGTTACGGGTGTGCTGGAGCGCAGGCCATGCAGTCATTTCGTAACCTTTTCGTGTCCCGGATTACGGCCTGAATATGCATGATCCGAGCAATCGGGGGAATCCAAGACAAATCTGCAGATCTTCCGACTAATCTGCAGTCCAGGGCTTGCATGTTCGCTGCACAGGAGGCGGGGGTCATGGATCTCGAAGCAATTAAACAGATCGAGCAGCTCAAGCACCGTTACTCACGTGCTCTCGACACGAAGTCGTGGGTGGAGTTTGCCGACACAATGGTCCCGGACGTCACCGCGACGTACAGCGAATATCTGACTTTCGACTCCCGTGACTCATTCGTGTCCTTCCTCGAGAACACTCTCGGGACCCACGTCATCACCGAGCATCAGTGCGGCCAACCCGAGATCACCGTCACCGGCGACACCGCGGTAGGGGTGTGGTTTCTCGCGGACACCACGCTGATTCCCGAGGACGGGATGCTGTTGCGGGGGTCTGCCTATTATCACGATCGTTATCTTCTGTGCCCCGACGGGAACTGGCGGATCACGCACACCGGATACGAACGCACGTGGGAATCGGTTGCGGCGCTCTCCGATTTCCCGAGTTTCCGGCTCACCTCCAACAAGTGGGCGATGTTGCAACCTCCCGCGTCTGCCTGAGGGGGCACACTGGGACTCGGTACACCACGGACCACAGGGAGGTGACGATGGCTCCGGACGTCCCCGTTCCCGGCGCGCTGCCGTATCTGACGGTGCGGCGTGGCGTCGAGGCCATCGAGTGGTATTCCAAGGTGTTCGGCGCCGAGGTGGTGGGGGAGCCCATCGTCATGGACGACGGCAGGGTGGGCCATGCGGAACTGCGGTTGCCGACCGGGATGATCTATCTGGCGGAGGAGTTCCCCGAGATGGGCCTGACCGCGCCGGAATCCGGTTCGACGTCCGTGAGCCTGATGTTGTCCGTCGACGACCCCGATGCCGTCCTGGTGGGTGCCCGCGACGCCGGCGGCAAGGTGGAACGGTGGATCTCGGAGGGGCACGGACACCGCAACGCGACCCTCATCGATCCGTTCGGCCATCGCTGGATGCTGGTGGGCCCGACGGATCCGGCCGCGTCCGCCTGACGGTCTGCGGCGCGGCTACTGTCGGCACATGCCGACAACACCCGACCGTTCGTCGTTTCCGGACACCCGCGCATGGATTCGCGCCCTGCCCGCGCTCGCCGGCGTCACGCCTCCGCCCGTCGACACACTTCCGGATTCTCCCGGCGCACTATTTCTCGACTGGATCACGCAGGCCGTAGCGGCCGGGGTTCCGGAACCGCACGCCGCGGCGCTGTCGACCGTCGATGCCGACGGCAATCCGGACGCGCGGTTCCTGCTCCTCAAGGACGTGACGGAGCAGGGCTTCTGGTTCTCGGGTGACACGCGCTCGCCGAAGGGCCGCGACCTGGAGGCGAATGCGGTTGCGGCACTGACCTTCTACTGGCGTGAACAGGGGCGGCAGGTGCGGATCCGCGGAACGGTCGTCGAGGGCGATCCGGCGCTCTCGGCCCGGGACTTCCGCGAACGGTCGGTCACCGCGCGGGCTGTGGCCGCGGCCAGCCGCCAGAGCGAGGTACTGGACGATCCCACCGAATACGACCGCGCCGTCGCGGGGGCAGTGGCGCGCATCGAGGCCGACCCCGATTTCGTGTCGGACACGTGGCGGGCCTGGTGCATCGTCCCCGGCACCGTCGAGTTCTGGCAGGCGGACGCCGGACGCAGGCACGTGCGCCAGCTCTACCGCCGCGAGTCCAGCCGGTGGATCCGCGAGGTGCTGTGGCCGTAGCCGCGCTCAGCGCGCGGTTGCAGAGGGCGAGCGCAGGTCGACGACGATCGACTGGCCGTTGAGCTTCGCGTGGATCTCGGGGCGCTCGAACCCGGCCGCGACGAGGTACTCGCCGAGGAGTGCCAGCAGTTCGTCGGCGTCCACGGTGGGATCGGCGGAGTGGCTGCTCGACGACGCGAGGTGCTCCTCGAGCAGCTCGGTGTGTGCAAGACGGCCCGCGACTCGCACGGCTGCCACTCCCATCGCGTTGCGTCGCATGACGGTGCGTCCACGAGATTCCAGCGACGCCGTCGTGTCGGAGGCCTCGTCCGGCTCTTCGGTGCTGTGCGAACCCGAGCTGCGCGTCGGCAGCGGGAACGTGAACGTCTCGGCGGAGCTGGTCGTGGACTTGCCGTTGCCGTTGCTGCCGGTCAGCCCGCCCGTGCTCGGTTCGGCGAACGGGGACTCCGCCGCCGAGCTCGCGGAGCCGTTGCTGCCCGATCCGTTCGTGGAAATGCCGTTTTCCATCGTGTCGCTTCCTGCTCGTGGCCAAACGGGTACCGCGCAAAGCCCGTCAGTGTGCTCGATTCGAACTGAAAGCTACCAGCAGCGTCCGGCGTGCCGCACACCTCGACGGCTCGACACAGGGTCGTACGGTCGCGGGCCCATCGGTACCGTCGCGTCAGCGAACCCCCTCCGCCCTCAGTTCCCGGGCCCACGCGGATGCGTGCTTCGTCAGCACGCCGGCGATCCGCTCCAGCTCACCGGGGTACGACGCGACCTCGGCGGGCATGGACACACTGAGGGCGTCGGTGGCGGGGATCCGGTAGGGCACGACGGTGGCGATGCAGACCACGCCGACCGTTCCCTGTTCCCGTTCGAGGGACCATCCGCGGTTGCGCACCTCGCCGAGCTCGATGACGAGGTCGTCGATGTCGACGATGGTGTTCTCGGTGAATCGTTCGAGCTTCGCGGGAAGCATCTGCCGGACCTCGCTGGTGGTCAGTTCCGCGAGCAGTGCCTGCCCGAGTGCGGTGACGTGGCACGGCAGTTTGCGGCCCACACGATGCATGCGCCGCACCTCGACCTTCGATCCGCGGCTGGCGAGGTAGATGACGCTGGCCTCGTCGCGCCGCGCGAAGTGGACGGTGTGGCTGACTTCCGCCCGGAGTGCCTCGAGTACCGCTGCCGCCCGCGAGACGACCGAATCCTTGTCGAGGTAGGACGTGCCGGCGAGTAGCGCATGGGTGCCGATGCCGTAGCGCGAACCCGACTCGTCGGCCTCGATCCACCGCAGATCCTTGAGCGTGCGCAGGAGGGCGTGCAGACTCGAGCGCGGATATTTGCACGCCTCCTGCAGCTCGCCGAGGCTCATCCGCGTCGGCGACGCGGCAAGCGTCTCGAGGATGTGGATGGTGCGTTCGGCAGACTTGACCGGTTGGGTTTCCGGGGCTGCCCCACGCGTGTCTTCTGTCACCATGAAGACACTATCTCTCATTCTGAACGCGATATCACCTACTGACACACGTTCGGTGTCGGCAACGCGGCGCACTCAGTACTCCGCAACGAGGTTGGCCGCGATGTACTCGAGATCGATGTCCTCGCCGAGGCCCGGTCTCTGCGGCATCGCCACGATCCCGTTTTCGTCGATGGGGTCGACGATGGACTTCAGGTGCGGCGGCACCCAGTCGTAATCGACATGCGGGTGCAGCAGACCGCGCTCGTACCACTGGACGTTGTTGGCGGCCCCGACGAGCGCGAGGTTGGGGGCGCCGTTGCCGTGGATCTCGCACTCGAGACCGAAACCCTCGGCCATGTGCATCGTCTTCAGCGCCGGCGTGATGCCACCGCCGTTCATCGCCCCGACGCGCAGGATGTCGCACGCGTCGTTCGCAATCCAGTCGGCACGAGACCTGTGCCGCCCCGGCGTCGTCTCGGGTCCGATCACCGGGGTGTCGATCTGGTCGGCGAGCCACCGGTACGAGCGCAGCGAGAACTCGTCCATCGGCTCCTCGAACCACTCGAACTTCAGCCGGTCCAGTTCGCGCCCGAGTTTCAGAGCGTCGGTGCGCGAGTACCAGTGGTACCCGTCGAGCATCAGCGAGAAGTCCTCGCCGACGGCATCGCGGACCGCGGCACACGCGTCGATGTCCCGGGTCAGGTTCGGGGAGCCCGGCAGCGGCGGCATCCACGTGTGCAGCTTGATGCCCTGGTAGCCACGCCTCTTCAGCGCGACAGCGAAGTTCGCGTAGTCCTCCGGCGTGGCGAGGCCGCCGTCGATGTCGTCACCGCACATGGTGCTGGCATACGCCTTGACCTCGGAGCGTGCGCCGCCGAGCAGCTTCCACACCGGGGTGTCGAACCTGTTGCCCGCGAGGTCCCACAGCGCCTGGTCCAGGTAGCTGCAGGTGTGCTCGGGAAGCTCGACGGCCCGGGTGCGCTGACGAATCGCCAGCTTCTTGTCCATCGCTTCGCGTGCCAGCGGATCGGTGCCGATCAGGACGGGCCGGAAATGCTGCTCCACCTGATCCTGCCGAAGGTAGTTCGGCTTGCCCAGGACGTAGCCGCTGACGCCGTCGGAGTCGGTGATCCGCAGGAGCGCCTGCGTCGCAGGCGCGGAAGGCCCGGGATGGCGATGACCGTACGAGTCGACCGAGGTGCGTGCCTCGGTCTTGAAAACCTGCACGGCGACTTCTGTGATCACGCTGGACATGATGATTCGCTTCCTGTTCGAAATCTGCTATTTGCCCTGGCGGGCGACGTACTTGGCCATGGAGCGATCGAGCTTCTCGGCGAAGTCGTCGGCGAAGTCCTGCGCGCTGAGCTGCCCGATGAGCACTTTCTGCCACTGGCCGAGCATTTGCACCTGAACGATCTTGCCGAAGTCGGGCAGGTAGTCCGGCGGTGTGACCAGCACGGTCTTCGGGTCGTCCAGCGCGGCGAGCGCGGCCTGCACCGACGGCATGCTCGCGAATTCGGGTGCCGAGCGGGCAGCCTTGTTGACCGGGATCTGTCCGACGTGCTCGTTCCAGTACGCCTGCGATTCCTGGGACGTCATGAACTCGAGGAACTTCCACGACGCGGCCTGATGCTGGCTGCTCTTGAACACCGTGTACGACGGGAACGGGTCCGTCATGACGGTGCGCTTTCCGTCCTCGTTGCGCGGCAGTGCCACGGCTCCGACTTTGTCGCCGAGTGCCTTCTCGTGGTTGCTCAACGAGCCGAGGTTGTGCTGCATCATGGCAACCGATCCGCCGCCGAAGCTCGCGACCATCTGCGGGAAGCCGTTGTTGACGTCCGCGGTCGGGGTCTCGACGTCGTAGAGTGCCGCGAAACGTTCGATGGCGTCGACCATCTCGGGGCGGTTCAGCGTCGACTCGCCGTCCTCGAAGAAGCTCTCGATCCCGGTGCTGGCGAACATGTACTGCAGCAGAGGGTAGATCGATCCGGCGCCGCCGCGAATGGTGAATCCGTAGCGGCCGGCGTCCTTGTCGGTGAGAGTCTGTGCCGCCTCGTAGAACTCGTCGTACGTGTCCGGAGGTTCGATGCCGGCCTCGGCGAACCAGTCGGCGCGGTACCAGAGGGTGGCGTTGTTGCTGGTGTACGGGAGACCGTACAGATGCTCGCCGCCGCCGGATTCACGCGCCGACTCGAGAATTCCGGCGTCGTACTCGTCGCGTTGCGGCGACGCCGCCATGAAGTCGTCGAGTGAGATGACGGCGTCCTGGGCGACGAGCGGGGCGAGGTAGGCCGTGGAGACGATGCCGAGATCGGGCGCGGAACCGCCGGCGAGCGCGGTCTGGTACTTCTGCTGGGCGCTGTCCGACGGCAGGCCCACGTACTGGATGTCGATGCCGGGGTGGGCGGCCTCGAACCGCCGGATGAGTTCCTCGTACAGCGGAGTGCGGTCCGGCCCGGCGTTGTTGTCCCAGAAGGTCAGCTGGGCATTGTTCGGGTCGCCGAGGGCCCCGTCGGGCAGGGACGTTTCGGAACTGCAGGAGGCGAGCACGAGCGTGGCCGCCGCACCTATCAGGGTGGACCGCAGGAGCGTTCGCCGATTCATGTGGATCCCCTTTTCGAAAGTCATGATCAACCCTTGACCGCGCCGGCGCTCAGGCCCTGGACGAGGTATTTCTGGATGACGGCGAAGACGGCGACGACAGGCACCGCGGCGATCAGACCGCCGGCGGCGAGAACCCCGAAGTCGACGTTGTAGGAGCCGATGGTGTAGCTGAGTCCGACCGGCAGAGTGAACTTCTCCTGGCTGCTGATGAACATCAGGCCGAACAGGAAATTGTTCCAGCTGCCGATGAAGGCGAACGATCCGACGGCGATCAGGCCGGGTCGCAGCAGCGGCAGCATGATGATGCGGAACGCCCGCAGGCGTGAGCAGCCGTCGACCATCGCGGCCTCTTCCAGCTCGACCGGGATCTGTGCGATGAACCCCGCCATCAGCATGGCGGCAAGCGGAAGCTGGAACACGGTGTCGGCGATGATGAGGCCGGTCAGGTTGTTGACGAGGTGCATCTCGCGGAACACCTGGAACAGGGGGATGAGCAGCATGGCGCCGGGCACGAACTGGCTGCAGAGCAGTGCCATCACCAGCGGAAGTTTGGCGCGGAACTTGAAGCGGGCCAGAGCATATCCGGTGGCCAGCGCGACGAAGGTGGTGAGGACGAGCGACAGTGCGGCAACGATGAGGCTGTTCTTGAAGAAGAAGCTGAAGCCGAGGGTGTTCCACACGGTGTCGAAGTGCTCGAACGTGAGGGGCCAGGGGAGCATCGAATTCGATCCGGCGGGCCGGAAGGCGAATACGATCATCCAGTAGAAGGGGACGAGAGTGAACGCCAGGTACAGCGCGAGCGGCAGTCCGACGCTGAACAAGCGCGGCTTCTTCTCAAGGACGCGCTGCTTCCCGGTCGTGTCCGGCTCGGGCGGCGCAACGGTGGGACGATCGGTGGTGGTGGTCACGACGGTCAAACCTTCTCACTGTTGAACTTGCTCAGGCGCAAGTAGAGGATCGAGCAGAACAGCAGGATCACGAATGCGACCGTGGTGAGTGCCGAGCCGTATCCGAAGTCCTGGGCAGTGGTTGCGAGCTGTGAGACGTACAGCGGGAGTGTCGTGGTGACGTCGGCCGGACCGCCCGCGGTGAGGGTGTAGAGCAGATCGACGTTGTTGAACTCCCACACGCCGCGCAGCAGCGTCGACAGGATGATGACGGCCTTCAAGTGCGGGAGGGTGACGAAGCGGAACCGCTGCCAGCGGTTGGCGCCGTCCACGTTGGCCGCCTCGTACAGGTCCTTGGGGGCGCTCTGCAGCTCGGCCAGGATGAGAATGGCGAAGAACGGCACACCGCGCCACAGTTCGGCGACGCCCGTCGCCCAGAACGCGGTGTCCGGATCGGCGATGGGAGCGGCGGTGCCGTCGCCGATTCCCATGTTTCCGAGCAGCTTGAAGAGGCCGGTCGAGGGGTTGTAGATCAGCAGCCAGATGCCGGTGGTGAGGACGCCGGACACCGCCCAGGGTGAGAACACCAGGGCGCGCGCCAGGCCGCGGCCGCGGAACACCTCGTTGACCAGCAGGGCCAGCCCGAGGCCGAGGATCAGCTGGAAGACGACCTGAAATCCCACCCACTTCGCGGTGGTGACCAGGCTGGTCCAGAACAGGGAGTCGGCGAACATCAGCCGGAAGTTGTCGAGGCCGGCGAAGCCGTTGTCCCACGGCGTCGTCGGGTTGTAGTACTGCAGACTGTAATAGAAGACACTGCCGACCGGGTAGAAGATGAAGACGGCCAGCAGGATGGCCACCGGTGCGATCAGGATGTACGGGGCAGAGGCTCGGCGCCAGGCCGGTCTGCGACGAGTGCGACCGGGGGCGGCCGGCGCCGCCGGCGCGGACTGCCCTCCCGGCCTGGAGGAGGTGGTGGTGACCATGGTGCACGCTCCGAAGTTCGGTGCCGGTCGCGCCGGCGGGTCAGGGGACTGTAGCTACTGCTGCTGATGCGAGTTGTCGTAGGCGGCTCGTCAGCGTGGAAGGCGATGCGGTGGAAGGCGATGGGGTGGAAGGTGATGGGAACGAATGCGGCGCCCGACCTGCCCGAGGTACCCGGTTCGCGTGGGGTTCCGTAGGCGGCGTCCGCGCGTGTCCGTTCATGTATGTGAACTCACGATCTCTATGTGAATTCTCGATCTCACTATGACGGCAGTCACAAGGTCTGTCAAGAGTGATCGGCTAGACGGTGCGGAGGATCCATTCGGCGGCCGCGGCCTGCATGTCGGCCGAAAAGCGGTGCACGCCCGAGAACCACTGCGTCGTCAGCGCATCCGACCCGTCGTACGCCCCGCTCAGCACGGTCTCGGCGTCACGCATCCCCTGCCGGCTGAAATGGGAATCGTCCAGCGCGAACTGAACCAGGAGCGGCCGCGGCGCGGTGCTTGCGGCGACCTCGGGCCAGTCGCACACCGCCGGCAGGCCCGGAGTGATCATCAGCCACGTCGTATCGTCCGCCTTGCCGTTCGCGACGTCCGCGAAAGTGCTCATCATCGCGGTGATCACCCCAGCTCGCAGGCGTGTCGAACATGCCAGCAGGTGTGCGACGCGAGCGCCGCCGCCCGAGAATCCTGCTGCGGCGACCCTGTTCGGATCGACGCCTTCGGTCGTCAGGAGTACGTTCAGCGCCCGAAGATCCTCGGCCACAACCTTGCCGGCGAGCGAGGTGCCGGTCAGGACCGCTGCTTTCGCGAGGCCGTGTTCGTGCTCGCGGGCCGCCGCGTCGTACCGGCGCCGACGAATCTCGGGGGTGTCCGGCCCGGGCGGGAATGCGGCGAATCCCGCTGCTGCGGCACGGTCCGGTAAGTCCGGCCACGGAACTCGCCGGCTGCCCCAGGGGAACACGTCGTGGACGAGCACGACGAAACCCGCCTCCACCAGTCCCGTTGCGACCGCCATGCCCCCGTAGCTGCGTGTCCGGAGTTCGGTGATGCCCGGTGCGACACCGTCGGGACCGTCGGCCACCTTCTCCTTGCCGTAGAACTTGACGCCGTCGTGCCCGTGCATCAGCAGGACGGCGGGGCGATCCGCGCCCGCGTGGTCGGGTCGCAGGAGCCAGCCCACGGTGTCCGGACCGCCGTCACCGGCCGCCCAGGCAAGTTCACGACCGGCGACGCCGTGTCGAGTCCACGATCTGCCGTACCGCACGTCGGGTGTGCTCGCCGCCTGTTCGTCCGTCACGCCGAGGACCTCGCGAACGGCGTCGCGACGTCCGGGGGCTGGGGTCGATCGTGGACAGTGGGACGAAAAGTGTGTTCCCATGTGTGAACTCCGTCTTGTCTATCGAACTCTGTACTAGAACCGTTGAGGGGAACCGCATGCCCGGAAGAACAGTTGATCGCATCGTCGCGCACGCGTATCCGTGGGACGTGCTCGGTGATCCGCACTTCGTCGACCGAGCCCGCGCGCTCGGGGTTTGCGAGATCTCGCTCGCCGCCAGCTATCACTCGACCCGCGCGGCAACCCCGTTGCATCCGGACCACAAGGTGGTCGACGCGCATCACGCCGCGCTGTACCGGCCGATCCGGCCTGCTGCGTGGGACGGTCACGCGGTCACGGCCAGAACGGCGACCTGGGCGGGATCCGAGGACGCGTTCGCCGATGCGGCGCGGATCCTGACCGGCGCGGGTATCCGTGTGGACGCATGGATCGTGCTGTCCCACAGCACCGTTCTGGGGCACGCGCATCCCGACGTCACCGTCGTCAACTGCTTCGGCGACCGCTACCCCTACGCGCTGGCGCCCGGGCACCCGGACATCGTCCGCTACGCCCGCACCCTCGCGGGGGAGGCGGTGCGCGGTGTCGACCTGCACGGTGTGTCGATCGAGGCATGCGGACAGCTGGGGATCGCCCACGTCGGCCCGCACGAGAAGACCGATGGCGCATTTCCGGGCATCGGTGACACGGTGATGTCCATCAGCTGCACCGAACGCGAACGCGCACTGTGGGCGGAGCGCGACGTCGATCCGGACAAGATGATCGCGAAGCTGCGTTCCGGCGTGGATGCGCTGGCCGCGGGGACGCTCGCTCCGGAGGCGGCGATCACCGACATCCTCGGCGACGCGGAGGCTGAGGCCGTGTTGTCCGTGCGCCAGGCGGACGCCGACGCTCTCCGGGGTGCTGTGCTCGGTGCCGTCCGTGCCGAGATGCCGTCTGCCCGCGTCACGTTGCACGGCCATCCGGACCCCTGGAAGACGGGGCCGTCGCCGGCACTGACGTCTGCTGCTCCGGGAGACGTCGACGCCGTGCTCGTCTCGGCGTGGCCGGGGACGGCGGAAACCGTCGCCGTCACGAAGGCGACCCGGTCGATCGTCGGGGATGCCGTCGACGTCGGCGCCTATGTATCGGTGCTGCCGCCGAAGAATCTCGACGGCGTGAGCAGCCACGTCGCGGCCACGGTTGCGGCCGGGGCGAACGAGCTGCACCTCTACCACCTCGGGTTGGTCAACAAGGTGCAGCTCGACGCGTTGGGCCGCATCGTCCGCGACTTCTCGGTCTGACGCATGCGAGGTGGGCGCCCCGGGCGCCCACCTCGGGCCGTCAGCGCATCCGTTGCCCGAGCGGGTGGTCGCAGAACGCGCCGCCGACACGCTGGAGGATCGGGTCGTCGAACGTCCATTCGTGATCGGCCAGGAACTCGTCGGCGAACACCTCTGCGTCGTCCTGAGGTTCGTACCCGATGGCGGCACCCTCTGCAGCGGACCACCAGCTGCGCGTGTTCCGCGAGATACCCCACACGGTGTGAAATCCCTTGGCGGAGTCGGACAGTGCAGCCTCGATCAGGCGCGCGGTGTCGGCCGGTGACATCCAAGACGCGAGGCCGCGATAGTTGGGCGGCCGGTCGAAGCTCGAGCCGATCCGCAGGTTGACGACGTCGATGCCGAAGCGATCGTGGTACAGGCGGCCGAGCGCCTCGACTGCAGCCTTGCTCCAGCCGTAGAACCCGTCCGGACGGGGTGGGACGTCGCCCGGCAGCGGGTTCGAGCCGGCTTCCGCGTGCGCCCAGAAGCCGACGGCGTGGTTGCTCGACGCTGCGATCACGCGCGTCACTCCGTGTGCGACGGCGGCCTCGAACACCGCCTGGGTGCCGTCGACGTTGACCGACAGAATGTTCTCCCACGAGTCCTCGGTGCTGAGTCCGCCCAGGTGAAGTACGGCGTCGACGCCGTCCACTGCGGCAGTCACGGCGGCGCGGTCGGTGACCGAACCCTGGGCATACTCCTCGTGTTCGGGGTCGATGTCGGTGATGTTGGCGATGTCGAACAGACGCAGCGTGCGGCCGGGCTTGCGGAGCAGGGGGCGCAGCATCTTGCCCATGTTTCCTGCGGCGCCGGTGATCAGCAGACGCGAGGCGGTGTCGGTCATGTCTTCTCGTACCTCCCTGGGAGTAACCCTTGTAATGCACATCACGGTAGTACATACTTCGAAACGAAGTCACTATCTTGACGAAGATTCACGTATGTGAACAAACCGTTTGCTTCACACTCCCACTCGGATCGTCCGGCACGTTCCTGCCGGTGAAGGGATCACCCACCATCATGGCAACAGTCGCATTCCACGGCGTCACCAAATTGTTCCCCGGCGGAGACAAGGCCGCCGTCGATCACCTGGACCTCGATATCGAGGACGGCGAGTTCCTCGTCCTCGTCGGACCGTCCGGTTGCGGCAAGTCGACGTCCCTGCGCATGCTCGCGGGACTCGAAGACGTGGACCGGGGCACGATCGCCATCGGCGGCAACGATGTCACCGACTTCCCGCCGAAGGACCGTGACATCGCCATGGTCTTCCAGAACTACGCCCTCTACCCGCACATGACGGTGGGCGAGAACATGGGCTTCGGTCTCCGCATCGCCGGCGAGGACAAGGCGGAGATCAAGCGACGCGTCCAGGACGCGGCCAAGATCCTCGACCTCACCAAGTTTCTCGACCGCAAGCCCAAGGCCCTCTCCGGTGGCCAGCGGCAGCGAGTGGCCATGGGGCGCGCCATCGTTCGCAAGCCGCAGGTGTTCCTGATGGACGAGCCGCTGTCCAACCTCGACGCCAAACTGCGCGTGCAGACCCGTGCGCAGATCTCGGCGCTGCAGCGTCGTCTCGCCACCACCACCGTCTACGTGACACACGATCAGGTCGAGGCCATGACGATGGGCGACCGCGTCGCCGTCCTGAAAGACGGCGTGCTCCAGCAGTGCGACACTCCGCGCCGCATGTACGAGCACCCGAACAACGTCTTCGTCGCCGGGTTCATCGGCTCGCCCGCGATGAACCTTCTCGAACTTCCCCTCGTCGACGGCGGCGTCAGCTTCGGCGGTTCCGTGGTCCCCGTTCCGCGTGGTGCGATTGCCGGTATCGGTGAAAGCTCGGTCACGCTCGGCGTGCGTCCGGAGGATCTCGTGATCACCACCGGCAGCGGACTCGACGTCACCATCGACGTCGTCGAAGAACTCGGCGCCGACGCGTACGTGTACGGCCAGGCCGACATCCACGGGCGCAGGCAGCCCATCGTCGTGCGTGCCGACGGTCGCATCCCACCGAAGCGCGGAGAGGTGATCACGCTGTCCTACGCGGCAGAACGCACCCACCTGTTCTCCACCGTCACCGGTGAACGACTCGTCGACTAGCAGCGAACCCGTACCCCGACGGACACCCAACCACAGAATCATCAAGGAGCAACCATGCTTGACGGAGTTCTCTTCTTCCCGGTCACCCCGTTCGACGGCAACGGCGACGTCACTGGCGCAGCACATCGAATCCGGCGTCGAGGGCGGGCCCGGTGGAGTGTTCGCCGCGTGCGGCACCGGCGAGTTGCACGCACTGTCCGCGGCCGAGTTCCGGTCCGTGGTGGAGACGGTGGTCACGGCCACGAAGGGTCGGGTCCCGGTCTTCGCCGGCGCCGGTGGAGCCCTCCCGGTGGCGAAGGAATTCGTGGCCATCGCCGAAGAGGCGGACGGCATCCTGCTCCTGCCGCCCTACCTCGTCGGCGCGCCTGCCCAGGGTCTCGTGGAGTACGTGAAGCAGGTGTCGGAGGCGAGCGGCCTTCCGGTCATCGTGTACCACCGTGCGAACGGCCAATTCACCGAACAGAGTGCCCTCGCGGTCGCTCGACTGCCGAAGGTCGTCGGGTTCAAGGACGGCGTCGGTGACCTCGACCTGACATCACGCATCGTGCGCACTCTGCGTGATTCGCTCGGCGACAAAGAATTTCAGTTTTTCAACGGGCTCCCTACCGCCGAGGTGTCGCAGCAGGCGTTCCGGAGCATCGGCGTCACGCTGTACTCGTCGGCGACGTTCGCATTCGCTCCGGACGTGTCGCTCGCCTACTACCGGGCGCTCGAGGAGAACGACACGGAGTTGGTCGATTCGCTCAATCGCGAGTTCTTCCACCCGCTGGTCCGGCTCCGCGACACCACCCCCGGATACGCGGTGGCCCTGGTGAAGGCGGGCGTGACGTTCACCGGCCTCGACGCCGGCTCGGTGCGTGCGCCGCTCGTCGACGCCAGCGCCGAGCACCGGTATGAATTGGAGCAGATCGTGGCAGCCGGGGGAAGGTGCTGGCGCAGTAGCGCTTTCGATCACCCGGTCCGTGATTCCCGCACTAGTCGGCGGCGGCGACGAGTGGCTCGAGCGTGAGGTCGGGCAGCTCCTTCTGGATGTACTGCAGCCGCCACTTGTCGCTGACGAGAGCCAGCATCACGCCGTCCGAGCGGGTGAACACCTCGACACCGCGCTGACGGTTCAGCTCGTCGGCCGACTCGGCGTCCGTGCGCCGCGCCAACGCGTAGCCCAGCGGTTCCATCCGGGCCTCGACGTTGAACTCGGCCTTCATCCGCGCCGCGACCACCTCGAACTGCATCGGTCCGACCGCGGCCATGACGGGTGAGGCGTCGCCGCGGAGGTCGTTGCGGAGGATCTGCACGACACCCTCGGAGTCGAGCTGATCCACGGCCCGCCGGAACTGCTTGTACTTGCCGGCGCTCTCGGCCCGCAGGATGGAGAAGTGCTCGGGCGCGAACGACGGGATCGGCGGGAACTCCACCTTCTTCTCGAAGAACAGGGTGTGGCCGGGGGCGAGTGCGGTGGCGTTCACGAGTCCCACCACGTCGCCGGGGTACGCCGATTCGACCGTCGAACGTTCACGGCCGAACACGGTCTGCGCGTACTTCGTCGTGAACGGCTTGCCGGTCTGGGCGTGGGTGACCACCATGCCGCGCTCGAACACGCCCGACACGATCCGCATGAACGCCAGGCGGTCGCGGTGGGCGGTGTCCATGCCGGCCTGGACCTTGAAGACGACCGCGCTGAACGGGTCGGTGACCTCGCGCGGTGTGCCGTCGAGGTCGTCCCGGGCGCGCGGCGGCGGCGCCAGCTCGACGAGGGTGTCGAGGATCTGCCGGACACCGAAGTTGAGCATCGCCGACGCGAAGATGACCGGCGACGTCTGGCCGCCGAGGAACAGCTCCTGGTCGTGGTCCTGACCGGTGGCCGACAGCAGCTCGCTCTCTTCGGCGGCGGTCTCCCACTCGGAGCCCTCCTTCGCGAGGGCGGCGTCGGCGTCCATGACCTCTTCGGGGGCGATCTTCGCGCCACCCGCGGTCCGAGTGAACCGGATGTACTCGCGGGGGGCACCGTCCTCGCCGCGGCGCAGCAGTCCCCGGAAGTCGCCGGCGATACCGACGGGCCAGTACAGGGGAGTGGGGGTGAGGCCGATGCGTTCCTGGATCTCGTCGAGAAGCTCGAGAGGCGTCTGGCCGGGGCGGTCCCACTTGTTGATGACGGTGATCACCGGGATTCCGCGGTGACGGCACACCTGGAACAGCTTCAGCGTCTGCGGTTCGAGGCCCTTCGCGGCGTCGATCAGCATGACGGCGGCGTCGACCGCGGTCAGCACGCGGTACGTGTCCTCGGAGAAGTCGGAGTGGCCGGGAGTGTCGACCAGGTTGATCACGTTGTCGACGGGTTCGTCCGCGGACGCCTCGGTGGATCGGTAGTTGAACTGCAGAGCCGTGGAGCTGACCGAGATGCCGCGGGCCTTCTCCATCTCCATCCAGTCCGACACCGTCGACTTGCGGCCGGCTTTGCCGTGGACCGCGCCCGCTTCGGAGATGACCTTCGCGTGGAGCGCGAGAGCCTCCGTCAGCGTCGACTTACCGGCGTCGGGATGCGAGATCACGGCGAACGTGCGGCGGCGCGACGCCTCCGCACGGACACTCTTCTCGGATTTCCCTTCCGGTGCGGCGGACGTGGCGACGGACGCCGCCTCGGCTGGAATGGTGTCGGCCGAGTCGGACGGGGTAGTCAACGAAGAACCTCTCGGGGGCGGGTGCGTGCAGGAAGGCCGTGTGGCCGCATACCAGGTTACTCGGGTGCCGAACACGAACTCGCAGCACAGTCACATCCAGGGAGGAGTAACGATCGGAGGCCGGTGGCGGATTTATATGGGTGAGTCGTCGGGGCGCTCCGGAGTTCACCGTTTCTGCGTTCGGACACCCGTATGTGCAGGAGGAAGACTGTGAGCAAGTTCACCGACGAGATGTACGCGACCGCGGCGAGCAGCACCCGTGGCCTCAACACGGGTGAGCCCGACGCGCCGCTGCGGCAGCCGTGGGGCGAGATCCACAAGGCCGCGCGGCGCATGGCGGGCGCGCTGGCCGCGGCGGGAATCGGCCACGGCGACGCCATCGGCATCCTCGCCGGTCAGCCCGTCGACATCGCACCTTCCTGCCAGGGCACCTGGATGCGCGGCGCGTCCGTCACGATGCTGCATCAGCCGACGCCGCGCACCGACCTCGCGGTGTGGGCGAAGGACACCGAGACCGTCATCAACATGATTCAGGCGAAGGCCGTCATCCTCGGTGCGCCGTTCGACGCCGCGAAGCCGCTGCTGGAGGAGCGCGGCATCCCGGTGGTGACGGTGGCCGAGCTGAACGAGGGCACGGAGATCGACCCGATCGAGACGTTCGAGAGCGACATCGCGCTGCAGCAGCTCACGTCCGGTTCCACCGGTTCGCCCAAGGCCGTGCAGATCACGCACGAGAACTTCTACACCAACGCCTACGCCATGATCGACCGCATCAAGTTCTCCATCGAGGACGACGTGATGATCAGCTGGCTGCCCCTGTTCCACGACATGGGGATGGTCGGGTTCCTGAGCGTGCCGATGCAGGTCGGCGCGGAGGTCGTGAGCATCACCCCGATGGACTTCCTCCGCACGCCGCTGCTGTGGGCGGAATTGATGGGGAAGTACAACGGCACGGTGACAGCCGCCCCCAACTTCGCGTACTCGTTGCTGGCCCGCCGGCTCAAGCAGGCGGATGACGGCGTTGTCGACCTCAGCACCGTCCGGTACATGTGGAACGGCGCCGAGCCGGTCGACCCCGAGACGATGAACAAGCTCGCCGAGGCGGGTGCCCGGTTCGGCCTGAACCCGTCCGCTCTCGCCCCCGTCTACGGCATGGCCGAGACCACCCTCGCCGTCTCCATCCCGGATCCGGATCAGGGCCAGGTCCTCGACCTCGTCGACCCGGACCTGCTCGAGGCGATGCAGCGTGCCGTCCCGTCCAGCAAACCGAATGCGCGCGCGCTCGCCACGCTCGGGAAAATGGTGCCCAACCTCGAGGGACGTGTCGTCGACAGCGACGGTGAGCTGCTCCCGACCCGCGGCGTCGGCATCATCGAGGTCCGCGGCAAGGCGGTCACGCCCGGCTACATCACGCTCGACGGACACAAGCCGGCGCAGGACGCGGACGGCTGGCTCAACACCGGCGACGTCGGCTACTTCACCGAAGAGGGCCTCGTCGTCGTGTGCGGTCGTGTCAAGGACGTCATCATCATGGGTGGCCGCAACATCTACCCGACGGACATCGAGCGGGCCGCGGGCACCGTCGCGGGAGTGCGCCCCGGCAACGCGGTGGCCGTGCGCCTCGACGCCGGGCAGAAGCGGGAAAGTTTCGCCGTCGCGGTGGAGACCAACGACTACCAGGACCCCGAAGTGGTCAAGCGTATCGAGCACGAGGTCGTGCACGCCGTGTTCTCCGAGGTCGGTGTGCGGCCCCGCACCGTCGCGGTCCTCGGGCCCGGCAGCATCCCCAAGACGTCGTCGGGCAAACTCCGCCGCGGTACGTCGGCGAATCTGGTCCACTAGGCCCTCCGGGCCCGTGCGCCTTTTTGGTAGCTGGGACAACCCGAAAGGCGCACGAGCGCGAAGCGCCTAGTGCAGGCGGTTCTGCGCGGCCTCGAGCCCCACGCGCAGGACCAGTTCGACGGCGTCGGCCGCCTCCTCGCAGACGAGGTCGAGTTCCTTGCGTTCCACCGAGGAGAACGGTTTGAGCACGTACGACGCCGGATCCATCCGTCCCGGCGGACGACCGATCCCGACGCGGGTGCGCAGATAGTCCTTGGTGCCGAGCGATTGCGAGATCGACCGCAGTCCGTTGTGCCCGCCCTCGCCGCCGCCCTGCTTGAGGCGAACGGTCCCGAAGTCGAGGTCGAGCTCGTCGTGGATCACCACGATGTTGCCCGGGTCGACGGAGAAGAAGCGGGCGAGCCCGGCCACGGCGCCGCCGGACAGATTCATGAACGAACGCGGTTTGGCGAGGATTGTCGGACGGCCCTCGAGTCGTCCCTGGACGATCTCGGCGCCGCTCTTCTTGTGCGCGCTGAACTTGCCACCCATGCGAGCGGACAGCACGCCGGCCACCATGAAGCCGACGTTGTGCCGGGTCTTCTCGTACTGCGGTCCGGGGTTGCCCAGGCCCACCACCAGGGCGGTGTCTTCACTCACCGACAGGGTCCTTCCATACGTGACAGGGTCGTGTCAGACGACAGCGGCGCGTCACCCCGGGCATTCCGGGACGACGCGCCGCCGATATCAGTGCGGTTGCGAGAGGATCAGCTCTCGGCGCCCTCTGCGGCCGGAGCCTCGGCGGTCTCGGCCGCGGCTTCGCCGGTCTCCTCTTCGAGGTCGGCAGCGGTCGGGGCTGCGACGACGTTGACGATGAGCAGTTCTTCGTCGGCCTGCAGGGTGGAACCCTTGGGCAGCTCGAGCTGGTTGGCCAGGATCTGGGTGCCGACCTCGAGGCCCTCGACCGAGACCTCGATCTGCTCGGGGATGTGCAGCGCGTCCGCTTCGAGGGAGATGGTGGCGGCGTCCTGCGCGACCAGGGTGCCGGAAGCGGCCTCACCGGTGACGACGACGGGAACGTCGACGGTGACCTTCTCGCCCTTCTTGATGACGAGGAGGTCGGCGTGCTCGATGTAGTTGCGGACCGGGTGAACCACGACCGACTTGGTGAGCGCGACCTGCTCCTTGCCCTCGATGTCGAGGGTCAGGATGGCGTTGGTGCCGTGCGCGCGCAGGATGGCGGCAAAGTCGCGGGAGGGGACGTTCAGGTGGCGGGGGTCCTCACCGTGGCCGTACAGGACTGCGGGGACCTGGCCGTCGCGGCGCGCGCGGCGGGCGGCGCCCTTGCCGAACTCGGTGCGCACGGCGGCTACGAGGCGATTTTCGTCAGACATGGTGAAACGGCTCCTACAACTCACGGTGGTAACTGGCGGGCGGTTCGAGTCGGCGAGGGACGAACACGCGACGGCCAGGAGCGAAACGCTCGAGCAGAGCCGTCGCCGCGTCGATCACGGTGAGCCAGTCAATGGGAACTTCTGGTTCACCCTCGCCGAGACAACTTATGGAACTCTACCGGATGGCCCGCTGACCTGCTAATCGGGTGTCCCTTGGCGGCGGTCCGCCGCCGAGGCGCGCCGTGCCATGACGGACAGTGGTGTGGCTCACAACGCCGGGGGTAGCCTCGCCCTTGTGAGCACTGAACGTCCTACCGCCGACCGGCTGACCGCGGTGGCCACCGGAGTGGACCTGCCACGACATGCGCGGCTCCTCAGCCGGGTGCACGACGCCGTGTTGTCCGGGCAGCAGCCGCCGGCGTTGCCGCGGGACGTGGTGGCGCGGTCGTGGTCCCGTCTGCAGGCGGGCGGGGTGAGCCCGGACCATTGCGCGGAGGTGGAACCGGCCGATTACTCCGAGGTCGAGGCGCGCCGCACCCGGACGGCCCTGCGCACGGTGCTCCCGGAACTGCGCAGCACGTTGACGCAGGTCGCGGACGACGCGAACTTCATCGTGGTCATCGCCGACGCCGACGGTGTCCTGTTGTGGCGGGAAGGGTCCCGCGGGGTCCGGAAAGCGGCCGACGCCCTGGGTTTCACCGAGGGGGCACGCTGGGCGGAGCAGGCGGTCGGTACCAACGCGATCGGCACGGCACTGATCGAAGATGCTGCGGTGCAGCTGTTCTCGGCCGAGCATTATGCGCCTTCGCATCATGGCTGGTCGTGTACCGGGTCGCCGGTGCACGATCCCCGGACCGGCGAGATCCTCGGGGTCGTCGACATCAGCGGGTCGGCGATGTCGATCCACCCGACCACGGTGGCGCTCGTCCGCACCGCGGTGCGCCTGGCCGAGGCCACGCTGTGGCGCGAGCACTCGGCGCAACTGGACAAGCTGCGTGGGCGGGCGGCGCCGTTGCTCGCGTCGGCGGGCGGCCCGGCGCTGGTCGTCGACAAGCACGGCTGGGTTGCGGAGGCGAGCGGAATCGCGGCGCCCGAGCGGGTCGCGCCGCCGAGCCTCGACAAGCCGCTGCTCGTCCCGGGGCTCGGGCTGTGTGTGCCCGAACCGCTCGGCGACGGCTGGCTGGTGCGCCGAAAGGTCGACGGACCGGCCATCGAACTGGAACTCGACCTCGGGGACACCCCGCACATGACGGTCCGGGGCGATGTCAACTGGACGCGGGCCCTCTCGCCGCGGCATGCCCAGATCCTGCGGGTGCTGGCGGCGGCGGGGCCTGCGGGCGTCGACGCCGGCTCGCTCAGCGAATCACTGTTCGGGGACCGGGATCATGTGGTGGCGGTCCGCGCCGAGATCTCGCGTCTGCGCAAGAGTCTCGGCGCGGTCCTGAGCACCCAGCCCTACCGGTTCGCGCCCGGTGTGACGGTCCGGCTCGTCGGGTAGTCCCGGTCAGGCCTGTTTCGCCGCACTGATGCCGGCGCGGCGGCCGTAGAAGCTGCCGTCGCCGAGGGACGTGCCGCTCGCGTAGCCGCCCGCGCAGACACCGGACGTGCAGCGCCCCGCGGCGAAGAGGCCGGGGATCGGTTCGCCGGACACGTGCAGCACTTCGGAATCGATGGTGGTACGGAGGCCACCGAGAGTGAAGCCGAGGGTGAAGCCGCGCAGGTCGAGGGCCGCGACGGGTGAGCCGATCGGCTTCACCCACTCGGACTTCTTGTGCAGCAGCGGGTCTGCGCCCTCGGCGGCGTGCTTGTTGTACACCTCGACCGTCGACTGGAGTGCACCGGCGGGCAGTCCCATGTCGGACTCGAGTTCCTCGACGGTCTCGGCCACCCACTTCGGCTGCACCCGCAGGAACGGGGTGGCCGTGGTGGCGGCCGCCCCCTCCTCGTACGCTGCCTCGTCGATGACGAGGAACGCCTGGTTGTCCTGGTGGAACAGCGTCATCTGGCCGATCCGCCCGGAGTACGTGTCTTCCGGAACGTAGCGCTGGCCCCGCCCGTTGACGAGGATTCCGCGCACGATCAGCTGAGGATCGCAGACGAAGGCCACCTCGGTGGCGTCCATGTGCGCGAGGTCGGCGCCGAGCGCCTGCGCCATGAGGATCGACCGGCCGTCGTGCTCCTCGATGGCGGCGCCGGGCCGGCCGATGAGTCGCGGCGCATGGGCCTGGATCATCGTGTCGTTGTAGGCGAAGCTGCCGGTGGCGAGGACGACGCCCCGGCGGGCCCGGACGGTCACCTCCTTGCCGTACTGCTTGGCGAGGATCCCGACGACGCGCCCCGTGTCGTCGGTGATCAGCGTCTGGACTCGCATGTCGTATTCGGCTCGGACTCCGAGCTTTTCGGCGGTCTCGACGAGCGGCTTCATGAGCATGTAGCCGCCGCCCTTCTCGCCGGTCCTCTTGCCGTCCATCTGCGGGACGTGCCCGCGGGGTGCAGGAGTGGCGATCTCGTTGAAGGGGGCCGCGTTCTCGCCGCCGGAGTACATGAGGCCGTCGTCGAACGGCGGCTCCCAGCCGGGTTCGGCCCAGAAGCTCTCCTTGAACGGAACGCCGCAGTCGACGAGCCAGTTGTAGTGCTCGACGCTGCCCTCGCAGTAGTCGGTGATCTTCTCCTCGTCGGCACCCGGGCCGAGCGCCGCCATCATGAACGTCTTCATGTTCTCGGGGGTGTCCTCGAAGCCGCACGCCTTCTGCAGGGGCGTGCCACCGCCGAGATAGATGAATCCGCCCGCGAGCGCGGCGGCGCCGCCCCACCCGCTGGTGCGCTCGAGGACCAGGACGTCGGCGCCGGCTCGCGCCGCCTCGATGGAGGCGGACACACCGGCGATGCCGTAGCCGGCGACCACGACGTCGGCCTCGTAGTCCCACTCGGCTATTTCTGCTGCGGACCGGGGGCGGATCGGTGTGGCATCGGCCATGGGGAAAGTCCTCTCGGGCGGTCACAGGCGCAGTGTGACGTGGGTAACTCCCAGACTGTAACCTGTTACAAAACGGGGCTCGGAGCATCTCCCAGTCAGTGGGACGTCGTTTTCCGGGAGGGCCGTGGGTGCCCGATTACTCCGGCAGGTCCGTGACGCCGGTGAGTTCGTAGTGCAGTGTCGCCGTGCGTAACAGCCGGTGCGCGAGATGAACCCCGATCCGTTGCACGACGGGGAATTTCCTGTCGATCAGGGCGCCGGCGGCCTGTGCCTCCGGGCCGGACAGCAGTCGCGTCGTGGCCTGCGCCTGCGCACCCGTCGGCTTGCCCGCCCACGTGCACGGACGGATGCGGACCCCGGGGAAGTTGCGCAGCCGCTTGTTCTTGGACGCCCGGCCCGGGGTGCGGAAGTACGCCCGATCGCCGTCCACGACGAGGTTGACCGGAGTGTCCACCCACGAGCCGTCACGCTTGCGCGTCTGCAGTTGCACGACCTTCTCCGCGGCGAAGCGCGGCAACGCCGGTGATCCCTGGTCCGTCATGGCGCAGTCCTGGTTCTCGGGTATTTCCAGCGTACTGCGCTAACTCGCGAGTGTCCGCACCTCGGCGAGGAACCGGTCGAGGTCGTCCGGGGAGCAGAAGTAGTGCGGCGACGCCCGCACCACGGCGTCCAGTCCACGAGCGCTCATGTCCAGCAGGGTCGATCCGCGCAGACTGGCGGTGACGGTGACGTCGCGGGCGGCCAGGCGTTTCCGGACGTCGCCGGGGTCGAGGCCGTCGACGGTGAACGACACGATTCCGCAGCGGCGGGCGCCGAGGTCGCGGACGGTGACGCCGGGGATCGCGGTGAGCCCCGATCGGAGGTGCTCGGCCCCGTTCAGGACGGCCGACTCGACCTCGTCCACGCCGAGTTCGAGGAGATAGTCGGCCGCGGCACCGAGTCCGAGGCGGGCCGCGACGTCGCATTCCCAGAACTCGAACCGGCTCGCGTCGGTCGCGAGCTGATACGCGTCGGCCGCGGTCCACTGGGCGCTGTGCAGATCGAGGGCGGCCGGCTCGAGGGTTGCGGCCAGCTCCGGCCGGACGTACAGGAAGCCGGTGCCCCGCGGTGCGCGGAGCCACTTGCGGCCGGTGGCGGAGAGGGCGTCGACGCCCAGCTCTCCCACGTCGAGGGCGATCTGGCCCACGGATTGGCACGCGTCGAGCAGCACCAGCGCCCCGTGCGCGTGCGCCAGCTCCGTCACCTCGCGGACCGGGTTGACCAGACCGCCGTTGGTGGGCACGTGCACGAGGGACACGAGGCGGACCCGGTCGTCGAGGAGTGTCGCGAGCGCGGCGACGTCGATCTGCCCCGCGGGGTCACTGGGGATCACGTCGACCGTCGCCCCCACGGCCCGGGCGCGCTGCAGGACGGCGATCGCGTTGCTCGCGTACTCGACCTCCGAGATCAGCACCCGGTCGCCGGACCCGAGTGGGACGGCGTGGAAGAAGTCGTTCCAGGCGGTGGTGGCGCTGTCGACGAGCGCGATGCTGTCGGCGCCCGCCCCGATCAGCCGGCCGAGGGACGACTTCACGGCCGCGAGATCGTCGGCCCTCTCCGCGGCTGCGACGTAGCCGCCGACGTCGGCTTCCCGGCGCAGGTGCGCGAACACGGCATCCAGTACCGGGGTCGGTGGGAGCGAGGACCCCGCGCTGTCCAGGAACACCTTGTCGAGGCAGCCCGGGGTGTCCCGTCGCGCCTGCTCGAGGTCGAGCATGTCCGATACCTCCGATTTCGCAGTGACTGGACTCGAACGTACCTGTGAAGGTTCCTCGAAAAGTATGCCGATGGGGCGTGCATCGACGGCCGAGGCGCTCTAATGTCGATAACGACGTTCAGGCGGCGCCCGAAGGGGAGGGTCGAATGGCTACTGCAGTTCAGTCCGTCGAAGCAACGTGTCTCACGTCGCGGCCGGCGGCAGAGGCGTACCTGGGTGGTGTGTGCTTCAAACTGGGGCCACCCCAGCTGATCGGCGCGGAATTGGAGTGGCTGACCGCGCAACCGCCGGAACACGGGCGCCCCGATCTCGCCGCTCTCGCTGAAGCTCTCGGGCCGCACACTCCCCGAACCATCGATCCCTCTTCCCCAGCTCAGCCCCTCCCCGGTGGCAGCGCCGTCACGGTCGAACCCGGCGGACAGATCGAACTGTCCAGCGCTCCTTACCACTCCGCACGCGAGTTGTGCGACTATCTCGCCGCCGATCAGGCGGTTCTCGCGGACCTCTTGTCGTCCCGCTCGATCCTCATGTCTTCCGAGGCCGCGGACACGCGCCGTCCCGCTCAACGACTCCTCCAGTCGCCGCGATACTGCGCCATGGAATCCCGCTTCGTCGGGATCGGTCCCTTCGGGAAGCTCATGATGTGCAATACCGCCGCAACACAGATCAGTGTGGACGCCGGGACCGATCCGGCCGCGGTGGAGAAGCGCTGGAATCTGCTGCACGCCATCGGCCCCGCGTTGATCGCGGCGTTCGCGTGTTCGCCTCGGCTCCACGGAGTGCCCGACGGTCAGTGGGCGTCGCAGCGGATGCGCACGTGGATCGAACTCGATTCGCCGCGCACCACCGGAACCCCGCACGCTGCCGACTACGCGGGCTGGGTGCTGGACGTGCCGCTGCTGTGCATCCGCAACGAGGGAACGGACTGGACCGCGCCCGACGGAGCCACGTTCGCGGACTGGGTCGACGGGGCGCTGGACGACGTGATCGGACGACCGACGGCCGCGGACCTCGACTATCACCTCACCACCGTGTTCCCGCCCGTTCGCGCCGCCGGTCATCTCGAGGTGCGCTACCTCGACGCGCAACCGGGCGATCAGTGGCGGGTGCCGATCGCGGCGATCGATGCGCTGCTGTCGGGTCCGGGGGCGATGGCCGAGGCCCTCGCCGCGGCGCTGCCCACCGCGGAACGCTGGCAGGACGCGGCGGAGTTCGGTCTGGCCGACCTCGAACTGCGTGCTGCGGCAACAGCTCTGCTGTCGTTGGCGGCATCGTACTCGCCCGACCCCGAGTTCGTGAGACTGCTCGACACCGCCGCCGAACGATGTTGCCGGGGCCAGGCCCCTAGCGAGGAACGCTGATGGGCACCCGCGAGAAGATCGAGACCGTGCTGACCCGGGCACGCGAGCGCACCGCCGGCCTGACGGACTGTGTGGACGGGGAGGACCTCGTCACGCAGCATTCCCCGTTGATGAGCCCGCTCGTGTGGGATCTCGCGCACATCGGCAATCAGGAAGAGCTGTGGCTCGTCCGCGACGTCGGTGGCAGGGAACCCGTCCGCCGCGACATCGACGAGTTGTACGACGCATTCAAGCATTCGAGGAATTCCCGGCCCACGCTGCCGCTGTTGAACCCGGACGAGGCCAGGGCATACGTACGTACGGTCCGCGACAAGGCGTGGGACATTCTCGACGGCAGCACGTTCCGGGGCCGGCCGCTCGAGGAGAACGGATTCGCGTTCGGCATGATCGCCCAGCACGAGCAGCAGCACGCCGAAACGATGCTCGCCACCCACCAACTGCGTTCCGGCGCAGCAGTACTGACCGCGGAGACCGCGCCGCGCATCGGTGGCGTGATCGCCGAGGACGAAGTGATCATTCCCGCCGGGGAGTTCACGATGGGAACCTCGGACGATCCGTGGGCGCTCGACAACGAACGGTCCGCACATTCCGTCCACCTTCCCGCATTCGTCATCGACGCCGTCCCCGTGACCAACGGCCGGTACCTCGAGTTCGTCGAGGACGGCGGCTACGCGCGTCCGGAACTGTGGAGTGAGCGGGGATGGGCACACCGCCTCGAGGCGGGGCTCGCGTCCCCCCAGTTCTGGGAGAACGACGGCTGCGGAACCAGGTGGCACCGAAGGTTCGGCGTCACCGAGCCGATCCATCTGCAGGAACCGGTGGTGCACGTCTGCTACTTCGAAGCCGAGGCGTTCGCGCGCTGGGACGGCAAGCGACTGCCGACGGAAGCCGAATGGGAGAAGGCGGCACGATGGGATCCGTTCACGGGACGGTCGCGCCGATTCCCCTGGGGTGACGACGAACCCGACACCTCCCGAGCCAATCTCGGGCAGCGTCACCTCGGTCCCGCCGTGGTCGGGGCGTATCCGTCGGGCGCGTCCCCGCTCGGCATCCACCAACTGATCGGCGACGTGTGGGAGTGGACGTCATCGCCTTTCGAGCCCTACCCCGCCTTCGCGGCGTTCCCGTACCGCGAATACTCGGAGGTGTTCTACGGCGGCGACTACCGCGTGCTGCGCGGCGGTTCGTTCGGCACCGACCCGGTGGCGTGCCGCGGGACGTTCCGCAATTGGGACCATCCGATCCGCCGGCAGATCTTCTCCGGATTCCGCTGTGCCCGGGACCTTCCGGGCGACGACTGCTGAGATGTGCCGACACCTGGGTTATCTGGGACCGGAACACTCAGTGGGCGACCTCGTCAGCCGCGGCGAGAACTCACTGCTGCGCCAGTCGTACGCGCCGCGCGACATGCGGGGCGGCGGAACGATCAACGCCGACGGATTCGGGGTGGGGTGGTGGGGGCCGGACGGATTCTCCCGGTACCGCAGCGCTCAGCCGCTCTGGTCGGATCCCGTCGTGCGAGAGACGTTGCCGAACATCCGCTCCGGGGCCGTGGTCGCGGCCGCGCGCTCGGCCACGGTCGGGATGCCCGTGCAGCACACGGCATGTGCGCCGTTCTCCGACGAGACCTGGGCGTTCAGCCACAACGGGGTGGTACGCGGATGGCCCGAGTCCCTCGGCAGGCTGGCCGCCGAGCTGCCCGCCGCCGATCTCCTGCAACTGGAGGCGCCGACCGACTCGGCCGCGTTGTGGTTGCTGCTGCGCCGTGCCCTCGGGGAGCAGGACCCGGAGAAGGCGATGAGCGCACTCGTCCGCGCAGTCGATGCCGCGGCTCCGAAATCGCGATTGAATCTGCTGCTGGGCAACGGCAGTGAACTGTGGGCCACCACCTGGCACCACTCGCTCTCGGCACTCGTCGACGACGAGCGGGCCATCGTGATGTCGGAACCCTACGACGACGACCCGGCGTGGCAGTCGATTCCGGACCGTCACTTCGTCAGCGCTCGCCCCGGACGCCTGATCGTCACCCCGCTCGAGATGGGAGCACAATGACCACCACACCGACACTCGAGGTGTACCTGCAGCCCGAGCAGCTGAGGGCCGCTCTGCGCAAGGACGCCACCGTCGGGCTCACGTCGAACCCGAAGTGGCTGCCTCCCAAGTACTTCTACGATGCCCGCGGAAGCGAGTTGTTCGAGGAGATCACGGCGTTACCAGAATACTTTCCGACGCGCACGGAACGGGAACTGCTCCGGCGCTATTCGGGGGAGATCGCCGAGGTCGCGGCGCCGGAAATCCTCGTCGAACTCGGCTCCGGGTCGTCGGAGAAGACGCGGCTCCTGCTCGACGCGGGCACCCGGCACGGGACACTCCATACGTACGTACCGCAGGATGTGTCGGTGTCGGCGCTCGAGGGCGCGGCCGAGCAGATCGGCGTGGAGTTCCCGAATCTGACCGTTCGCGGTGTCGTCAGCGATTTCACCGAATCGCTGCACCATCTGCCGCGCGGCGGCCGCCGCACCATCGCGTTCCTCGGTGGCACGCTCGGCAACATGGTGCCCGCCGAGCGGGCCGAGTTCCTCTCCGGGATCGCCGACGTCCTCGAGCCGGGGGAGCATCTGCTCCTCGGCGTCGGACTGGTCACCGATCCCGCCGTCCTCGTCCCCGCCTACGACGACGCGGCCGGGGTGACCGCCGAGTTCAACCTGAACGTGCTGCGAGTACTCAACACACAACTGGACGCCGACTTCCCGCTGGACGAGTTCCGGCACGTCGCGCTGTGGGACGCCGACAACGAGTGGATCGAGATGCGGCTCGAAGCCCGGCGCGCGATGTCGGTCCACGTGGGCGAGTTGGATCTGGACGTCGAGTTCACCGCAGGCGAGCAGCTGCGGACGGAGATCTCGGCCAAGTTCACCCTCGACGGCATCGGAGGGGAGTTGGCGGAAGCCGGATTCGACGTCGACCGCACCTGGAGCGATCCCGACGCGCGTTTCGCGCTGGTGTGCGCCGCGCGGAACTGACCCCACGTGAGTGGCATTGTGTGCCCGCGCACGCGGTGCCACTCACGTGCAGCGACAAGGAAAAGGTAAGCATGGCAACGAGGATCAGACGTCTCGGCACGCTCGTCGGCACTTGCGCCGCGGCGGTGGCGTTCACGACTGCGTCCGCCGGCATCGCTTCTGCCGTCCCCGACCCGGTATCGGTGACGACGACGGCGTTCCAGGTTCCGTTCACCGGTGTCATCGGCGACCCGTTCCCCTTCGCCACGGTGTCGATGGCCGCGTCCACCGGTGCGGACCCCGGGCCGGGTGTCGCGCGGTTGTCCGCGACGAGCATGTGCCCGGCGTTCACCCCGAACGCGAACTGCACGACGTACGCGTTTGCCACCACGATTCGGTGGCTCAATCTCAGCACCGGCGCGACGGGCACGGCCACCGTGCCGTCGGGCTCCTTCGGGGTGCCCGGACGGGAACCGGTCGTCGACGTGCCGACCGGATCGGGGCACGTGACGGCGACCGTCCTCGGCGCCTCGTCGGGCACGATCGTCCCGGGCCTGGGTTACTTCTTCGTTCCCTGACCGTCGCCGCTTTCGCCTCAGACGAACGGGACGCTCGTTGCGTCGTACCGAACGAGCGCCCCGTTCGCACGTCGGGGGAGACCGTCAGGAGCGTCCCGCATCGTGGCCGGCGAGTACGGGTGCGACGAACTGCTCGAGCATCGTGCGTTCGTCGGTGTCGTCGACGCCCGGGACCGTGAGCAGGGAGACGATGATGCGGACGAGCCACCGCGCCCTGCGAGACGACTCCTCGCCGGTGAACCCCGCCTGCCCCAGGAAGGCGGCACCCAGCGACTCGATGACTTCCGACGAATGCGCAATCTGTGCCGCGAGCCCGGAGTCGCCGAGCTGGAACCACGCGGCCAGCGTCGGGTCCGCGCGCACCAGCCGGATCGCCGTCAGCATCGCGTCGACGATCACGTCCTTCGGATCACCGGTCCCGGACACCTCTTCCGCGACCAGCGCGCCGATCCGCCGGGCCTCGCGGTGGACGAACGCCAGCTGAAGCGCCTGCCTGCTGTCGAAATACCGGTACAGCGTGGCGCGCGAACATCCGGCCGCACGGGCGACCTCGGCCATACCCACCGCGGCGATGCCGTTCTCGACGTACAGCTGAGCGGCGACGTCGAGGATCCGCTCCGCGGCGAGGCGGGGGCGTTCGTCGCGCATCCAATCGGCGTTCATGCTTCACGCGCCCGGAACGGGACGCTCGTCGGCCGACGCACGTAGTTCCCCTCGGCATAGCGGACGGCGTCGATGTCGACGGTGAAGTCGGGGCACCGCGCCAGCAGTTCCTCCAGTGCGATCCGGGCCTGCATGCGCGCGGCGGCCGCACCGAGACAGTGGTGGGCCCCGTGACTGAAGGTGAGGATCTGCTTCGGCGCGCGACGCACAACCAGGTCCTCGGAGTCCGGTCCGAACCGGCGGGGGTCGCGGTTCGCGGAACCGTACAGCAGGAACACCTTCCGGCCCGCGGGAACGATGGTGCCCTCGAAATCGACATCCCGGGTCGTTGTGCGGGCGAGGCCCTGGACGGGGGACGTGAGTCGCAGCAATTCCTCGACCGCGTCACCGATCAACTCCGGGTGTTCGATCAGATCCCGCCGTTGCTCCCGGTGGTGGGTGAGCAACTGGACGGCGCCGCCGAGCATCCCGGTGGTGGTGTCGTTGCCGCCGGTGACCATCGTGAACGCGAAACCGAGGATGGACAGGAGTCCGGTGACGTCGCCGTCGGCGCCCATCCCGCTCGCGACGAGGTGCGAGATGGTGTCGTCTTCCGGATCGGTGCGACGCCGCTCGATCAGGGTGGTGAAGTAGCCCATCAGATCGGTGACCGCGCCCGACGCCTGCAGCGTGTCGCCCTGCGCGTTCGCCGCGACGATCGCTTCGGTCCAGCCGTCGAACTGCGCCCGGTCCGCCTCGGGGACACCGAGGTAATGGGCGACGACCATGCTCGGCAGCGGCTTGAACAGCTCCTTCACCACATCGCCCTCCCCGGCTTCCCGCAGTCGCTCGATCCGCTCCACCACGAACGCCCGGACCGCCGGCTCGACGGCGGTGACCTGCCGCGGGGTGAATCCCTTCGAGACGAGACGCCGGAACGCGGTGTGGTCGGGTGGGTCGAGCATCACCAGTGGCGGATTGTCCTGCAGCCCGATCTTCTCCAGCTCGCCGTACGTCGTGGTGAGGCCGGCGGCAGAGGAGAACGTCTCGGCGTCCCGGGCCGCCGCATAGACGTCGGCGTGCCGGGACAGCACCCAGTAGTCGTTCTCGGGTACGTCGTGGGGGACGACGTGGTGGACGGGGTCGTGATCGCGAAGGTCGGCGTACATCTGCCAGGGGGCACGCCACGATTCTCCGGATCTCGGTACGAATGAGACGCTCGACACATGTGCGGTCATGTATCGATGGTGAGACACTTCTGCCAAAGTGTCAATGGTGCGAGGCGCGACCTCTAGCCGAACAGGGCGAAGGCCACGACGGCGAGGATCAGGACGAGTACCGGTGTGAGGATGAGCAGCAGCCCCAGCAGTCCCGGATTCTTCACCGGCCGATGATCGATGGCGCCCTTGCTGAAGCTGCTGAACGGCGACGCGTAGTACACCGGGGGAGCCGGGTGGTACCGGTTGTCGACGGTGATCTGCGCCTTGCCCTGCTCTACGATCCACGGGACGGAGATCTGGATGTGATGCACACCGGGAGGTGCCGGAATGACGTTGTGGCCCCACCGTAGCGGTACGGGATAGCCGTTGATACGGGCGTTGGGCGTCACCAGCATCGGGCCCATCGGCGGCTTCTTCGCGTCGATGACAAGCGCGGTGGGTGAGGAGGCGGGCTGCATGAAGGGCGAGAGTATCACCCGGCCGCAGCCCGAAAAGTGCGGCCTACTGGCCGGCGGCGATCCGCGCCTTCTCCAGGGCCGCGAGAGTGCGGAGCACCGTGGCGCGCTGCTTCTCGAGGTCACTGATCCGGGCACGCGCGGCGAGACCGGCCGGCTCGCCGATGAGGTTCATCTGGGCGTCGATGGACGAGAGCTGTTCGAGCAGACCCGTGACCCGCGTTTCCAGTGCGGCGACATCGACGGCATCCGTACGCACCGGCGCGACCGGCGGAGTGGCGGACGTGCGGGACGCGCTCGGACGGCTCGAGGTGGTCGCGGACGACGTTCCCGAATGTGCGCTGCTACGCGGCTCCGACACCACGCTCGCAGCCCGGGGGCGCAGGGCCTTGCGGACGGCCGCCGGGTCGGGCAGTTCCGCGAGCTTCATCTCGTTGAGGTCGCGGCGGGCATCGCGGGCGTTGACCCGGTGCTCGCGCTCTTCGTCGTCGTCGGACTGCAACGTGCCACCGAGCGGACGCAGGCCGTACATGCCGAGGAAGCGGCGGGCCTCGTCGATGACCGATTCCTTCTCGCGGCAAGTGCCACAGCGAGGTTCGTTGCGGAACATCTCGACGGCGTTGTCATCTCCGCACCACACGCACGCCCCCGGCGACCAACGCCGGACGTTTCGAATTGCAGCGATATCGATGGGGCCGGAGAGAGTCTGCGCGTCGATCACGACGAGCCACAGTAGGGGAATTCGGGCGCGGGAGTCACATCGCCGTAAGTACGACCTGCGGTTCTGCGGCCCAGCGTGACGAAGATCATGCGCGAGGCGCTCGAAGTGCTGCGCAAACGCTGTGTGCCACACATCATTTCCTGACCGGTAAGTTTCATTCTCCGGCACCGATGACCGTGGTCAGCCACTCGACGAGCGGTCGCATCGAACGCCAGGCGGTGCGCACTTCGTCAGCGGCGCGGGGAGTTTCGATCCAGTCGGGCGACAGGTAGGTCCGGCTGGCGGTGAGGGACTTGTGACGCATCAGGTCGAGTCGCGGGTGATCCTCGGCGAGGCCGCGCGGACGAGTCTTGAGCGTGTCGCCGCCGATCTCGAAACCCGCCGACCGCACCTTCTTCACGAGCTTGACGAGCTCGCGGCCCCTGCGCTCGTCGTCGACGGCGTCCCGGAAGCGGCCGACCTGCAGCGGGGTGTGCGAGTAGAAACCGCCCGCGACGAACAGTCCGGCCGCGTCGATCTGCACGTAATACCCGACCCCGGGGCGTGTCTCGACGAATCCGCCCTGATGGGTCTTGTAGGGCGTCTTGTCCTTCGAGAAGCGCACGTCACGGTAGGGGCGAAACACCTTGCCCGCGCCGAACTCCGGCTCGAGCTCCGCGAGCAGTGCGGTCATGGGCGCGCGCACCGAGTAGTCGTAGACGGCCTTGTGCGCGTTCCAGAAGCTCTTACTGTTGTCTGCCTCGAGGTCCTCGTAGAAGTCGAGAGCAGCGGTGGGGATCCCGGTGAACACACGCGCAAGGCTACGCCTGTGAGTGGTTGACGAGTCCAGAGACTCGTCAACCACTCACAGGCGCGAAGCGCCTAGGCGTTGCCGTTGAACAGCGACGTGACCGAGCCGTTCTCGAAAACTTCCTTGATGGTGCGAGCCAGCAGCGGCGCGATGGACAGCACCGTGAGGGTCGGGAACTTCTTCGACTCGTCGATCGGGAGCGTGTTGGTGACGATGACTTCCTTGGCACCACACGCGGCGAGACGCTCGGCCGCAGGATCGGACAGGACACCGTGCGTGGCGGCGATGATCACGTCGCCCGCACCGGCCTCCTTGAGGATCTTCACGGCGCCGGCGATGGTGCCACCGGTGTCGATCATGTCGTCGATCAGGATGCAGGTGTGGCCTTCGACGTCACCGACGACGCGGTTGGACTTCACCTGGTTGGGCACCAGCGGGTCGCGCGTCTTGTGGATGAACGCCAGCGGCGCGCCGCCGAGGGTGTCGGCCCACTTCTCGGCGACACGGACGCGGCCGGAGTCGGGGGAGACGACGGCGATGTTCTCGGTGCCGTAGTTGCCGCGGATGTACTCGGCGAGCTGGCCCTGCGCGTGCATGTGGTCGACGGGGCCGTCGAAGAAGCCCTGGATCTGGTCGGTGTGGAGGTCGACCGTGATGATGCGGTCGGCGCCGGCCGTCTTCAGGAGGTCGGCGATCAGGCGAGCCGAGATGGGCTCACGTCCGCGGTGCTTCTTGTCCTGGCGGGCGTACGGGTAGAACGGCAGGATCGCGGTGATGCGCTTGGCCGATCCGCGCTTGAGTGCGTCGATCATGATCAGCTGTTCCATCACCCACGTGTTCAGCGGGGCCGGGTGGCTCTGCAGCACGAAGGCGTCGGAGCCGCGGACCGATTCCTCGAAACGGACGAAGATCTCGCCGTTCGCGAAGTCACGGGCAGTCTGCGGGGTGACCCGAACGTCGAGTTCCTTCGCTACCTGTTCGGCCAGCTCCGGATGCGCGCGACCAGAAAACAGCATGAGGTTCTTCTGGTTGTCGATCCAATTCGCGGTCACTGCTCTATGCCATCCTTTAAATCTTGCTTCTCGGTTTCGTGCAGATCTGAACTGTGGTGCGCTCCCGCGGCGGACGCCGCCTCGGCGGCGGCGGTACCGGGCCGATTTCGCTGCACCCAGCCGTCAATATTGCGCTGCTTCCCGCCGGAGACCGCGAGTGCCCCCGGTGGTACGTCGAAACGCAGCACCGTGCCGGCGCCGGTGTAAGCACCGTCACCGACCTGTACCGGGGCGACGAACATGGTGTCCGACCCAGTCCGGACGTGCGACCCCACCACCGTACGGCTCTTGGCGACGCCGTCGTAATTGACGAACACGCTCGACGCACCGATGTTGCTGTGCTCGCCGATCGTGGCGTCCCCCACGTAGGTCAGGTGAGGAACTTTGGAGTGCGCCCCGATGTCGGCGTTCTTCGTCTCGACGAAGGCGCCGAGCTTGCCGGACGCACCGAGGACGGTGCCGGGACGCAGGTAGGAGAACGGGCCGACGGTGGCGCCGGCGCCGATCGTCGATTCCGAACCGTGGGTCCGCACCACGCTGGCGCCTTCACCCACCGACACGTCAGTGAGGGTGGTGTCGGGGCCGATCACGGCGTCCTCACCCACCGCGGTGGTGCCGAGCAGTTGCACGCCCGGATGGATCGTGACGTCGCGCCCGAGCGTCACACCGACGTCGATCCAGGTGTTCGACGGATCGACGACGGTCACTCCGGCGCGCATCCAGTGCTCGACGGTGCGGCGGTTGAGTTCGGCGGCCAGCCGGGACAGTTGGACGCGATCGTTGGCGCCGGCGACCTTCGCGGAGTCGGACAGGTGGGCGGCGAAGACGGGGGCGCCGGCATTGCGGGCGATCTTGACGACGTCGGTGAGGTACAGCTCACCCTGCGCGTTGTCCGCATTGAGCTGTCCGAGCGCGGAGCGCAGGAACTCGGCGTCGAACGCGTACACACCGGCGTTGACCTCGGTGATGGCCGCCTGCTCCTCGGTGGCATCGGCCTCTTCCACGATCTCGGTGATCTCACCGTCGTGGGGTTGCCGAACGATGCGCCCGTAGCCCCTCGGCTCGGGTGCGGTGAAGGTCAGCACCGTGACCGCCGCGGGGGTGGGTTCGGCGCGGTGCTCGTCGAGGAGTGTGTGGAGGGTGTGGCCGTCGAGGAGCGGGACGTCGGCGGCGGTGACCAGCACGGTCCCGCGGAAATCGGCGGGCAGCGCGGACAGGCCGCATTCGACTGCGTGTCCGGTGCCGTTCTGCTCTTCTTGGATGGCGACGGCGATCGGACGACCCAGTTCGGTCTCGAGGGCATTGACGGCGACTCCGACGCGCTCCTTGTCGTGACCGACGACGGTGACGAGGTGCGTCGGATCGACCTCCGCGGCGGCGTGCAGGGAATGCGCCAGCATCGTGCGTCCACCCAGGGTGTGCAACACCTTGGGGGTCTTCGACCGCATCCGAGTTCCCGCGCCGGCGGCGAGGACGACCACGGCGGTCTGCACTGGCATGAAGCTCCCTCTGGGTCGTTCTGCTCTTGCTGTTCTCGACAGCTCCCCCCTGCAGAAATGCGCTCTGCAGGTTTTGCTCCGCCGCCAGGACTCGAACCTGAACTATCTGAACCAAAATCAGAGGTGCTGCCATTACACCACGGCGGATTGCCACACACACGGGGTGTCACGCCCGTTTGCGCGAGAGAATCCTCGCATGCCGACCCGCCGCCCGTCGAACCGCTGCGGAAATTTGTGTCGGTCGCCCCGATAGAGTGGGTGCTACCTGCAGTGTTTCTGCGCTGCCCGCGGCACTTCGTCGTCGCGCGTGTCAGAAAGGATGGTGCCTCGGTGCCCCGACCCACGGACGTGGACGCGACCCCCGAGAGGGTCGTGCGCACCCGGATGACCGGTACGCAACGCCGGGAGCAGTTGATCGAGATCGGTCGCGCCTTGTTCGCCGAGCGAGGCTACGAGGCGACGTCGATCGAGGAGATCGCACAGCGGGCGCACGTGTCCAAGCCTGTCGTCTACGAGCACTTCGGCGGCAAGGAAGGCCTCTATGCCGTGGTCGTGGATCGGGAGATGTCGCGGCTGCTGGAGATGGTGACGTCCTCGCTCAAGCAGAACCGTTCCCGGATCCGGGTCGAGCGCGTGGCTCTGGCGCTACTGACCTATGTGGAGGAGCACACCGACGGATTCCGCATCCTCGTCCGCGACTCTCCGGTGGCGGCGCCCGACGGCACCTACTCGAGCCTCCTCAACGAGGCCATCGGCCAGGTCGGGCACATCCTCGCCGGCGACTTCTCGCGGCGCGGATTCAATCCGGACCTGGCGCTGCTCTACGCGCAGGCGCTCGTCGGTATGGTGTCCACCACCGCGACGTGGTGGCTCGACGAGCGGACGCCGCCGAAGGAGGTCGTCGCCGCGCATCTCGTCAACCTGTGCTGGAACGGGTTGACCAATCTCGAGGCGGATCCGCAGCTGGGTACCGATCGGCCCCGCGCGTCACCACAGTGAACCTGTTCTCGTTTTCCGACTCGCGGTTCAACATTCAGGGGCCTGTGCCTGTCAAGTGCTAGGGTTCGCTGGAGTTTGCGCGCCCCGTCGGGGGGGTTGTTCGGGAGGCGGTCGATGGCGAGACAGGTTCGAGCAGAGGTCACTCGGGCTTCGGTCCTGATGGCGGCGGCTGACGTGTTCTTACGGCTCGGCTACGCGAACGCGGGTCTGAACGAGATCATCGAGCAGTCGGGTGTGACCAAAGGCGCGCTCTATTTCCACTTCAGTTCCAAGGAAGACCTCGCTCGAGGTGTGATCGACGAGGGGCAGATCCGACTCACCGCGGGAATGACGTCCGTCAGTGACGGGCCGACTCCTGCGCTGGAGGCGCTCGTCGCCCTGTCCTACGTCGCGATCGAAGCGGCCAGCGCCGATCCGATCGTGGCGGCGATGTTGCGACTGCAGCACGAGATCGGTGACTACCAGGGGACGCACGGCAACGTGGTCTCCTCGTGGCAGCAGGGTTTCGAACGGATGGTGGCGCGAGCCGTGGAGGAGGGCGACGTTCTCGCGGAGGACGACGTCTCTGCCGCAACGCTGTCCACCTTCCTGCTCGGGTCGTTGCTGGGAGCCCACGTCGTCGCGAGCGCAACCGGTGCCTTCGACGAACTTCCGCGCCGCATGGAACGAGTGTGGTACTTCATTCTTCCCGGACTGGTGGAGCCGTCGAAGCTCGTGTACTTCCGCCAGTTCGCCTCCCGGCGCCTCCTGCGCTAGAAACCCGCTTTCGCAGGAAGAGGCTCCGCGACGGCCCTCGATCGGCGTTAGTTTGTCAGTGCTTCGCAAGCCAGAGTCGGGCATTCGGGAAACACACTTCGAATCGAATAATAACGCTAAAAAAAAACTTCGAGTATGTACATTGCCCGGACAAACGGTTGCAGAACCTTCGGTGAAAGAAAGGCGTAGGTGTCGCAATGGTTTGCCCAGTTAGGCGCAGGGCTTAGCGGGACCAATGCCGCAGACTGCGGATACCGGACGAGGTATGGTGAAATCTCGTCCGCCGAAATTATCTGCGGAGGAAAGATAGTTGCCATTGCAAGCCCAATGTGCCGATGACATCGGAGGGTGCCCGATGCCGTTCGTCATAGTCGAACGTGAAGAGACGCTGGTGGCCGGACTGGCCGTCCGCAGTCCGAAGAGGGCGCTGGGAAAAGCGCGCGACAAGGATCTCGAAAAGGCGTGGTCTACCCTTCTCGCGCAGAACGTGGACAGGCCGTTGGCCTCTGCCTACGTCGACCATGCTCCCGAGATCAATTCGTACTACACACAAATCGTGGGCTACGAGTGCACTTCGATCGATCAGGTCGGACGCGGTCACCTGGTATCGCGGATTCCTGCGGGAACGTATGCGAAGTTCTCCTCGGTCGGAACCTTCCCCGACCTCTTCGACGCGCTCTGGGGGCAGATTCGTGATGCGGAGGAATCGCAGCAGATTCAACGGTCCTACACCGGCGACTTCGAGTTCTACCCGCACGCCTATGGGATCGATTTGTACGTGGCGACAGTGTCACCCGCGACGATGCAGGGGCCGCAATGAGTTTCGAGATCGTCAAGCTTGAGTCCGCCGACTTCGGTGGGCTTGTTCTGCCGCGCACGGAGCTCAGTTCGACGGCGCACTCGACCGACCTGATGAAGTTCACCCGCGAGCGCATCCAGCAACGCGGTATCGCGGAGCTGACTACCGTATATATTGCGGTCCCAGATCTGGGGTGGACCGCCGTGATCGGATATCGGTGTATCGACCTCGGTCATCTCGAGATCGGTGACGTGCTGGTGCGTGTCCCGGCCGGCTATTTCGCCAAGTTCACCCCTGACGGGCGGTCGTCCGACCCGATCGAGGATGTGTGGATTCAGGCCGAGCTGGCCGAGAAGGAAGGGCGCATCGAGCGCGCCTATGCGGAGGAGATCGAGGTCTTCCGCGCTCCGAACAACGTCGAGCTGTTCATTTCCCTCACTTAATTCGACGCTGACTATTACCGACCTGAAGTTTGTTTTTGGCCCCATTTGTGGCGTCGCTGGTGACAAATCCGGTGTAAACGCGGAAAATAGGTAGCCGCGGGGCTGTGACCGGGTTCGTGTGTCCAGTTCTTGGGGTCTTTACGTAACCCGTGAGTCCCCGGAATTGTCGCACCGACTCCGATGGGAAAGCCAATGCCAGTTGAACAGTTGTCGCGTCCGCAGATCGACGCACGGTCGACCGAGACCATACTCGACCGAACTCTGAGTGTGTGGGATCCCCGCTCGCAATGTCGCTTCGTCGTTGCACGACCCTCCGCGGAGCCGGGTCTGTGGGAAGCGTATCTCGAGGGAGCGGTGGCGGGCTATAAAAAGTACGGGGCCGAGAAGGCGCTCGAGTACCACGAGATTCGAGATGGAAGTACGACAGCGCTGTTTTTCGTCGCGATTCAGGCAGACGGATCTGTGGCGGGCGGCCTTCGTGCACAGGGGCCCTATCTGAATGCGGACGAGGCTCATGCGGTCAAGGAGTGGGGCAACCATCAAGGAGCTCCCGCTTTGCGTCGGATGATCGAAGACCGGCTCCCGTTCGGCGTCGTCGAGGTCAAAGGTGCCTGGGTATCCGAGAATGCGCCGCATCATGGAGAGCTTGTCGGCGCGCTCGGCCGTCTCGGCACATTTTCGCTGGAACTGCTCGAAGTCCAGTTCCTGATGGCGACTGCCGCGACGCATGTCCTGGAAACTTGGCGATCATCCGGCGGAGTCGTGGCCGATCACATCCCTCCCGCGCCCTATCCGGATGATCGGTATCAAACGTGCCTGATGTGGTGGGATCGTAGTAGGCGCCGGGGCCGCGCCGAATCTGTGCAGTTGGCCCAACTACTTACGACGTCTCGACCGACGCCGTCGAAGGAGTTGGTGGACGGCGTTGGGCCGATGAGGAGTGTTTCGTGAAGGAATCCCACTCTGAGTTCACTGCAGTGCTGCTCACCGCGGACGGAACCGAGGACGTGGCGGTGCTCGATCGCCTCCGTGCCGACCCTGCGGTGGCCTTTGTCGATCAATTGGAACAGCAGAGGGCGAACCTTCGCTCCCTCGTTTCGGCTCCCGACCCCGGGTTGCTCGAAGAACCGCCCGTGTGGGCGTACTACCCGTGGCGACGGTCTGTGGTGCGTCTCCTCGGACCGACAGCGTTCAGGCTGCTGCGACTCGACCGGAACCGAAACAAGGTCACAGCTCACGAACAGCAACGGCTGAGCGAGCTGACTGTAGGGATTGTCGGACTGAGCGTCGGCCATGCGGTCGCGCTTGCCCTCACCTTGGAGGGCGCATGCGGTGCGTTGCGGCTCGCGGACTTCGACACCCTCGAACTATCCAACTTGAATCGGGTCCCTGGATCCGTGCTGGATCTCGGCGTGAACAAAGCGGTCGTGGCAGCGCGACGCATCGCGGAGATAGACCCGTATCTCGGCGTGACGATCTGGGGCGGCGGACTCGATACCAGCTCGGTCCCGGAGTTCCTCGAAGGCACTGACGTCGTGATCGACGAGTGTGATTCCCTCGACGTGAAAATCGCGCTGAGACGAGAGGCTCGACGCCGGACCCTCCCGGTCCTCATGGCGACCAGCGACAGGGGGTTGCTCGACGTCGAACGATTCGATGAGGACCCGGATCGGCCGATCTTCCATGGGTCGATCGGGGACATCGATTTCGAAGGACTGGAGGGTCTCTCGGCTCGCGAAAAGATTCCTCTGGTACTCCAGATCCTCGACGCCGGTCAGCTGTCGTCGGCGATGGTTGCGTCCCTGGTGGAGGTGGGTGAGACCATCTCCACGTGGCCGCAGCTCGGCGCGGATGTGTTGCTCGGTGGCGCCGAAATAGCCGCAGCGGTCCGCCGCATCGGGCTCGGACAGCCACTGCGGTCGGGTCGGTGCCGGATCGATCTCGACGAGCACCTCGACGCCCTCGCCGATCCACCGAGAACGAAGGCGCCCCTCGCCACGTCCGTAGGTCCGGAAGTGCTGGGCAGGGTGCCGCAAAGCGCAGTCGAGGAGGTGGTGAGTGCTGCGGCGCGCGCGCCCTCCGGCGGCAACAGCCAGCCGTGGATGATCACCGCAGACGATGCGGGGCTGAGCCTGTTCCTGGATCCCGCGTGCACGACGGCCATGGACGTTCGGTACCGCGGGAGCTACGTGGCCATCGGTGCCGCGCTGCATAACGCCCGTATCGCCGCCGCGGCCGTTGGCCGGCTTGGTCCTGTGCAACTCCATGATCGGGGAGCGGGAGAACCGGTCGCGACGATGACGTTCGGAGACGGTGACGACCGCGACCTGGCAGGCCGGTACGAGCACATGCTTCAGCGGACCACCAACCGAACACTCGGCGTGCCTCGCCAACTGGACAATTCGCACGCCGGGCTTCTCGTGGAGGCGGCTGCACGGGAAGGTGCTCGGCTGTGCCTGGTGACCGACCGTGCCGACATTGCGGCAGTGGGTGACATCCTGGCGGAGTCGGACCGCATCCGATGCCTGACGCCGACTCTGCACCGGGAAATGATCCGTGAGTTGCGGTGGCCGCCGGCCGATTCGGTGGAAACCGGAATCGACGTTCGCGCACTGGAACTCGATTCCTTCGAACTGGCGACGCTTGCATTCCTCCGCCGTCCGGACGTCATGGAACACCTCCGCACACAGAACGGGGGGCGTGCCGTGGGCCGATCAACGCAGGACCGGGTTGCGTCGAGCTTGGCCATGGCGGTGATCGCAGTGCCGGGCAGCACCTCGCTGGACTACGTCCGCGGCGGTCAGGCGACCGAGAGCGTGTGGATCAACGCTCAGGCACTCGGGCTTGCCGTCCAGCCCATCTCTCCGGTGTTCCTCTACGGCGTGGAACGGACCGAACTCGCGGAGCTCGCACCACGATATGCGGCAACATTGGAGAGGCTCCAGGAGGAACTCTTTGAGGTTGTCGGGGCGAAGGCCGGCGAATCACTTGCGACGGTGATGCGGCTGAGCCATGCGCCCCGGCCGTCGGTGCGCAGCGCGCGCCGAGCGGACAAAGTCCGCCGGACATCGTAGATAGGGGCGCCCATGCAAACTGCGAAACTCGACACCCTGGTAACGACGGTTGCCTCGCGGCTGACGCCTGTCGATGCGGTGTCGTTCGTGCCCGTAACCACGCGTGTCCTCCAGGATCTCGTCGAGCATTTCGAGGTCGACACATGTTTTCTCCGGTTCAACGACCACGAGATAAAGGCGACGGTGCTGATTGCCGAATGGCCGCCGCGGCCATACATCCCCGACCCCGACCCTCTCGGTGTCGTGTATTTCAAGGACGCGGATTCGACTTTTGCTCGGACCGAGCACGCGAAGGAAGTGGCGATCATTCGCCCGGAGGTGTCCGGCCCGGAATACAACGAGCGGGTACGCGAGGGCTCGGGCGTGCCGCAGGTGTCGCTCGCGGCTGTTCCGTTGCTATCGGGTGAGACGACGACGGGCACACTGGGGTTCATCAAGTTCGGCGACCGCGACTGGACGCCGCCGGAGGTCGATGTCCTGAAGGCGATCGCTGCGTTACTCGCGCAGGTACAGGCCCGCGTCCTCGTCGAGGAGCAGTTGCGGTACTCGGCTGACCACGACTCCCTCACTGGCCTCAGCAACAGGCGAGCGCTCTACCATCACCTGGACACCCGGCTCGGCTCCGACGAGCCGGGCCCGGTCGCCATCCTCTTTCTCGATTTGGACCGCTTGAAACCGCTCAACGACTTCTTCGGTCACGGGGCAGGTGACAGGTTCATCTCGACGATCGCGGAGCGACTTCGCGCGAGTTGCGGAAGCGACGATCTCGTCGCGAGATTGGGCGGCGACGAGTTCGTGCTCGTTCTCAGTGGATCGGTGGACCTGTTGGAGGCGGAGCGGCGCGCCCAGAACATTCGCGATGTGGTGATCGAGCGTGTACGCCTCGGACGTGAGGTTGTTAGTCGAAGCGTCAGCATCGGCGTCGCGGTGGGGCTTCCGGGGAAAGCCACAACGAGCTCGCTGCTCAGCCGGGCCGATCTGGCCGTCATCCTTGCGAAGACCAAGGGCGGTAACGCGATCAGTGTGTTCACGGACGAAATGCAGGAGGAGAGCGAGAAGCGCAACATGATCGAACTGAGCTTGCGCTCCGCCATCGACGACGAATCCCTTTTCCTCGAGTATCAACCGGAGATCGATCTGCGGACCGGCCGGATCATCGGGGTGGAGGCCCTGGTGCGCTGGAATCACCCGATCTTGGGGTTGCTGCAGCCCGCCTCGTTTATCGACGTCGCGGAGGCAACCAACGTGGCGGGAGAGCTCGGCAGATGGGTCCTTCGGACTGCGTGCCGACAGTGGGCCCGATGGCGGACGCAGGTACCGGAACTCGAGCTCACCCTTCGCGTCAATGTCTCTCCCGGGCAGTTGGCGGGTCTGGACTTTCTCGACGTAGTCGCAGGTGCGTTAATGGAGTTCGAACTGAAGAAGGGTGCGCTGTGTCTGGAGATTACCGAGAATGCAGTGCTCAGCGATCTAACGTGGACCAGGGAAGCGCTCGAGGGTCTTCATGCTATGGACGTGGAGGTCGCGATCGACGACTTCGGCACGGGCTACAGCTCGCTCAGTCACCTCAAAGCGCTACCAGTTGGCACGCTGAAGATCGACAAGGCATTCGTGATGAATCTGGACAGCAATTCGGAGGATCGCGCGATCGTAAAATCCATCATCGGGCTTGCCGAGTCGTTCGGCCTCGAACTGGTGGCGGAAGGCGTCGAGAACGTCGACTCTGCCCGGCAATTGCTCGAGATGGGATGCCACCGCGGCCAGGGGTTCCTGTTCAGCCGTCCGGTCTCGGCGGAGGAGATCGGCAAGTTGCTGGTCGCCGGCGCCATCAAGGTAGGGCTGTAGGCGATTGCTCTTGCCTCAGCGTACGACGAGGCCCGTCTTATTAATTATGAGTACCCATATCTTGTTATTGCAGCTATAACATACTAGGAGTAGGTTTATGCGTAAGAAATCAACTCCGCGACGCGATCGGATTGATGCGGCGGGCTTCGAGCATGGGTTTGACCAATGGGCGAAAGTGGAAGCAATGTCAAGGCGCTGAGCGTGTCCGCGCAAACCGATCTCCTGGTCAGATCGCATTGCGCGAAAAGCCCTCTGGGTGCTGGAATACCGACAATCCCCGGAGGACCGGCGCACGAACCTCCACCGCGGCCCGCCTGGGAGCGGAACTACGCCCGGGCAGCATTCCTCACTGACGTCCTGTGTGTTGTCGCCGCAGACCTGTTTATCTCGCTCGGATACCACCACTTGTCGATCGTGATATCGATCAGGGACCTTGTTATCGCAATCACGGTACCGGTCCTGACGGTAACGTCCCTGGCGTTGGCGCATGCATGGGATCCGCGCATTCTCGGCAGCGGTGCCGAGGAAATGCGCAGAGTGGGACGAGCGTACGTGTGGGTACTCGTGGTGATGGCTGTCGCCGGGTCTGCCCTGGGCATCTCGGACGGACACTCGTGGGTGTTCGGCGCACTTCCACTCGCCGGTGCGCTCTCGGTGGTCGGACGTTACGCGATGAGGCGGGTACTGCGCAGGCGGCGGAGATCGGGAGACTGTCTGCGCTCCGTCCTCGTCGCAGGTGACATCGAGGAAGTGCTCGAATTGATCAAACTGACGCCTGGTATCTCACAGGCCGGGTGGCGCCTCGACGCTATCTGCCTGGCCGACGTGCAACCGGGGCAACAGCTTCCACTCGCCATCGACGACACTCCCGTGATCGGCACGGAGAAGGACATCGTCGGTATCACCAAGCTGCATTCCTTCCAGGCGATTGCGGTCCTCCCTTCGAGCGGCTGGACCCCCACTCGCACTGGGCGGCTGAGCTGGGAACTGGCGGGCACCGGAACCGATCTACTGATCGCGCCCGTGCTCATGGATGTCGTCGGTCCGCGTCTGCACATCGCTCCCGTCGCGGGAGTCCCTTTAATGCAGTTGAGTGCTCCGACGTATTCGGGTCCGGCTTGGGTGATAAAGAATGTCCTCGATCGGATCCTCGCCCTCGTGTTCGTCCTCGGCACCGCACCCGTATTACTCGTGATCGCCGGAGCAATACGCACCAGCAGTCGCGGCCCCGCGCTATTCAAGCAGACTTGCGTTGGCCGGGACGGCGAGTTGTTCACGATGTACAAATTCCGCAGTGTGGAGGCGGGTGCGGAAGGGCGACTCCGCGAGCTCGCGGCGTGCGGCGAGGTTGCCGGCGTGCTGTACGATGTCCACGACGAGCCTCGGGTCACGGCGGTTGGCAGGTTTCTTCGCCGCTACTCTCTCGACGAGCTGCCACAGTTGTTCAATGTCGTGTCCGGCAGTATGTCGTTGGTAGGCCCGCGTCCGCCGTTGGAGAGTGAAGTGGCGCGATACGGCGCCGACGGTGCGTCGCGGCGCCAGTTGTTCGTCAAACCAGGACTGACGGGACTGTGGCAGGTGAGTGGCCGGAGCGACCTGAGCTGGGAGGAATCGGCGCGTGCCGACCTCCACTACGTCGAGAACTGGAGCCTCACGTTGGATTTGCTGATCATGTGGAAGACGATTCGCGCCGTGCGGCGACCGGTCGGCGCCTACTGAGGACCACCCTGAAGGGTCCGTGCACGTGCGGGCGCTGAACTCGATCGCCGTCGCCCGGGTCGCACCCACCTCCGCCTGATCCGGACCCCGGTCCGTCCGTGTGCGATATCGACTAGGCTGGCTCAGTCCGCAACTGGCCGCCCGACCCGGCCCGAGCTGTTCGCCGGCAGTTCGTCATCACTGCTCAGGAGTGCGTCGTTGTCTTCCCCGCTCATCGCTGCCGAGCCCTCGTCCGCAGACACCCCGCTCGCCGGTCTGGCGAAGATCGCGCTGGGCGACGGCGTCATCGCGCAGGTGACCGAGGCACTCGGACGCCGTCACCTCGACGTCGTCGCTCCCGGGCCGGCCCGGCCGTTCGTGGCCGCGGCCCTCGCCGAACACACCCACCTACTGCTGGTCACCGCGACCGGTCGTGAGGCCGACGACCTCACCGCCGAACTGCAGGAGATGATCGGCGACGCCGTGGCGCAGTTCCCGTCCTGGGAGACGCTGCCGCACGAGCGGCTGTCGCCCAGCGCCGACACGGTCGGTCGCCGCGTGGAGGTGCTCCGCCGACTCGCCCGGCCGGACGACCGCTCCTACGGCGCCCCGCTGCAGGTCATCGTGACCACGGTCCGCTCGCTGGTGCAGCCCATGGCCCCCGGCCTCGGGGAGATCGAGCCCGTCACGCTGCGCGTGGGTGTGGAGCACGACTTCGACGGGCTGATCCAGCGGCTCGTGGAGATGGCGTACACACGCGTCGACATGGTGGGCAAGCGCGGCGAGTTCGCCGTCCGCGGTGGCATTCTGGACCTGTTCTCACCGACCGCGGATCATCCCGTGCGCGTCGAGTTCTGGGGCGACGAGGTCACCGAGCTGCGCGCGTTCTCCGTCGCGGACCAGCGGTCGCTGGCCGAACTCGAGATCGACGCCGTGATCGCTCCGCCCTGCCGCGAACTGTTGCTCACCGAGGACGTCCGTGACCGGGCAGCTCAGCTCGCGGTCGACAACCAGGCCGACGCCGCGCTCGTCGAGATGCTCGACAAGATGTCGGCCGGCATCCCGGTCGAGGGCATGGAGGCGCTGCTGCCGGTGCTGCGACCGGGGCAGCTCCAACTGCTCACCGACGTGCTGCCCGACGGCGCGCACGTGCTCCTGTGCGATCCGGAGAAGATCAGGACGCGCGCCACCGACCTGGTGCGCACCGGTCAGGAATTCCTCGAGGCGTCGTGGACGGCGGCGTCGATCGGCGGCGCCGTCCCGCTCGACACGTCGGTGTTGAAGGGCGACGGCATCGACCTCGGCGCCTCCGCGTACCGCTCGCTCAGCCAGGTCCGTGAGTCCGCGGAGGCCGCGGGACTGCCGTGGTGGACGCTGAGCCCGCTCGCGTCCGGGAGCGGCGAGGAACTGGAGTTGGCGATCACGCCGGCACCGCAGGTGCGCGGTTCCGACGACCTGTTGTCGGAACTGTTCGTGAGCCTGCGGGCACACGTGACCACCGGCGGCCGGGCCGTCGTCGTGGTCGCCGGCGCCGGCACCGCGCATCGAGTCCTCGAGCGTCTGCGTGAGGCCGAGGTGCCCGCGGCTGAACTCGCACCCGGTTCCGAGCCCGCGCGCGCTCAGGTGGGTGTGCTGCGCGGTTCGCTCCACGACGGCCTGGTGTTCCCCGGCGACGACTCCACCCCCGGACTCGTCATCGTCACCGAGGCCGATCTCACCGGCAACCGGGTGGCCGCGGTCGGCGACGGCAAGCGGCTGCCGGCGAAGCGCCGCAACCAGGTCGACCCGCTGGCCCTGACGGCCGGCGACATGGTGGTGCACGACCAGCACGGCATCGGACGGTTCGTCGAGATGGTCGAGCGCACCATCGGCGGCGCGCGGCGCGAGTACCTCGTGATCGAGTACGCCGCCAGCAAGCGCGGCCATCCGGGCGACCGATTGTTCGTCCCGATGGAGTCGCTGGACCAGTTGTCGCGGTACGTCGGCGGCGAACTGCCCGCGCTCAGCAAGCTCGGCGGTTCCGACTGGGCCAACACGAAACGTAAGGCGCGCAAGGCGGTTCGTGAGATCGCCGGCGAACTCGTCCAGTTGTACGCGGCACGCCAGGCCGCGCCCGGTCATGCGTTCGGCCCCGACACCCCGTGGCAGAAGGAGATGGAGGACGCCTTCGCGTTCACCGAGACCCATGACCAGCTGACGGTCATCAGCGAGGTCAAGGCCGACATGGAGAAGGCGGTCCCGATGGACCGCGTCGTCATCGGCGACGTCGGTTACGGTAAGACGGAGATCGCGGTGCGGGCGGCGTTCAAGGCCGTGCAGGACGGCAAGCAGGTGGCGGTCCTGGTGCCGACGACGCTCCTCGCCCAGCAGCACCTGCAGACGTTCACCGAGCGCATGGCGGCGTTCCCGGTGAAGGTGCGTGGGCTCTCCCGCTTCACGGATGCGGGGGATTCCAAGGAGATCATCGCGGGCATGGCCGACGGCGAGATCGACGTGGTGGTCGGCACCCACCGGCTGCTGCAGACCGCGGTCCGGTGGAAGGACCTCGGTCTCGTGATCGTCGACGAGGAGCAGCGCTTCGGTGTGGAACACAAGGAACACATCAAGGCACTGCGGACACACGTCGATGTTCTCACCATGTCGGCGACGCCGATCCCGCGAACGCTCGAGATGAGCATGGCGGGCATCCGGGAGATGTCCACGATCCTCACGCCGCCGGAGGAACGGCACCCGATTCTCACGTATGTCGGTGCGTACGCCGACAAGCAGGTGGCCGCGGCCATCCGACGGGAACTGCTTCGCGACGGGCAGGTGTTCTACGTCCACAACCGGGTCAGCTCGATCGACAAGGCGGCCCAGCGGATCCGCGACCTCGTGCCCGAGGCGCGCGTGGCGGTGGCGCATGGCCAGATGAACGAGGACACCCTCGAGCGGACCGTGCAGGGCTTCTGGGAACGCGACTACGACGTGCTGGTGTGCACCACCATCATCGAGACGGGTCTCGACATCTCCAACGCCAACACGCTGATCGTCGAACGCGCCGACTCGCTCGGCCTGTCGCAGCTGCACCAGCTGCGTGGCCGCGTCGGTCGAAGCCGTGAACGCGGATATGCGTACTTCCTGTACCCGCCCGAGAAGCCGCTCACCGAGACGGCGTACGACCGCCTCGCGACCATTTCGCAGAACTCCGACCTCGGTGCCGGTATGGCGGTCGCGATGAAGGACCTCGAGATCCGTGGCGCCGGAAACGTGCTGGGCGCCGAGCAGTCCGGTCACGTGGCGGGTGTCGGGTTCGACCTGTACGTGCGACTGGTGGGAGAGGCCGTCGAGGCGTTCCGTGCGGCCGCGGACGGCAAGCCGATCACGACGGACGACGCCCCGAAGGAAGTCCGCATCGACCTGCCCGTCGACGCGCACATTCCGCCCGACTACGTCACCAGCGACCGTCTCCGGCTCGAGGGGTACCGCAAGCTCGCGGCGGCGACGGAACTCGACGGCATCACCGCCGTGGTGGACGAACTCGTCGACCGGTACGGGCCGCTCCCCGAGGAGGTCCGGCGACTGGTCTCGGTGGCCAAACTGCGGCTGCTGGCCCGCGCCCACGGGCTCGAGGAGATCGCCGTGGTCGGCACGCAGCTGAAGATCTCGCCGATGCCGCTGCCGGACTCGAAGCAGCTGCGTCTCAAGCGCATCTACCCGAGCGCCCAGTACCGTGCCACCACCGGCATGGTGCAGCTGCCGCTGCCCCGCGCCGGCTCGGGCGGGATCGGCGCGGAGCGGGTACGCGACGTGGAGCTGCTGCAGTACATCGCCGATTTCGTGCTCGCGCTGGACGGCAAGGCCGCCGGGTCCGTGGTGATGGAGGCCTGACCGATGACGGTGGTTCTGCTCGACCCGTTGCGGCCCACGACCATCCCGATGGAGGCCGTCGGGTTGGTTGGCGACGGCGTGGAGTTCACCGACGAGGTTCCCGAGGACGTGCGGACGTTGCTGCGCGCCGCACCGGGGGCAGCCGTCCTGATCAGTACCGACCCCGACCATCCGACAGTGCGTGAGTGGGTCGCGGCAGGCTCCAGAGTCGTCGCGGCACCGAAAGTGGCGGGCGACAACCTCGTCGAGGCCGCCGAGGTGATGGACCGGTTGTGGAGCTACGGCGGCTGGGAAGTGACGCAGACGCACCGAACCCTGTCGCACTACCTCGTCGAAGAGACGTACGAGGTGCTGGATGCGATCGAGTCCGCCGAACCCGCTGATCTGCGAGAAGAGCTCGGCGACCTGCTGCTGCAGGTTCTGTTCCATTCGCGCATCGCGTCGGCTGCGGGCAACTTCGACGTCGACGACGTGGCCGCGACCCTCGTCGCGAAACTCGTGCACCGCAGCCCCCATCTCGGACAGGACGTCGTGGGCCCGATCGACATCGCCGAGCAGGAACGGGCGTGGGAGATCCGGAAGGCGGCGGAGAAGGCCCGCAGCTCCTGCCTCGACGGCATCGCGATGAGTCAGCCGGCGGCGTCGCTCGCGGCGAAGGTCGTCGCCCGCGCAGGCAAGGCGGGTTTGCCGTTCGAGCTGGTGCCCACGGAGATCACCGCCGACAGCGCGGCGGTGGTCGCCGCCGAGTCGCGGCTGCAGGCGGCGACGCACGATCTCATCGCCCGTATCCGCGCGGCCGAGGACGCGGCCCGGGCTGCAGGGAAGTCGGAACTGGCCGCGGCGGACTGGCTCGACTTCTGGACGTCGTGATTCCGCACATCGCAGACCTCGTTCTCGCGCAGGATGGCAAGGCGGGTGGTGGGGGCCTGACCCGACGTCGTTCGGCAAAGGTTCCGGGCAGGCGCGCCCACTCCGTCGTCCTCGTAAGCACCGATCCGGACCGATGAGCGGCAATCATTCGAGGCCGCAGAGGTGATGGACAGGTTGTGGAGTTACGGCGGGCTGGGAGGTTACGCAGATGTATCGCACCCTGTGCACTATCTGATCGAGGAAACGGACGAGGTGCCCGACGCGACTGCGTCCGACTTCACCTGCGTCGACGACGGGGGCCGGCAGGTAGCCGAGGCTCATCACGTAGTCGCGGGCGTCGGAATCCTCGCTGGTGTCGCTCACGTCGTTGTCGATTCCGGCCCTGTCAAGTACTTCGCTGAGACAGCTGCACGGACATGGAGTCCGATTTCCAAGAGCGCGAGCTGTCCGAGGAACAGTTGGCGCAGGTGGAGCAGGCATGCTGAAGGGCCCGCGGGAGAACGGCTTCCCGACCGAGATGTGGACCTGGCCCGGGTGGCCGCGGTGACCGGATCCGGTACTCCCAGTCCCAGTCCCAGTCCCAGACCCAGACCCAGACCCAGACGTGGACGATCCTGCGCGAGCGGCTGGGCTGGAGTCGGCAGCGCCCGGCCCGGCGCTCCCCGTCGAACGGGACGACGCGGCGATCGCCACCTGGGTGCAGCAGGACTCCGCGCATAAAAAAGCGTACGGCGCCGCGGCGCCTGGATCGTCTTTCCAAGACGAGAGCGGGTTCCCTTTCCTCCCGCGGGTGAGGGCCGCCTGGGCGCCGAAGGGCCACACCCCGGTGCTGCGACACCGGTTCTCCCGGGCCCGCCTGTCGATGTCCGGGGCGCTGGCCTACCGGCTCGATGCCGAGTGAGGCCGCGCTGGTGTTCCAGATCAAGGAGGGCTCCTACAAAATCGAGTCGCTGATCGAGTTCCTCACCGACCTGCACGGCCACTTCGCCAGCGAGACGATCACCCTGATCTGGGGCAACCTGTCCTCACACAAGTCCAAGACCATGACGGCGTGGATCGCGGGTCAGGGCGAGTGCTCACCGTCGAACGGCTACCGGGCTACGCCCACGACCTCAACCCCCTCGAGATGGTCTGGGGCAACGTCAAACAGGTTCTCTGCGGCACGACATCCCAGAGCAGCGATCACCTTCTCCCGACCGAACCGGCGAGGGCACGATCTAAGGCAGGACTTCACGTCCAAGGGATGAACAGTGCTCTCTCGCCGACCGGCTACCGGACACGAGTCTGGCGCATCGACCGGGATGACAAACCCGAACCTGCTATCTACGCTTCAGAAGGTGCCCAAAACGGCCATCGGCCTCGTCGCGCTCACCATTGCAGGTTGGGCGTTGGCGTCGCGGTACCTGTCGGCCATTAACCACGTCGTGATACTTACGGCAGCTCTTTCGCCATATCTGATGCTCTGCGCACCCGTGGCTCTGGTTTTGCTGGTCCTGGCTGGGCGCTGGATTCTCGCTATGGTCGCCCTCGCCTTGATTGTTGCGACGCTGGCGGTCGAGGTTCCGCTGTATCTGGGTTCGAATGTCGCACACTCCGGGGGCGTCGTTGGTCGGGTCATTACGGCGAACCTCCGCACAGGGCTGGCCGATCCAGGTTATCTCGTGAGATCGGCTGAGGCACAGGCGGATGTTCTCGCAGTCCAAGAGCTCACCCCGCAAGCAGTTGACCGCCTATCCGCAGCTGGGTTGGACGCGATATTCCAATACCGATGGCTCGATCCACGGGCGGGGGCTTCTGGCGTCGGCTTATGGAGCCGGTTCCCGATACACGCCACGAGGCGGATCGACGGCTACAGTATGGCATTCGTAAGCGCGCGAATACGGGTCCCGGGCATTTCAATCGATCCCAGTGTTCTTGTCGCACACCTACCCGGTCCCTGGCCGCAGCCGATCGACGACTGGCGTCGTGACATGGATCGTTTGCCGGTTACCTTAGATGAGGTCGCAGAGGAGACGGGTGGCGGTGCCGTGGTAGTTGCGGGGGACCTGAACAGCACCATTGACATGCGCCCATTTCGCGATCTGCTGCGCAATGGCTTTCGGGATGCGGCCGAGCAATCCGGGGCTGGGATCAAGCCCACCTTCCCGGCCAACCGGTGGCTACCGCCATTCGTTGCTATCGATCACGTACTGACTCACGGCTGCACTGCGACTTCGCTGCGCACGATCAAGATTCCCGGTTCGGATCATCGGGGTCTTGTCGTGACGATAGTGATTCCGCCGTCTTCGGCGACGGCATAAATCCTCGGTGCCTGGCGACGATCTGCTGACCACCCTGGCTGTGTCGCCGCCGACATTATCGAGCTGCATATACAGCCTCATCAGACCGGTGGGGATGTGCGCCTGCGTTGGTGGTCTCCCACCATTGCGCACTGGGGCATCGCGACCAACTCGGCCGCGCCGGACCAGGCCCCAGACGCCGTGACCCACCGCGTCTCGTAGGCCGACCATTCGATCTGCCGACCGTCGACGGAGGCACTGATCCTCGTGTCCGTGGTGTTGACAATCACGCGTCCGCGCTCGGACGCGAGCGCGAGCAGCCCATCCGCCACGTGCACCTTCCGTCGCTCGACATTCGGTGGAAACCAACGGACGAAGCGCTGGAGTACGCCGAGAAAGAGCAGAGGCTGGCCACCGTCGGTCTTCCAGGTGTCCGTCCAGAGACACTCGGCACACTCCGCTCCCTGCGGGCGCGGGTTCCAGTACAACACCGTGTCTGCTCCACTGCTCGCGAGCTCGATCATCGCGGCAACACGCAGCGCAACCTGATGCTCCGACGACCAGCGTGACCCGGCCGGCTCGACATACCACTCGGTCCACCAGATGGGCACATCGACCTGCGCTCGGAGCCACGCGGTGACCGCGGCGAACTTCCGCACGGCGGTGAACTCGTCCGGGGCGCCCTGAGCTGTGGTCGCGTGGGCGTCGACGGCGACGAAGTCGACGCCCTTCCGGCGCTGGTTCCAGTAGACGAAGGCGTCAATGTACCGTTGGTCCACTGCCCCCCAGGGGCCCTGCAGCTGCGGAGAGGTGCCGGGCGAACCCAACGGTTTGCTCGCGAACTCGATGTAGGGCCCACCGACTCGGCTCGCAGGATTTACCGCCTTCACCGCGTCGTAGACGAGGTTGTAGAGGGCGGTGTAGCCTTGAGCGTCCCATCGTCCGAGCTCGTCGTCGAAGAACCCTTTGAACTCGTTCCAGACGAGGAAATGACGAACGTAGGGATAGCGCTCGGCCACTGCGGCGCTCAGCGCGGCGAAATCAGCGAAGTGTTCGGGGCGCGGCGCATCTTCCAAGCGGTCCCAGTCGGTCTCTCCGGGCTCGCCGCCCTTCATCCAGTCCGGGGCGCAGCACAGGACGATCACCGGAATGCCGCCGCTCCGGAGAATGAAGTCCATCCGACGGTCCAGGCTGCGAAAATCGTACTGGCCGGGCGAGGGCTCAGGGTTGTCCACCCCCCACCCCATGATGGCCTGAGCCTGCACCATGGGTACCGACTCGATCGCCCCCGCGGCAGTGGCAACCGCTGCGGAGTCACCGTCGTCAGCGCTGAACTGTGTGTGAGTGAATCCCCATCCGGGCCACTGGGTGTCGCCGCGCCCGTCGGAAGCGGGAAGCCCAGGGGACCAAAGGCACATAGCCAGAACCAGCGCTGTCACGGCCACCGCGACGGGCAACCCAACGGAGACCCACCGCCAGTTCCTTTTTCGGGCGGCCTGCCCTATCCGAACGCGGTGCGTCACGGCCCCATATCCCCGGTGTTATGCATGCCTTGTTCCGTGCTCGAAGTTCGAAAAGGGACTTTGGGGAATACGTGCTCGGAGTATAAAGAAGAGCGCCATGTTGATTGCCAGGAGAATTAGAAATATGGCCATGACTGCAACGATAAGCATAATTATTGCGCCTATCACCATTTCCACCATGTTGCTCTAACTCCTTTCTCGTAGGTTCCCGCGCCCGGCTACCAGGGCACACACACAAGCTCGCTGTAGAGGTCGTCGATCTGCCCGGGTTCCAGGCTGGCACTGCGGTACATCTTGGGCCAATTGTTCAGCTTGAACGACAGGGGTGGCTTGTGCTCGACGATCCGTAGCTCGGCCAGAGTTGCCACGAGCCCATGACGAACCAACAGATGACGGGTCAGCGGCATCAGGGCGCGATGGAACAGGTCAGGATTGCTGACGTGCAGCACGATGGCGAACACCGGCACATCCTTGTACCGAAACTCCCGGTACATGACGTAGCAGGAGTCCTGGCCACGGATCAGCACGAGGTGATGCGCTGCGAGCGCTTGTGCGTGGTCGTCGTAGAGCTCGAGCTCCGCTCCGACGAGCGTCCTTTCGATAACGTCCGGGTCGGCACTGATTCTCGTTCGGCCGGACAGGCTCGGCCACGGCAGGTTTGGAATGAGCGCTGCGGCCGTGTCGAGGAAACGGAACTTGTGCCAGGCGAGGATCTCCTGCGGCCCCTCGTCCGGTGACAGAACGGTGAAGTGGTAGCCATCCTGAGCCAACATCGCCCTGAGCAGCGAAATGCTCCGGGACCGGTAGTCGGGCAGCACACACCATGATCCCATGTTGCAGAACCGCTCCACCCGTCCTTCCACCAGCCGCTCCGAGTAGAGAGCCAGCAATGTGCCGACGACGCGCTGCCCGTCCCGGAGCATGAATCCGTGATTGGGCGCTTCCACCTTCCATGGCACCGCCGAGCACGACAGAGCCCACGGAACTTTGTGATTGTGGTTGGTGTGCAGGAAATCTGCCACCGCAACCAGATCGGTGTCTGTGATCGGAGTCAGCTCGACAGTCATCTCGCGTACCTTTCCGGCCCGCGTGACCGACATCGACGCGGCAGAGCGTTCCCTGGCATGTCCGGCGTCACTTGGACGATTCCCCGTGAATGGAAACCGCCGGCCGGGGCCTCGGAGGGCGTTCCGGGTACGATGATGTTCCTGCCCGGTAATACTTTGGTGCAGAGGCAGATCGAGCGGCGATGGAGAGGCCCCACCTTGCCCGGCGTCATCACGCTCTGCGTGTTGCTCATGGTCTCGGCCGGACGGACAGCGAGATTGCCGAGGGTCGGTCCGGGGTCGAAGTCGGATCCCCGTCACCGCCCGAGGCGGGGACGCCCGGCTCGTATCCGGCCGATACCGCTGTGCCGGAAGAAGAGTCGCAAGCCCTCCGCCACCATGACTGCCCGGCGGTCGGCAGACTGCCGATCGGGTCGTAAAATGGGTAGACCCGGTTCAGAGCATCGACATCCGTTCCATCCAATCCGGTGCGGTAATTCTTGGTCCAGTGTGAGATACCACGGATCCGGTCGTAGTAGACCACCTGATCGACCCACCGTTTGCCGACGAAGGGAACATCGCACACGATTCGCGGCGTCGCGAAGCCGGGAAGATAGCCCATGATCTCCAACTGCAACTGTTGGGCTTCCCACAACGCGGTCCGCCAGTGTTCGGAGTGCGGGATCATGTCGCACATGTAGAAGTAGTACGGCAGGATATTCGCTTCGCCCTGCATCGCGAAGCACAGGTCGAGCAGGTCGGCGGCGGTGGCATTCACCCCGCGCAACAACACCCCCTGGTTTCGCACGTCCCGCAGCCCTGCGTCGAGCAGTGCCCGCGTCGCCTCCGCCACCAGTGGAGTCACCGACTGCACATGGTTGATGTGGGTGTGCAACGCCACGTTGACGCCGCGGGCAGCGGCAATGTGCGCCACGCGAGCAACTCCGTCGACCACCTTCGCTTGCAGCCAGTGCTGCGGCAGCCCGGCCAGCGCCTTGGATGCCAATCGGATATCGCGGATGGTATCGATTTCGAGCAACTGCATGACAAAGGATTCCAGCCGCGGCCACGGGACATTGGCCACATCACCGCCGGACACCACGACATCGCGCACCGTCGGAGTGGCTCGCAGGTAGTCCAACATTCGGTCCTGCCGATCAGTCGGGTGCAGGGCCAGCTTGGCCTTGCCGATCGTCGGTGTGGAATTGCCGACCAGATCCATTCGCGTGCAGTGACCGCAATATTGCGGACAGGTCGACAGGAGTTCGGCGAGGACCTTTGTCGGGTAGCGATGAGTAAGCCCCTCGACCACCCACATGTCGCTCTCGTGCAACGAATCTCGCTCGGCGTACGGGTGTGAACTCCATTCCGAGTCGCGATCACTGAGCACCGGCAGCATGTAACGCCGAATCGGATCGGCATAGAACGCCTCGGTGCGCTCGGTACGTTCCCGCGCACAGTGAGGAGCCATGGTGTTCAGCATTTGCGGGGGCAACAACATCGACATGGTTGCCCGCTGCTGCTGGTCGGCGAACAGGTCGGCATAGAACCGCTCGTCGAGGAGGTCCCCCACGACCGCGCGCAGCTGCCCGATGTTCTTGACCGAATGTGCCCGCTGCCATTGCGGATCCCGCCACTCGGCCTCGGTAACCGTCGCCCAGCCCGGGTAACGTCGCCAATCAGGTTCGGACAACTCCTTACGTACATAGCAATACGGCTGATCGGCGACGGCGGTGAAGCCGGCCTGCTCGGACTCGATGTAGGTTGTCATCGTGACAGAACCTTTCGCGAAACGGTCGCCGGTTCGGCGCCGTGGATCAATTCGGTTGCGACACGTCGGCCCGACCTGATCGCACCCTCCATCAGCCCGAAGAACTCCAGGCTGGTTTCGGTGCCGGCCCAGTGGACGCGGCCATGCGGTTCGGTCAGCGTCGGCCCCAGCCGTAGCCAGTCGCCGGGGCCGAACAGGGCGGCATAGCATCCCCTGCTGTATCTCTCGGCCAGCCAATCGGTCACCGTGCATTGCGTCGGCGGCGGCAACTGAGGAAAGAGCCGGCGTATGTGGGTCAGCGCCGCGTCCCTCTGCTCGGACGTCGACAGCGCAGAGAAGGCCGCTGCCGCTGCACCGGTCACGAATCCGGTGAGCACGCCGGCAGATTCATCCGGCGGAGAATCATCGACCGTGGACAGCAACGGCCCGTTCGTACTCACCGACCATCCGGACAAGCCACTCTCACGCCACATCGGAGCCGGATAGCCCAGGTGTACCTTTACCGCGCAGCCGCGGCCAGTGGCCGCCGTCGCTCGCGGCGACCGCAGAGCGGGCCGGAACTCGATCTGCTGCGCCAACAACGGCGGTACGGCGACGACGACCCGGTCGGCTCGATACTCGGACCGTGCGCCCTCGACGTCCGGAACGCAGTGCACCACAACCTCGTCGTCGTCCTGATCGATCGCAGCGACCGGATGGCCCAACCGCACGCGCTCGCCGAGCCGGTCGGCGAGCGCCAGGCACAGCAAGTGCGCGCCGCCGTCGATCCGCCACTGCTGAGCCCCGCCCTCGAACGCGTTGAGATAGCGGATCCCTCCGCCGGAGCGCAGGTAGAAGGCCATGTGCAGAACCGAGATCGCCGCGGGATCGGCCGCCATCATCTCGCCGAGAAACAGCGGGAAGAAGGTCTGTGCGTCCGGATGCTCGACCTCGTCGGCAAGCCAGCGCGCGGCAGACAGCCGGTCGAGACGTTCTGCCTGTGGGCTCTGCCACGGCACGTCGGGCCGGACCAACGCGACGAGGTCCTCGAGCCGGTCGAACAGATCACCGAGCGCGACCGCGTCCAGCGGGGGCACCCGGCTCGCAGTCGTCCTCCGCCGATCCGACACCAAGAACGTGCTGTCCCCGGCCATCTCGGTGGAGGCCAGGCCGAGTCCGTACTCCTGCACCTGCGCGAGGAGCTCGGTATGACGCACGCCCAAGTAGGCAGCACCACCGTCGGCGACGACACTCGTGGACATCGGGATGCCGTGCATCCGGCCGCCTACCCGATCGCGCGCCTCCAGGATTGTGACCTCGGCGCCCGCCGCCACCAAGTCGACAGCGGCGGTCAGACCGGCCAGACCGGCACCGACGACGACAACGCGCATGCTCCCCCCTCTCATGGCGCTACCGCGGCAACTCTGGCGAACAACCCCGTCGGCGAGGGGTTGTCGACGAACTCGTCGTACGACAACTCCGTCCCGAAGTCGCGGGCGATCGCACTGAGCACCCGGGTGGCCAGCAGCGAATCGCCGCCGAGTTCGAAGAAGTCGGAGTGCGCATCCACCGCACTCGTATCGAGGACTCTACGGAAGATCTGGACAATGTGGTCGGGACTCATCGGTCTGCTCCTTTGCTGTCGTGGTCCGGTGCGGCACGCCGCGTTGCCGCCCGATCAACTTTTCCACTGGACGTGTATTCCAGCGTGTCGACGAATTTCACTCGAGTAGGCACGAATTGGCTCGGGAGGTGCTCGCGTAGGTAACGTTTCAGCTCGGCCGGAGTAGTCGCCCCTGCCGGAACTACATACGCCGTCAACGACGTCCGCCCGAGTAGCCGTTCGCCGACCACGACAGCACCCGCGACCGCGGGGTGGGTGGTCAACTGTGCCTCGACCTCTGCCGGATGTACCCGCACACCGAGCACTTTCACCTGCTCGTCAGCACGACCGCGCGCATACAGCAGCCCGTCGTCGCCGCGGGTGACCAGATCTCCGGTGTGGAACCACCGGGTCGGTCCGGATCCGTGATCGACGACCGGAAAACCGGTTGCGGTGAGTTCCGGCAACCCGAGGTATCCGGTGGCAAGAGAGGCGCCCGACACCAGTAGTTCACCCTCCTCGGTGACGTGATCACGCACATGGGGCAGCGGTCGCCCGAGTGGCGCCTCGGCGTCGTGGGCCGCGACTTCCGGTTCGGTGCCGGGGCCGTTCAGCTGCACCGCGTGGGTCACCATCGTCGTTTCGGTGCACCCATAGGTATTGAGCAACCTCACGTGCCCGACATCGAGATCACGCCACTGCCGCAACCGGGTGGGATCAACCCGCTCCCCGCCGATCACGACCAGCCTGACGCAGGCCGGCAACCCCACTTGCTCCTCGTGCAGGAAAAACACAAGTTCGTGCCAGAACGCCGTCGGCAGGTCGAGCACGGTGATTTCCCGTTCCGCCAGCATTCGCACGAACGGTGGGAACGCCCCCGAATGGGCAGAGTCGTCGAAAACCAAGGTCGCGCCGGCGGTCAGCGCGGGCAGGATCTCCTCCAAGCAGGTGTCCCAGCCAAGCGAAGCGAATTGGAGTACGCGGTCCTCGGCGGTGAGCCCGAAGAGGTCGCGCAGCGCGCGCACCGTGGCGGTGAGTGCCTGCCGCGAGACCACCACCGGCTTCGGCACCCCCGTCGACCCTGAGGTGCACAGCACGTACGCGGGATCGTCACGGTGCCATGAAGGCTGCGGCAGCTCGGCATCCGCAGTTACCGGGTTCTCCTCGAGCGTTTCGATCCGCAGGGTCGTCGGTTCATGGGGGTCCAGGGCTGCCGCAAACAGACGATCCACGCCGAGCGCCGACGCGAGCGCCTGCTTGCGGGCTACCGGAAGCGCGGCGTCGATCGGACAGTAGGTGGCACCGGCGTGCAGTATTCCGAGCAGGTGATCTACCACCGCGGGTGTGTGCGACACCAACGCGCCGACCCGACCGGATGATTGATCGGTGCCGAATCCGCGTGCTCGGTAACGCAATGCGGTAAGTCGGACCCGCTCTGCGAGGTCTCGGAAGGTGATGACCGATCCGTTGTGCACGATGGCAGCACACCGGGGCAAGTCTCGGGCCGCGGTGGCGAAGTCCACCACCACGTCACCGACGACATCGGCGTCGGCAAAATCGATTCCGGTTCCGGAAAAGGTGGTGTGAGACATGATTTCCTAGTCGTCTAGTAGAGGCTGCTCGGCAGTTCGACCCGGTCCTTCCAGTTCCTCATGACGTCAGCAACACGAAACGCTCGAGGACGACGAGCACGAACCCGATCAGTAGCGGTACCGCGGCGAACGTAAGTGGGCGGAGCCGCCAGGCCTGGCCAGGCGCAAGGCGAATTTGCCACGCCTCACGCACGCCCAGAATGCCCAACAACATGACCAGAAAGGCCACACCAACAAGGGTCCAAGGCGTACGCCACACCTGCAATCCGGTGGGCGGCGGCACGAATGATTTGGCGACGGCCCCCGGGGGCCAGTCGAGGGTATAGATGGACGCGTCCGGGTTCTCGGCAACCACCCGAACCCCGGGCGTGTCGGCGATCGCCTGGCGGAATCGCTCGCCCCAATCCAAGGGGTATCCCTGCCCGAACATAACGTACGCCTCCTGACTTCGTGTGGTGATCAGGTATGTCCCCGGTCCTTGATCCCTCAGGGTCTGCAGCACCCCGGTCACGTCGGCCGGATCGATCGGCGCCATCGTGTTCATCCAGTGGACTCGTTCCACGTCGCGGTAGCCGAGCGGCATGAACGGGGTGGAGTTGAGCTCGGGCACAGCGGTGACGTACACAAACTTCACGCTGTCCGACGTGTGCTCGTAGACCGTTCCCACCGCGCGGACCGCCCCCTCCGGGATCCGTTCGAACGCCTCATTGCCGTAGCGGGTGACGAAGAAGGAGAACAACATGACCAGCGCGCATACACCGGCGACGCAGCGCGCGAGCAACGACGGGCGTGATGCCGGGCGGGGGAACAAGGCCATTGCGACGAGCACGCTCGCGGGCGCAAGTGCGAACAAGTATATGCGCAAGGCTATTTCGCCGCCGTAGCTCTGCATGAGCGCCAGACTGACCGGGGCCACGAGCAGCACGAGAAGCACACGATCCTCAATGCCTTGTCGGCGTCGGCGAAGCAGCCCCACTCCGGCGATCAGGAAGACCAGCATGGTCGTAAGCACCCGGGCGCGCACGACCCACTGGTGCTCGGCGCTGCCGAGGCTGGCTCGGTCCGCGATGTTCGAGGACACGGTCCCGCCGACATCCCCGACCCCGCTCATCACCTCGTTGAGGTTGCCTCCCCAGTACTCCTGGGTCATATAGCTGATCCACGCCAAAAGGATCACGACGAGCAGCACAGGGAGCCCGGTGAGCGTGCACCGACGCGCGACGACCAGCCCGGCGGCGGACACGATCATTGCGAAGGGAGTCAGCTGGTGGCTGATGGCGGCCGTGGCGAACAGGCCCACCACGACTGCAAGCACCACAACACGTTCCGCCGGCGCGGCCTTCGGTGGCGGCAGCTCGCCCCGTGATGCATCGCCCCAGAACCGCCGCCACAGCCAGTTTCCTGGGCGTAACACCCTCGGAAGGCTCCCCGACGTTCTGTGGGGTGTGCGGAACCACCTGACGAGAAAGCCCACGAAGAGCAGGTAGAGCAGCAATGTCCAGCCCTGGGGGGCGAAATAGTCCTGCCCGACCCAGCTGAGAAGACAAAAGAACAACGCCGCCAGCCACTTTGCCTGCCAGGACATTCTGAGAGTGCTCAGCAGCAGGCCGAGCGCCACCAGGTACAGCAGATTGTGCACCACGGGCGCCACGATGAGGACGGGGTACAGCGTCCCCAGCTCGCCCGAACCGACCCAAAACGCGGCGAGCCCGAAGAAACCGGGCCAGGACCATCGGGCGTCGAGGCCCGACGCCGTGGTCCCGGTGCGATCGATGAACTCGACGAATCCGGCGTGGACCCAACTGATCGCAAAGCGCGGCTCGGACTCGAGCAGCATCGTAATGCCATGCAGCATAAGGGCGAGTAGCACCAATTGGGTACAGAGCAACCAGACACAGGGCCGCCGCAGTGACAGCGTCCCAATGTAGCCGACGGTCAGGAGTCCCAGCCCGAGCATCGTCGACACCGGCAGGACCGAGATCAGCCCGAGACCGGTCAGGGCATCCAGATCGACACTACGCAGCCTGACCAGGTACAACGCGACCGCCGCTACGGTCAGAACGCAGAGAAGCGCCACGCGAACGCCCTGGCTGCCACCCAGTCGAGGCAACTCAGGCTGCGCTCCGTCCTCGGTGAGCCGAGGACGGGGCGCAGCCCGGACGGACCGGCGCGTATCCGCGTAGCGGGTATCCGCGTAGATCAGGGACATACAGTCTCCTCGCCTGCGGTGATCGGCGAGACATGTCGCCGGCGCCACCCGAGAAGCCTTCCGAGCTCTGGAAGCACAGCCAGCATTGCGACGAGCTGGCCGAGCAGAACCGCCGCACCCACCGCGGTCAGCCTCGGGTCACCGAAGTGCAGGAAAACCTGGTGGTAGTGCTCCAGGACGACAACCAGTCCCAACACCGCCACTGCCCGAAGGGATTGCACCGCGATGATCCGTCTGCGCTTGCTCCGTGCCCGCAGCGTGCCGAGGTAGATGTCCACCACAGCGCTGGGCAAACTGGCAAAGGCCAACAGCTGGAGCAACGGCACGGCGTCGAGGTATCCGATACCGAGCAGTCCCAGGGTGTACGGAGCGGCGAGGCTGATCCCGACAACTCCGACCAAGAGCAGCCCCAAGGCTCGAGTCAGCGCAGAGCGGCAATAGTCGGCCAAGCTCGAAGGGTCACACACACCCTCCACCGCCATGGACACGGCCATGTTGACGGCGACGAGATTCATCATGCTGGCGATGGCCCAGGCCAAGAAGAAGTACGCGTAGGTGTGAGGCTCGACCCGCATCGCCACCAGTACCGGGATGAGGAACATGGTTCCGTACAGAAGTAGCGCGCCGAGATAGTCGGCGGCGAAGAACCGGCCCATCTGTGCAGCCGTCAACCCGGTCTCGCGCGTCGACGTCCGTACATGCTGCGGCAGGAGTTTGCCGAAGATCAGCAGGTTCACCGGGAACACGACGACGATCATGGGAATGATCCAGGAGAAGAACACTCCGGATCGGGGCATCGATTCGGCCAGTACCACCAGAAGGACGATCTTGGCAACAGCGAACGCGGCGTTCCAGACAGGCACCCAGACCGCCACCCTCAGTCCTGTCAGCACGCTGTCCTGCACCGTGATCACACTCGCGGCCACCGCAGCGGCGATGAACCACATTCTCGTGCCCGGCTCGCGGAGGATGTCGTATGCCGGCCCTCCCACCATGTGGAGCGCGAAGAGTAGGGCCACGGCGAGGACGGCGACTACGGCGGACGTGACGAGGTAGACGAGCGCGACGACGGCGAACGTACGCTTTCCGGCCTTGGGGATGAAGCGATTCAACGTGCCGGCGAAGTTGACCGACACCAGTCCGGTCAACAGCATCAACGCCGAAATGGCGGCCGATCCGCGACCGACGTCGGAATCGTCGTAGTAGTGCGCCGCGAGGATCCAGTACCCCAGACCCAGGACGCCCGAGATTCCGGTATTGAGGACCAGGGCATAGGCGTTCCGCAGAAAGGACGGACCGCTCTGGCGCTTTCCTACCCCGCGCTGGGCAACCCGGAGTTCGGCCGTGGAAACCTGGTCGGTGGCGTGAGTCGCGATCGCACGCTCATACATGCCCGAGTACCCGCTTTCCGGCCCGTCGGGAGCTGCGTACAGCCGCCCAACCTGCCGTCAAGAGGCGGTCCCGCCGGAATATTCGCTTGTCGCCGCCGGTCATGATCGAGGCGAAGGCGGTGTCGTCGGTGCTGCGGCGGATGGTGAGCCGCGGGAGCGCAAAGATGCCGTCGGATGAGGTCGCCCGGACATTCCTCACGGCGGCTGCGCAACGATAGCCGGCCGCTCGGGCGGCGAGCCGAACCCGCGGGGTCGAATAGCCGAAGGGATAGGCAAGGGCTCGGACCGGAGCACCGATGCAGTCCTCGAGCAGTTCCCGGCCGACGCGGAGTTCCGCACGCATCGCGGCCTCAGCGAGCTGGTCGAGCTCCGGGTGGCTGTGGCTGTGGGCCCCGATCTCGATGCCCGCCGCCGCAAGCTCCTGGACCTGCGCCCAGCTCAGCATCCGGCCCAGCGGCGCACCGGCGGCATTCGAGCCGGCGTCGGCGATCCAGCCGCTCGTGACGAAAACCGTCGCCGGAAACTCATAGCGTCGAAGAATCGGCCAGGCGACGTGTGCGAAGTCCGCGTAACCGTCGTCGAAAGTGAGGACCACCGGCCGTTCAGGCAACGCTTTTCCGGTCTCGAACGCATCGGCCAGGTCCGAGAACGTCATCCCGATGAAGCCGTGATCCACCAGGTAGGCAACCTGCTCGTCCAGTGACCGTGGAGCAACGGAGAGACGTCGTGTTGCGGCTGAAGGGCTTTCGGCCACAACGTGGTACATGAGGATCGGAACCGACTCGGTCATCTCGCCTCCGTCACCACGGGTCGCCGGCGGAGAGGCGCGCCACCGCGCGCATAACCTGCTGCAGCAGCGAGTAGGCCGACAGAGATGGCATAAGAGCGCCCTAATCCGGCCCGATCTCCGCGCAGCGCATCACCGAGCCCCCGCGCCATACCGCGCGTGAGGGTACGAGTGGTGTACCTCCGCTCGACCGAGAGACCGTCCGCGACGCCCACGCTGCGCGTCACGGCCGCCTTCGACAACCCCTCGGCGAAGCACCGAGAGCGGAAGTACGAGAAGGTCTCCCGCGCGGCCGGCACGCGGTGCCAGATCACCGCCTGCGGTTCGAAGACGAATGTCCAGTCGGGGCGATGCTGGCTCACCCGGACGCAGAACTCCGTCTCCTCGCAGCCCAAGGGACGACGCTGCTCCGAAGTCCGGCCGATGTGACTCGGGAACCCGCCCACCACCGAGAACACCTCTCGGCGGAAGGAGGCGTTGCCACCCAGGAGATTCCGGACCGGTCCGGGCTCCCTCCCGGTGAACGTACAACCCAGGACCCAGTCGAACTCTTCCGGAAACCACCGAGGCCGGGAGGATTCCCAGTTCGGCAGGGTGGTGCCGCCTACACCGACGATGTTCTCGTCCGTGTAGGCCTCACGAAAGTGTCGAAGCCAGTCGGGGTGGGCCACAGCGTCGTCGTCCAAGAAGGCCACCACATCGCTCGAGGTCACTTCGACGCCCGTGTCCTTTCCGCCGGACAGCCCGCGTTTCTTCCGGTTCTCGACGACCGTCACGTCGGGCAGGGCGGTGCGCAGGCGGTCGTACAGGTCGGGATTGTGGTCGACAACGACGACGATCTCTCGAGCCGCCGTTGTTTGGCTCCGAACCGACGCAACGGCGGCGAGAGTGTCGTCCCACCGATCGAATGTGTAGGCACAGATCACCACACCCAGGGTGAGGGTGGGCCGGGGCGTTGCGGCTGTCATGCAGCACCTGCCTTCGTAGTGGAGTGGGACAGCGATGATGGGAGAGGAACACCGGTACCCGCCGAGAGACGGCGGGCGAAGAAGGGTTTCGGCACGCGGCCGGGGAGCACCCTGCCTACCCGTCGGCACCAGCCACAGGAGGGCTGCGACAAGGCCCACTGCGACGACACCAGCACGAGGCGACCACAAGTCGGCTGCCAACATCGATTCCGCGATCAGAGCGTTGATGACGACGGCACCGGCAGCCCCCACGATCAGTGCGAGGGCAGCGTCGACGCCCGGCAGCAATCGGATGATCGCAATCAAAGGTGCCGCAATGACGAACGACACCACCCACAATCGATCCGAAAGCCCCGAAGTCGGGGGAACGTTCACCGCGATCACAACTCCACCGAGCGCCGTCACGGCCGCAGCAAGCAGGCGATGGTGAATCCTCGGGGAGCGTCGCGGCGGACGCAGCGCCCTGACGAATCCAACGGTGGCATCACGAAGCACTTCGGACTTCCCTTCCTGCCGGGCGCGTGCCGATCGGAACGCTCGGCGACGAAGTCGGCGCGAGCCCGGGAACGGTGCGCAGCCACCGCACCGTGCGATGGATCCCCTCGGCAACGTCGACCATGGGTGTCCACCCGAGATCCTTTGTTGCCCTTCTGGTGTCCAGGGCGATGGCCTGTAGTTCACCGGTTCGGGCCTCGGTGTATCGGGGCGGTGCCGACTCCTGCTGTAGCGAGGCAATCAGCCGGTGCACTTCTGTGACTGTGGTCTGCCGGCCGGTACCGATGTTGTATGTACCCGTCACGGAACTCGGGGCCTGGCCGGCACGCACGAAGGCGTCGACGACGTCGTCGACGTAAACGTAGTCGCGGGCGGCGGTCCCGTCCCCGTACACGGTCACGGGACGACCGCTGATGAGCGCGCTACCGAAAACCGCTATCACACCGGCTTCCCCGTGCGGATTCTGACGCGGCCCGTAGACGTTGGCCAGCGCCAGGCAGATCGGTGCCAGCCCATACATTCCAGCGTATGCGCCCAGGTAGAGCTCGCCGGCGAGCTTCGCCACCGCATAGGGCGACAGCGGAGCGACAGGTGAGCCTTCCTCCACCGGCAGGCGCGCCGGCGTGCCGTAGCGAGAGCCCCCGGATGCGGCGTAGACGACCTTGCGCACGCCCGCTCGTCGACTCGCTTCACAGAGATTGATCGTGCCGAGCACGTTGCTGCGCGCATCGAACTGCGGATCGGTCACCGAAGCCCGGAGATCCACCTGCGCGGCCAGATGGAATATGACATTCGGGTTGAAGCCCGCGACTACGTCGACGAGCTCAGGGCTCTGAATGTCGATCTTTACCAACCTGAATCGTCCTGCGCTCGCATTCTCACCGCATAGAGCCCGATCAAGATTGGCCGAGTCACCCGAGCTGAGATTGTCGACCCCGACCACTTGATGCCCCTCGGAGAGAAGTCGATCAACCAGGGTGGACCCGATGAACCCCGCTGCGCCTGTAACCAGTGTCCGCATTTCTTTCAATCTCCTATCCGGTGCCGGGCACACGCTGGCCGGGTTGCCGGTTCCGGGTCGTGGGGCAGCGAAGTCGCGACGAACCCGTTCATCGGGCAGCCGGACGGGCTTGTACGAGCTGCGCGTCGCCGCTGGAGGACAGAGCCTGCGCGAGGTAGCCGGACAGTCCGGAGTTGTGACCACGCAAGACGGTGCGCAGCACCCTGACGCCGTCACGGATTGCGTGGAGGTTTGATTTGCCCGACCGCCGCGGCATTTCCAGACTCGGAACCTCCGCGATCCGCAGACCGCCCTGCATGGCGTGCACCACCATTTCTGCCTCGATTTCGAAACCCGGTGCGGAAAGGGACAGCAGGTCCAGGTAGCGACGATGAAACGCGCAGAAGCCGTAGCACAGATCAGTGAGCTCCGCGTCGTAGAGGGTGTTGAACACTCGCAGCAGAAAACGGTTGCCGAGTCGACGAAAAGGGGTTATGTCCAGCGACCCGCCGCCCACAATGAACCGCGAGCCCTTGACGAAGTCGTATCCGTTGGTAAGAAAGTGCAGGTAATGCGGAATCTCCTGAGGCGCCATGCTGCCGTCGGCGTCCATCATCACGATGATGTCGCCAGTGGCGGCCAAGAACCCGGTCCTGAGTGCACTACCCTTGCCGGTACCTTCCTGGGGCAGAACCTTGATGTCAGGTCGGTAGTGACTGGCGGTGATGAGAGTTGCGTCGGTTGAGTTTCCGTCGACCAGGATGATCTCGTTGATCTCCTCGGCGATTTGCTCCAGCACCCAGGCGATGTTCCGCGCCTCGTTTCTGACCGGGATGATCAAGCTGACCGTGGGCGTCGGCTCGGACGCAGCTGTTCGGGTCCGCTTGGGGCGCAGGTTACCGATGTTCTTGTCAGCGGTTCGTGCGGCCCTCCCGACTCGGACTTGGACGGTTGCGTTCTCCAATCGCGTTGGTGAAGCTCCGTCCACAAATCCGTTCTGCGGGCGTACATGGGACATGTTGGACTCCAATCTGCTCTCAGTACGCGGCAACATACTGTCGCCAAGTGGTCAATTTCCGTTTGTCCCAGGGCATTTGAAGGTCCTTGGTCGGAAGGCAGTAACACTGCCCGGTGACCTGAAGCCTCTCGGGTCGCAGGGGGCGCGAAAGACGCTGTCAGACCGCGATTCCCTCAGCGTTGAGAGATCAGCGCTGGTAGAAACATACTCTGAGTCATAAAAACCGGCTGGTTTCAATATAGCCGTCTGTTTCGCAGTTGACAACGAGGTCTTGGCGGTCGGCCGAGTTCAGTTTCTCCTGGTCCCGGGCCGCGAAGCGTTTGCGTCGGGGTCCAGCCCAAGATCGCTCGATGAGTAAGCATGCCAACGGCATTGGGCGCGATAATCCTAGTCGTGCCGGTCGATTCTGAACCTGAGGGTCGCCCTCTCGAGCTCGAATGCCTCGGCGTGCGGACGCCGGCAATGAACCCCCTGTAGTCGGGACAGGCTGAGGAATGTGTCCTCGTCGAACCAATCGTCGGCGGTCTGTGACTCATAGTGTTTGAGGAGCAGGCGGGCCTTCTCTTCGGCGACGGCCCGAGTGAGTGGGTGGTACACGACCGTACGGATACTGTCCGCGGGCGTTTTCGGAATCTCGTAACCAAGGATGAGATGGTCTCCGAAAATGGTCGGCGCCATGTCGCCGAGCAGTCGATGATCTTGATCGGCGCGCTGGGGAACGAAGACTGCGTCGGGGGAGTAATTCCTTCGGAACGCCTCGACGGCGGTCTTGACGGGGTCCCAATATGCGTATGCGTGCCCGTCTGGGACATCGAGCATTGTCAGCTCGAGATCGGCGCCGGGGCAGAGCGCCGCCAGGGCGTGTCGCTCCTCCAATTCCCTTCGCGAATCGGCTCCGGAGAGCACGCAGGCGCGGACCTGTATACCCGGCCGGGCCGATGTGATGGCCAGCAGGGTGCCCCCGACTCCGATTGCGATGTCAGCGAAGTGTGCACCAAGGACCGCCACCTTGCTCAACCCTGCAACGTCGAGGGTGATCATGGCCGGTGAATGGGTTGGATGGGATCCGACGCTGTCCGGCGACGGCTCCTTCGGATGTGGGGTGCCGCGAGGTCGGCGCGATCGTCGAAGGCGTCGGTTCGCTTCCTGTATGTGTGAGGGCGGTATCGGAACGGCGACCTCGGGGCGGCGGCCGAGCCGCGGTTCACTGCCGATCGTCTATACGGCATGCCAGTACGCTTTCGTCCTTTGCCGTATCGCCTCGCCTGTGGGCGGACGCCGGCTACCAATATGTGCATCGCAACCTGCAGTTGCTAGTGGATGGCAATAGCTTCGTAGAGAACGATAATACGGGATGAAACAAACTTTGAGTACGGTTTTCGAGGAAAATATGGACGCCTACTACCGTAGTCGCGGGACCCGGGCATCCACCTCGGCCCGTGCATGCGGCCTGCCGGACTACACGAAACGGCTTCTCGCCCCAATATGGCCCTCGGCGAGGCCGGGCGGGCAGGCGAAGAGGGCGGAGCCGACGTGCTGGAGGTACTCGTTCATCGCGTCGTTGCGGGACAGGTTGAGCTGCATCGGCACGAATTGTTCCTGTGGGTCCGGCGTCGAGGTGGCCGAAACCGTCGGAGCCGTCGGTGAAGTTGTTTCCGTGACGCAGGATCTGGATGCCGCCGATTTTCTGAGCGGACGCCAGTTTCTTCCGTCTTGATGTTGTTGGTTCCGTCCTTGATTCCGAACAGGTCTCGCGGGGTGTCCTGGGTGGTCGACGTGGACGGGGTGCGGCTGAACCCGAGCTGCGACCAGCGGACCGACGTTGTCCCGAACGTGACGCGCGCCAGGTTTCGGATGGCGTGCACGGTCACCTGCGGGTCGTTGGCGCACGCCTGGATCGCGATGTCGCTACCGCTGCGCGCCGGGTCCATGTTGTCAGCCCGGAAGTGCGGAAGTTCCTCGAGCGCCGCGGGTTTCTTGGATGCGAACCCGAACCGGTCATCGAACAGGGGAGGTCCGAAACCGATGGTGAGGGTCAACTGGGACGCAGCCAGGCCCAGCGCCTCACCGGTGTCGCTGGGCGGGCCTTGTATAGAAACAGACTCTAAGTCCATATAATAGCTATATTCCAGTACATGCATCGTGCAAAGATGGTCTTCTAGCAACTTTGAATCCAATTATGCAATGACGGCGGTCGGCAGTTCGGGTGGTGGCGATGGGACATCGGACAGCCGAGCGGGCGGGGGTGTCGTCGAGTGCCGAGGCCGTGTGGAGAGATGGTCGTTGGGCGATCGCGATCGTGTTCACGATCCCGGCGGTGCTGTTCGCGCTGTGTCTGTGGTGGGGATGGGGTGGGGCGTTTGCGACCATCGTGGTCGCCGACGGGAGCTTGCTGGTGTTCGCGGTGCTCGCCACCGGGTGTGCCGCCTGGGCCGCCTGGGTAGGTCGGGGTGCGGGGCGCCACAGCTGGCTGGCGCTGGCAGGTGGGCTGGCGGCCTGGTCGGTGGGCCAAGCCATCTGGTGCTACTACGTGGTGTGGCACCGAAGTGATCAGATACCGTTCCCCTCCTCGGCGGCTGCCGCGTACCTGCTGTTTCCGGTCGGCGCATGCGCGGCGCTCTTGCTGTTCCCATCAGGTGACAGGGGACAGTCCCGCACCAGGCTGATCCTGGACGGTCTCATCGTGGCCGGTTCGTTGTTCGTGGTGTCGTGGGTGAGTGCACTGGGCAGCGTGTACCGGGCCGGGAGCGACACCCCCCTCGCCCTCGTGTTGTCCCTTGCTTATCCCGTCGCGGACCTGGTGATTGCGACGATGGCGATAGTGGTGCTGACCCGGGCGTGGGCTGGGCAGCGCCTGACCCTGGGGCTGTTGTGCATCGGGATCATCCTGATGGCGTTGTCTGCCAGCGCCGTGTCCTATCTGACCGCGCTCGGCACCTATCACAACGGCGGTGTGACCGACGCGGGCTGGGTGGCCGCCTTCGTCGCCATTGGGCTGGCGGCGCTGTCGAGCACCCGCGAGCCGTCACCCGAACCGGTACCGGTGCAGATTCCGCCTCGGGCGTGGTTGTGGTTGCCGTACCTTCCGTTGTTGCTGGCCGTTGCCGTCGGCCTGCAGCGGGAACTGCCCAGCCTGGGCTCCGGCCCGATTCCCGCTGCGATCATCGTCCTGGTATTCGCCTTGCTGGCACGGCAGTTCATCGTGTTGGCCGAGAACCGGCGACTGTTGCTCACCGTGGCCCGGCAAGCCTTTCGTGACCGACTCACCGGCCTGGCGAACCGTGCGTTGTTTCTCGACCGGCTCGACCAGGCAGTGCAGCGCCAGAGGCGGGAACTGACACCGATCGTGGTGCTGTGTGTGGACCTCGACGATTTCAAGACTGTCAACGACAGCCTCGGCCATCCCGCGGGGGACGAGCTGTTGATCCGCGTCGCCGAGCGGCTCACCGGGTGTATGCGGAGCACCGACACCGTGGCCCGGCTCGGAGGTGACGAGTTCGCGGCACTGGTCGAAGGGAGCGTCGAGGACGCCTTGTCGGCCGCAGATCGGGTGCTGGAGGCCTTCACCCCGCCGTTCGTCATCGACGGTGTCGCGCTCTCGATCCGTCCCAGCATCGGGCTGACCATCGCCACATCCGAGGTCCCCGACGCGACTACCGAGAGCCTGCTCAAACAGGCAGATTTGGCAATGTACGCGGCCAAACGCTGCGGCGGTGGCTGCCTTCGCAGTTTCATGCCGAATCGTGCCGGCCTCGACGACATCGACCGGCGACCGTACGTCGACCACACCACCTACATCGGACCCGGGGAAGTCGAGAACATGCCACGCGCCGTGGGACCCGTGACAGACCGGGCCGTCGCGGGTCGGGGCACCGCGACTGGATTGGCGTCTGCACACAACAGACCGCGACCATTTCGGTCCGGTTGGGTGTCGCCACCCGATCGGTCGCGACGCGGTGTGATGGCAGGGCTCGGGATTTTGCTCGTCGGTGTGGTTCTGTACGGGATCTCGATCGGGGTAGGCGATCAGGCGGGCTGGATCGTGCTGCTCGAGGCGCTCTACGACGGACTGGCGCTGGCGGCTGCTTTTGTGGTCGCCGCTCGCGCGTGGTGCGTGCCGGCCGAGCGTCGGGCGTGGTGGCTCATCGCGCTGGGGCTGACGAGCTGGTGCGTGGGCGATGTCGTGGCGATGTCGTGGGTGCCCGAGGGCCAGTCCCCATCGGTGGCCGATCCGCTGAAATTGGCGTTCTACCCGCTCGTCTACGCAGGGCTGGTGTTGCTCCTGCGCGCACGAGCGCGGCGACTACCGGCCGCGATCTGGTTGGACGCCGTCACCGCAGCGTTGACGCTGGCGGCGCTGGCAGCGGCCCTCGCATTCAGTCCGATCGAGTCGGTGGCGAGCGGTTCACCCGCCGCGGTGATCGTCGGGTTCGCGTACCCGGTGGGAGACGTGCTGCTCCTGGCTCTCGCGGTCGGGGCGCTCGCGGTGCTGGGGTGGCGTGCCGAGCAGCGGTGGGTGCTGCTGGTCGCGGGGTTCATGCTGTTTGCGGTGGCCGACACGGTCTACCTGTTCCGAAGTGCCGACGGCTATGTCGAGGGCACGTGGATCGATGCACTCCCGCATGCCGCGGTGCTGCTGGTGGCGCTGGCCAGTTGGCGGGCCCCCGGCCGCCGGCGGTCGGGTCGGCTGCCCGGACTGGCTTTCTGGGTCCCCCCACTGGTGTGCACCGCTGCCGCAGTCGGCCTGCTGGTGCTCGACCACGATGCGCGGTTGCCGCGGCTCGCGGTGGTGCTGGCCGCGCTCAGCCTGGTCGCGGTCGCGGCCCGATTCGCGGTGACGTTCCGGGAAGTCGTGGTCCTGGCCGACAGCCACCGCCAGGCGAGGACCGACGACCTCACGAACCTGGCAAACCGGCGGGCCGTCATGGCCGAATTGACGGCCGCATACTTCGACCAGGCGGAACGGCCGGCCGGGCACACCCACCGCTCGGGTCCGGGCATGCTGCTGATGGACCTGCACCGCTTCAAGGACATCAACGACTCCTTCGGCCGGTACGTGGGCGATCAATTGCTGTGCCAGGTCGCGGACCGGCTGGCCCGGTCGGTGCGATCGGGGGATCTGCCCGCACGACTCGGCGGAGACGAGTTCGCGGTCCTGCTACCCGCAGAGATCGATATCCCGGCCGCCCGTGCGCTGGCTGGTCGTCTCCTCGAGGCATTGCGCGAACCTTTCCACCTCGACGAGATCACTGTTCACGTCGACGCGAGCATCGGGATCGCCCTCTGCCCACAACATTGCACAAACCCCCAGGACTTGCTGCAGCGCGCCGGAGTAGCGATGTATCGCGCGAAGTGCGACCGCCGCACGATCGCGGTGTACGACGCCACCGAGTACCAGCGCAGCATCGATGCGAGGCAGTCCATCGAGGAGCTGCGCACGGCGATCGCCGGCGGCGAGCTCACGTGCTATTACCAACCCAAGGTCAGTGCCTGCGACGGGCAGGTGCACAGCGTCGAGGCTCTCGTTCGATGGGAGCACCCCCGCCACGGTCTACTCCTGCCCGACCGGTTCCTCCCCCGTGCAGAACAGTTGGGACTGATGCGCCCACTGACGACGAGGGTGCTGGAGCTTGCTCTGGGGCAAGCGCGCAGTTGGCTCGACTGCGGCATATCGCTGACCGTCGCGGTGAACCTGTCTGTCACGAATCTCCTCGACGCAGACCTGGTTGCCGACATCGACCGACTCCTGAACGACTTCAGGTTGCCCGCCGATGCACTCATCCTCGAGATAACCGAAAGCGTCCTGATGACCGACTACGTGCGTGCCAGGAGGGTGGTCGAGGCGCTGCAGGCACTGGGAATCGGATTGTCGATCGACGACTACGGCACCGGCTGGTCTTCCCTGGCCTACCTGCAGGACCTGGCCGTCGATGAGCTCAAACTCGACCGGATCTTCGTCGCGCGCCTTGCCAGCGATCCTAGATCGGTCGCGATTGTGCGCTCGACCGTGGAGCTCGCGCACAGTCTCGGTGCGTCTCTGGTCGCCGAAGGCGTCGAAGACGAGGACACCCTGCGAGCCCTGCGTCGATACGGCTGCGACATCACCCAAGGGCACTACCACGGCCGCCCTGTGCCCGCCGACCAACTCGACCTTCGGTCGGTCGGCGGACCCTCCGCTACGTGAAGAGACCCTGCCCCCAGTACTGCCCCTCGGCGAGTCCGGGTGGGCAGGCGAAGAGGGCGGAACCGACGTGCTGGATGTACTCGTTCATCGCATCGTTCCGGGACAGGTTCAGCTGCATCGGCACGAACTGTTCCTGCGGGTTGCGGCAGTACGCGATGAAGAAGAGTCCGGCGTCGAGGTGGCCGAAACCGTCGGAGCCGTCGGTGAAGTTGTAGCCGCGACGCAGGATCTGGATGCCGCCCAGTTCCTGCGCAGACGCCAACCGGACGTGCGCGTCGACGTCGATCACCGGGTCGTGACCCTTCTTGGAATCGAAGTCGAGTTCGTCGAATTCCGTCTTGCCGCTCAGGGGAGCGCCAGTGCCCTTGGACCGTCCGATCACTCGTTCCTGCTCGCCGAGTACGGTGCGGTCCCACTGCTCGATGAGCATGCGGATCCGCCGCGCCACGAGGTACGCGCCGCCTCCCATCCACGCCTGGTCGTCGCCGGACGCCACCCAGACGTGCTCGTCGACGACGCCCGTTTCCTCCGCCTTGATGTTGTTGGTTCCGTCCTTGAACCCGAACAGGTTTCGCGGGGTGTCCTGGGTGGTCGACGTGGACGACGTGCGGCCGAACCCGAGCTGCGACCAGCGGACCGACGCGGTCCCGAACGCGACGCGCGCCAGGTTGCGGATGGCGTGCACGGCCACCTGCGGGTCGTTGGCGCACGCTTGGATCGCGATGTCGCCACCGCTGCGCGCCGGGTCCAGGTTGTCTGCCCGGAAGTGCGGAAGTTCCTCGAGCGCCGCGGGTTTCTTGGGTGCGAACCCGAACCGGTCGTCGAACAGGGAAGGTCCGAAACCGATGGTGAGAGTCAGCTGGGACGCCGCGAGCCCGAGCGCCTCACCGGTGTCGCTGGGCGGAACGTAGGCGCCGTCGCCGATGGCGCCGTCCGGGGTGGCCTCCTCGCCGGCGGTCATCCGCTCGGCCATCTCGGTCCACTTCTTCAGCAGCGCTTCGAGTTCCTCCCGGGACTTCGTGGTGACGTCGAACGCGACGAAATGCATCCGGTCCTGCGCCGGCGTCACGATGCCCGCCTGGTGTGCGCCCCGGAAGGCGACGACGTCGGCGTGCGACAGCGGCGGCTCGGCGGCGGTGGCCCGCCCCACCAGTGCGCCGGCGCCGGCGAGGGCGGCTCCCGCCCCGACGGCGCCGAACAGCCGTCGTCGGGACACGCCTTTGCGCTCGTCCACCGTGGTGGTCGTGTCGGTCGTACCGGTCGGATCAGTCATGATTATGCGCCTGCTACCACGCCTTGAACCTGGCTGACGTCGGCCGAGAGGGCGTCGATCTTGCGCGAGAGTTCCTGGCGCTGTTGTTCGTTGACAGTGTCGTAGAAGACGAACCCGTCACCCTGGCGGTATTGAGCGAGTTCGGCATCGAGGTCCGCGAAACGCTGGGTGATGTTCGCCGCCAGTTCGGGATTGCGTTCTTCGATGATCGGCTGCAGCGCGGCGACCGCGGCCTGCGAGCCGTCGACGTTGGCCTGGAAGTCCCACAGGTCGGTGTGGGAGAAGATATCTTCCTCACCGGTGATCTTCGACGTCGAGATCTCGTCGAGCAGGCCCTGGGCGTCGCCGGCGATCTTGGTGGGATCGATCGTGTAGTCCTCGGCGTTCACCTGGTCGGCGAGGTACTGGACGTCGACGACCAGTTGGTCGGCGATCGCGTTGGAGTCGGGCTGGGGACCGGTGACCCACAGATCCTTCTCGAGCCGGTGGAAGCCCGTCCACTCCTGCCCGGGTTCGAGATCGGCCTCCCGCAGGTCGAGCTTGGGGTCGAGCTCACCGAAGCTCTCCGCCTCGGGCTCGATGCGCTCGTAGTAGGTGCGGGCGACCGGGAAGAGAGCCTTGGCCTGCTCGATGTTGCCCGACTTCACGGCGTCGACGAACTGCTGCGTGGTGTCCTGCAGGGCGACGACCTGACTGCGGATGTAGCGGCGGTAGCCGTCGGCGGCCTCGGCGAGCTGCCCGCTCTCGTCGGATGCGCTCATCGAGTCGCCGGTGACGGTGAACTCCTGGCGGATGCCGTTGCCGACCATGCCGGGCTTGCACGCGAGCTGGTACTTGCCGGCGTCGGGGAGCGACACGATGAGCTGGCGGGTGAGCCCGGGCCCGATGTTCTCGACCTCGCCCATCGCCCGGTCGCCCTCGCCGTACACGTAGAACTCGGTGACCTTGCTGCCGTTGTTGGTGACCTGGAACGTGCTGTTCCCGGTGGCTCCGGAGTCGGTGCTGACGTCGCAGGCGTCGTCTGTCGCGGTGACGGTGATGTCGTCCGTGCTCGCGGTCGACTTCTCGGTGCAGCCGGCGAGCGCGAGCGGCAGCACCGCGGCCGAGGCGAGGGCGAAGGTGGTTCGGCGCATGGTCTTCATGGGCGGAAGGTGCCTTTCATGAAACGGTTTCGTCGGGGGTGGGAGAGACAGTGCGCTCGGGGGAGGCGTGGGCCACGGGCGCCGGTTTCGGTGCGGAGACGGGCCGGAGGAACAGGAACAGGACCACGACGACGTACACGACCCAGGCAACTGCCTGGAGGATGGTCGGGTCGGGTCGGAAGTTGAAGATGCCGGCCAGGATGGTGCCGTACCAGCTGGAGGCGTCGTAGCCGTCGGAGATGTCGAAGGCGAGTGCCGAACCGCCGGGCAGGACGCCGCCGATCTGCAGGGCGTGGATGCCGTATCCGAGGATTCCGGCGGCGACGATGATCAGGAAGATGCCGGTGTACTTGAAGAACTTCGCGAAGTCGAGCCGGACGGCCCCGAAGTACAGCAGGACCGTGAGGACCGCGGCGGCGACGATGCCGAGCAGGAGACCGACGAGGGGCCAGGCGCTGCCCGCCGTGTTCTCGGCGTACCCGACCATGAGGAGTGCGGTCTCGACGCCTTCCCGGCCGACGGCGAAGAAGGCGAGGGTGAGCACCGCGACGGGACCGGCGACCAGCGCCTTTTCCATCCCGGCCTTGAGATCGTGGGAGATGCTCCGCGCGGCTTTCCGCATCCACAGCACCATGACGGTGACGATCGCGACCGCGACGAGGGACGCGACGCCGGCGATGATCTCGGCGGTCAGTCCGGTGACGGTGGACGTTCCGTAGTGGATGACGAGGAAGATCGCCGCCACCATGATCACGGCGATGCCGACGCCGAGCCACACCCATTTGAGGGCGTCCTTACGCTCCGCTTTCACGAGGAATGCGGCGAGGATCATCACGACGATGCCCGCCTCGAGTCCTTCGCGCAGACCGATCAATCCACTGCCGAACAGCTGTGTCGCGATCGACGGCGCGGACCCTGCGGCGAGGACGGGCATGAACACTCCTGGGCGAGGCGAGGTCGAGCAGAGCGATCCGCAAGGTTGGATAGGCAACCTTACAGTAGGCAAGGCGAACCTTAGGCCCTGTGAAAAACATACACTGCGATTGCGCGCCCGAAGAAGCCCTCACCAGCACTTTTACAACTCTTTACTTTCGGTGTGTGACCCGACGCGGTGTGGCTGCCGTCTCGGGTGGCCGGGATCGACGAGTTTCGTGTGGATGATGGAGGACGTGAACCGATATCCCGCGCGGCCGAAGCGTCGTTCCCGATGGCGTCGGCCGCTGTTCGCGCTCCTCGCGGCAACGGTTGTCGTGGTTCTCGCCTACGGCGCGTGCTCCCGGGAACAGCAACCGCGGATCGCGATACCGGAAGGAATCCCGCCCGGACCCGGGGCGGCCACCCCGCCCATCGACATCAACGCGCCGGGACGGTCCGCGGATCAACTGCACGAGTGGTCTGCCGGGCTGGCCGATTCGATCGGAGTAGGAAACACCGCCCTCGAGGCGTACGGCTACGCGGCGACGGTGATGGCCGAAACGAGACCGGAGTGCGGCATCGGCTGGACTGTCAACGGACATTCGTTCCCGCCCACTGGCGGACACGAAACCTGCCCATAGGCGGACACGTTTCTGCCCACTGGCGGACATCCGTTTCTGCCCACTGGCGGACACGAAACTGCCCACGGTGTTGTGTTGTGGTCAGGTGAGTGGGTCGACGCCGGTGCCGGCGAGGGCTTGGCTCATCCGGATCGATTTGCCGCTGGTCTGACACAGGTGGGCGTGGTGCATGAGCCGATCGACGGTGGCGGTGGCCAGGGTCTTGGGCATCAGCTCGTCGAATCCAGCCGGATGAAGATTCGACGACAGCGCCAGGGCGCGTTTCTCATACGCAGCATCCACCAGCCGGTAGAGGCCCTCGGCGGCGTCGGCGGCCACCGGCAACAGGCCGATGTCATCAATGACCACGAGATCGGCGCGCAGCAGCTTGGTCAGGGCGCCCGAGACGGAGTCGTCGGCGCGGTGCCGGCGGATCAGGGCGCCGAGGTCTTCGAGGGTGAACCACAACACCTTCCGTCCCTGTTCGACGGCGTGCTGGCCGAGGGCCTCGAGGAAGAATGTCTTGCCCGTGCCGGACGGGCCGCAGACCACCAGGTTCTCGCGCCGCTCGATCCATTCCAGGGTGCGCAGCGCCTGCTGCGTCGGCGCCGGGATGGACGACAGCTCGGGTTTCCAGGCGTCGAAGGTCTTGCCGGTGGGAAACGCGGCGGCGGCGCGGCGGGTGGCCAGCGCCGAGCGTTCCCGCCCGGCGGCCTCCTCGGTGAGCAGCGCCTTGAGGACCTCGGCGGGTTCCCACCGTTGGGCGCGGGCGGTGGCCAGCACGTCGGGGGCGGCGCGGCGGATGTGCGGCAGCCGCAGCCGGTGCAGCAGGGTTTCCAGGTCGGTCGGCAGCGGCGGCGCCGCCGGTGGTGCGGTGGTCACGAGGGTCTCCTTCGGGTGCCGGTTGAATCGGACGGTGAACTCGATTAGTTGGTGGTGCAGAGCTTTTCGCGTCCATGCGGGTGGTGTCTCTAGAGTTCGGTGGCCTCCTCGTCGGGAACCCCGTCACCCAGGGCGGCCCAGCCGCTGGTGCCCTGGGCCAGGGACCGGGATTCTCCGGCCCGGTGGGTGCGATCCGAGGCGGCGCCGGCGGGGTGGGCATCGAGGATCGCCATGAGGTCGCCCTCAGCGAAGCGGCCGTACGCGGCGGCGTGCCCCAGCGCCCAGTCGACCCGTTCGGCGCCGAGCAGCTTCGCCAACGACACCGCGTGGTCCATCTTCACGCGGATCTTCCCGGTGCCGGCCTCGGCGGCCTCACACAACCACAGCCGGGCACCGGCACCGATGTCGCAGAACGCGTGTTCGGCGTCGGTCCGCGGGATCGGCTGCCGGCCCAGCACCCCGGCCGGCGGCGGCGGGAAGTGCTCGTCGCAGATCTGCGGGGAGCCGGGGCGGGCCCGCCGGTGCCGGGCTACCTCGACCGGACCGGTGTCGCCGTGGTGGACGAAGACGACCCGCTCGGAGGCGCCGGCGCCGTGCGCGCGGACGAACACCGTCTGCCCGCGCAGGATGTGCGGCACCGAGTACTGGCCGTTCTCGAACGACACCATCGGTGTGTTGTCCGGGACCGTGCGGGTCACACCCCAGGTCACGGTGTGTGCGGCGGCCGGGACCGGATGCAGGTGGAGGCGTTCCTCGGCGAGCATCTCCGCCGGGATGCGGCGGGTGGTGCGGTGGCTGCGGGTGTTGACCTGCTCGCAGAACGCGGCGCAGGCGGCCTCGAGGTCGCCGAAACTGTCGTACTCGGCGGCGAGGTTGTGGTCGGTGGGCACCAGGTCGGCCTTGGCCAGTTTGACGGTGTTCTCCACCCCGCCCTTGGTGGCCGGATCGGCAGGCAGGCAGGTCTTGACGACCAGGCCGTAGTGCCGCGCGAACGAGACCACGCCGGGGTTGCGCACCGCGACCGAGGCGATGTGTTCGGTGGTGACCATCTTCTCGTTGTCGGTGAGCAGATACGTCGGGACACCGCCGATGTGCCGGAAGGTCCGGTCCAGGCCCGCGTAGACGGAGGGGGCGGTGCGGTCCCGCAGCGGGATCACCACCCGGTGCCGGCACCAGGCCAGCCACGCGCACAGCAGCACCGTCTTGGCGCCGTCGACGACCGGGCCGTCGCCGAAGTCGTACTGCAACCAGAGGCCGGGTTCGGTGATCCACGGCCTGTGCACCCTGGTGTGGCCGAGCCGGTACGCGCGTTTGACCCGGGCGACGGCGCGGCGGGTGGTGCGTTCGGTGCCGGTGAATCCGAGGGCCAGCAGCTTGTCGTGGGCGATGTCGGCGCGGACCCGGCCCTTCGAATGTTCCACCCATTCTTCGATTTTCGGTAGATATTCGTCGATCAGCATCGGTCTCTTCTCCCGCGGTGGGGTCGGCGCATCGGCGGTGTCGCGTTCGGCGACGAGGCGGGCGACGGTGTGATGGGAGCACCCCGCCAGTGCGGCGGCGGCACGGTAGGACTTCGTCAGGTCGTAGGCGGCAAGAATTTCCATGACTTCCTTGGCAGACTTCACGGTGGCCTCTCCTCGGTGGCTCGCATTTTCGGCGTGGTAGCACCGTCGAGCGAACCCGAGGAGAGGCCCCGATCCGGGGAGGCGATCGGGAAGAAAATCGAACGTGCCGTATCAGGCGGACAGACCCGGGTGGGCAGTTTCGTGTCCGCCAGTGGGCAGAAACCCGTGTCCGCCAGTGGGCAGTTTCATGTCCGCCTGTGGGCGTTTTCGTGTCCGCCTATGGGCAGTTTTTCATGTCCGCCGACACTGGACCACCCTCGCCGGAATCGCGAGCGTGGAGAGCAGGCACGGCACCCACGCCGGATCGACGGTAGGACCGACGGGTCAGGTGACACCGGAGATCCGGGGGATCCCCCTCGACGGCGGACCCGGCGTCGCCGAGATCCCCGATACCGACGGTGGGGCGATGGACGGCGACTCCGTGCACGACCGTGCCATGGGACCTCTGCAGTTCATTCCCGAGACCTGGAAGCGGTGGGGTGGCGACGCCAACGGCGACGGTGTGGCCGACGCCGACAACATCGACGACGCGTCGTTGACGGCCGCCCGCTACCTGTGTGAGCGGGGCGGCGACCTGACCGCTCCCGAGGGCTGGCAGTCGGCCCTGATGGCCTACAACCTGTCGGGTGAGTACCTCACCCTGGTGCGCGACCGGGCGTCGGCGTACTCGGTCGGAGTCCGCCCGTAAGGCGCTGCCACGCGGGCGGCTCGCCGTCCGCGGGGCGCGCCATCCCACGCCGGTTTCGGTGTGCCGTTACGCTGTGTCCTGGCACGATCTGGTGTCCTGGCACGATCGGACCGGTCGGTGCACAGTGCGAAGCCCAATAAAGGAGAATCAGCAAGTGTCCATCATTGAGCAGGTCGGAGCCCGTGAGATCCTCGATTCCCGTGGTAACCCCACGGTGGAGGTCGAGGTGCTGCTCGACGACGGAAGTTTCGCTCGCGCCGCGGTTCCGTCGGGTGCGTCCACGGGTGAGCACGAGGCCGTCGAATTGCGTGACGGCGGCGACCGCTACAACGGCAAGGGCGTCGAGAAGGCAGTCGAGGCCGTGCTGAGCGAGATCGCGCCGGCCATCATCGGCATCGACGCCACCGAGCAGCGCACCGTCGACCAGGCGCTGCTCGACGCGGACGGCACCCCGGACAAATCCCGCCTCGGCGCCAACGCCCTGTTGGGTGCGTCGCTGGCGGTGGCCCGCGCGGCCGCCGAGTCCTCGGGTCTGGACCTGTTCCGGTACGTCGGCGGCCCCAACGCCCACGTCCTGCCCGTCCCGATGATGAACATCCTCAACGGTGGCGCGCACGCCGACACCGGGGTGGACGTCCAGGAGTTCATGGTCGCCCCGATCGGTGCGGCCACGTTCAAGGAGTCGCTGCGCTGGGGCGCCGAGGTGTACCACGCCCTCAAGGCGGTCCTCAAGGAGAAGGGTCTGGCCACCGGTCTCGGCGACGAGGGCGGCTTCGCCCCCGATGTCGCGGGCACCAAGGAAGCCCTCGATCTGATCAGCGTCGCGATCGGCAAGACCGGTCTGGTGCTGGGCACCGATGTGGCGCTGGCACTCGACGTGGCGGCCACCGAGTTCTACACCGACGGCACCGGCTACAAGTTCGAGGGCAGCAACCGGACGGCGGCCGAGATGACGGCCTTCTACACCGAATTGGTCGACGCCTACCCGATCGTGTCCATCGAGGACCCGCTGGACGAGGACGACTGGGACGGCTGGGTAGCCCTGACCGATCAGATCGGCAACAAGGTGCAGCTGGTCGGTGACGACCTGTTCGTCACCAACCCGGAGCGGCTCGAGGAGGGCATCGTCAAGGGCGCCGCGAACGCGCTGCTGGTGAAGGTCAACCAGATCGGCACCCTGACCGAGACCCTCGACGCCGTCGACCTCGCTCACCGCAACGGGTACAAGACGATGATGAGTCACCGGTCCGGCGAGACCGAGGACACCACCATCGCCGACCTCGCGGTCGCCGTGGGCAGCGGTCAGATCAAGACCGGCGCCCCCGCCCGCAGCGAGCGCGTCGCCAAGTACAACCAGCTGCTGCGCATCGAGGAGAACCTGGGCGACGCCGCCCGCTACGCCGGAGAGGTCGCGTTCCCGCGGTTCGCGTTCGAAGGCTGACGTTCGACCGTCGAAGTAAGGGGTGTTGGGGTAGGTGGCACAGCGCGGCAGGCCGCGGTCGTCCGGAGCCAGTCCGGGCGGCCGGGGCACCGGGCGTGGTGAACGCGCCCGCCGGAATCGGGCGGACGGCGCTCCCGGCGGAGCGCGGCGCCCCCGCACCACCAAGTCGACGCCACCGGGGCAGGCCGACGGGAAACCGGATTCTGTCGACGGCGCCGACACCGGCAAGGTGCTCCCCGGCCGCGCCCGCCCGAGACGGGTGGGCGCGGCCGGGGCCGCCCGCATTACACGGTCCGAGCACACGATCCTCGGGCTGTCGACCGGCCGGGCACTGATCCTCGTGATGGTCGTGTTGCTTCTCGCGCTCACCCTGGCGGTTCCGCTGCGCAACTACCTCACCCAGCGTGGGGAGGCGGATCGTATTGCGGCGGAACAGATTCAGCTCGAGAAGGAGCTGCAGGACCTGCGTATTCTCGACGAGCGTTACTCCGACCCCGCCTACATCGAGGCGCAGGCGCGAGGCCGGCTCCGGTGGGTGACACCCGGAGACACCCCGTTCCAGGTGCAGCTGCCCGGCGACTACAAGGAGCCGGAGAAGCCGGAGGAGAAGGACGCCGAGATGGCAGGCCCTTGGTACTCCGACCTGTGGAAGACCATTTCAGAACCACCGGTTGCGCCCGAGGTGCAGCCGGCGCCGGCGCCCCCCGTGGTGCCGCCGCCCGTACCGCCAGAACCAGGAGAACCCACCGGGTGACCACTTCGTCCGACCCGTCCAGCCCCGTGCCGCAGGAAGACCTCGACGCCGTCGCCGCCCAGTTGGGCCGCGAACCGCGCGGCGTGCTCGAGATTGCGTACCGCAGTCCCGACGGCAAGCCCGGCGTCGTGAAGACCGCGCCCAAACTTCCCGACGGAACACCGTTCCCGACGCTCTACTACCTGACGGACCCGCGACTCACCGCCGAGGCCAGCCGGCAGGAGTCCGCCGGTGTGATGCGCGAGATGACCGAGCGCCTCGCGCAGGATCCGGAACTCGCGGCCGCGTACCTGCGCGCCCACCAGTCGTATCTCGCCGAGCGCGACGCCATCGAGCCTCTCGGAACCGACTTCACCGGCGGCGGAATGCCCGAGCGCGTCAAATGCCTGCACGTGCTGATGGCCCACTCGCTGGCGAAGGGACCGGGCGTCAACCCACTGGGCGACGAGTCCGTGGCCCTCGCCGCGTCCGCAGCCGGCGGGAAGCTGAGAGGCACCGCGATCCCCACGGACTGGCCCGGCATCGACGCCGTCGAAAGCTCAGACAAGTGACGCGGGTCGCGGCCGTCGACTGCGGCACGAACTCCATCCGCCTCCTCATCGCCGACGTCGACGACCGGGGCGCACTGCACGACGTGCGTCGCGAGATGCGCGTCGTCCGGCTCGGGCAGGGAGTCGACGCCACCGGGCGTCTGGCACCCGAGGCCATCGAACGCACCCGGGTCGCGTTGACCGAGTACGCCGGAATGATCGCCGAGGCCGAAGCCACCGCCGTCCGAATGGTGGCCACGTCCGCCACCCGCGACGCGTCCAACCGGGAAGACTTCTTCTCGATGACCCGGGACGTGCTCGGCACCGTCATCCCAGGCGCCGGGGCAGAAGTCATCACCGGCGACGAGGAAGCGCGGCTGTCGTTCAACGGCGCGGTCGGCGAACTGGATCCGTCGCAGGGACCGTTCGTGGTCGTGGACCTCGGCGGCGGTTCCACCGAGGTCGTGCTGGGCGACGAATCCGGCGTCCACGCGGCATTCTCCACCGACATCGGGTGCGTCCGCATCACGGAGCGCTGCCTCCACGACGATCCACCGACCCCCGCACAGGTCGAGGAGGCCCGCGCCTTCGCGCAGGAGCGCCTCGACGAAGCATTCGCCCGAGTCCCCGTCGAACAGGCGCACACCTGGGTGGGTGTCGCCGGGACCATGACCACGATCGCCGCGCTCGCCAAAGAGCTGCCCGAATACGACGCCGAGCAGGTGCATCTCTCCCGCATCCCCCTGCCGCGACTGCGGGAAGTCTGCGACTCGCTGATCGCCATGACCCACGCCGAACGAGCCGCACTCGGACCGATGCATCCCGGACGGGTCGACGTCATCGGCGGCGGAGCGATCGTGACCGAAGTACTCGCCGACGCATTCGAGAAAAAGGCCGGCATCGACCAACTCGTCGTCAGCGAACACGACATCCTCGACGGAATCGCATTATCGATCCCCTGAGCTAGGGTGATCTGCGCACGGTCGCCGAGCCCAGCACTCGGCAACCGGTAGCCCCTATAGCCCAATTGGCAGAGGCAGCGGACTTAAAATCCGCACAGTGTCGGTTCGAGTCCGACTGGGGGCACCACCATGTAGGTGTGGTTCAACGGCGGGTCAGGAAATCCGGACGAGTTCCGCTCGCATCTGGGTGAACAGGAACAGCCCCGGACGTCCGGAGATCTGCTCGTATTCGCGCACGACGTCGTCGACGAACGCGGGCACTGCCGTTTCGTCGAGGTGTGAGGTCCAGTCGGAGAATCCGACAGTGCACCAACGGGCGAATTTTTCGCGCGAGCCGAAATCCCACTCCACATCCCGCACCCGCAGGTCGGTGGTGTCGAGTCCCGCTCCCCGCGCGAGGTCGCGGAACCTGTCCGGTTCAACGTGGATGTACGGTGCCGTGAAGTCCGTGAACGACGCCGCCCACGCAGGGCTCGAAGACACCGCCATCGCGATGTCTTCGACACTGCCGCGGGGGCTCGCGCACACCATCTGGATGACCACGCGTCCGCGCTCCACGACGCTGCGGGCGATCCCGGCCAGCGCGACCTGAAGGTCGGCGACCCAGTGGAGCGCGTTGAACGACACCGCGACGTCGAACACCCCGTCGAAGGGGAGGTCGAGGGCGTCGGCCACACGAAACTCCGCACGGACACCGTCCGGCACCACCCGCGATCGGGCCTTCTCGATCATCCGCGGCGACGCGTCGACTCCGATCACCGAACCTCGGGGAAGTCGTTCGGCGATCCGGAGTGTGACGTATCCGTCGCCGCACCCCACGTCGAGTACGGTTTCGCCGCCCGCGAGGCCGAGTTTCGCGATCGAGCTCTCCGCGACGGACCGCTGGAGTGCGCCGACGTCCGCGTACCCTTCGCCGTCCCAGTCGACCATGAGGGCGGACCCGGTTCGCTCAGGCTCCCTGGTGGTGCGGGCTCGACTGTGCGCCACCCCCGGATCGCGCGATGCTTGCTCGGACCCGGGCGGTGGCCTGCCAGATCTGGGTGCTGTCGTGCACGCTGATACACGGCACACCCTGCTCACGCGCGCGTTGGAGCGCCAGCGTGTCCTGGGGTGAACCGACGCCGTCGAGGACGTCCTCGGTGACGATCGCGCAGAGCGCGGGGGCGTCCATCTTCCGGACCGGCTCGAGTCCATGGACTACCATCCACTGCTTGACCATCGCCCAGTGCGACACCTCTTTGTACCGCGTGGGGTTGCCGATGAAGAGAACCCGACGGGAGCGGCGGGCGCGAGCGATATCGATGTGCGTGACGGTAGCCATCGGAGGGTTCCTGTCCGTTGCGGGATTCCGTACTGTCAATCCCCGCTCACGGCGGTTTCGTTACGCATTCGCCCCAGATTGCCTACCGCGCGGTAGTCAGCTGCCGAACGGGCTGCCGGACGAGCCTCCGCCGCCCGGTCCGGACGTGTCGGTGACGGTGACCGTGACGGGGCCCTCGGTGCCGTTGGTCAGCGGCGGGGCGCTTCCCCAGTGCTCGAAGGACGGCACGCTCGAGCAGGACCATTGCACCGTGTACTCGCCGGGATCGACGGTGGCCCGCAGTTCGCCGTCGTCCTCACCCATCACCACGGTCGGTCCCACGACGGCGGCGGGCACGGTCCCGCCGACAGCGACGACGTTCAGCACACACACCACGGCCCCGGGGACGTCGTATTCGACGTCCATGACTATCGCGTTCCCCTCGACGGCGATGTCCACGGCGAGGTCGTCGGGTACGGCAGACGCGGTGGGTGCGGCGAGCAGACTCACGCCGGCGACTGCGGCGGCGATTCCTACGGTTCGTGCAATCGTGACCTTCATCGGTGCATCCTTCCGGACTTCTCGGTTACCGGTTGATCCGAGGCAGGAGCCACCGGGAGTATTGCACCTCGAACGGGTATCCGTGGGGATGCGGACGGTGGAACACCGCCTGTTCGGGAGTTCTCAGCGTGTCGATCCGGCACCCGCTGCATCGAAGGAGACGGTGAAATGCTCGGACGGAAGAACTACACGCAGGAAGAAGTCGACCACGCCGAGCAATCCGTCGCGCAGCAGATCGCCGCCTACACGGCGCTGACGGCCGCGATTGCCGGGGAGGTCACCGGCAAGGAGGTCTTCGCCGCGTCGGAGGACTTCGAGCCACTCTTCTTCAACAACATGGTCCTGGTGTTGGACCGCTACTTCGTCCACCGGATCCGGGCGGTGACGGGCAAGGACGGGAACCCACTCAACGAAGTCGAGATCATCGCCGACTCATTGATGAACAAGAACGGGGTCCTGCGCGGAATCAACGTCATCAGGTACGTTCCCGACCAGTCCGTTCTGAAGCTCGAGATCGGCGACCGGATCCGTCTCGGTGCGGACGACTTCGAACGGCTGTCGGCGGCGTTCTTCGCGGAACTGAAGTCACGGTTCCTGACATGAGCGTCTGGTTCACGTCCGACCTGCACCTTCGTCATGCACGGCTGGTGGAGATCCGGGGTTTCGACACGGAGATCGACGAGCACGACGAGTCCATCCTCGACGCCATGGGCGTCGCCGTCGCGAGTGGCGATCAACTCTGGGTCCTGGGCGACGTCACCGTCGGAGGTCGGGCGGCCGAGGACTGGGCGCTCCGTGAGCTGGGCGAGTTCTCGCAGAAACGGAACGTCGAACTGCACCTGATCCCGGGCAACCACGACTCGTGCCATCCGATGGCGAACCGCAACAGCCATGTCAGGCAACGCACCTTCCTGGACACGTTCGCGTCGGTGCAGCTGTTCGCGCGACGGAAGATCGCGGGCCGGACGGTGCTGCTCTCCCATTTCCCGTACACCGGCGACCACACCGCGGAGGACCGGGGCGTGAAATACCGCCTGCAGGACGAGGGAGACTGGTTGCTGCACGGGCACACTCACCAATCCGGCGTGCTCGACCCGTCCGTTCATCCACGGCAGATCCACGTCGGCTGGGACAGTTGGCGCAGACCCGTAAACGTCGACGAGGTGGCCGAGATCATCGAGTCCGGCTCGCCGACTCCGTGAGGGGCGTGGACTCGGCGCGGTAGGCGCCCGGTGTCGACCCGTGGGTGCTCTTGAACAGCCGGGAGAAGTGCGCGGCGTCGGCGAAACCCCAGCGCGCACCGATGGCTGAGACGGGCAGATCGCCGAAACGGGGGTCGGCCAGGTCTCGTCGGCACCGCTCGAGCCGGCGGCGCCGGATCCACCCACTCACCGTGTCGCCGTCGGCTTCGAACAACTTCTGCAGGTGCCGCACCGAGATGTGATGCGCGGCCGCGATCGCATGCAGGTCCAGTTCCCGGTCGGCGAGCCGATCGTCGATGAAGGCGGTGACCCGGACTCGCAGGTCGTTCCGATGTGACGTCGGGGCCGGCCCGTCGGTGAGGTGAAGTTGCTCCGCGAACGCGGCGGCGACCAGATCGAGGACGGCATCGCCGAGATGCACCGCGACGGCGGGGGAGGCGTCGGCGATCTGCTCGCCGAGCCCGCGCAGCAGTGGGGTGACGAGGGCGCCGAGCCCGTGCGTGCCCGAGACCCGGGACGCGGTGAGCCGGGCGATGCCGTCGGAGGGAACGCGCAGCAGCTGTCGGGGGAACATCACAACGAGCATCTGGAACCGGTCGTCGAAGGACAGTTGATACGGCCGGGTGGTGTCGTAGATCGAGAAGTCGCCGGGAGTGAGCGCAGCTTCCCGGCCGTCCTGGGCGAGGACACAGCGACCGCGCACCTGCAGTCCGAGTTTGAAGTAGTCGGGGTTGGCGGCGCGGATCGTCCGCGGCGTTCTGCGAATGGTGTGCGCGGCCGCGACGACCTCGGTGACCCGGACCGCCCCGACCGTCGCGCCGCGAACGACGCCCCGGAAGTCGTCGTGGGCGTCCGACGTCATCTCGAGGGGAACGAACGCGTCGCTCACCGACTCACGGAACTCGTCGAACGTGACGAGATTTCGCGTTTCGGGAGGAAGGAGGCTGCTCATGTTCTGTGCACCTATTTCAGCTGCGTTTGATGGCTTCCTGCGCCGCCGTTCCGGACGCCAGCTTCTCGAGCAGGCCGATCAGGACGAGCCGCTCGGGCGGTGTCAGCGTCTCGGTCCAGGCCTGCTCGCGCTTGTTGTGCGCCGAATAGGTACTGACGATGGCGTCGTGGCCGGCCTCGGTGAGTTCGAGGGCAACGGCCCGACGGTCCTCGGCGGACGGGCTCCGCGTGACGAGCCCGTCCCGCTCGAGGGTGTTCACCAGGGCCGACACGGCAGACCTGCTCATCCCGGACAGCGACGCCACCCGCTTGGCCTCGCACGGTCCGGCGAGCCACAACACGAACAGCACTCGGAATCCGGGCCAGCTCCACCCGCTGGGCCGGTGGACCGCCGACTCGAGGTCGTAGACGAGGGCGCTGGTCACCCGGTGCAATGCGAGGACGAGCCGCATCGACACCGGGTCGACCTCGGGCAACTCGTCGACGGTCTTGCCGACCGCGTAGTCCACGAAGGACAGAAAGTCCAAGTTGCTCTGGTCGGTCGTGTCCTCGCGCATGACTTTCAGGTTAGCGTCCGGTGTACTGGGCGAATGCATGAGTGCGAGGTCATCGTGAGGCGCCCACGTGCCGGGTGCCGAGCAGGGCGGCGCGCTCGATCTCCTCGTAGGGCACTCCCGCCGCCTGCGCGTCGCCGCGTCCGATCCTGGATCCGATCACAGCACACAGGAATCCGATGGGCACGGATACCAGTGCGGGAATGGTGAGCGGGAACAGCGGCTCGATTCCGTGGACGAGTCCGGTCGGTCCGAGGATGTTCGGGCTGACCGCGACGAGTCCGAGGCTGCTCACCAACCCGCCCACCAGCGCCCAGATGGCGCCCACTCGGTTGAACCCGCGCCAGTAGATGGTGAGTAGTAGCACCGGCATGCTCGTGCTCGCGGCGACTGCGAAGGCGACGTTTGCGAGAAATCCCAAGTTGAACCCCTTGGCACCGAGCGCCAGCATCATCGCGACGGCAGCGATGCCGAGCAGGGACAGGCGAGCGACCTTCAGTTGCTGGTCGTTGCTCGTCTTCCCCTTCTTGATCACGTGGGTGTAGAGGTCGTGAGCGAAGGCGCCCGATGTGGCGATCGCGACCCCGGCGAGTACGGCGAGGATGGTGGCCAGCGTGATGCCGATGATCGCGGCCTCGAGCGCAGGTCCGCCGAGTGAACGCGCGAGTTGGACTACCGCGAGATTGCCTTGGGGGTGAGCGGCTTTGATCTCGCCGGCGCCGATCGCGCGGAGCGCGCCGTAGCCGATGAACGGGAGCACGACGTAGAACGCACTGAAGACCCAGAGGGCAACGATTCCGGACTTCCGTGCGGCGGTGGCGTCCTTGACGGTGAGGAACCGGACCATGACGTGCGGCAGACCCATCACGCCGAGAGCCAGTGCCAGTTGCTGCGACACCGTGTCGAACGTCTTCGTGGTGCTCAGGGGATGCGCGGTGGTGGCGGAGTCGGGTAGCGACGATACGACGTGTAGTGGGCTCGGCCCGTACTTCGCGAGTACCAGGCACACGATCAGTGCGGTGCCGGTGAGGAGCAGTCCCGTCTTGAGAACCTGCACCCAGGTGGTGGCGAGCATTCCGCCGAACATGGTGTAGACCACCATCAGGACACCGAGGACGACGACGGCAACCCAGAACTTCAGACCCAGCAATGCCTGCACCAGCAGTCCGGCGCCGACGAACTGGATCACCATGTACATCGCGGAGATGACGATGGTGGTGACCGCGAGACACGCGCGCAGGTCGCGACCAGAGAATCGGGCAGCGACGGCGTCGGCGAGCGTGAAGCGGCCGAGGTTACGGAGTGGTTCGGCGATGATGAGCAACACCAGCAGATAGGCGAGAGGTACCGCGGTGGCCAAGTAGAAGCCACTGAAGCCCGAGAGTCCGATCAGGCCGGTAATGCCCAGAAATGAAGCGGCCGAGACATAGTCGCCGGAGATGGCCAGACCGTTGCCGATCGGGCCGACCTGTCCTTCCGCGACGTAGTGCGAGTCCGCCGAATTGTTCCGTTTCGCGGCGAACCAGGTGATGAGCAGGGTGACGCCGATGATGGCGACGACGATCGACACGCTGAGAGTCATGCCGGTTCCCCCTCGCCGACCTGCGCGAGGTGGGTCGCGATGACGGCGTCCATGCGCCGGGCCCACCGCGCATACATCTGCGCAACCACGAGGATTACGGCGAAGACGGCGAACGTGGCCCAGTAGGCGACGCCGAGACCGCCGATCCGACCGGACAGGGCCGTGGTCGACGTGGTGAGCACGATGAAGACGAGGAATCCGGCTAGGAGTCCGGCCGCCGACAGCAGTGAGATCCTGCGGCGTCGGCGCGCGAGCACGAGAACGTCGTCGAGGGTCACCGACACGCCCTCGTGTGGGCCGGTGTCCTCGTCCGTGGAGACGAGTGAGGGAGGCATGCGGACTCCGATCGCTGTGATCAATGCTTTGACTAAATCGTGTCCGACTGTAGTGAGTCAGTTCACAGACCGCAAGCCTCGGTAGGGTGATCACACCAGGGAATTGGGCGAAGAAGCGCAGAGAGGGCGCGCCACGGCGTCGTTCAATCGGTCAAAACCTGTATCGAATGCGCTCCGCGCCCGTGAGTACTTATTAACGTCGGGGGGCTGTTGCGGAATTGAGTGAGGTCGGTTC
>RRBB01000200.1:0-19384 GCA_006543605.1 Rhodococcus sp. WS4
TCAGGCATCGCCTGCGAGCGGGCGCGTGGCACAGACGAGAGCTTTGGGATCCTGGCGGTGCGTGTTCGGACATGTGTCCCACACCACGACATAGGCATATCACAATGATGCATGTCACGCCAAGAGGCGGCATCGGCGCGTCAGCTTGCCCGGGGAGCCGTTCGATGAGCGCCTCCCCGAACCCTTGTGTGACGTAAGTAAAACCTCTACGATTCAGTCACACCCCGAAGGCTCCTCGGGAACCGCCACTGCGCGAACGGAAGGCGACACATGACGACATTTCTCCTCCTCCACGGCGGGTACCACGGCGCCTGGTGCTGGCGTCGCGTGATCGAGCACCTCCCGGCCCGGGACGTGGTTCACGCGCCGACCTTCACGGGTCTCGCGGAGCGGTCACATCTCGATTCGCCTGAGATTGGCCTCGACGTCTACTGCACGGACGTGCTGAACCTGATCCGCTGGGAGCAGCTCGATGACATCGTGCTGGTGGCACACTCCTTCGGAGGGATCGTCGCTACCGTCGTCGCCGACAGGGTGCCCGAGCGCATTCGATCGTTGATCTATCTCGATGCCTTCGTTCCCCAGGACGGTCAATCGCTGGTCGACCTCGGCTGGCCGGCTTCCGAACCCGGAGTGACCCCGGTGCCCCCGCCGCCTGCTGCGATCTTCGGACTGTCGGGCGCGGACTGCGAGTGGGTCGACAGCCAAATGACTCCTCAGGCCGCGAACACGGCAACCGACAAGGTCGTCCTTACGGGGGCCTACGAGGCGGTCGACCGCACGTACGTGTTCGCCACAGGTTGGGACAGCCTCCCGCACTTCATGGCCAACCGCGACCTGGCTCGAGCGTCCGAGAATTGGCGAGCCTACGACGTCGACGGAAGTCACGAGCTCATGATCGATCGTCCGGCCGAGGTCGCGCACATCCTGGTCGAGACCGCGGAACGAACCCGGGGCGCAACCACCTTGCCTTGCGATGCTGACCGACCGATCGATCGGCCAGCCTAGGAGGCGGGCGGTGGAGCTGGATGCGCTGGCAGCGAGGACGCGGGAGTTCATCCGGGCAGAGGTGCTCTCGATCGACGACCGGCACGACGGCGACATCGAGGCGGCAGGCGGCGATGGGTTGCGGGTGCGGCTACAAGCGCTCGCTGCGAGAGCTGGCTTGCGGGCGGTTCCACGCGCCCGCTGACTGCAGCGGCCTGGGGCTCGGGAGGTCGACCGCGCTGCCGTGTTCGAGGAGGCCGGGTACTCGTTGTTCGGCCCGGCGGCCCTGAACATAGCCGCACGGGACGAGGGCGACATCCATCTCCTGGACCACGTTGCCACGAAGCCACAGCGCCTTATCACCTGGATGCGGCCGGCGCAGGTGCGAGAAGTTCGGCGCAGGTTAGCGGTTGGTGAGATCTCGATGAGTCATGAAGGGATCGACGGGCTCGGGCACGGCCATCGAGTTACCCATCTCCGGGGTTTGCTCGAGCATCATGGTCTCCTACCCGAACGCGACGCCTATCTCGCCCGCTTCGAGCACTGGCTGCAGGTCAACTTCGATGCCATCGGCGAGGCCGCCGTGCGGCAACCCGTCGAGCAGTTCGCGACGTGGCACCACCTTCGGCGGATCCGCGCTATCTCGGCCACCGGATCCTCGACGCGCGGTCCGGTCCACGCGGCGAAACAGGAGATTACCGAGACGATCAAGTTCTTGGACTGGCTCCTCCAAGCACACGGCCGCGTCGCCTCGACATGCAACCAACACGACGTCGACGAATGGCTGATCGGTGGACCAACCACCCGCCATAGCATCCGGACGTTCTTCGTCTGGGCTCTTCGGGCGCGGGTCAACACCACCATCCTGATCAGCCCCCGCAGCGCCCGCTCCTCCCCCACCATCACCCAGGACCAACGGATCGCCTGGCTGCGTGAACTGCTGACCGGTAACAGCGAATCCCTGCCCTATCGGATCGCCGGCACGCTGCTGCTCCTCTACGCTCAACCCATCGCGAGGATCGCATCCCATCGCACCACCGACATCCTCCTGGCGCCGAACGGTCCATATCTTGCCCTCGGCACCCACCCCGCCCCCATTCCGACGCCGTTCGCGGACATGCTCACCGAGCACCTCGCACAACGACCCAACCTGCATGCGGTCCGAGATAGTGACTCGGAGTGGCTCTTCCCCGGCCGCACGCCCGGCAGTCACCTGCACCCCACCACGATCATGAACCGACTACGCACCCTCCGTATCGATTTCCGCGGTGCTCGCACCACCGCAATCCGAACATTGGTGACTGAGGTGCCTGCACCGATCGTGGCGGACATGCTCGGCTACAGCCAGCAGATCACCCATCGCCACGCCGCCGAGGCATCGCAACCGTGGTCACGATACGTGCGCCCCGGTGTCGAGCGGTGAGGACCGCACCTCACCTGAATCATCAGAGCCCACGACCCCCGCGTCACCACAGCGAAGGACGAAACCCATGACCGAACCGAGGTGAAAACGATTCGATCCCCCGTCTCGGCGATCTCGTTCACGAGGTCGGAAAGGATTGGTGCGACGTGGTTTACGTCGATCTCTCGCACGGCATCAGTATAGAAGCACTTCGTGTCCCTGGCGCAGTAGCGGTCAACGCCGTATCGAGCGGCCGGTTTCAGTTCGGGGCCCGGTCGGGGTCGCCCTTCAACGATCGACTGTCCCGGGCGATTAGACGATATGAGGGGCTGGGCTGAGGCCCCACGCACATGTGAACGTGGGTTGCCGACAGGAAACGGGTCCTGGCCGGTAGAGCCACAAGATGTGGGAGGCCCCAGCGATGAATCAGCGTACGAGCGCGGTTGTCCCTGGCGGGACGCCCATTCAGCAATGAAAATGATCTGGTGGTCGCCTGTCGACGCCGCAATACTCTAGTTCTTCGAGACTGTGTACGAGCGGGGCGCGGGGATCACGCCGTGGGCCCTTCAGTGTTGCCATTCGATGACCGAGCACGAGGATCAGTTTCTCTCCTTTCCCTCCTGTGACCCCCACGGGCGACCACCCATGAAGGTCGACGCGCCAAGAACAGGAGGAACAGACGATGATGACAGAATCCCGCGACGAGGAGCAGATCATCGCCAAGGTCGCGGCACTCGACATCGGCAAGGCGGAGCTGGTGTGCTGTGTCCGCGTCCCCGGGAACGGAACATCCACTCGACGACTACAGGAGGTGACCACTCATTCGACGATGACCCGGGCACTGACCGAGTTGGCCAACCACCTGGTCGACCTCGGGGTCGAGCGAGTGATCATGGAGGCCACGTCCGATTACTGGAAACCGGCGTTCTACCTCTTGGAGGCGCATGGGCTCGACCCGTGGCTGGTCAACTCTCGTGACGTCAAGCACCTGCCCGGTAGGCCCAAGACCGATGTGCTCGACGCGGTGTGGCTATGCAAGGTCGCCGAACGGCAGATGCTGCGCCCGAGCTTTGTACCCCCGCGCCCGATCCGGCAGCTGCGGGATTTGACCCGCTACCGCAGCACTCTCGTCGCCGCCCGCACAGCGGAGAAGAACCGGGTCGAAAAACTCCTCGAGGACGCCTGCATCAAACTCTCGGTCGTCGCCTCCGACATCTTCGGAGTCTCCGGACGGGAGATGATGGATGCCCTGATCGCCGGGCAACACGACCCAAAGGTGTTGGCGCAGATGGCGAGGGCCCGGATGCGAACCAAGATCGACCGCCTCGAGGAGGCGTTGAACGGCCACTTCGATCACCACCACGCGTTCCTGCTCACCCGGATGCTGGGCCGCATCGATACCCTCGACACTGACATCATCGCGGTCGACGAGCAGATCGAGGCCCACCTGGCCCCTTTTGCTTTGGCGGCGGCCAGCCTCGATGAGATCCCCGGGGTCGGGCCGGTGGTCGCAGCGGCCATCATCGCCGAGGTCGGAGTCGATATGTCGAGGTTCCCCACCGCCGGGCACCTGCGCTCCTGGGCGAAATTCTCCCCCGGCATCAACTCGTCGGCAGGAAAGACCACCGGCAACGGCTCCACCGGGCACGGCAGCCGCTACCTCGCCGCAGTCCTCGGTGAAGCTGCAGTAATGACCCAAAAGACCGACACCTTCCTCGGTGCCCGCTATCGACGACTGGCGAAACGTCGTGGCAAGAAACGCGCCATCGTCGCCGTCGGCCGCTCCATCCTGATCGTCGTCTGGCACCTCCTGCGTGATCAAAACGCCACCTTCCACGATCTCGGTTCCGATCACTACACCCGCCATATCCATCCGGACATCAAGAAACGTAGCCACATCCGGCAACTCGAAGCTCTCGGCTACACCGTCACCCTCACCCCGGCAGCCTGATCTGAACGAACGACCACCGATCCGAACCTCGTGAGACCACCTCACGCGGGTATCGCAGCACGTGCCCCGACCGCACCCACCTCACCCCATTTTCGGATCAGTGTTGGGTTGGATGTGCACGCACGATCGGTGGTCGCCTGCGGCCTCGACGGACAAACCGGTGAGCTGTTCGAGCGAAGATTGACACCGGATCACGGCGAAATCGTGGGCTGGAGCAGGTCGCTACCCACGCCGGTGGCGGTGACCTACGAGGCCGGGCCGACCGGCTTCGGGCTGGCCAGGTCACTGACCGCGGCGGGCATCGAGTGTCTGGTGGCGGCACCGTCGAAGCTGCAGCGCCCGCCCGGAGATCGGGTCAAAACCGACGCGCGCGACGCGCGGCATCTGGCTCGTCTGCTGCACCTCGGGCAAATCGTCGAAGTGGCGGTGCCGAGCGTCGAGCAGGAGCCGGCCCGGGATCTGGTCCGTGCCCGTGAGGACTGTCGTGGGGATCTGATGTCGGCCCGGCATCGGGTGTCGAAACTACTTCTGCGGCAAAGGATCGTCTACTACGGTGGCCACGCGTGGACGAAGGTGCACGACACCTGGCTGCGTGCCCAGCACTTCGATGCACCCGGTCTGCAGCTGGCGTACGAAACCGCCTATGACACCATGCTCGCGGCGGTGGACCGGCGGGATCGGCTGGATGTGGCGATCACGGTGATGGCCACCGACAGCGACTACACCCCGGTGGTGACTCGGCTCGGCTGCCTGCGCGGGGTCTCCACGCTGACCGCGTTCGGGCTGGCCGTGGAGATCGGCGACTGGCAGCGCCTGACCGGACGCTCGATCGGCGCCTACCACGGGCTGGTGCCCACCGAACACTCCTCGGGCACGTCGCGCTCGCAGGGATCGATCACCAAGACCGGCAACGGCCACGCCCGGCGGCTTCTGGTCGAGGCTGCCTGGCACCATCGACCCCGGTATCGTCCCGGAGCGGAGCTGCGGCGCCGCTGGGACCAGGCCAGTCCTGCGGCCCGGGCTTCGCGGACAGCAAGCAAATCAGCGCCTACACGCCCGCTGGGCCGGATTCGACGCCCGTAACAAACGCCCCGCACTGGCGAACACCGCGATCGCCCGCGAACTCGCCGGCTGGTGTTGGTCGCTGGCCGTGCTCGATACCTGAAAGCCGGGTCCCCCGTTCCGCATCCCCGGTTGCGAGTGTGGTCGTCACCTCGTCGGGGCGGCAAGGTCGGTTCTCCTCGCTACGCTGCGGGGACTCCACCTTGCCCCCTCGTCGCCGACGACCAGGTGAGCAAGGGCCGGAACGGAACCCCCCACAACCTCCGGACGAATCATCCGGTGGTGACGGCAGCGCCTGGGAGTGATCCGCGCGCAACCTATTGAGCGATCCCCAACTGTACGTGGGGATCACGCTCGACGTTAGACGAGCGATCCACTCCAGCCGAATAACCGTCCTGCGGTACCCAACCCGCGAGTATCAGAGTTGACCACGCGTCGAAACCGACACGCTCGCCACCACCTTAGATCGACCGGACTCACAGAGGCGGCGCCCACGACGACGGTCCTGGACGCCGCCTCGCCCTGCGTCCTTGACAAACCCGCGTACATATCAGGTTGCGACGACTATCTGCCGCTTCAGCCGTCATCCGAGACCGCGCGACAACCGGGTCTCGATTGCGATGGAGCGGAGCTCGAGCTTGTCGATCTTCCCCACAGGGTTGAGCGGCAAGGCCGGAAGCACCGACATCACAGCAGGTCGCTTGTACGGAGCAAGCTGCGCCTGGCAGAGCTCCTCGAGAGCATCGAACGTGCGCGACGCATCACTGTCTCGACCGGTGGTGATGAATGCGGTCACGATCTCGCCCCACGTCTCGTCCGGCCTTCCGACGACGGCGACGTCGATGACGTCTGGATGACTCGCCAGGACGTCTTCGATCTCGCGGGGATAGATGTTCTCGCCACCACGGATGATCATGTCTTTGACTCGCCCGTCGATCACCAGATATCCGTCGACGTCCAGGTGTCCGAGGTCGCCGGTCTTCAGCCAACCGTCCGCGAGCACCGCCCGAGTCTCCTCCGGCTTTCCGAGGTAGCCCGCCATGACGTTCTCACCGCTGATCTGCACTTCCCCGGTCACGCCCGCGCCAACACCCGCTCCGGCCGCGTCCACGATCCGTACCTCTTGCCCTGGCATGGGCAGCCCCACCGTGCCCGGCTTTCGCAGACCGTCCCACGGGTTCACCGTTGAAGCGCAGGTTCCCTCCGACAGTCCGTAGCCCTCCACGACCGGGACGCCGAACCGGCTCTCGAATTCTTCCAGCAGCCCATTGGGCGCGGGGGCGGCTCCACAGAGTCCGAAGCGCAGCGACGACGTGTCGACCGCCCCGAGGTCCGGAACCGCTGCCAACATGGAATAGATCGTTGGCACGCCGCTGAAGTAAGACGGCCGTACCTTCGCCACCAGGTCGAAGAACGTGGCAGGGTCGAATCGTCCGGCGATGATCGTGCTGCCACCGTAGAGCATGGGCGTCAGGACGCTGACGACGATCCCGTTGACGTGGAACAGCGGGAGGATCAGCAAGCTGCGATCGGCTGAGGTGATGCCCATGGAACTGGCGCCCATCGAGGCCATGGCCAAGAGGTTCTCGTGGGTCAGCATCACCCCCTTGGGCCGTCCAGTGGTGCCACTGGTGTAGATCAGGAGGGCGAGCGAGTCGCCCTCCACCGCCAGATCGCTGCTCGTGTCCACGTCGGAGACTGACGTGTCTCGCACGGCGACGACCCGGAGTCCGGGAGTCGACGTCGAACCGTCTACGTCAACCACGATCGCCGCACCGGAGTCGCGAAGCTGATAGAGCAACTCATGCTCCAGCAGTCCCGGGTTGATCGGCGTGACCGTGCAGCCGATGCGCCACGCGGCAAGTAGGAAGACGACGAATTCCAGGCGGTTGGGGAGGCGTAGCGCGACGACGTCGCCGGGCGTAGCGCCGTGCTCTCGAAGCCAAGCGCCGGCGACGACGACTCGGTCGAGTAGATCGCGGTTGGTCAGGAGCTCGTCCCCGTCGCCGACGGCCGGACCGTGCGGGTCCGTGGCCGCCCGAGCGTCGCACAGAGCTGCGAAGTGATGGGTGACCGGCCGACCTTGTGCTGTCATCGGGCACCGTCGGCCGCTTGGGGCGACAGGTGCTTCGCGAGGAACTCCGTCTGCTCGGCGACGAGTTGCTCGAACGGCTCACCCGTGTAGAAGTCGAAGTGCCCGGCCTTGTAGGTCTGCACTACTCCGTGCGGCGCTCGGTGAGCGTATTTGAGGGTCGGGCCGGCAGGTGCCACCGTGTCCGTGCTGCTGACGCAGAAGAGGATCGGCATCTGAATCTTCTTCGTCCTGCGGCCCGGTCGGTACCGGATGAGGCGCGCGATCGCGCGTGCCCTCGTGCTGTTGACGAACGTTCCGCCCGCGGGCACGAGCGACTGGTACCCGGGCAGTGCATCAGGTGCGGTCATGATGGCGACGTCGCCGGGTGCGCCGGCGAACGGTAGGCAGACCGGGTCTCGTCGTGTGGCGGTGGCGACCAGGTCGCGGATGAGCAGCCCCTGGAGGCGAAGGGATTCAACGGGGCTCGTGCGCAGCGCAGTCAGCAGTCCATCGGTGAAGGGACACTGCGCGACGGCCGCAGCCAGCTCCGGGTGACGCGACGCGATGGTGATGGCGTGCCCCCCACCGAACGAAGTCCCCCAGATCGCGATGCGGCTGCCGTCGACGTCCTCGCGGCTACGCGCGTGGGCCAAGACTTCCTCCCAGTCGAGGAGCTGGTCCTTCACGTTCAGCTCCTGCCGATGCGCGCCACCGCTGTCGCCGAAATTGCGATAGGTGAAGGCAATGCTGGCGATCCCCCGGGCAGCGAACCGCTCCGCGTAGGCGTCGAGGCGCATCTCGCGCGTGGCCCCCATGCCGTGTCCCATGACGACGACGGGAGGCCGCTGAACCCCCGTTGGCAGATGGAGCCACGCCGTGCAGAAGCTGTCGCCCACCGGGATGGAGATGGTGTGGCGCTGGTAGGAGGTGTTCCTGGACATCGTCTGACCTCGCAAGTTGTTATAACACTGATATATCGGAGTTTGGAACGTAACAGGGCCTGTGGGAGGATCGTGGGGTGACGACGATTGACGCTCTCCCTGCACGCCGGGGCGCCTTGGTCGAGGCGGCCATCCGCCTCCTGAGCGAGGGCGGACCGACGGCGATCAAGGCCCGGACGGTGACAGCCGAGGCGGATCTGACGACGATGGCTCTGTACTCGGCATTCGGGGGCATGCCGGGATTGATGACCGCCGTCGTCGAGGAAGGCTTCGCGCGACTCGACGCACGCATGCGCACGATTGACCCCTCGGACGACCCCATTGCGGACCTGTTCTCGATGGCCATCGAATGTCGGCGTTTCGCCATCGACAACCCCCACCTCTACGACCTGATCTTCGGTACCGAAAGCCGAGACGCCGCCCGCGGCAAGCTGTTTGCCGGCGCCGACGCACCCTCGACCGAAGAATCCTCGTATCAGCAGTCCTTCGCCACCGTGGCGAATGCCTGCGACCGGGCCATCAAAGCCGGCCGAGTGCGGTCGTCCAGTGGGCGCCACTTGGCTGCCCAGCTCTGGAGCCTCGTGCACGGTTACATCTCGCTGGAGCTCAGCGGACACTTCGCGGGCTTCGGCGACCCCGTCGAAGAGGTCCTGATCCCACTGGCCGTGAGTTTTATGACCGGCCAAGGCGATGACAGGGACAAGGCCCTGTCATCGACCACGAAGACCAAGGTCTGAGGCCGCCCGCCCGTCGTCGTCAGGCCGAGGCCGGGCTCGGCTTCGTGACCAGCAGGTCCTCGCGACCGGCATCGGTGACGGTCTGGACGTACAGGGGGAAGAGCTTCGTAGCGATCGGCAGAACTCGGACGATCAACGACTTCTTCCCCTGCACCCTCACCAGCCCGCGGGTCATCGAGGCGAGCAGGTTCAACTCGCCCTGCCAGAACAGATTGGCTGCCGTGGTCGACATGCGAAGAGTCGCGTCGGCCTCCTCATCGGCGCTGCCCTCGCGCGCCTCCTGAGAAGCCATGTCGATGATGAGAACCCCGTCGGGGTCGGTGGTGATCACCTTCATCGTCCCCTGGAGACCTTTCATCTTGGCGAGAATCGCCTCGTCTGAACGGGCGGCTTCGAAGGTGGAGCCGATGAAGCGAAACATCTCATCGGCGGCGGGCTTGGTCGTCATGTCACTCCTGCATGGTTGAGAGATCGGTCGGTTTCGTCGTGCGCGAACTTCAGGCCAACTGGTCGGTGAGAATTCCGGCGTCTTCGCCCTGCCAGGGCGAGGCCGCGTTGGCACTGGCCCACCGTTTTTCTTCGTCCGACTCCGGCGGCGGCGGCACGAGCCCTTGGGTGCGCCACAGGTCGAGCGGCGTCTCGTCGATGTGGATCTCCCAGTCGAATCCTCGATCCTTCGCGAACGGCTCCAGCGTCGCCTCCATCATTTCCATGGTCAGATCGCGCAGTTCCGGCGTGTCGAGCTGGCGTGCGATGTGGTCGATGGCCACTCGGACGAAGTTGTCGGCCGGTTCGCCTCCGACCCAGATGGTGCCCGGCGGCCGCTCCTCGAACACGACCACGACGTAGAAGCGCGGCAGTCCGGCCAGGTCGGCGTAGACGTCGGTGATGGCGTTCGAGAACGCCTCCTTGTCGGCGGTGTCGTAGGCCCCTTCAGGGGCGAAGATCTGCCACATCGGCATGGTTGGCTCATCTCCTTCGGTGACTTGCGTCTCACTTCAAACGACGTTATAACAATATTATAGAATCGGCAACAGTCAACCGTGGAGGAAATATGAGCTCGCTTCCAGACAACGTCACGTATCACCCGCCGGTCCGCGCGACGGTCTTCGTCGGGCGATGGCCGCACGTCCCCTACGAGGAGATGCCCGAGATCATGCCCTCGGGCCTGTTCTCGCCAACCACAGCGACGCTGATCAGCGGCGAGACCGAAGCCGTGTTGATCGACGCCCTCTACCTCAAGGACGACGTCCGCGACCTCGGCGATCTGATAGAGCGAACCGGCAAGAAGCTGACCGCCATCTACGTCACGCACGACCACCCTGACCACTACCTCGGGATCGGCCCGTTGCTCGAGCGATTCCCTGAGGCCCGCTGCTTCGCACTGCCCCAGGTCGTGGAGTCCATGCACGAGACGATGGAGATGCAAGGCGATCAGTGGGAGCTGCTGTTCGGCGACACGTGCATCGTCGGAAGCGTGTTCCCCGAGCCCCTCGAAAGCGACACGATCTCCGTCGACGGCGTGGAGGTGCGCATCATCGAGGTCAAGCAGGCCGACATCCATCCAACCTCGATCGTGCACGTTCCCTCGATCGACCTCGTGGTGGCAGGCGACTCGATCTACAACGAGATCCATCCCATGCTCGGACTCTCGGGTCCCGAGGAGTGGGAGGACTGGCTCGAGACCGTCGACCTCGTGGAGAGCCTGGCGCCCAAGATGATCGTGGCCGGCCATCGCCGCCCCGACGGCGACGACCGGGCCGTCGAGACGATGATCAGTCAAACTCGCGCCTACATCCGCGACTTCGCTGCCACCTACCACGGAGCCACGTCGCCCGACGAGATCGTCGATGCGATGGTCGCGAAGTACCCGCACCACGGCAATCTCTGGACGTTGCAGTTCTCCGCCATCAACGTTCTCGCGTCGAAGGATGCCGGAATCCAGGCCGCAAGCTCAGCGACCTGACCGCGTCGCCGCCGTCTCCGACGACGGAAGCGGCTCCGGCCAGCACGCGGACGAGATCACCGACTGGCTTGTCGAGTCGCTCCACCTGGAGTGCAACCCGTCACCGATCATCGTGAGGCAACCCGATGCGACCGCAATGATGATGGCGACACCACTAGCCTGCCGCTTTCATGCGAACTCGTTACCTGATGGGTGTCGCTAACGAAGAATGGTGCCCTGACCTGGGATGATTCGACTTGTCTAAGGTCCGAGTCATCCGAGTTCGAGGAGCACCATTCAGGTGGGCAAGTCTACGTCCCCGTACCCACGTCTGTCCGCATCGGCCACCGGAACCGGGGTCGTGTCGCATGCCGGCTCGGTTCTGCTGTTGCGCACTGCCGAGAAGACGGGGTTGACCGATGCCCTGTCGGTGGCCCTGTCTTCCTGGCGAAAGCCGTTGTCGCGCCACGATCCTGGCAAGATCATGCTCGATCTGGCGGTCGCGTTGGCGCTCGGCGGTGACTGCCTGGCCGACATCGCCCAGTTGCGGGCGCATCCGGAGGTGTTCGGTCCGGTCGCCTCCGATCCGACGGTCTCCCGCTTGATCGCCACCCTCGCCGCCGACGCCGATATGGCCCTGTCGGCGATCGGCGCAGCCCGTGCCGCAGTCCGCACGGCCGCGTGGTCCGCGGCCGGGGACCGGGCACCCGACGACGACATCGACGAACACCACCCGCTGATCATCGACCTGGACGCCACCCTCGTCACAGCGCATTCGGAGAAGGAACACGCGGCACCGACCTTCAAACGCGGCTTTTCGATTCCACCCGTTGTGCGCGTTCGTCGACCACGGTGGCGAGGGCACCGGGGAACCGGTGGCGATGCTGCTTCGAGCCGGCAACGCCGGCTCGAACACCGCCGCCGACCACATCACCGTCGTCAAGAAGGCGTTGGCGCAGTTGCCGTGCGATCCGGGATATCGGGTCGGCCGCACGATCCTGATCCGCACCGATGGTGCCGGCGGCAGCCACGCGTTCCTCGAATATCTGACCAAGCGACGGCTGTCGTACTCGATCGGGTCCGGGCTGACCGACGCCATGGTCACCGAGATCTCTGCGATCCCGCAGGTCGGATGGACACCCGCCTACGACGCCGACGGGCAGGTCCGAGACGGCGCTTGGGTTGCCGAACTCACCGATCTGGTCGACCTGTCGTCATGGCCGGCCGGGATGCGGCTTGTCGTGCGCAAGGAACGCCCTCACCCTGGCACGCAGCTGCGGTTCACCAACCACGACGGGCTGCGGTTGACCGCGTTCGTCACCAACACCCGCCACGGCGGGCTCCCCGACCTCGAACTACGCCACCGCCGCCGCGCCCGCTGCGAGGACCGCATCGCCGAACGCGAAAGCCACCGGCCTGGAAAATCTTCCGCTGCACGGGTTCGACCAGAACCGGGTCTGGCTCGCCGTCGTGCAACTCGCCTGCGAACTCGTCGCGTGGACCCAGATGCTCACCCTGCACGAGCACCCCGCCCGGAAATGGGAGCCGAAACGGCTGCGCCTGCGCCTGTGGTCGATCGCCGGGCGGATCACCCACCATGCCCGCCGCACCCACCTCAAACTCGCCGCCCGAGCACCCTGGGCCCGCCTGCTCACCCGAGGCCTCGACCACCTCAGCGCGCTACCCGCACCGACCTGACCGGCATCAACCCGATCATCCGAGACGAAAGGGAAACGTCTTCCGGGGCCGTGGACCTCGACGCCACCCGACCGTGTCGGCAGCTCATCGTTGCCCGACACCGGATCAGCGACAGCGATCACCAATCCGAAACCGCTCAGGCCGTTCCAGGGGACTCAGGAAAGATCGAGGTTAGGCGAGCGGCTTCATCGCCGAGGTGTGGACGATCGAGGAGGCGCGCGCCCAGCGCGAGCTCGTGCGGAATGCGGCACGCGAAGCCGGCCGCAACCCCGACGAGATCAAGTACATCGCCGGCTGTGATCATGCGATCTCGACGCGAACAGCGCTGCGGCCGAAAGTGGTTACAACAGAAGCGACTGCGCGGGTGCGCCGACCGGGGTGCGCAGGGGCAGGGTCTGCGCCTCGGCTGCATCGGCGATGGCCGCGGCGACCTCTTCCGGGGTGATCATCTCGCGACCGGTGTTTTCCCGGAAGATCGAAGCATATGGGTCGCCGGGCGCTGTGTAGCGCTGGACGTCGTCGAGTGCACCGCTCGATACCGCGCCCGGTTCGAGGAGGCCCACGTCGATTCCGAAGGGCTCGACTTCGCCTGCGAGGGTCTCCGCAAGTGCTTCGAGAGCCCACTTGGTCGATGCGTACGCCCCGCTACCCGGCCGAGTGATGCGACCGGCGACACTGGAAAGGAACAGAATCCGCCCACGACTGCGCTGACGCATTTGCGGTAGCACAGCCTGTGCAATCCGCAATGCTCCGAAGGTGTTCGTGGCGAACAGTTTCTCGATCTTGTCGAGGGGGGTTGCTTCGACTGCGGCGTGAAAAATCACTCCGGCATTGGATACGAGGAGGTCGATGTCCCCTGCCGCCTCGATGACGGCGTCGACACTGGCCTGATTCGTCACGTCGAGAGCAAGCCGTTGATCGACGGTCAGATCATGCAGGGTCTTGGGATCACGCGCGGTCGCTATAACACGAAACCCTCGCTCAGCGAACTCGATCGCTGTCGCTCGTCCGATTCCCGACGATGCTCCGGTGATGAGTACTGACGTCATGTGATGTCTCTTTCTTGGAGGTGTGGGTAGGGCGAGAGGTGACGAACACGGCCGCGATCACGGCAACTATCGCGAAGGTGACAGCAGCGATGGTGATGCCGGAGCGGTAAGCTGCGGTGAAGGCTTCTGCAACGGCGCCCGAGATCTGATCGGTGAATTCAACTACGGGAGATACAGCTCCGTTGGCCGCTCCGGCGGCAGTAACGTCGGCTATGGGCCCGGGGACGCCACGTTCGGCGAGCCGACCGGGAAGTTCTGAAGCGAACTTCGCGGTGAGTACGGAACCGAGAACACTCGATCCCAGCACTCCGCCGAGCTGACGCACCATATTTACTGCGGCGCTTGCCATCCCGGCGCGCTGCGGTTCGACGCTGATCATCGCTGCAGCCGTCGAAGGAGCAATCAGGAAGCCGAATCCGACTCCGACTACGATCAATCCGGTGGTGATCTCGATCGAACCGCTGTCGGCTCGAACCCGCAGCAGCATTATTGCACCGAGGGACACGAGCACAAGGCCGGCGGTGAGCGGGATTTTGAAACCGATACGAGCGAGTACTTTCGGAGCTACGGCGCTCGCCAACACGTAAGTGCCCATCATGGCGAGCAAATGCAGACCGGCACTCCAGGCGGTGAGTCCGTCTACCTTCTGGAGGAGTAGGACCGAGATCAGGGCAATGCCGGTGAATCCAAACATCGCGGTCGCGGCGACCAGCATGACCGCAGAGAACGACGCCGAACGGAACAGGCGTAGATCGAGCATAGGGTGATCCGACCGCACCTCGACAGTGAAGAATGTGGCAATTCCCACGGCCGCCAGAGTAATCGCGGATAATGCTGACTTGGAAAAGAATCCGTTGTGCGAACCATCGATGACCCAATACGTGAATGCTGCGATGGCGACGGTACCGCTGACGAGTCCGTACCAGTCGAGTCGCGCCGACCCCGACGATCCCTTACGCACAACCACCATCACGACGACCGTGACGAGGGCGGCGGCAATGCTGTTGACGAGGAAAATGATCGACCATGAGAACGCCAACAAAATCGCTCCTGCGGACAAGGGTCCGAGAGCCAGTCCCAGTCCCGAGCAGGCAGCCCAGACAGTGATGGCCTCGGTGCGTTCGCGGGGGTCGGGAAACAGGTGACTGACTATCGCGAGACTGTTCGGAAGCACCAATGCGCCACCAACTCCGGTGACGGCCTGAGCGACGATGACCCACGATCCCGAACCGGCAGTTGCCGTTAGGACGCTGCCGACCGCCATCACCGCTGTGCCCGCGACGAAGGCGCGACGACGGCCATAGACGTCGCCGATCGTTCCAGTCGACAGCACCAGAGCGGCAACCACCAGTGCGTAGATGCTGGGTATCCAGACCAGAGTCGCATTCGATATCTGCAGATCCTGTTGCAACGATGCCAGCGCTGAAATCGTGGCCGTGATGTTGAGGAACGAGAGCATCATCCCTAGGCACACCGCGGCGAGGGAGAACCACCGATTCGACATCACAGGCGCTCGATGATGGTGGCGTTGGACAGGCCGCCCGCCTCACACATCACTTGCAGGCCGAAACGTTGTCCGCGCTGCTCCAAAGCGTTCACGAGGGTCGTCATAATCCGTGCGCCGCTCCCGCCGAGTGGATGCCCGATCGCGATCGCGCCACCGTTGACATTGACTTTCGACAGATCCGCGCCGGTCTCACGCGCCCAGGCGAGTACCACCGAGGCGAACGCCTCGTTCACCTCGAACAGGTCTATATCGCCGATACCGAGACCGGCCTTGGCGAGCACCTTCTGCGTCGCCGGAATGACAGCGGTGAGCATGTACAGCGGATCATCGCCGACGACAGCGAAACTATGCAGTCGGGCACGCGGTTTCAAGCCGAGACGTCGCGCGTTCTCGCTGGTGGTGATCATTACGGCGGCACTACCATCGTTGACCTGACTCGCATTGCCGGCGGTGACGTTCCAGCCGATCTGCGGAAAGCGGGTCGCCATCGCATCGTCGTAATAGGCTGGGCGGAGGCCGGCCAGCTTCTCCAGTGTTGATCCCGTCCGAATGCCTTCGTCGCGGTCGAGACCTCGAATTGGACTGATTTCTCGCTCGAACCGTCCCTCCTGTGTCGCCGCCGCGGCCCGGGCGTGGCTGGTGAGGGCGAATTCGTCCATCTCGGTGCGGCTGATTTTCCACTTCGCCGCGATCAGTTCTGCACTGATCCCCTGAGGTACCAGCCCGTCCGGGTATCGCTGAGCGAAGTCGATACCGGCCGGATCCTCGGTACCGACAAGATTGGAACCCATCGAAATGCGACTCATAGACTCGGAACCGGTCGCGATCGCGAGATCGTACGCTCCCGAGATCACGCCTTGAGCGGCGAAATGGATTGCCTGCTGACTGCTTCCGCACTGCCGGTCCACGGTCGTCGCCGGCACGGATTCAGGAAAACCCGCTGCCAACGCGGCGCGCCGCGTCATGTTCGAAGCCTGATCCCCAACCGCGGTGACGACGCCGCCGATCACGTCGTCGATCAGTGAGGGATCGATACCACTGCGCTGCACCACTTGCCGCAAGCTGTGGGCCATCAAATCCACAGGGTGCTCGACATGCAAGGTTCCGTTCGCCTTGCCTCGGCCCACCGGGGTTCGGACAACCTCGACGATCACTGCGTCCCTGGTGACATTTCCACTCATGACATCTCCACTCGTAACTCTCCACGGGACGCGATCCGCAGAAACGGATCTTGACTCCCGACTGTAGGAGCTAGCTATTGTTTTGTAAAGTCAGTATGCTTGGGGCATGCCGATGAACATGACGGGATCGCTGTCGGACCTTGCCGCTTGGACGCCTTCCGGCCAGTGCTCCATTGCGCGGGCCTTGCGCGTTGTCGGAACCCGATCGGCAATGCTGATCGTTCGCGAGGCCTGCTACGGAACGACCCGGTTCGACGACTTCAGCCGCCGAGTCGGAATGACAGACGCAAGCACAGCTGCACGACTGAAAGAGTTAGTCAGCGTCGGTGTCCTCGCCAAACAGCCGTACCGCCCTGACAAGGGCCGCGCCCGCCAAGAGTACGTCCTGACGCAGATGGGCGAGGACCTGCTGCCGGTGGTCATCGCACTGATGCAGTGGGGCGACAAATACCTGCATGAGGGAACGGGACCGTTGACGGTCGTCGACCCCACCGGCTCGGAAGTGCGGGTGAGCATCACCGACCCCGACGGCACCGTGGTGCCGATGAGCGACCTGAGCGTGCGGAGCGAACCGCACTTACGCGACTGGGCGCCCGCCGAGCCGCCTGTCGTCCCAGTCGCCCCCTTCTGAGGTCAACCCCGAGACACAACTAATTCTAAAGGCCGATACCTAAAGGCTCGAATCGCCTTCTCGGAGTATCACGTAAGAGAGCATTCGGAAACTGGGTCATGTCCGTGCGAGGCGCCGGGTCATGTGGCTTGGCGATGTGAATGACGGCCTCATGGTGGTCGGGTCGGGTCTCGTAAGCGCGGACGCAACGGCGGTGCTTGTTGATCCAGGCAAACGTGCGCTCGACTACCAAACCCGGGGCCGCACCTGGAATCCGCACGCGCCGGGGATCCGTCTGATGATCTCAACCTGCAGGGCGAGCACGCTTTTCGCCCAGCCGAGCAGTCGCCCCGGGTAGCCGCCGTCGCCCCAGACGAGCCGGACGGTGGAGAAGCCGCCCCGCAGTCCGGCCAGTAGCCGGTGCGCGGCGTCGCGATCCTGGATCGAGGCGGCGGTCACCACGACCGCGAGCAGTAGCCCGTTGACATCCACCGCAATGCGCCGCTTGACCCCATTCGTTCGCTTCCCCCCGTCCCATCCGCGACGGGATCCGGGCACCGTGTCGGCGCGGGCACGGTCTGCGAGTCGACGATCGCCGCGGTCGCGCACCGGTCGCGTCCGGACCGCACGCGGAGCCGGTCGCGCAGCGCGTCGTGGATGCGCTGCCACACCCCGCCGCGGACCCAGCGGACGAAGATCCCGTACACCGTAGACGCCGGCGGGAACTCCACCGGCAACTGCCGCCACGCGATCCCACCGCGAACCACGTAGAGAATCGCATCCAGAATCAGCCGTCGGCAATACTTTTCGGGTCTGCCGCCACGACCGGTGGTGTTGCCCGGCGGCGGCAGCATCGGTTCCAGCACCGCCCACTGCTCGTCGGTCAGTGACGAGGACGGATACACCGCACACCGATGCCCCGGCGAGCAGGGTGGGCACGACGGACACGGCGCGATGGACGATGATGGCATGGTGGGCTCCTGGGTACGGTCAGCGACTGTTCATCCCTGACCCAACCAGGAACCCACCTCTACACCACCAGCGCGCTGCACGAGCACCGCCACGAGTTTCCGAATGCTCTCTTAGTACTGCAACGGCACTTACGGGAGGTGTCCGCGGCTTCGGTAATGGCAGCTGCGGGCCTGGTGCTGTCGGCGTCTGCGCCAGTGTGACCAGGACCAGGTGTGCTCGTCGGGGCGGGCGTGTCGCAGGATCAGATGCACGAGCAGCCGCCGGATCTCGGGTACCGTGTAGCCGATCATGCCCTGTTCGGCGACACCGATTCCCCTTTTATTGCTTGGGTTTTCGTGCCTGGCAAGCCAGGCAAGCGCGAGCATGGACAAGGTGGTGTGGGCGTACCAGGCCCGGTAGGTACGCACCTGATACTGGTCCAGTCCGGCCTCGTTCTTGGCCTGCTGGAAGCACTCCTCGACCCGCCACCGCGATCCGGCGACGGTGGCGAGTTCGGTGAGCGTGGTGCGCCGGGGTCCGGCGCAGATGTAGGACGCGATCTCGGTCGGATCGGAGAGGGATCGGCGGGCGAGCAGCCAGTGCCCCCGCCCGGGTGCCCAGGCGATCCGGATCGGGATCCGCACCCAGGAGTACTCGCGCGGGCCGTGCGCGCCGTCGCCGGCGGAGATGCGGCGCCACTGCTTCGGCGGGACCGCGGCGATCATCTCGTCGGCGCGGCCCTGCGACCATCGGGAGTGAAGACGTCGTCGTTGCGGCGGGTGGCCAGCACGTAGGAAATATCGCGTTCCTCGAGCCAGACCCGTAGGTACTTCACCTGACCGTAGGCCTCGTCCGCGGTGAGCCAGGAGAACGGCACGTGCGCGTCGAGGGCGCGTTCGATCATGCGCTGCGCCAGAACGGGTTTGGTCGCGAACTCGACATCGTCACCGATCCCGGCGGCGCGGCACCGGTCCCGGTCGGAGGTCCACGATTCGTGGAGGTACAGCTCCCGGTCGATCAACGCGTGCCCGGCCGAGCTCGCGTAGGCGAGGAACACCCCGATCTGACAGTTTTCCACCCGCCCCGCGGACCCGGAGTACTGGCGTTGCACTCCGGCCGAGCGAGTGCCCTTCTTCAGGAAACCGGTGTCGTCGAGCTATGCCGACGTCTTATCTGGGGTAATGAGCGTGAATCTGCGTGTTTACGCAGGTAGATCGTTTGCGTATGCGTCTGCAAAAGGAGCGTCAGGGCGTCTCGGTGTTGTGGAGGGCGCGTTGGGCGCCGAGGCG
>RRBB01000201.1:0-19197 GCA_006543605.1 Rhodococcus sp. WS4
CTCCTCGGCTCCCGCCGAGCGTCCGGCACCCCGTCCCGCTCCCGGCGCACCGCGTCCGGGTGCACCCCGGCCGGCTCCCGGCCAGGGTGGACCTCGTCCGGCACCGGGTCAGGGCGGTCCTCGTCCGGCTCCCGGTCAGGGCGGTCCTCGTCCGGCTCCCGGTCAGGGTGGACCTCGTCCGGCACCGGGTCAGGGCGGTCCCCGTCCCAGCCCGGGCTCGATGCCTCCTCGCCCGAACCCGGGTGCCATGCCTGCTCGTTCGGCACGTCCCGCCCCCGGCGGTCGTCCCGGTCGTCCCGGCGGAGCCCCCGGGGGTCGTCCCGGTGGTGGCGGCGGCGGTGGATACCGTGGTGGCGGTGCCCCCGGTGCCGGCGCAGGTGCGCCCGGTGGCGGAGCACCCGCAGGTGGTTTCCGCGGTCGCCCCGGTGGCGGTGGACGCCCCGGTCAGCGTGGTGCGGCAGCAGGTGCGTTCGGTCGTCCCGGTGGCGCCCCGCGTCGTGGTCGCAAGTCGAAGCGTCAGAAGCGCCAGGAATACGATTCGATGCAGGCGCCCGCCGTCGGCGGCGTGCGGTTGCCCCGTGGCAACGGCGAGACCATTCGCCTCGCCCGCGGTGCTTCCCTGTCGGATTTCGCGGAGAAGATCGACGCGAACCCCGCAGCGTTGGTGCAGGCACTGTTCAATCTCGGCGAGATGGTGACGGCAACTCAGTCGGTCAACGACGAGACGCTGGAACTGCTCGGCGGCGAGATGAACTATGTCGTCCAGGTGGTCAGCCCGGAGGACGAGGACCGCGAGCTGCTCGACAGCTTCGACCTCACCTACGGCGAAGACGAAGGTGGCGAAGAGGACCTCGAGTCCCGTCCGCCGGTGGTCACCGTCATGGGCCACGTCGACCACGGTAAGACCCGACTGCTCGACACGATCCGTAAGGCCAACGTCCGCGAGGGCGAGGCCGGCGGCATCACGCAGCACATCGGTGCCTACCAGGTGCTCACCGAGCTCGACGGCAACGAGCGTCTCGTGACGTTCATCGACACCCCCGGTCACGAGGCCTTCACGGCCATGCGTGCCCGTGGTGCCAAGGCCACCGACCTCGCGATCCTGGTCGTCGCTGCCGACGACGGCGTCATGCCGCAGACGGTGGAAGCGATCAACCACGCCCAGGCGGCCGACGTGCCGATCGTGGTCGCGGTGAACAAGATCGACAAGGAGGGCGCGAACCCGGACAAGATCCGGCAGCAGCTCACCGAGTACGGACTGGTCGCCGAGGAATACGGCGGAGACACCATGTTCGTCGACATCTCGGCGAAGCAGGGCACCAACATCGACGCGCTGCTCGAAGCTGTGCTGTTGACGGCGGACGCTGCGCTGGACCTGCGGGCCAACCCGGACATGGACGCTCAGGGTGTCGCCATCGAGGCGCACCTCGACCGTGGACGCGGCCCCGTCGCGACCGTGCTCATCCAGCGCGGAACGCTGCGGGTCGGCGACTCGATCGTGGCCGGCGACGCATACGGACGTGTGCGCCGCATGGTCGACGAGCACGGCGACGACGTGCTCGAGGCCCTGCCCTCGCGTCCCGTCCAGGTGGTCGGCTTCACGTCGGTCCCCGGTGCAGGCGACAACCTGCTCGTGGTCGACGAGGACCGGATCGCCCGGCAGATCGCCGACCGGCGCAATGCGCGTAAGCGCAATGCACTGGCCGCGAAGAGCCGCAAGCGCATCAGCCTCGAGGATCTGGATTCGGCTCTCAAGGAGACGTCGCAGCTCAACCTCATCCTCAAGGGCGACAACTCGGGAACCGTGGAGGCCTTGGAAGAGGCCCTGCACGGCATCGAGATCGACGACGAGGTGCAGTTGAGAGTCATCGACCGTGGTGTCGGTGGCGTCACCGAGACCAACGTCAACCTGGCGGCTGCGTCGAACGCGATCATCATCGGGTTCAACGTTCGCGCCGAGGGCAAGGCGACCGAGTTGGCGAACCGCGAGGGCGTCGACATTCGGTACTACTCGGTGATCTACCAGGCCATCGACGAGGTCGAGAAGGCGCTCAAGGGCATGCTCAAGCCGATCTACGAAGAGGTCGAGCTGGGCAAGGCGGAGATCCGTGCGATGTTCCGTTCGTCCAAGGTCGGCAACATTGCCGGTTGCCTCGTCACCTCGGGTACCATCCGTCGCAATGCGAAGGCCCGGCTGCTGCGTGACAACACGGTTGTCGCCGAGACCGTCACCATCTCTTCGCTCAAGCGGGAGAAGGAAGACGCCGTCGAGGTACGCGAGGGTTACGAGTGCGGTTTGACGGTCACCTACTCCGACATCAAGGTCGGTGACGTCATCGAGGCCTACGAGCTTCGGGAAAAGCCGCGCGACTAGTCGCCATCCGTTTGGGGTGACGTAGCAGCGTCATCCGGCGTGCGCTTCTCTGGCCGAGTCAATCGGCCGGGGGAGCGCACGTCTCCCGAAGGAGGAAAGTTTGTACGTCGGTGCGCTCGAGCTCGACATCTTGCTCGGTGACGTGCGATCTCTGAAAGAGAAGCGTGCAATGGTCAAACCGGTACTTGCGGAGCTGCGACGCTACGGCGTCTCGGCGGCCGAGACCGGAGAACAGGATCGGTACCGCCGGTCCATGCTCGGCGTCACGATTGCGAGTTCGGCGGTCGATCATGTACATGAGGTGCTCGACACGTGCGAACGGCACGTCGCCGAGCTGCCGGAACTGCAACTTCTTGCGGTCCGGCGAAGGATTTTCGGCCCCGAGGACTGACTCGGAGCGCCCTGCCCGCCCCGCGGCGTCCGCGGCTCGGCGTGCAGAATGAACTACGGCTACACACGCAACTTCACAACTTATCGAGCGGCCAGGGAGAGGAGTCTGATTGTCATGGTGGATCCAGCCCGGGCACGCAAACTCGCCAAGCGCATCGGAACGATCGTCGCGACGGCGATCGACCACGAAATCAAGGACCCTCGCCTGGCGTTCGTCACCATCACCGACACCAAGGTGACGGCCGACCTCCACGACGCCACCGTGTACTACACCGTGATGGGCGCGGACCTCGAGTCCGAACCGGATCTCGTCTCCGCAGCCGCGGGGCTGGAGAAGGCGAAGGGGGTTCTGCGCTCGAAGGTGGGCGCAGGCACCGGAGTCCGCTTCACGCCGACGCTCACGTTCGTCGCGGACACGGTCCCCGACACGGCACGGCACATGGAGGAACTCCTCGCCCGCGCTCGCGCCGCCGACGACGAGGTCGCGCGTGTCGCGGCCGGTGCGTCTCCGGCAGGCGACCCAGACCCGTACAAGGAGCCCCGAGCCGAGGACGCGGACGACGCCGATGTCGACGAGCCGTCCGGTTCCCGCCAGGCGGACTGACGCGAACCGACATGACCCACACTCAGGAGACGTCCCTGTCTGATCTCGATCGTCACGAGGTGTTTCTGCCGCAGGCGGTCGCCGTTCTCGAGAACGCGACGTCGGTGACGATTCTGTGTCACGTCCAACCCGATGCCGACACGATCGGCAGCGGACTCGCTCTGGCGTTGGTGCTCGAGCGCAAGGGAATTCCGGTGCAGGTCGCGTTCGGCGCGCCGGACGAACTGCCGGAGTCGATGCGGGAACTGCCGGGCACCCACCTCCTGGTGCCGGCGGATCAGGTGCGACGCAACGTCGACCTGCTGGTGACGGTCGACTGCGGCAGCGCTGGGCGTCTCGGGAAGCTGGCCGACCGGCTCGCGACGGCGGGGGAGACCCTCGTCATCGATCATCACCGATCCAACACCCGCTTCGGCCGCATGAACCTGATCGACGAGTCGGCGGAGTCGACCACCGCGGTCCTGGCGCAGATGTTCGACGTGTGGGGTGTGGACATCGACGCCGACCTCGCACACTGCCTGTATGCGGGGCTCGTGACCGACACCGGTTCGTTCCGCTGGGTGCAGCCCGGCACCCACACCCTCGCGGAGAGACTCCTCGCCACCGGCATCGACGGCGCCCGCATCGCGCGGCGCCTGCTCGACACCCACCCGTTCGGCTGGCTGCCCATGCTGTCTTCGGTGCTCGGTTCGGCGACCCTCGTCCCCGACGCGGCGGGAGGGCGTGGACTGGTCTACGCCGTCATCCGGCGGGCCTACGTCGGCGATCTCCGCTCCGAGGAGATCGAGAGCGTCATCGACATCGTCCGGACGACGTCCGAGGCCGAGGTCGCCGCGGTCCTCAAGGAGGCGGTGAACGGTACGTGGTCGGTGTCGTTGCGCTCGAAGTCCGACGTGGACGTCTCCCTCGTCGCCGGGTACCTCGGTGGCGGCGGGCACCGGTTCGCAGCCGGCTACACCGCGGACACCTCTGCAGATGAGATCGTGGCCTCGCTCGTCGAGTCGCTCGGCTGAGGTTCGAATTCATTGGCCGACGTCTCTGGAGTCACGGGCGACGCTACCGCCCGGACCGTGTTCGGGCTGGCGCTGCCCGCGCTCGGCGTCCTCGCCGCCGAACCGATCTACCTCCTCTTCGACATCGCCGTCGTCGGGCGGCTGGGCGCGCTGGCGCTCGCCGGACTTGCCGTCGGCGGGCTCATCCTCGCGCAGGTCAGTACGCAGCTGACGTTCCTGTCCTACGGCACGACGGCGCGCGCATCCCGGATGCACGGGGCCGGCGACGAGCGCGGCGCGGTGCGGGAAGGTGTCCAGGCCACGTGGCTGGCACTCGGCATCGGCGCCCTCGTGATCGCGCTGGCACACCTGTTCGCGCGGCCGGTCACGTCGGCGATCGCCGGCGGCTCCGACATCGCGGCGGCCGCCGAGAGCTGGTTGCGGATCGCGGTGTTCGGTGCGCCGCTGATCCTCGTCGCAATGTCAGGCAACGGGTGGATGCGCGGTGTGCAGAACACGGTGCGACCACTGCGTTTCGTCATCGCCGGTCTCGTCGTGTCGGCCGTGGCCTGCCCGGTGCTGGTGCACGGATTGTGGGGCGCTCCGCGACTCGAACTCGAGGGTTCGGCCGTCGCCAACGTGATCGGGCAGGCGGTGTCCGCGAGCCTGTTCATCGGTGCGCTGGTGGTGGAGCGGGTGCCGTTGCGTCCGCGGTGGCGGGTCATGCGCGCGCAGATGGTGCTCGGCCGGGACCTGATCCTGCGGAGCCTCGCGTTCCAGGCATGCTTCCTCTCGGCCGCCGCGGTCGCGTCCCGGTTCGGGGCGGCCGCCGTCGCCGCGCACCAGGTGGTGCTGCAGCTGTGGAACCTCGTCGCCCTGACACTCGACTCCCTCGCGATCGCCGCGCAGGCATTGGTCGGAGCCGCGCTGGGAGCGGGACACGCCACGGGCGCGACGCGGCTGTCGTGGCGGATCACCCGATGGTCCACCATCTTCGCGACGGGGCTGGCCGTGTTCTTCGCCCTCGGACACGGGCTGATACCCGAGCTGTTCACCTCCGACCAGGCGGTCCTCGACGAGATGGCGGTGGCCTGGTGGTTCTTCGTCGCGATCATGCCCGTCGCCGGAGTGGTGTTCGCCCTCGACGGGGTACTGCTCGGGGCCGGCGACGTCGCCTTCCTCCGGAACGCCACGCTGGCCTGCGCATTGGTCGGGTTCCTGCCGCTGATCTGGCTGTCGATGCTGCGTGACTGGGGCCTCGCGGGAATCTGGACGGGCCTCATGGTGTTCATAATTCTTCGGATGCTTGCGGTCGTGTGGCGCGTCGGTTCGGGCCGCTGGGCTGTGGTCGGAGCCGACCTGCAGGCGCGGCACGGATCGGACAGCGCTCCGGCGGCGGAACACGATCGGAAAGGTGGTTGACGTGGCACCCAAACTGATGGCGGTGAGCGACACCCATGTGGGGCACCGGGGAAACCGGCCGATCACCGAGGACATCTATCCCGACTCGCCGGAAGACTGGTTGATCGTTGCGGGCGACGTCTCGGAGAAGACCGACGACATCCTGTGGGCGCTGAAACTTCTGCGCAGCCGCTTCGCCGAGGTCATCTGGGTGCCCGGCAACCACGAACTGTGGACGACGGCGAAGGATCCCGTGCAGATCCACGGCGCCGCCCGCTACGACTACCTGGTCACCATGTGCCGCGAGATCGGCGTCATAACCCCGGAAGATCCGTTCCCGGTGTGGGAGGCTGAGGACGGTCCGGTGACGCTGGTTCCGATGTTCCTGCTGTACGACTACACGTTCCTGCCCGAGGGTGCCACCACCAAGGAGCAGGGTCTCGCGATCGCACGCGAGAAGAACGTGGTGGCCACGGATGAGTTCCTGCTGTCGAGCGAACCCTACGGAACCCGGGACGCCTGGTGTCGAAACCGCGTCGAGACGACGAAGGCGCGGCTGGACGCCCTGCCTCCCGGAACGCGAACCGTCTTGATCAACCACTTCCCGTTGGTCCGTGAACCGACGCAGGTGCTGTGGTACCCGGAGTTCTCCCTGTGGTGCGGCACCGAACTGACCGCGGACTGGCACACCCGGTACAACGCCGTCTGTGCCGTGTACGGGCACCTGCACATTCCGCGCACCACCTACTACGACGGGGTGCGGTTCGAAGAGGTGTCGCTCGGCTACCCCCGGGAGTGGCAGAGGCGGGGACTGCCGGACCGGTTGCTGCGGCAGATCCTGCCGGTGCCCGAGTACCCGCCGGGCACTCTGAACAAGTGGGGAGGCCACTTCAAGGTGACCCCCGAACAGGAAGCCGAAGTGGAGAAGATGCGGGCGAGGGGGGCCCTGTGATCGAGAGAATTCTGCCTGCCGGCGTGGTGTCCTCGGAGCTGTTCGAGGACCCGCCGGGTCTGCGTCCGCACCCGCAGGAGGAGGCCCTGATCGGCCGGGCCGTGGAGAAGCGGCGCCGCGAGTTCACCACCGCCCGTCACTGCGCGCGACTCGCCATGGCGAAGCTGGGTGTCGACCAGGCCCCGGTCCTGCGGGGCGACAAGGGTTCCCCGGTGTGGCCGCGTGGCGTCGTCGGGAGCCTCACTCACTGCGACGGTTACCGCGGCGCGGTGCTCGGCTACGCGATGCAGGTGCGGTCCGTGGGAATCGACGCCGAACCGCACGAGGCGCTGCCGGACGGTGTCCTGGATGCCGTGAGCCTGGCCCCCGAACGGGACTGGCTGTCGGGCGCAGCGGACTCCGCGCAGTGGCGCTCGGCCACCGGCGGTCCGGTGCACCGGGACAGGCTGCTGTTCTGCGCGAAGGAGGCCACGTACAAGGCGTGGTTCCCGCTCACCGGGCGATGGCTCGGGTTCGAGGACGCGCACATCACGTTCGAGGCCTCCGGTGACGGCACGGGCACGTTCCATTCGGACCTGCTCATTTCCGGGGAGACCGTCGGGGGGCCACCACTCGCGTCGTTCGACGGGCGGTGGATGGTGTCGGACGGTTTGATCATCACGGCCATTGCGGTGCACTGATTTCAGTGCCGTGGCGTCGGCTGGCAGAATCGGACCTCGTGTCTGCACGTGAAAAGCCCTCTTCCGGTCTCGTCGGCGCCGGACTGCTCATCGTCGACAAGGACGCGGGCATCACCAGCCACGACGTGGTGGCCCGGTGCCGCAAACTGCTCGGGACCCGGAAGGTCGGGCACGCCGGCACTCTGGACCCGATGGCCACGGGTGTGCTGGTGCTCGGTATCGAGCGGGCGACGAAGCTGCTGGGGCTCCTCGCGTTGACCACCAAGGCGTACACGGCCACGATCCGGCTGGGACAGGCCACCACCACCGACGACGCCGAGGGCGAGGTCGTCGCGTCGGCCGATGCCTCCGGTGTGACGGACGACGACATCGCGGCTCAGGTGAGCGCCCTCACCGGCGACATTCAGCAGATCCCGTCGAGCGTCAGCGCGATCAAGGTGGACGGGCGACGGGCGCACGCCCTGATCCGTGCGGGCGAGGAGTTCGAGCTCTCGGCGCGCTCGGTCACGGTGTCGCGGTTCGAGGTCGTCGGCCGGCGGACCGAGGGAACGTTCACCGACCTCGACGTCGAGGTGGAGTGCTCGTCCGGCACGTATGTGCGGGCGCTCGCGCGTGATCTGGGGATCGCGCTGATCGGTGTGGGCGGGCATCTCACCTCGCTGCGGCGGACCCGGGTGGGACCGTTCACGCTCGAGCACGCGCGGACGCTGGAACAGCTGGCCGACGAGCCGGGGGTCAGTCTCGACATCGACGCCGCCGCGCAGACCGCGTTCCCGCACCGGCAGATCGACGCGGACGAGGCCGAATCGATCAGTCAGGGCCGGTGGCTCGAACCGATCGGAATCAAGGGCGTGTACGCCGCGATCGATCCGAGTGGGCACACGATCGCGTTGCTGCAGGAACGCGGAAGGCGGGCGAGTTCCGTGATGGTGGTCCGTCCCGCGACGCTGAGGTAGCGGCTCACACCAGCCAGATGGCCTGGGCTGCCGGGTTTCCGAGCTCGATCGAGTCGTCCTCGGCATCGAGCCGGATCGACACGGTGCCCGCGTAGTCGCGTCGCTCCAGCACCGTGACCGTCACGTCGAGTGCCACCCCGACCGAGTCGAAGTACCGCAGCATCGCCGGGTCGGAGTCCGAGATCCGGGCGATGCGGCCGCTCTCGCCGTTGACGAAGTCGCTGAGCTGACGCGCCGGGGGAGTGGGCACCGAGCCGTCGACCGACGGAATCGGATCGCCGTGCGGGTCGCGCTCGGGATGGCCCAGCTTGGCGTCCATCCGGGCGATCATCAGATCCGAGACGGCATGCTCGAGCACTTCCGCCTCGTCGTGCACCTCGTCCCAGCCGTAGCCCAGTTCGTGAACGAGATATGTCTCGATGAGGCGGTGCCTGCGGACCATTCCGACGGCAGCGACGCGGCCCGCCTCCGTCAGCGCGATGGACCCGTAGCGGGCGTGATCCACCAGACCCTGGTCGGACAGCTTCCGGATGGCCTCCGACACGGTGGATGCCGACACCCCGATCTTCTCGGAGAGCAGTTTGGTGGACACCCGCTCCTGCGACCACTCCTGAACGGTCCAGATGACCTTGAGGTAGTCCTGTGCCACTGCCGAGAGGGCCCCGGTCTCGGAGGCGGCGTCCTCGGTCACGCTCTGGTCATTCTTGTTCACGGCCACGCCATCGAGCTTAGGCAAGTCTTATCGGCGAGACACATCGACACACCTGTTCCGCTCGCGGGGAACGGACCCGGCCGCCGTGAACCGCGAGGTGACGACGCTTCGGCGGGGTGCGGGGGCGGCGGACACCCGGTCCGGAGATGAACATCGGCGCGCGGCACCGTAGGCTGCCACTCGTGCTGAGATGGCGTGGTCTCGACGAGGTTCCTGCCGACTGGGGTCGTTGTGTTCTCACGATCGGCGTATTCGATGGCGTGCACCGAGGTCACGCCCAACTGATCAGTCGAGCGGTGGCGGCTGCCCGTACGCGTGGAATACCCAGCGTGCTCATGACTTTCGATCCTCATCCGATGGAAGTGGTTCGTCCGGGCAGTCATCCCGCCCAGCTCACGACGCTCGCGCGCCGGGCGGAGCTGGCGGAGGAGTTGGGTATCGACGTCTTCTGCGTCATGCCGTTCACCGCCGAATTCATGAAGCTGACGCCGGAGCGGTACGCCCACGAGATCCTCGTGGAGCGTCTGCACGTGGCGGACGTCGTTGTCGGTGAGAACTTCACGTTCGGCAAGAAGGCCGCCGGCAACGTCGACCTGCTCCGCCAGATCGGCGACCGGTTCGGTTTCGCGGTCGACGGTGTGACGTTGCTCGCAGAGCATGCCGTGACGTTCTCGTCCACCTACATCCGTTCGTGCGTCGACGCGGGCGACATGGCCGCCGCGACGGAGGCCCTGGGCCGCCCGCATCGCGTCGAGGGTGTCGTCGTCCACGGCGACGGTCGCGGACGTCAGCTCGGCTATCCGACCGCCAACGTCGCCCCGCCCATGTACGCCGCGATTCCCGCGGACGGCGTGTACGCCGCCTGGTTCACGGTGCTCGGACACGGAGTCGACCTGGGAACGGTCACCTCCGGTGAGCGCTACATGGCTGCCGTGTCGGTGGGCACCAATCCCACGTTCTCCGGGCGGACCCGCACGGTCGAGGCCTTCGTCCTCGACCGGGAAGCCGACCTGTACGGGCAGCACGTGGCCGTCGACCTGGTGGAGCGCCTGCGCGGCATGGAGAAGTTCGACTCGGTCGACGATCTGATCGTCGCCATGGGCAAGGATGCCGAGCGTGCGCGCGCGATCCTCGCGGCGTCGGAAGACGTGCGGTAAAAGCGTCGCATTTCAGCTGGTAAAGTAGATCGCTGGCGTGCGCTGCGGTTCGCGGTGGCCGCGCCGAGTTTCGATCCTTTCACGCGAACGTCATCACCAGGAGTGAACCAGTGGCATTGACCACCGAAGAAAAGAAGCAGGTCCTGAGCGAGTACGGCCTGCACGAGACCGACACCGGTTCGCCGGAGGCGCAGGTGGCCATGCTCACCAAGCGCATCGTCGATCTCACCGAACACCTCAAGATGCACAAGCACGACCACCACTCCCGCCGCGGCCTCCTGCTGCTGGTCGGACGCCGTCGTCGTCTGCTCAAGTACGTCCAGAAGGTCGACATCGAGCGTTACCGCTCGCTGATCGAGCGTCTCGGCCTGCGTCGCTGAGTTTCGTACACAGCGATCATTTCGATCGCGAATCACTCCGGTAGCCGGCGGGGCCTTGCTTAGACTGGGCCTCGCTGGCTATCGGCGTTAGCTGCCGAGGGCAGCACTACCGTATGCACCCGAGAATGTGGTGTCGGTCTTCGGTAGTGGTCTTCCGGACACGGTCCGGGGGACTTCGATCGACGGCCGCCTCCGCACAGTGACATCCCGAGAACTCGAGAGGGGGATGTCCCTCAGGTGCGCAGTTCTCGCCAGGAGGGTGAGAACGCCCCCGCGGGTACGGCGAAGACGAGAGGGAAGTGAAAAGAAGAGATGACAGAGAATTCCGCAGTAGAGGTCGATGAGGGCGTGTTCGAATCCACCGCCGTGATCGACAACGGGTCCTTCGGAACCCGCACCATTCGATTCGAGACCGGTCGCCTCGCCCAGCAGGCCGCCGGCGCCGTCGTCGCCTACCTGGACGACGAGACCATGCTGCTGTCCGCGACGAGCGCCAGCAAGCACCCCAAGGAGCACTTCGACTTCTTCCCCCTCACGGTGGACGTCGAGGAGCGCATGTACGCAGCGGGCCGCATCCCCGGCTCCTTCTTCCGTCGTGAGGGCCGTCCCTCCACGGACGCCATCCTGACCTGCCGCCTGATCGACCGCCCGCTGCGCCCGTCGTTCGTCGACGGCCTGCGCAACGAGATCCAGGTCGTCGTCACGGTGATGAGCCTGAACCCGCAGGACCTGTACGACGTCGTCGCGATCAACGCCGCGTCCGCCTCCACGCAGATCGCCGGACTGCCGTTCTCCGGACCCGTCGGCGGTGTGCGCGTCGCGCTCATCACGTCGGACGAGAACAAGGCCGGCCAGTGGGTTGCCTTCCCCACCGTCGAGCAGCTCGAGAACGCCGTCTTCGACATGGTCGTCGCCGGCCGCATCGTCTCCGGCAGCGGTGACGACGCCGACGTCGCGATCATGATGGTCGAGGCCGAGGCCACCGACAACGTGATCTCCCTGATCGACGGTGGCGCACAGGCTCCCACCGAGTCGATCGTGGCCGAGGGCCTCGAAGCCGCCAAGCCGTTCATCGCCCGCCTCTGCACCGCGCAGCAGCAGCTGGCAGCCAAGGCGTCCAAGCCGACCGGCGACTTCCCCGTCTTCCCGGCGTACCAGGACGACGTGTTCGCCGCCGTCGAGGCCGCCGCAGCCGAGAAGCTGAGCGCAGCACTGACGATCGCGGGCAAGCAGGAGCGCGACGACAAGACCGACGAGGTCAAGGTCGAGGTCCTCGAGCAGGTCGCCCCGAACTTCGAGGGTCGCGAGAAGGAGATCGGCGCGGCGTTCCGCTCGCTGACGAAGAAGCTGGTGCGTCAGCGCATCCTGCGCGATCAGTTCCGCATCGACGGCCGTGGCATCACGGACATCCGTTCGCTGTCGGCCGAGGTCGCGATCGTTCCGCGTGCACACGGTTCCGCCCTGTTCGAGCGCGGCGAGACCCAGATCCTGGGTGTCACCACCCTCGACATGGTCAAGATGGCGCAGCAGGTCGACTCGCTCGGACCCGAGACGACCAAGCGGTACATGCACCACTACAACTTCCCGCCGTACTCCACCGGTGAGACGGGACGCGTCGGTTCGCCGAAGCGTCGCGAGATCGGTCACGGCGCGCTGGCCGAGCGGGCACTCATGCCCGTGCTGCCCAGCGTCGAGGAGTTCCCGTACGCCATCCGTCAGGTCTCGGAGGCTCTCAGCTCCAACGGCTCCACCTCGATGGGTTCCGTGTGCGCGTCGACGCTCGCACTGCTCAACGCCGGTGTGCCGCTGAAGGCTCCGGTTGCCGGTATCGCCATGGGCCTCGTGTCCGACCAGGTCGACGGGGAGACCCGTTACGTGGCACTGACCGACATCCTCGGCGCCGAAGACGCCTTCGGCGACATGGACTTCAAGGTCGCAGGCACCAAGGACTTCGTCACAGCCCTCCAGCTCGACACGAAGCTCGACGGCATCCCGTCCAAGGTCCTCGCCGGCGCGCTGTCGCAGGCCAAGGACGCGCGTGCGACGATCCTCGAGGTCATGGCCGAGGCCATCGACACCCCCGACGAGATGAGCCCCTTCGCCCCGCGCGTGACGGCCATCAAGGTCCCCGTCGACAAGATCGGTGAGGTCATCGGCCCCAAGGGCAAGATGATCAACTCGATCACCGAGCAGACCGGCGCCAACATCTCCATCGAAGATGACGGCACCGTGTTCGTCGGTGCGACGGACGGCCCGTCCGCGCAGGCCGCGATCGACATGATCAACGCCATCGCCAACCCGCAGCTGCCGAAGGTCGGCGAGCGCTTCCTGGGCACGGTCGTCAAGACCACCGCCTTCGGTGCGTTCGTGTCGCTCCTCCCGGGCCGCGACGGATTGGTGCACATCTCGAAGCTGGGCAGCGGCAAGCGGATCGCCAAGGTCGAGGACGTCGTGAGCGTCGGCTCGAAGTTGCGTGTCGAGATCGCCGACATCGACAACCGCGGCAAGATCTCGCTGATCCCCGTCGAAGAAGACGGCGCTGCGGCTCCGGCCGAGCAGAGCGAAGAGGCGGCTGCCGAGAAGTAGCCTTCTCCCAGTTCGTACACCGGCGGCCCCGCACGATTTCGTGCGGGGCCGCCGGTCTGTTGTTCAGGCGAACCGTTCGACGTACCGCCGCTGCCACGGTGTCTCGACCGCGTGACGGTGATAGTTCTGCCGGATGAACGCGACGGCGTCGCGCGCCGGGACCCCGTCGAGTACGGCGAGGCAGGCGAGGGCCGTGCCCGTCCGGCCGCGACCGCCCCCGCACGCCACCTCCACCCGTTCAGTGGCGGCACGTCGCCACACCTCGCCCAGCGCATCCCGGGTGTCGTGGCGATCCCGCGGCAGCCGGAAATCGGGCCACCGGACCCACCGGGCGTTCCACTGCACCGGCGGCGGATCCTTCCCCAGCAGGTAGACGGCGAAATCCGGCAGGGGACCATCCGGGAGTGGTCGCCTCAACCCCCGGCCGCGGACCCGTCGCCCGGACGGCAGACGCAGCACTCCGGGAGCGTCGGCGTCCCAGGTATCGACCATGGTGCTCACCCTAGTGCGAAGCGTTTCGGAAGACCTGATCTTCGAGTACCGGGACAGCAGTGCTCCGGTCTGTTTCGGCGGCGATTGCGACATCTTCGGGGTATCCCAGTTCGCGCAATTCCCGTCCCGAGGCACACGCCGCGAGTGAGTGCGGCAGCGACTGCGCGACACCGCGCCAGGCTGACATGGCGACCAGAGCTTCCGGCGAAGGGTCCGCATCCCAGCCGGTCGCCGCCAGTGCGGACATCACCGCGCCCGCGCCCCACAGATCCTCGGCCGCCGGCCGGAGTTCGCCGTCCGGCCACTTCTCACCGGCAGCGATCACCGCTACCACCGACCTCGGTGTGTAGTGCCGGGCGATCCAGCCCGCGACCGCGGTCGCATTCCGCAAGGACGCTCCGATGCACACTCCGGCTCCGGCGCCGAGTTCGAAGCAGATGTTCGAACCGTTCGGTGAGGGAAGCACCACTCTCCGTGGAGCTGTGTGGCGCCGAATCGTGTTCGGCGACAGACTGATCTGCCCGCCCACGGCACGGCTGCGCCCGACGGCGAGGACCGCGTCCGAATCGCGGGCGTAGCGTTCCGCCGAATCGTCGTTCCATCGGTAGGGCAGAACGTCGATGCCGGCGTCGACCGCCACGGTCAGGGTGGTGGTGAACGACAGAACGTCCACCACGACCGCGATGTCGGCGGCGGCGCCGACGGCTTTCGCCCCGGGCAGGCCCCAGTCGAAGCGGAGTCCGTAGTCGAGTTGACGATGTTCGCGGTTCATCTCACGTCCGTGTCGGTCGACTCCATGATCGTCTCCTTCGCTTCGCGCCCGCATCAGTGGATCATGTCCCGATCACCCTGCTCATCGAGGAGACCCTATGGGGCTGAACAGGAATGCTCCAGGCAGGAGACGCGCCTGAGCACGGGCCGGTAGGGACCTGTTGTAATGGAGACACGAGAAGGGGGAGGGTGCTAATGAATGACGTGTTCATATTCTGTGCGCTGTTGGCCGGGGGTACCGGTGTTCTGGGGTTGACGGTCGCCCTGTTCGGCGGTGCGGAACCACGCGGGCGATGCGTGTGCGACGGGCGTACCGAAACCTGTGACGCTCGGTGGTCCTGAGCGGCGGTATCGCTCTGTCGGGCAGGCGATCTAGCTGGGGATAGTCCGACGGCACACGCGACGACCGGAACCCCGCCCCACGGGGCGGGGTTCGTCTGCCGATCAGCTCGTCATGGCGGCGAACATGCCGGGCTCGTAGGATCCCGCCGGGTTACGCACGATGACGTTCATTCGGTTGGCGGCGTTGATCAGGGCCACCAGGGAGACCAGCGCGGCGATCTGGTCGTCGTCGTAGTGCTTGCGAACCTGGGCCCAGGTCTCGTCGGACACGCCGTGGTGGGCGTCGGCGAGCCGGGTACCTTCCTCGGCGAGTGCCAGTGCGGCCCGCTCGGCCTCGGTGAACACGGTGGCCTCGCGCCAGGCGGCGACGAGGTTGAGTCGAACCGGGGTTTCTCCGGCAGCCGCGGCATCCTTCGTGTGCATGTCGATGCAGAAACCGCAGCCGTTGATCTGGCTGGCCCGGATGTTGACCAGTTCCTGGGTGGCCTTCGGCAGCGGCGATTCGTGGATCACCAGACTGGCGTTGACGAATCGCTTTGCGAACTTCGCGGCGATCTCGTTGTCGAACATGTTGAATCGGGCGTCCATGACTTCGTCCTCACTGGTCGTGTTGTGTGCTCCCGCACCGAACGAACATGAGATGCCGGCGACGCGATTCTTGTGACAGTGGGGGCAACGTGTCGTGTGCTACAAACGCCTCGGTGTCACAAAACGGCGGGGCCCGGTGTCTGGTGGGTGACACTGTCAGAGAGTGAAGAGGAGCCACCCATGGCCGGCACATCGCAGACCACGCCTGACGATCGAGGCGGGAGCCACGACGAGCGTTCGGACCCCGCTACCGACGCGTTCGTCGCCCACCGCAACCTGCTGTTCACCGTCGCCTACGAGATGCTCGGCTCTGCTGCCGACGCCGAAGACATCCTCCAGGAGACCTGGCTGCGATGGGCGGGTGTCGATCTCGACACGGTGCGGAATCAGCGTGCGTACCTGGTCCGGATCACCACCCGTCAGGCACTCGTCCGGCTGCGTACGCTCGGACGGCGTAAGGAGTCCTACGTCGGTCCCTGGTTACCCGAGCCGCTGCTGACCGCGCCCGACGTGGCCGAGGATGTCGAGTTGGCCGAAAGCGTGTCGATGGCGATGCTGCTGGTGCTGGAAACGCTCGCGCCGACGGAGCGGGCGGTGTTCGTGCTGCGTGAAGTGTTCGATCTGGGGTATGACGAGATCGCGGCCGCCGTCGACAAGAACCCGGCCGCTGTCCGCCAGATTGCGCACCGGGCGCGGGCGCACGTCGCGGCGCGCCGGCCGCGCGGGGCCGTTTCTCCGTCCGAGTCCCGGGATGCACTACAGGCGTTCCAACGGGCGCTGGAAACGGGCGATCTGCAGAGCCTGTTCGACCTGCTCGCGCCGGACGTCGTCCTCTTGGGTGACGGCGGCGGCGTCAAGCAGGCTGTGCTGCGGCCGATCGTGGGGGCCGACAAGGTGTCTCGCTTGCTGGCTGCCGGCCTGCCCAGGATCGGCGGCGCGGTATCGGTCGAGCCGGTGCAGATGAACGGCTGCCCGGCCCTGATCGTCCGGCTCGACGGCGAAATCGACGACGTCGTGGCGATGCGGATGGACGACGGCATGATCACCGGGCTCTACATCGTGCGCAATCCCGAGAAGCTGTCGCGGGTCGAGCGGGAAACCGCTGTGAGCCGCTGAGTCCGAGAGCATGGCGTGTCAGTACCGAACGTCGCTCTGCAGCAGTGGTGGATGCACGGTCGACGGCTCCCCGTCCACGGTGGTTCCCGCGAACTGGAGCATCGCCCGCAGCTCGCCGTGCATCGGCGCCGGATAGTTCAACGTGGGACGTGAAAGCTCCTCGAGCGCTCGGAGGTGTTCGGGGCCGAGAGTCACCTCCAGGCCGGCGACGTTGTCCGTGAGGTGGTCGACGCGCCGGGCACCGAGGATGGGCACGACGGTCCCGGCGCGGGATCGCAGCCAGGCCAGCGCTACGGCCGCCGACGTGGTTCCGAGGTCGTCGGCGATCGCGGCGACCGCATCGATGACGACGAACTCGGTGTCGCTGGGCCCGTTGACGAATGCCGCGCGGGCAGAGTCGGTGACCTCGGTGCCGCGACGATACTTGCCGGACAGGAATCCGTTCTTCAGCGGGCTCCACGGCACGAGCGCCATGCCCTGATCGAGTGCGAGGGAAGCGAGTTCGCCCTCGACGGTCCGGGCGAGCAGTGAGTACTCGACCTGCATCGCGATCAGCGGGGTCCATCCTCGCAACAGCGCTGTGGTCTGAGCGTCTACATAGATCTCATACTATCTGCCACTCGTGTAGCAGACTGTAGAGGTGTATGTGTGGCACGGCTACCCGCATCACCGTGCGGTGGTGTGGGTTTGACCGTGTCCCACACCGACGCTTGTGGTGCAGGAACATGCTGTTTCGGAGTCACCCCCAACCACTGTGGGGCGGTGAGCAGGCTGCGGCGGACCCGGCGGTGCCGTGGCCTGCCCGGGGTGGGACCGTTCTTGTCGCGGCACCTGCGTACCCGCGCGTGGTCGGCGACCCGGATCGCGGGCAATTGCCCCCGCCGACGGGTGGCTTTGTTTCTGCCGAGCAGTGCGCGTTTGGCCAGGTTCACGCCGGCGATGTGGTCGCGGTTGCCGCCGAGCCGGCAGCCCGGGCACCACGCGTCGTGGTAGCCGCCGGGGCGGGAGAGTGGTTCGTCGCAGCCCGGACATTGTGCGGAGGATCCTCGGGCGGGCACCGAGACCACCGTGATGCCGGCTGCGGCGGCGGTGTGCGCGAGGGCAGTGATCGCTTGGCGGCGGGCGGACTGCGCGGCCCGGTTGTTGTTGACCCGTCCGTGTCCGCGGGTCTCGAGGGTGGTGAGATCCTCGACCGCGATCACCTGTGCGCCCGCGGTGGCGGCGTAGTCGGTGGCCTGCCGGGCGAAGTGGAAGGCCAGTTCCCGGTTGATCTTGCCTCTCTTGATACCCACCGCGGTGCGGTGCTCGTCGAGGACGGCGATCTTCTCCTCCAGCTGCGCGCGTACCTCGGGCGGGGCGGTGGCGGCCAGCCGTGTCAGCCGGGCCGCCTTGGCGTGCAGCAGCTGACCCTCGGCTTGCAGGCGCGCCAGTTTGACACCGAGGCCGCGGTCGTCGTAGGTCCAGCCCCGGTAATCCGAGGACAACCCGCCGGAACCCTCTGCCACGATGGCGGCGGCACCCAGAGTGGACGGGGACCAGTCGACCCCGACCGCGACGGTGGCCGAGTCCGGCTCACCTGCGGGGACGAGTTCGGTCGCGGCGCACAGCCACAGCAGACCCTTACGGTCAAGGACCAGGGTCGGCAGATGCCAGTCGGTGATCGCCCTGCCGTACAGATGCACAGGGATGGTCGCGGTCAGCCGGACACTGCGCCACTGCGCCCGCCCCGCCGGGGCGGGGCAGGTGGGCAGCTTCACCGTCAACACCAGCTCACGCTCCGTCGAGGTGATCTGCGCGAGCTGCCGATCGGCCGCCGACAGCCGTGCCATCGCGCTCGTCTGCGGCGGACCCTGCACCTCGGTGATCCGCAACCGGCCGGCCGGTACCCCGCCGCCGCGGCGGGGGCGGGCAATGAGCTGGCGCCGGACTCCTCGGGCGAAGCCCGACGGCACGTAGTCGCCCGGCTCGGTGGGTGGCGCCACAACCCCGGTGGCCGGATCGAATCGGGCCGACAGCGCCGCGATCGCGGTGTCCCGGTAGGCCAGGGTCCGCAGGGTGGCCATCACCTGCGCGGTCACCACCCGCGTCACCCGCGAGGGCACGTAGATTCCGTCCGGGTAGGTGGGGTTCCAGCCGAGGCGGGCCGCGGCGACATGGCCTTGTGCGGGGAGCCTGCGGTCCTGGCGGTCATGGCCGGCGGCGAGCACATCGAACGTCGCCGGGCTGCCGGGCGTGTCAGATGGTCTGTGTACGGCAGTTGCGGTGAATCTTTACCCGAGGGGGTGAGAGAGGAGTTCGCATGTTTGTTCTGGCAGATCCCACGAATGACGATTCTCAGGTCGACGATCAAGACGGTTCCGACGCCGTCCGTGGTCCGGCTCGACGGCTGCGCGAGGAGCTGATCGACGAGGAGTTCCTCGACACGTTGATGGCACGCGCGGGCGAACGTGGCGTCGCTTTGACCGGTGAGGGCGGGTTCCTGCCGGAGCTGGTCAAGGCGGTACTCGAGCGGGGACTCGACGCCGAGTTGACCTCGCACCTGGGCTACCAGCGGGGCGAGCGATCTTCCGGGGAGGCCGGCAACGCCCGCAACGGCACATCCCCGAAGACGGTGGCCACCGAGGTCGGGGACGTCCCACTGGACGTGCCACGGGACCGGGCGTCGACCTTCGCCCCGGCACTGGTCCCGAAGGGGCAACGCCGC
>RRBB01000202.1:0-19087 GCA_006543605.1 Rhodococcus sp. WS4
CGCCTGGCTGTTCGTCATCTGGCACTGCTGGCAGGACAACCTCGCCTACGAACCGGACAAACACGGCGCCCTCCAACGACTGATCGCCCACCAACAACCGGCGGCTTGACACAGGGCAACTCATGCGCCCGTCCCGCGCCGCAGCCCGTAGGTGCCGAGCGGTCGGCCGAGCTTAAGTAGCAGCCATTGCAACGTGATGCTCCCGTCAAACTGCGTGACGATCCGCCCCGAGGGGTGCTTGAAGTAGTTGCTCGACTGGGCCCAGACCGTGCGCCGCAGGCGGCGCTGCAGCCAGGCGTTGTACACCGTACAGGCCAGCTCGTGGGTGTCGATCGCGCTGAAACCGCGTCGCTGCATCCGGCGCAAGTCAGCCACGACCCACGCCGCCTGTTGCTCGGACTTCCAATAGATGCTGACGGCGCCCGAGCCGTTGGTGTTGGGACCGAAGAGCACGTAGAAGTTCGGGTAGCCGGGGACCGTCATCCCCACATGCGCGAACGCGCCGTCCACCCAGGTGTCACGCAGTCGCCGTCCCCGCCGTCCGATCACCTCATAGCTAGCGAGAAGCTCTGAGGCGGTGAACCCGGTCGCCGTGACGATCACGTCCACCTCATGATGCTCTCCGTCGACATCGACCAGACCCGTCGGCGTCGCCGAGGCCACCGGCCGCGGAACCAGGCGGACGTTGTCGCGCTTGAGCGCCGGATAGAAGTCGTCGGAGAACACCACCCGCTTGCCCTCGAAGGGGTACGTCGGCGTGACTGCCGCGCGTAGGTCGGGACGATCGGCGAAGGTGGCGCCGATGTAGTCGCGCGCCATCTGATCCATCGCCCGGTTGCGCTTACTGCCCGCGACATAGCTCGGCCGACCGCTGAGGTTGCGCCACTCCTTACGGATGACCTGGACGCTGCGGTCTAGCCGCCGGTGCCACGCGCGGGAAGTACGGCGCAGCTCACCTGCGTCGTAGGTGCGCTCACCCTTGGGCAGCACCCATCCGGGCTCCCGCTGGAAGACGTTGACCGAGCGGGCGACCGGCGCAATCGCCGGAACGACCTGTGCCGAGGACGACCCGACCCCGACCACCGCCACCCGCGCATCGGCCAAGTCGACGTCGTGGCGCCACTGCTGGGTGTGCATGACGGCGCCACCGAAGGTGTCGAGGCCCGGCCACGCGGCGAGGTTTGGGTTGCTGAGCAGCCCGACGGCGCTGACGAGGACATCGGCCTGGTAGATCTCACCCGCTACCGTCGTGACGCTCCAGCGATGCCCGTCCTCGTCCCAGCGGGCCTCGGTGACCCGCGTCCCGAAGACGAAGTGCCGCTCGAGGTCGGCCTCCTTGGCCACCTGCTCGAGATAGTCCAGCACCTCGTGCTGGCGAGCGTGGGTGCGTTGCCAGGGATGGGTGCGGAAGCCGAACTGGAAGATCAGCGACGCGATGTCGACCGCCGCACCAGGATAGGTGTTGATCCGCCAGGTCCCGCCTAGGCCGTCGGTCTCGTCGAGGATGCGGAAGTCATCGATTCCGGCTCGCTTTAGCCGGACGCCCATGGCGATTCCGCTGATCCCGGCGCCGATCACGAGGACACGCACGAGGAACTCCTCCAATCAAGACCCTCCCCAACGATCCGCGGGAGGAGCTAAGATGGCTAACATAACTGTAAAGCGGTAGCAGAAAGGTAGCAAAAGGATATGGGGCGTGTCAGCGGGAAAGTGGCCTTCATCACCGGGGCCGCGCGCGGTCAGGGTCGTAGCCATGCGGTCCGGCTCGCCGAGGAAGGTGCCGACATCATCGCCGTCGACCTGTGCGACGACGTACCGGAGATGGCCTATCCGGGCGGGACGCGCGAGGAGTTGGACGAGACTGTGCGCCTGGTCGAGCGGACCGGTCGCCGGATCGTCGCACAGCAGGCGGACGTGCGTGACTTCGCCCAGTTGCAGCAGGCGGTCAATGCAGGTGTCGCAGAGCTGGGCCGGCTCGACGTCGTCGTGGCGAACGCCGGAGTCCTGACCGCCATCGGGCCTTTCGACCAAATGAGCGAGGCCGCCTTCACCGATCTCGTCGACATCAACCTCAACGGAGTGTGGCGCACCGTCAAGGCGGCGATGCCGCACCTACGTGCCAGCGGTCCGGGCGGCTCGATCATCCTGACCAGCTCGAGCGCCGGCATCCGGGCGTCGCGCAGCACCGCCCACTACGTCGCCAGCAAGTTCGGCGTCGTCGGTCTCATGCGAGCGATGGCACTCGAGCTCGGCCCCGAGATGATCCGGGTCAACAGCGTGAACCCGGCGCAGGTCGACACCCCGATGATCCAGAACGACTTCATGTACCGGCGCGCCTGCCCCGACGCGGACAACCCCGGCCGTGAGGAGCTCGCCGCGGCGTCGCTCTCGCGGATGGCGATGCCGATCCCGTGGGTCGACTCGGTCGAGATCTCGCACGCGGTCGTCTTCCTCGCCTCCGATGAGTCGCGCTTTGTGACCGGCCTGACGATGACGGTCGACGGCGGGATCAGCATCGCCTGACCCCTCGTCGCCAATAATGTTTGCTGTTATTATTCTAGATAATTCGACCATATCTAGCTGTCGGGTGACGAGGCGTCTCCCGCCCAATCAGGAGCACAAATGACAACCCCCGTCCTCGGCCGCGCAATCATCATCGGCGGCAGCATCGGCGGCACCCTAGCCTCAGCCGCGATCGCCGATCACTTCCGCGAGGTGGTGCTGCTCGAGCGTGACGAGCTACCCATCGAGCCGGTCTTCCGCAAGGGGGTGCCACAGGGCGCCCACTTCCACGCGCTCCTGGCCGCTGGCCGGGCCGCAATGGACTCACTGCTGCCCGGCTTCTCCGATCACGCCTTCGAGATGGGTGCGGTGCGACTCGACTCCGCACAGGACGTGATGCGCCTGGATCGGGTCGGCTGGTCGCCTCGGTTCGAGTCAGGCCTCGAGTTCCTGATGGCGAGTCGGCCGTTGATCGAGAAGGCGCTTCGCGACAAGGCGGCCGAGCTCGACGGCGTGCAGTATCGCTCGGGCGTCGAGGTGGCCGAACTGCTCGGTGCCGACGGTCGGGTCACGGGGGTGCGCACCACCAACGGGGAGGAGCTCTCCGCCGATCTGGTGATCGACGCCAGCGGTCGGTTCTCTGAGTCTCCGACCTGGCTGCAGGCGCTCGGCTACCCCACTCCCAGCGAGGAGGTCGTCAACGCACACTGGGGCTACTCCTCCACCTTCCTGGAGGTACCCGAGGACTGGGACCCGGGCTTCCAGGCACTCGCGGTCACCCCGTTTGGGGACGGCGCCCTGACCCCCGAATCGGCGTCCCGGGCAATGGCGATGTGGGTCGTCGAGGGCGAGCGCCGCTGGATCCTGACCGCTCAGGGCTCCGCCGGCGACCACCCGCCCCGGACCGAGGAGAAGCTGCGCGACTTCATCTCGAGCATCGGCGTGCCAGAGCTGGACAAGGCACTGTCGCAGGTCACGTTCCCCGAGAAGATCTCGATGTGGCGCGATACCCGCAGCCGGCTTCGAGACTTCGCCGGCCAGCCGGAGCGGCCCGAGTGCTTTCTCACCATCGGTGACGCCTGGATGGGCTTCAACCCCGTGTACGGGCAGGGGATGACCGCCGCCGCGTTGGAGGCCTCGGACCTGCGCACCGAGCTGGCCGCTCACCTGACCGAGCGCCCCGGTGAGCTGATCGGACTGGCGGGGCGGTACTACACCAAGGCCGATGCCCTGATCAAGTACTGCTGGACCTCCTCGAACACCCTCGACCACCGCATTCCCGGTGTGGAGTACACGGTCGACGGCGTCGCCCAGCAGGTCGATCCGACCTCGTCGGACTTCTCCGACCGGCTCGCCGCCTACATGGCGCTCGACCCGGAACGCTACGTCCGCCACCGCGAGACCACCCAGCTGCTGCGCTCTCCCGAGTGGCTGGCCCGCGACGAGATCGTCGACGCCGTACGCGAGCGCTGGGACGAGCTGGGCCAGGCGATCGTTCCCCGCTGACGTGGGGTTGAGTTCCCCCTCCGCCGACCTCTCAACGTTGACTGCGCAACTCAACGCTTGCCGAGGCTGGTGACGACGATCTCCTCGACCGTGTTCTTGGCGTCGCCGAACAGCATCTGGGTGTTGTCGCGGAAGGACAGGGGGTTCTGTACGCCGGCGCGCTCCCACCGTGGGCAACGGCCTCGGCGTCCCCAGCGCAGCACCAGCATGCAATTATGTTGCACACCATTGGAGTTCCGCGTAGAACGAGTCCGAATGATTTCATTTGAGGCACACGCCGTGACCCGCATCACTCCAGAAGTCTGGAGGATCATGACCGTCCCCACGTCCGACTCGCCTCCTTGCCACGCTGGCAAGGCGAGAATCGAATCAGTGATGGCCAATCAGGACGGCGATCCTGCACGATGAATCACCAGAGCCCATGCGGTCACGGCGGCAACGATCAACCGGGCAGGTTGGCGGGTCACCACGCCGCAATCGCATTCATCCCCAGACACATTCCAACAGTGAAGGTTTGAGCAATAGCAGCACTGATCATCGCTGCGACCTGGGTTGTCGCCGAGTCTCGTTCGCCCAACCCGCTGATCGACATGAAGATGATGCGGATTCGCACAGTTTGGGCTGCCATTTCGGCAGGCTCCTCGGACTCGTCCTCCTCGGGCTCTACGACCTGGCCGTCCCGGATTTCTCCGCGCCAGCCCTCGAGCTCGTCGGGATGGAGAAATGGACTGGGTCATGACGTGACGTCCGAAGTGCTTCAACTCCAGACGCGAGGCTCCCGGATCAGATTGAGTATCTCTGAGAGCTATTGCTACTGAGCGCATTTACTGATTAGGTGACAGTACTGCGTCGGCAAGCCCATCGTGCCAGTTGGCACTTTCAGCAAGGCTGAATGGGGAACCTCGACGCGGTCTGCTGTGGCAAGCCTTGTAGGCGTGTCCCATCCACTCCCATTCCGGCTGTAGAACCGGTTGGGTGCAGAACCGCCGGCCGGTGGGCATCACGGCGGCCCGGCCGGCGGTCTGCGGTAAATGTAAGTTTGTCGCGTTCGGCTGCATCGTGTGACCCGCACATCATGCTGGTGCCGTCCACCGGTGATGCCACTCGGAATCCCAACGTCTCCAGGTAATGCCACGGTCACGACCTACGCGTTCTCGCAGGCATTGAGCACGAATACGGCTCGGCGACAGACGCATACGGTCCGCCTCGCATCAAGCTCGGACCTGCCGTTTTCGTCCGCCCGCAACGTCGACGGACGGTGATCCATCCGCTGTCCGGGGTGGCGGACGGAAACCACCGGAGTTCGCATGGAACGGATGCAACCTCGAGCTGGACGTGTTCGATCTCGGACAGTGCCGTCCGGGTGACCGCCGCACAGAAGCCGCTCATTTTTCAGCGCGCCCGACACGCGGCCTAGCTACTTCGACCTGAAAAACGAGGCGGCTCGGTGAGCATGATTCGGCTGTTCTCGGCCGGTCGGGATTGGGTTGGCCACAGACTCCCCCGATCCGCGTCCTTCACGCTGCCAGGGTGCTGATCTTGACCAGGTTGTGCGCCAGGACCCCGTGGCCGACCCAGATCTGGGCGCCTTCGGTGCTGTCGATGCGGGTGCGGTCCCAGCCGTATCCACGTTTGAGGGCGCTGATTCTGCCTTCGACTCCGGTGCGCCACTTGATTGTTCGTCGGAACGCTGGGCGGTGTTCCTCGGCTCGCCGGCCAGCTGAGGGTTTGCCCTTGCGAGGGATCACCACGTTGCGCACGCCGAGGTCGCGTAGGTCGTCTTCGACGGCTTTCTCGCCGTAGCCGCGGTCGGCGGTGACCGTGCGTGGCGGGCGCCCGGCACGTGTGCGGACCCGATCCACAGCTGGTGCCAATTGGGGTGCGTCGGCCGGGTTACCGCGTTCGACGTTGTGGTCCACGATCACGCCGTCGTCGCCTTCGACGAGCTGGGCCTTGTGGCCGAACTCGACGGGCATAGCGAGCCGTCCCTTGGCGATGGGCCGGGCATCGGGATCGTGCAGGCTGACCCGCCGGGTGGCTCCGTCCGGTGTCTGCCCGGCCAGGCCAGCTGTCGGGTCTGCGCGGTGATCTGCCGGGTGGCGGTGACCAGGTCCTCGAGGTCGTCGATGGCGCGGGCCAGGCGTCCCCGCCGGCGGCCCGCAGCCCCGTCATGCTCGCCCTGGGCCTTCCGGGCTGTGGCCTTGGCGCTTGCCCGGCGCAGCGCGTGTTTCGCGTTGGCCAGCAGCCGTTCGGCATCGGTGGCGGCGGTCTCGGCCCAGGTCGGCCAGCTCCCCGGTTGTGCGCCGGACCACGGCCAGTGCCTCGTCGCGACCGGCGGCGCTGCGCGAACGCAGCTTGGCCCCGATCGCATGCGCCCGCTTGCCCGCCGCACGGGACCGGTCCCGCACCCGGGTCCGAGTCGCTCCACCGGCAGCGAAGGATCCGCCTGCCGGTGGCCGCGATCCGTCGGATTGCCTTGGCCAACAACCCGGAGTCGGTGGGGTAGGACACATTGCTGGGCACCACGGTGGTGTCGGCCCGCAACTTGGTGGTGCGCAGCACCTTGGCCACGGTGGCCTTGGCCAACAGCGCCTCGTTCAACCCCTCCACCGCCGCCGGGCCACAGCGGGTCGTCAGCTTCATCAACGTGGTCGGGTGCGGCACGGACCCGTCCAAGGGAATCCGGCAGAACCGCCGCCAGGTGATCGAGTCGCTCACCTCGCGGCACAGGCTCTCATAGCCGAGTCGGTAGCGGAACTTGAGGAACATCAGCCGCAGGTAGGTCTCCATCGGCGTCGACGGACGACCGATCCGCGGGTCGAAGTACGCCCGCGAACGGTGCGAAGAACGCCGGATCATCCAGCAACGCGTCGATCCGAGCCAGCTCGTCAGGGAGCCGGAGCAACTCCTGCGGCAGCACCGACTCGAACAAGGACGGTTGATCGCCTACGGTACGGAACACGATGGCCTCGATCCCTTCTAGCCCAAGGGGTTGAGGCCATTCTCCCGTTCCAGGACTGGCTGATCACGCACCGCCACACCCCGACTTTTCAGGTCGAAGTAGCTAGTGACCGGTGCGTCTCGCCCGCGGAATTCTTCGCGGCCCTGCGCAGAATTCCGGGTCGGTCTCGAGCTTCCGGATCTGGGCCGTGAGCTGCCTGTCCTCTTCCTCCAACACGGACTCGGACGATACCTCGCCCGGGGGTGGTGACGGCATCCTGGACTGATGGACGGGCGTCGGAGCGCTGGTGCTTTTGCGCTCGCGCACCCTGTGACGCGGGGTCTCCCGGCTGACACCCAGATCGTTGCCGATGCACGCGAGCGTGTTCCTCGGGTCGGACAGGTCCGAGTGCGCCCTCATCGCCATCAGTGACATCACTTCCCCGGGACCTCACGACCCGTTGTTCGCGATGTCCTCAAGGGGGTGCCTCTCTATTGTCAAGCCGCCCTGTCGGACTCCATCTCGCGTTGTCGGTGGTTGCGCTTTTCGTCGGCGAGCATGATGCGCCAGACGTGATCGGACAGGTGCCGCTTGAGGCTACGGGCCGCGGCACGGGGACTTTTGCCCTCGGCGATCTTCTTGTCGTAGTACGCGCGGCCGGCGCTGGCGGGCATCCGGACTTGGACCATCGCGATTGTGTAGAGCGCGCTGTTGAGTTGTCGGTCGCCATAGCGGGAGAGGCGGTGGCGGTCGGTGTCGGCGCTGGCGATCTGCACCGGTGCCGAGCCGTTGTAGTTGGCGTAGGCCGCGGGGGTCGGGAACCGGCCGGCACGTCCCGTTCGGCCGATCAGGCGGGCGGCGGTCACCGGACCGATCCCATCGACTTCCCGTAGGCGGGTGCCGTGCTCGTCGAGCACTCGGGTCATCTGCTTCCCGTTCTCGGCGAGCTGACCATCGAGGCGGCGAATGTCGGCGATCAGATCGCGGCACAGCCCGACACGGATGCGGTCGACCTCGCTGCGGGCACGAAATCCCCGCAGCAATGCGGTGGCCGCGGCCGCGGTCAGCGATGTCGGCGCGCCGCCGGCGAGCAACTGTCGCACCAACGCGTGCAACTGATTAACGATGCGAGTACGACTGTTAGACAGGTTTGTTCGCCGCTCGTCGAGCAAGGCCAACACATCGGTCGGGCCCTCGGGGGCGACTGGGCTGGCGTCGCCCTGTAGGGCGGCGACACACGCGGCCGCGGCCGCGTCGATGCGGTCGTTCTTGCGTCGGCCGCCGCGGGAGAGTTGCCGGACCCGGGCGGTGGCGGTGGCGGTGGCGGGAACGTCGAGCACGAGCTCACCGAGGACGACGAGCCACTGCGCCAGGTGATGGCCGAGTCCCTCAGCGTTCTCGACCGCCCACTGGCGATGCGGCCAGGTTTTGGCCCACGCAACCAGCTTCTTATAGTCGGCGAGGGTGGCGTCGATGCGGATCGAGCCGAGGTCGGTGTTGGTGACGGGATCGACCGCGGTGGCGGTGTGGGTGGACTTGTGGGGATCGATGCCGATGACGATCATGGAGGATGGTTCCCTTCTCGCGATGGGGGATCCGCGGAGGACAATCCGACTTCAAGTACCTCTCACAGCAGCTTGGGGTCACGCCTCTCTTGAGTCACTCCGCGAACGCAGGCCGGAAGGGGCGACACACCCCCTGAAAGTCAACCCGCCAGGGTGGCGGGTGACAGGGAACCCCGGAGTCAACCCTTCCGGTCTGCTACGGCACGCTACGGGCAGCCAACCCGATCACGGACCGCTGACACGAACATAAGTCGGGAACCCCCATCCCATCCAACACGACTCGGCACCGATCACCAAAGACGAAAGACCCCGAAGAACAATCTGACACGATGGTCGGACGATCACCCATGCCCGCATCCCCCGGCCGCAGAACACCACCCGCCGCGGCGGACTCATCAGCTGATCGGGGCCGTCAGGCTGTGAGCTACAGAAGTAGCCGCCTGGTCAGATGAGTCCGGCGAGCGCGTACGCCTGCCTCGTCGCGAAGGACAGTCGCCGTGGCGCGTAGGCATCACCGACGATGTGGATCTCGTCTACGACACCCTCAAGCCCGTCGTAGAGAAGGGATTCCGCCTTGCCGCTGGTGGAGAAGACAACCTCATCGAAGTCCTGGTAGGTGGTTCGCTTGCCCGAGTACACGTTCACGGTCGTTACTTCACCGGGCGCGATCTCGACAACCTGCTCCATCATCTGGAACCGAGCCCCACTGTCCGAGAGCTTCCCGAGCGGCCCGCCCAATGAGTAGGAACCGACCAACTGAGCGACGCTCGTTGTGGGATTGAGGATCAGCAGCTCCTTGCCGCGGTCGGCCAGGAACCGGGCGACGGTCAGCGGTTGCATGTGATCCTCAAGCGCGACGACAATGACTCGATCACCCGTCACCACTCGGTGCCCAAGTAGGACGTCGCGGGCCTCACTCACGAATGGAAGGTCAGCGCCGGGAATGTCTGGCAGCATGCCGGAAGCTCCGGTCGCGACAACAACCACGTCGGGCGGCTCGGACAATATGTTGTCCCGGGTCGCGTGGACACCGAGGTGGACGTCGACGCCCACTTTCTCGAGGCGGCGGCTCTGCCAGGCAATGTATCTAGTGAAGGCCGAATTCTCGGCTATGGTCGCCGCTGCGCGGAGCTGACCGCCCAGTTCGGTATCTTTCTCCCACAATGTCGTTTCGTGACCACGCTCGGCCAATCCGGCTGCCACCTCCATGCCTGCCGGACCACCACCGACGACCAGTACCTTCTTCGGCACCTCTGCCGGCGGATGGGCAACCCGGTGCTCGTAACCGGCGCGCGGGTTCACCGAGCAGCCGAACGACAACCCTTCCACGATGACGCGATGGAGACAGTCGTTCGTGCCGACACATGGGCGGACGTCGTCGAAACGGCCGGAATGCGACTTCGAGAGGATCTCACCGTCTGCGAACATCGCCCGACCGACACCAATGACGTCGGCCATGCCGGCCGAAATGATCTCCTCGGCCCGTCGAAGATCGTCGATCCTGCCGCTGTACACGACCGGCAGGCTGAGCGCAGCACGGTACCGGCCCGCGACCTTCGCCCAGGCGCCCGGCGGAAGGATATGCGGAGCGTTGTAGCTGGGGTTACCCCAGGACGTTCCGGCAACGCCGTGGAAGTAGTCGATGAGCCCGGTGGCTTCAAGACATTTCGCCATCTCAATGCCGGACTCGACATCATAGCCACCCAGGATGAACTCGCGCATCGACATACGCACGCCTACCGTGAACTCCGAGCCGACCGCGGATCGGACCGCCTCGAGCACCTCGATCGCGAGACGGATTCTATTGTCGAAGGATCCGCCGTACTTGTCATCGCGCCGATTGGTCGCGGGCGACATGAACAGCTGCAGCACGTCTTCGTTGTTCGCGTGAATCTCGAGACCGTCCAGGCCCGATGCGGCGATCTCTCCAGCGGAGAACGCGTACTCGTCGATCATCCAGCCGATCTCCCGCAGCGTCATGGCGTGCGGCACTCGCTGGATGCCATCGACCTTCTTGACAAGCCCGGAAGCGCTGTGGGGCATCGCGCCCATCATGCTCAGCTGGCACGTGGCCGCTGCACCGGCGTCGTGGCATGTCTGAGCGAACCTGCCGAGGCGTTCCCGAAAGACCGGGAGCCGCGGCCAGCCCGTGACCGTGGCACCGCGCCCCTGGGGCTCGAACCCCGGAATGACGATCGAGTTCGCAATCAGGCAGTTGAGCGAGTCCACCCACCCGACACCATCGCGTGCTCGAGCACCGATATGGGCGAAGAATGGTGCTGCCTGCTCCTCCGTGCCGAACGGCGCACCAGTAATCTGCGCGTGCGGCGGAAGCATGATCCGGTTGCGGAGGCTCATCGACCCCACACGAATCGGGCTGAACACGCCCGGAAGCGCGCCACCATCTTGTCTTGGCAACATGACGTCCTCTCTACACGATCCGCACAACGGGCCATCCCCGCCCACGTTTCGAATCTTCGACAGATTTATTCGAACTGGACAGATTCATCCGGAATGATTACGTCATACGTCGCGGTCGGGCCATTTCGTGAGCCAGGCTATAGCGTGTCGAATCTAACAATTGTTATTTTCTAAGTCAAGTACCAAGTAGGCGGTGCGGCGGGCCGGGCTGCCGATCCATCGGCCCTGGACAAGAACCGCTGCTCCCCGAGCCCTGTGGAGTCACGTTGATGAACTTCCGGCCAGAAGCAGCGCTGGCCGCCGAAGATCGCGAGGGGGTAGTTGGATGGATGAGCAGATCGAACTCTCTCGGAGAGCGCATACCGAACTCCGAGTGGCCTGCCGGCGCCCCAAGCAAGATCACCTCGAGGGGAACCTTGCCGGCATCGTCACGGCGTCCCCGTTCTCGGGTCGTGCGGCAGCCAATTACAAGAAAGCGGTCTGAGCTGACAGATACGCAGAGCACTTGCGACATCGGTCCGAAAAACGCACCGCGGCACCCAAGCTGAGGCGAACTACGACCCCTGTGCTTGTCGACGAATTCGACCGGTCAGCTGGCAAACCCGGCATCCTCTCCCGTCCGGGACCGACCATGGAGCGCGCGGACTCGCGAGATGCGGCGCCCCCGCGCGGGTTCGCGTGATACGAGGCCATCCTCGCTCTCCGGCCCTCTCATTCACAGAAAATCTCCGCGACAGCCACGGCTCCAGAAGGCGCCAAGCGATCCTCCCGGGGTTGCAGAAGCGCAAGAAACGGCGAGTACGGCCACGCGGCACGGTTGCCGGTACGACAATCGTGCGGACGGGAAATGCTCGCTGGTCCGACGCTCGATGTTCCGCGACAGCATCGCCGAAAGTGTGTCTTGCACCACTGTCGGCCAACTGTTAGATTCCAACAGTTGAACGAACAAGCCGAGGTTCCTCCGACCCCGGAAAGTGCGAGGTCTTGGCCGTTTCAAATCCTGTCGACAATCTCCACAACGACCGCGCGTCCGAGCGTGGTTAGTTTGGGGAGATCTCACCGAGTTCCACGGTAATCACACGTGGTCTCCGATTCGAGGAAGACAATGACCCAGTCATCGGCGGTGCAGTCTCCACTAGAATCCAAACCAAACCTCGAGCGCCGTGCAGCGAAGGCGAGCTTCTTCGGAACGGTTATTGAGTACTACGACTTCGTCGTTTATGCATTCCTTGCCATCACGATTAGCCCGCTCTTCTTTCCTACCGGGGATAAGACGGCATCTTTGCTTTCGACGCTCGCCGTGTTTGGCGCCGGATACGCCGCGAGACCACTTGGCGGAATCTTCTTCGGATGGATCGGTGACCGCTTCGGACGTCGAGGCGCACTGATGTCCACGGTGCTCACGATGGGTTTCGCCACAGCAGCACTCGGGTTACTGCCTACGTACCAACAAATCGGGATCGGCGCGGCGATACTGCTGCTTATCACCCGCCTGATCCAAGGGTTCGCGGCGGGAGGAGAATTCATCGGGGCATCTACTTATGTGACGGAGTCTGCCCCGGCGCATCGGCGCGGATTCTTCCTGTCACTCACGCCCGCCGGAGGCGGGGCGGGGGTTGCTCTCGCACCACTCGTCGTCGGAGTAATGACCTTCGTACTGACTCCGGATCAAATATCGGCATGGGGATGGAGAGTCCCATTCTTGCTCTCCATCCCCCTTCTCCTCGTTTGTTTATACTATCGGTTCCGTCTAGAGGACACGCCGGAGTTCAAGCTCATGGTCGAACGCTCTGAGATCGTTCGCTTCCCCCTGAGGGAAGTCATGCGCAAGCACGCTGGATCCTTTGTTCAGGTCATTGTCGTGACGATCGCCGTCGCTAGTCCTTCATTTCTGGGCGCGGTCTATATGAATATCTATCTCGTGACTGTGGTTGGCCTGCAGCCGGGTGTCGTATATTGGTTCTCTGCACTAATCCTTGGGCTGGCACTTCCTGGGTTCTTAATCAGTGGTCGTGCGGTCGACCGGTTCGGTTATCGTAGGGTACTGGTAATCGGGATGCTCGGATGCGGCGCGCTGGTGTACCCCATGCTGGCCATCATGGGCGCAACTAAAAATCTCGTTGTCATCGGCCTCCTGTATTTCGCATTCATGTTGTTGAACAACGCTATTAACCCACCGGCATATGGTTTCTTTATTGGAGCCTTTCCTGGACCCGTTCGCTACACTGGGGCCGCGGTGGGTGTCAACATCGGAAACATCGTAGGCGTTGGCCTCGGACCGTACTTCGCTGAGCAGCTGGTCGCATCCACCGGAAATCCGATGTCGCCAGGACTCATGGTTATCGGTGCACTCACCGTGGGCTTGGTCACGCTGGCTGCCTTCCGCCGGCCGAATACTGTTCTCACGGCCAAATGAGCGATCTGGCAAGGGCCGGGGAACGGCGACCAACACGGGAATCTCGTTGACCGGTACCCGAACCGGACCTTCAACCCCGCTGGCGGTGATGTGCGGGCAAGTGACCATCGCGGAGGTCGAGCACCTGGTCGAACCGGGTGAGCCGGGCGCGGACCAGGTCCACACGCCGGGGTGTGTTCGCGCAGATGACTCGGGCCCCGAACGGGCACCTGACAAGCGGATTGAAGCCTTGGTGAGGCGACGAAATATGTACGTGAACATGGCAATTCGGGGATGGCGCCGTGCCGGAACGGCCGCGCGGGCGGCAGCGCAGTTGCCCGACGGCTCACGCGTGGATCTGAGAATCGGGTCGCCGACGGTGGTACCCAACTACGCGCCCGAGGGCGTCGACCTGGTGCTGCAGTCCGAGAACTGCATCCTGGGCGTCGGCGCCTGCCCGGGGAACGTGGAAGACCCCGCCCTGATCGACGCGGGCAAGCAGACGGTCACGGTGCAATGCGGAGCGTCGCTCTTCAACTCCGCCAGCAGCTTCGGGATGATTCGTGGCAGAAGAATCGCCGCGGCGATCCTGAGAGCGATGCCCGTCTCCCGGACGGCGGGTATCACGAGTTGGATGATCTCGGAGAAGTTGGTCAGAGGCATGGGCGGAGCGATAGGCCTCGATCACGGTACCGGGAAGGCGGTCGTGCCGGTGGAGCACGTCGCCGAGGACGCGCTTCCGTACACCGGTGCGGGGGTGGTGCAGCGCATCATCACCGAGCTCGCCGTCATCGACGTCACCTCTGCGGGGGTGAGGTCGGTCGAGTGCGTGTCCGGTGTCACCGACGACGTCCACGCCCGGACCGAACCGGTCGTCCTCTGATGGCCCGCGGTCGGGTACGCCCGCGGATGGTGGCCCGCCCCAGAGGGGACGCGAGGATCCCGGTGTTGCTCGGTGTCCTTCTGGGCATGACAGGCCTCGGCAGCACGGCCGGCAGCACGGTCCTTCCCGTGATGGCCGCGGACCTGCACGTGGCCTTGGGTGTCGCGGCCTGGTCGATCACCGTCTACGCGTTGATCATGGCGGTCGGCTCCGCGATCTATGGTCGCTTGTTGGATGTGGTCGGCATCCGCACCCCGTTCGTCGTGGCGATGGTCTTGTACGCTTCGGGCGCTCTTCTCGCCGCGGTCAGCCCGAACTTCGACGTGCTGATCATGGCGCGGGTGCTGCACAGCGCCGGCGCCGCCGCCTTGCCAATCCTCAGCCCGGCACTACTGAGCTCACTCCACGACGCCCACGATCGTGACCGGGCACTGGGGCAGTTTCTCGGGGCAGCCGTCGTGCTCGGCGCCCTCGGCCCGGTCGTCGGGGGCATTGTCGGTGATGTCCTGGGCTGGCGGGCGGTGATGGCGCTGCCGCTCGTGGGGGTCACTGCCTTCCCGTTCCTGTGGCGTGCTCTGGTCGCGCGCGGAAGCGGGGCGCGGCTAGACCTCGCCGGAGCCGTCGTCGTCAGCATGACGGCCGCCGGAGCGGTTCTGTTGTTGCAGTCGCCGGCAACCGGGACCGTCGTTGCTGCTGTGGGTGCGGTCCTTCTCCTGCTCGGTGTGCCTGCGGTGTTACTACACCTGCGTCGCCGCCCCGACGGCTTTCTTCCGCTCACCGTGCTCACGAACCGAGTCATCGCGCGCAGCGCGGTCTGTGCCGCGCCGGTCCTGGCGGCCTGGTTCGCCCTGCTCATCACCGTGCCGGTGGTTCTGGTGGGACGTGGCTGGCAGCCTGCACATGTTGGGCTCGCGCTGATCCCGGCCGTTGTCGTCGGTCTCGCGATGCCGCGGATCGCGGGTCAGATGCTCGTCACTGTCGGGGCCCGAAATTCGCTCGCCTGGGCACTGTCGGCGAGCACCCTGGCGTTGGTACTGGGCGGCGTGGGAAGTCTGGCATCACTTCCGATCGGGCTGGTCGCGGCATTGTTGGTCGGGGCAGTGTCGTGTGTGATTGTCGCGATGAGCCTGGGCCAGCCCGCTTTGACCGCAGTCGTGGCAGGCGCCGCCGAACCGGAGACCCGGGGAGTCGCACTCGGCACCGCAAACCTGCTCTTTGCGCTGGGAGGAGGTCTCGGCGCAGCGGTTGTCGGTGGCCTGACGGAATTCCTGGGCACACCAACAACGTTGGGACTGATCGCAGCCGCATCGATCGTGGGCCTGGCCTCGATCCGTGGCGTGACGTCCGAGCGAGTCGCTGCACACAAGACAGAGGAACCGGTTTGTGGCCCGACCCACACATAGCTGTACCGGGCGCTGACCACAGCATGCGTCGCCGCTTCGGCGTCCTGATCCGTGGGTCCGCTCGACCCCGATTTCGTTACCTCGAGGCACTTACTGTCGCCATGGGGTTCGAGATCGACCGATCTCCCGACACAGGCCACGAAAACTTAAGGGCCCGCGCGTATGTCGTCGTTGCCGATCGACGCCGATGGTAGCGACATTCTCGCCGGCGCGTTCGTCCGACCACCGCGATCTCTCCCCACCCACAATTGCCATCGCGAGGATGCACCCATGTCCGCACCCCACCACCTTGCCGACCCCCCCGATCCGGCCGCCTGGCAGCGCCACGCCGCCTGCCGCGGCACCGACACGTCGATGTTCTTCTCCCCCGACATGGAACGCGGACTCTCCCGCGCCCGGCGGGAATCCCGCGCCAAACAGATCTGCCACGCGTGCCCCGTGCTCGCCGCGTGCCGGGACTACGCGCTGACCGCCGCCGAACCATACGGCATCTGGGGCGGACTGTCGGAAAACGACCGTAGATGGCACGCCCGCCGACACCGGACTTCCGCCTGCCGCCCCAGCGGGGGCGACACCGAACACCGGAGTGTTGCGCGCGGGTCTGATGGAGGGTCTGACGCGCCCCGAGATTTCCGGAAGTGAGTGGTCTGCGCTCCGCTGTGCCCACATCGTCCCCAAGGCTGCCCACTGGACATGTCGGTGAGGTTACGATCCGCGTGTGACGCGCGGAGCCCTCCTCCTGACCCCGGTTCACCGACCAGCTGATGCGCCTGCCCCTGCTGCTGGGCAAGGTCGTCGCCCAAGGCTCGACGAGCAGGCCCCACCCGGTTACCCGTGATCACTCGCGTCGCGACGAATCCGATTCCACTAGAAGGGATCATGCAGGACCATTCCACAGGTTGGTTACTGGGCGTGGTGGAGGGATTGCTCGACATCTTGCCTGATACCGGTGGTGGCGCGCTGCCGGCGCCGGATCCCCAGCGACGTGTGGTCAGCGCGCAACTGCCGCATATCAGGGGCGCCATCACTCGACGTTGTTGCTCCGCAGAGTGTAGCTCGTACTCCGCCGGCGGGATCCACCCGAGACGGTGCATCATCCGCTGAGTGTTGTACCCGTGCACCCACGCCGAGGTCACCTCCTCGACGTGGCCGACGGTACGCGCCCCCGTTCGCGCGGATGAGCCGTCCACGGTGCAGCGGGCCACGTCGACGGCCCCACGCCGCAGGTGGGCCCACATCTTCAGCGACCGTACAGCGACTGCGGCCGGCGCCCCGCTCCACCATGCGTGACCTTCATCGCGGCTCAGCCGCCGCCCCGTCCTCGTACACGGACATCGGCGCAGGCTTCTTCTGCTGGTTCTCTGCAGCCAGCAAAGCACATCCCTCAGGTGTGATCCGGCTGAGGCGATCGCACCGGGGGCGCTGGGACGAAGGTGAGTTCGAGGAAAGCCACACCGTGTGTTAGAGATGCCCATCCATATCTCGCCAACCAGGCAGCGGGGCGCCCGAAACCGTCCGCGGCGAACCTGTGCCAGCACGTGCCATCCAGCGTCCTGGACAGTCTCGCGGGATGAGCGGGGCCGTCCGCGTGATTTCGGGGCCCAGCCTCGCTCGGGCCGAATTCCAACGGGTTCCGGTGGTTCCCGTCGCTACCCGTTACCGTTCGTACGGTGTGAGTTTTGCAGACGGCGCGAATAACCCAACGATGGCAGCGCCGAGTCCGAGGGCTGCGATGCTGCCGAAGGCCCAGAGGTAGCCCGTCTCCGGTTGATTGGTCTCGATCGCAATCGACATCATTGTGCCGACCACCGTGGTACCGAATGCTCCGGCTATGAGCCGAAGATTAACGTTGACCCCCATCACTATTCCCACCCTCGACTCCGACGCCGTCATCACGATCAACGAGACTGCGCAGGCGTACCCCGCTTGCGCGGCGGCGACCGACAAACTGGTGAGGTAGACCCGGTCTGCTCGGCAACAACTCCCACCGAACGGCTTCCGGACGAACTCCGACGATGGACGGGCCCGGCGTATGTGAAGCTCCCGTACGTTCTAGCCCCGGAACGACGCTCCACAGCCCCCGGCGCCGCCGGGACCGGCCGCCGCACCCACCCAAAGCTGAGTCACACGCCCGAGTGGTCGAGGACCCACCTTGAGGTCCTAAAGATGTTTCGGTAATTGAGTGAGTACCGATCATAGGGAAAGCCCGGTGTGGTCGAGGAAGCTGTGGCACAGGTCGTAGTTCGAGCCGATCCGGGTCAGGCCGGTCTCGGTCGCGGTGCGGACCTCGTCGAGGATGTCGGGGCAGAGGTTGGCGAGTTCGGTGGATTTCATGTTGCCCCATACCTGTTCGATGGGGTTGAGCTCAGGCGCATACGCAGGGAGGCGTTCGACGTGGAGCCAGTCGCGTTGAGTGGCCAGCCACGCGGTCATCGCTCGGGACCGGTGGGCCATGAGCCCGTCCCAGATCAGGATGAACTTCTCCCCGGCGAAATGGGCGCGCAGTTCGGTGAGGAACTCGATGAGCTTGTCGGTGTTGTAGGCGCCGTCGGTCATGGAGAACACGAACGCGCTCCGGCTGCGATCGGGCCGATACGCCAGCACTCCGGCCATGGACATGCGCTTCCAGGAGAATCGGTGATGCAGCACGGGTGTGAGGCCTTTGGGCGCCCAGGTTGCGCGGACGACCGGCAGCAGCGACACACCACTTTCGTCCTGGAAGCAGATCCACGCACCTCGGCGCCGCGCTATTTTTTTATCCGCGGCCACTCGTTCTCGCGCCAGGCGACGATGGCGTCCTCGTCGCGTTCGACTGCCCGCCGTGCGGGCCGCTGCCGGCTCCACCCGAGCCGGGTCCGCAGGATCGTCCAGGTCTGGGTGGGTCCGTAGGTCACGCCGGTGAGCCGCTCGATCACGATCGCGACCCGGCCCAGGGTCCACACCCCGGTCGCGAAGCCATGCGCTTGGGGTCCTTTGAGCAGTTCCTCTCGGATCGCCTCGATCTGGGCGTCATCGAGCCGGGGCCGACGTCCCGCGCGACCGGCACCTTCCAACGCCTCGTTGCCCCCTTCGATCCACTGTCGATGCCAGCGTGAGGCGGTCTGCTGGGAGACCTCCAACTCGACCGCGACATCGATCTGTCGTCGTCCTGCGGCAAACATCTCCGCCGCCCGCATCCGCCGGTCACGCAACGCCTCGAGATCACGGCGACCGCCGCGCTGCTTGACTTTCCGGGCATCCGGACTCTCGCCCGAACCGGTTTTATTCCCTGCCATTCATCAATGATCAAGTAGCACGGCGCGAATCACGCGCAGCGACACACCCTATTACCGAAGCATCTTTAATACTACAGGGCTAATGCCTGGATCTTGAGTCGGCGTCTGAAGTGGTGTCTGCGGGCATCGGCTTGGTGCTCGCGTCGGAAGCATGACCAGTGCAGTGCGTGCTCGATCGCGTCTTTGGCCAATTGGC
>RRBB01000203.1:0-19056 GCA_006543605.1 Rhodococcus sp. WS4
CCGCAAGACCACCACCGACGGTGACCTACCGGCCCGCTCCTACCAGGCCCTGATGGGCCACCTGGCCACCCTGACCCGCAACGACCTGCGCTACGGCGACGACGGACCGATCGTGGCGACCCTCGCCATCCCCACCGCCACCCAACGACGCGCCTTCGAACTCCTCGACACCACCATCCCCCTGACCGTCAGGTAGCCAGAACAATCACAACCGAAAACAACGAACCCCCAGCTCAACCGGGGGTTCGTCCGTCCTCAAAGCCGTAACTTCGGGCTAGAGGACAATGATGGAACATGAGCACACCCGAGGGAGACAGAACGAGCTGGAGACTTCCTGCGAGTTCAAACCCGCGGAGTCACCCGAGGTCGCTCTTCCAACCGAGGGGCAGCACCGCCGGGTCCTCGGACTGCGCCGAGACGAGGCCGCTCACCTCGCGTCCTCGAGCCCGTACTGCTACAGCCGCTCGAACAGGGCCGGCTACCGTCGACTTCACCCCAGCCGACTTCCCCCCGGCAGGCGCCGAGGACGGCACGCAGATCCACGCGTGGGCCTCGACCTTCACAGAGCGAGGCCGGCACGCTCACGCGCGGTCGCGGCCGCTTCGGCGAGGGAACCGCGATGGATCGGCCCGTGGCCGGGCAGAAGGATGTCGGCGCCGAGCCCTCCGATGATGCCCAGTGACTCGGCGGCCGTGCCGTAGTAGTGGTTGAGCCACTGCGGCAGCAGCTGGGGTCCGGAGATGGGCGAGGTCGGGTGCCCGGTGATCAAGGCGTCCCCGGAGATCACCACGCCGTGATCAGGAAGGTGATAAATGGTGTGTCCGGAGGTATGACCGGGGACGAGAACCGGAACGGGGGCACCCGGGCAGTTCAGGGCGCCGTTTACGGGCATCAAGGTTGGGGAGTCGATGCCGTACTTGGCGGCGCCACCCAGGCGCACCAGTTTGATCGCCCAGGAGAGGACTCCGGGGCGCCCGATGTTGCTGAGCACGTCCCAGGGGGTCGCGACCTCGTGACATTCTCGGCGGGCATGAGCTGCCTCGGCAGGGTGTACCAGCACCGGCGCACCGTAGGTTTCGCCGAGATACTGTGCGCTGCCGATGTGGTCGACATGCGCGTGGGTGATGAGCACGGCCGCGATGTCACGGGGGTCCCGTCCGATAGCTCGGATCGATTCCTCGACGTCGCCACGCTGTCCCGGGTACCCGGTGTCGATCACGGTCACCGCGTCGCCTTCGGTGAGCAGCACCCAGTTGACCATCTCGGAGTGCACGAAGAACACGCCATCGGCGATTTCGGCGGGCTTCATCGCGTGACCACTGCCGGGGTGCCGAAGGCGCTGTGCTCGTTCGCTGTGACCTGCGCGCTCAACACCTGGCGTAGCCCAGCGCGGTGTCGTCGATGAGTGTCCGGTCTTCTGATTCGAACCTCATGTATCTCCTCCGTTTGCGTGGTCCAGCGGCCAGTGTGCGTACGTAGTGAACGTCGGTTTCCTCTTTGATGCTGTCGATGACTTGGTCAGTGGTGAGGCGGTGTGGGTTGGCCATCTGCGCTGTTCTCCTGTTTGCACGGTCAGGGTCGGTACGCCGCGTGGTGGGTGGTGCCTCCTTCAGCGACTCGACGGCACCGGGGCTTGACACCGATCCCCCATATAAGTACGCGCGGTCTTCAATATCATATTGGCTCTGCATAATTCGGAGCTCTCCGACGAAGTCGGGCGACCTCCTCCGACACGTCGGGTTCCGTCGACGGAGCGCCGGGCGAGCCGGCTTCTTCCCCGCTCGATCCAGTTCCGCAGCGTGGCCGGCGCGATGTCGAGCAGCTCGCCGGCATGGGGACAGGCGGCGACGTTCGAGCCGCTGCGCTCGTCGATCCGGTCCCGATGCATTCGTACGGCCCGTGCCTGAGTCTCCGCGTCGTACTTCTTCGGTGCAGGCATACCAGCATTCTCTTAGTTGGGTCAGCAGCCTCCACCTCATCCAGAACTGTTCAGGTTTCGTCGTCTGCGGATGGTCCGCGCGTGTGGTCGATAGCTCGCGTGCGCACGCGTTCAGTGCCCGCCGAATCGTTCAGGCGGGCTTCGAGCAACTTGGCAACCATGCCGCGCGAGTGACTGCCAGGTGGCACCATCCGCAATCCGGGAAAGTCGGTGATCTGCACGGGGAGTGTGTCTGGCGTTCCCGCTGCCATCACAACGACATCGACTCGTTCGAAGCTTGTTTGGTGCCGCATCCCTACCAGAACCGCGGCCGTAGTCCAGCTGGCAGGGTCCGCGCGAATGAATACTACGACCATTCCTGGTCCGCGATACAGTAAGAGGATTTCATCGATGGATGTGATGAGCGCGCGCCCCTCAGACGCGTCGACCAGGTAGACCTTGTTCTCCGGCGCACCAGCGGAGAACGTACGTTTCATCGATTCGAGGCGACCCCGATCCTCGTCGATCACGAGCGCCAAATGCCTGCTGAAGTTGATATTATCTGTCATCAGCACCTCACCTTGCAATCGAGAATTCGACACTACTTCTCTCCTATCTTGCTTCCACCACGAGTCATTCGACTCGAGCAGGCTGTCTTCTTCGTGATGCTTGTGGGTGTCCGAAAGGAGCGAATGGCGGCATTCATCGCATGTGGTGATCGGCGCAAGCGGCGAATCCGGCTGCGTGGTTGGGTAGGTGTTCAAATGCCTTCTGTCGGTCGTACCGGTGTCGGGTCTGCGGCAAATGATGGCGCATTCCGACGTAGCGGTTAGGGAGGTATCGCGTGGCGGCGGAATGTTCCGAACTGGACGAGGATCTGCTACTCGGCAGCGCCCCCATATGGTGCCCACATGCTGGCGAACGCGATCAGGCGCTCCGCGTCGTGTCAGGATGTGTGCGTGTGCGGTTGACTTCGATCCAAGCGGCGGTGCGCCTCTGGCGCCATTGGCGATTCTCTCGAGGTTCATGGTATTTGACACATCTATTCGCGCATGAGCAGGCATTCGGAATCGTGGTTGTCCTCCTTGCAGCGAGTAATCATTGGGTGGTTGACCGCTCGATACGTATGCCCGTGTCGTTGCTCGCGACGATCGGCCAGTCAGTAGGCGCGGGGAAGCTTCAGCGCCTGCGCGGAGATGTAGTTGAGGACCATCTCCTGAGAGAACGGCGCGTTGCGGAGCAGCCGCGCCTCCCGCCACAGCCGCTCCACGTGGTATTCCTTCGCGTAGGCGTAGCCGCCGTGCGTGGACATGGCCCGGTCGCAGGCGTCGTAGCCGGCCTCGGCGCCCAGATACTTGGTCGCGGCGGCCTCCTTGCCACAGTCCTGGTGGTTGTCGTAGAGCTCGGCGGCGTGCATGGCCATCAGCCGAGCCGACTCCAGCCGGATCCAGGAATCCGCTAGCGGGTGGGCGACCGCCTGGTTCTGGCCGATGGGCCGGTCGAAGACGACACGCTCTTGGGCGTACTTCGTCGCCAGCTCCAGTGCCGCCTGACCGATACCGACGCCCTCCAGTCCCACCACGATGCGTTCGGAGTTCAGCCCGTCGATCAGGTAGCTGAAGCCCCGGCCCACCTCACCGACGACTTCGTCGTCGCGGACCTCGAGGTTCTCGATGAAGAGCTCGTTGGAGTCGATCGCCGACCGGCCCAGCTTCTCGATCTCGCGGACCGTGATCCGGTCGCGGTCGAGGTCCGTGAAGAAGAGCGTCATCCCGTCCAGCGGTTTTTCCTCGTTGCGAGCAGACGTGCGCGCCAGCAGCAGTATCTTGTGAGCGTTCTGTGCGTTGGTGATCCAGACCTTCTGGCCGTTGACCACCCAGCCGCCGGCGGCCTTCTCGGCCTTGGTTGTGATGCGCGAGGTGTCCACGCCGGCGGTGGGCTCGGTGACGCCGAACGCCATGAGAATCTCTCCCCGGGCGAGCTTGGGCAGGAACTCCCGCTTCATCTCCTCCGTGCCGTGGCGGATGATCGGTGCGGGTGGGAACAGGTAGAAGTGGACCGCCGAGGCGCCACTCGCGCCGGCACCCGATGCGGCGATCTCCTGCATCATCACGCCGCACTCGGCGACGCCCAACCCGAGGCCGCCGTACTCCTCGGGGATGAGCCCGCCGAGCCAGCCGCCATCGGCAAACGCCGTGACGAACTCCCACGGGTATTGGCCCAGCTTGTCTTTCGCTCGCCAGTAGTCGTAGTCGAACTTGTGAGCCAGCTCTCGGGTTGCCTTGCGGACGACGTCGACGTTGCTCTCGTCGGGATCGCTCACCAGTGCGCTCCCGACGTGTTGAGCAGACATCGCGGCACCTTGGTGTTGCGGGCGCGCAGCCACTCGCCGAGTGCCTTTGCTTGAGAGTCGAGCCGCAGGGTCGAGGTGGCACCGCTCCCGAGCATCCCCCGGATGAGGAAGTTGACCGCACCGAGCTTGGGCAGTTCGTAACGCGAGATGGCCAATTCGCGTGTTTCGGGGAGAAGGCGTCGGAGTTCGTCCACGGTGAGGGTCGACTCGAGCCACTCCCACGCGTCCCTGTCGCGTACCCAGACGCCGAGATTCGCGTCGCCGCCCTTGTCGCCGGAGCGGGCATGCACGATCTCACCGAGTGAGGCGATGACGAGTGGTTCGTCGGTCCAGGGCGCTCGCACCGACGGCGCGGGGAAGAGCTCGACCGGCGGATTCACCTCGACGCCCACCTCGTGTGGAGTGCCGGGTGCGATGATCTCGGTGGTGCCGTGATGGTGGTGGACCATGTGGTCGAGCATTCGCTGGTCGAGCAGTGCGGGCCAGTAGACACCGAACGCGGACCCCGGTTGTGGAGGGCCGAGGGTGTACAACCCGGGGTAGCTGGACAGGGCCAGCTCGACCATCCGCGACGAAAAGGCGCGCCCGGCGGCATCCTTGGTCCCATGCACAGCGATCTGGAGCAGCCCGGTGCCCGCATTCTGACTGTCGGGATCGTGCCGGGCCTGACCGATGCGGGTGATCGCGACCGCGTCGAGCCCGTTCGCGGCCTCGATTTCGCGGTGAACGAATCGTTCGACGAGGGCGGCCTTCGCGTCGAGGTCGGTGCCGGTGAGAGCGAGGATCATGCTGTTCTCCCAGCCCCCCACCCCGGTGATCGCGACCTTGGTCGTCGCCGGTGGTGCCGAGCCCCGCACGCCGCGGATCCGGACGCGGTCGTCGCCGAGGTCGGTGAGGTCGGCGGTGTCCAGATGTGTGGTCACATCGGGGTTGAGGTAGGCGGGCTCACCGATCTCGTAGAGCAGTTGAGCTGTGACGGTGTCCGGGGTGACGGCGCCGCCGGTGCCCGGGTTCTTGGTGATCACCGAGGAACCGTCTGCGTCGATTTCGGCGATCGGGAACCCCGGTTGCACGAGGTCGGCGATGGTGCGAAATCCGGAGAAGTTGCCGCCGGTCGCCTGGGGCCCGCATTCGATGACGTGTCCGGCCGCGACGGCGCCGGCGAGCGCGTCGTAGTCATCGGAGGCCCAGTTCCACCACCAGGCGGCGGGACCGACGACCAACGACGCGTCGGCGACGCGGCCGGTGATGACGATGTCGGCGCCGCGGGACAGGGCGAGGGCGATGCCGAATCCGCCCAGGTACGCGTTCGCCGTCAGTGGCTGGTGCGGCCAGGACGAGAGCGGCTCGCCGGTTGTCAGGTGGGGCAGCGAATGGCCGGCCTGCTGCAGCTCGCCGAGGTGGCCGAACACGTCGTCGCCTGCGATGTGAGAGACCTGCAGGTCGTAACCGTGGCCGGCGATCAGTGCTCGGGTTGCGTCGGCCAGCCCGGCGGGGTTGAGTCCGCCCGCGTTGACGACGAGCCGGATCCCGTTCGCGACGAGGTGATTCAGTGCTGCGTCCAAGTGTTGCAGGAAGGTGGCCGCGTAGCCCTTGGTGCCGTCCTTGGCCCGCGCCTTGCCGAGGATCAGCATCGTGACCTCGGCGAGGTAGTCACCGGTGAGGACGTCGATGCCGCCGGCTCGGGCCATGTCGGCCATCGCCGACGCGCGGTCACCGTAGAAGCCGGAGCAGTTCCCCACGCGGATCGGGCGTTGCCCCCGGCCTGCTGCTGCTGATGTCATTTTGTTGCTCCCGTTGTCTTGTTGACCCACGCCGTCCCCTCGAAGCCCACCTCACCGGAGGGGTGCTGCTCGATGAGCTCGAGGGTCAAGCTGTCGTTTTCGGCCGCCGTCACCCGGGCGGTGTAGGTCAGGTCCGCCGGTGCATAGACGGGCCTGCGCAGTCGGTAGGCGACCTTCGCGACGTGCCACCCGTGGCCGAGCCCCTCGGTGACGCAACGCAAGGCGAGCGCCGCCCGGAGGTGGGAGTGCAGCACGACACCGTCATGGCCCTCCGCGCGTGCATAGGACTCGTCGAAGTGGATGCGGTGCGGGTTCCAGGTGACCGCGCTGTAGCGGAACAACTGAAAAGGCGTACCCGTGTGCTCGAGCGGGGGCAGCCTGTCTCCGGTCTGGAAGCTGATGGACATTCAGGACTCCTGCAGGGGGTTGCGCAGTACGACGGTGCGCCGATTCCGGTTGAGGACGGCACCCTCGGCGGACATGAAGGTGTTGAGGGTGGTGACGAACACGCAGCTGCCGGCCCGGGTGTGTTTGGGGGTGACCGCCTCGAGGGTGGTCTCGAGCACCACCTCCGTGCCCGCGATCACGGGGTTGACCAACTCCATCTCTTCACCGGCGCCCATCACACGCAGTCCGAGGTCGCCGTCACCGAGGGGCATGTCCCCGTCGTGCGGGGTTCCGTCGGGCTGGAGCCGGGCCTCGGGGGTGCCGAGACCCCACTCCACGATCGCGGCGAGCATGTTCGGTGGGGCCACGACATCGGCGTACCCGGCCGCGCGTGCGTGCGCCGGGTCGTAGTGTTTCGGATCGGTTGCGCCGATGGTCATCGCGTAGCGGCCGATGGTCACCGCGTCGAGCGTGCCGAGGCTGCGTCGCGCGAGAACCTCTCCTGTTCGCGGTTGCGTCTGGGCGTAGTACGCCGCCAGCGGAGTGCCGGATTCAGGCAGTGGGGACATGCTGGGGCTCCTCACCGGACAGTTCCGCCAAGATCTCCGCTGTCGACTGACCCAGCAGCGGGGCGGCGCGCAGTGGTCCCACCGGTGAGTCACTGAGCCTGAGCGGACATCCCGGTACCGGCACCCGACCCCTCGCCGGGTGCTCGACGTACCGGATCATGCCGCGCTCGATCAGGTGCTCGTCCGTGTCGACCTCCCGGATCGACTTGACCGGCGCACACGGCACACCGGCGGCCTGCAGGTCCCGCACCAGTTCGGCGCGTGTGCGGGTCTTGGTGCACGACGACACCTCGTCGTCGACCGCATCGATGTTCGCGGCCCTGTCGCTCTCCGCGGCGAACCTGGGGTCGTCGACCAGCTCGGGCCGGCCCAGTGCGGTCGCGACGCCGCGCCAGTGCCGCTCGGAGATACAGATGATCGCCAGCCATCCGTCGCTCGCCTCGTAGATGTTGTACGGCGCGAGCGCCATGCCCGAGTGCCGATTCCCGGTGCGCTCGGGCAGCTTTCGGTCGGGATTGTTGTGCAAGCCGCCGAGGCTGGACGCCAGCATGGGGTAGATGGTGTCGTGCATCGACACCTCGACGAGCTGCCCCCGCCCCGTGCGCTCGCGTTGGAACAGGGCCGCGCTGATCGCCCCGAACAGGTGGATGCCGCCGGAGAAGTCCACGAATGCGGCGCCCGCCTTGGTCGGTGGACCGTCGGGCATTCCGGTGGCCGCGGCGCTGCCGGACATCGCCTGCACGGTGATGTCCATGGCCGACATGTGTGCGTACGGGCCCGTGGACCCGTAGCCTTTGCCGCGGGCCACGATCAGACGCGGATTGTGCTCGAGGAGTTGTTCCGGGCCGAGCCGGAGCCGCTCGATGGTGCCCGGCGCGAAGTTCTCGATGAGCACGTCGGCGGTCTCGACCAGGTCGAGCAGCGCGTGGCGCCCGGCGTCGGTCTTCAGATCGAGGACCACACTGATCTTGTTGGAGTTGAGCATCACGAACTCGTGGGACTCGACCGGCTGGTGTGAGCGGAAGCGTAATTGCTCGCCGCCGGGTGGCTCGATCTTGATGACCTCGGCGCCCAGCTGTGCGAGCAGAAGTCCGCAGTACGGACCGTTGTAGATTTGGCCCAATTCGAGGACCCGGATACCGTCAAACGCGGACATGATTTCTTGCCTCTCCGATCAGGAGTTGTTGACCGCGGCATCGCCGCAGTGGTCGTCTCGTCGCTGCACGCGTCTTCACCAGAGCAGCACCTCCCTGCTTCCCGTCGCGCCCAATAACTATGATGCGCAGAAGTTTCCGTGACTTCTGGCGATGAAATGCGTTGTTGCGGTCTCACTCGACACTGCACACAGGCCGGATATCTGGCGGCGAGCAGCACCAGCACGGCCATGCCCGAGGGCCACCAGCGCGGTCAGTTCGACACTTGTTCCTCGGCGGGAACCCACGGTGGAGCGCGCGCACATCAGGTCGAGGCCGAGGCTGCTCCCCCCGGGCGCCGGCAGCAGCCAGGACGGTAAGAGCAGCCGATGTTGCGTCGAGTGGCCCGACAGGATCGTGGACTGCTCACCTGCACGACACCGTCTTTCGGCCTTCTCGAACTGCCGCCGCGGGCGGCCCGGGCGGCCCCGCCCCGCGCCGCCCGGGCGGCAACCGTGGAGGTAGGGCGATGTCAGGACTTGATGACGCCGGCGGAGCCGCCGTGGATGTAGCCGACCGGTCCGGTGCCCTGAGCCACCGCCACCGTCTCGGTCACGTGCTGAATGGAGGTCGCGTCATTGATCGAATGCAACGTGCCGTCCTGGTTGAATCCGATTTGCGCGCCTTCCATCCACAGCAGTACGACGGTGTCTTCGGTGTTGTCCTCGGGGCAGTAGAACGTGTGGACCGAGCCGCCGGGCTCGTAGAGGTAGGAGCCGGCGGTCTGGGGCTGATCCGGGTACTCGGCGTACTTCCAGCAGCCCGAGAACGTCCATACCTCGGCAGTACCGGTGTGGTAGTGGACGGGCAGGAGGCAACCGGGCGCCATGGTGGCCATCAGCACCACCTGCCCCTTCTCCGGGTCCAGGCGCAGCGGCTGAATATGGATCCCCGGGCCCATAGCGTCCTCGAGCAGCGGGATCTCATCGATGTTCACGGTCAGAAGGTCATCCTGCGGCTGAGCGACCAACGGCAGCGGGACGCCGGTCTTGGTGCGGATCATGCCGGGAGAGACTGGTGCGGTCATGGTTTGACCCCTTTCGTGCGTACGGATTTACGGATTCAGAACCGGATTTCCGGATCATGTTTGGAGCGTACTGTGACGCGCGCCTCGTCGCAAGAGGCGGAGCCCACCTGTCTGAGGTGTTTGCTAGGGTCACCCGCATGCCTGCTCGCCCGCATCGCACAGTCGACCGCGTAATCGAGATCCTCGAGACCGTGTCTCTGAGCCCGCGCGGGGTGACTTTGGCCGAACTGACAACCGCCCTGGACGCGGCGAAGAGCTCCGTACAGGAGCTGACCAACGGTCTGCTCGCCCGAGGCTATCTCCTCGAGGAGGAGCGCCGGTTCCACCTCGGACCGGGGCCGTTCGTCCTCGCCGCACGCGCTAACAAGCTGGCAGCGCTCTCACTCGATCACCAGTTCGTGGCCGAGTTGGGCGAGGTCCTCGGTTGCACCGTCCTCGTCGCAGTGCGCGTCGGGGACGCCATCGTCTTCACCGACCTTGTCGGTGAAGAATCACCTGGCCTCACGTTCGTCGCTCGCACCCACGCCCGTCGCCCGTTATATACCACCGCCGCCGGAAAAACCTTGCTCGCCAACGTCCCTGACGAGGAGATGTACCGCCTCCTCGACCTAGCCGCCCCCGAGCAGGCAGGCGGGGTCCAACAATTCCTCGCCGAGCTCCCCGAGATTCGGTCCCGCCGACTCGCCTTCAACCGGGGAGTCACACTCGCCGACGCGTTTGCCGTGGCCACGCCTCTGCTGGCACCCGACGGCAGTCTGATTGCGGCAATCAGCGCGGCCGTCGACGCCTCGGCAGCGGAGGGCCTCGACGATATCGGCGAAAAGCTCAAGAAGGCCATTGCCAGTCTCGGCCCTCAATACGGGCTCAAATTGGGCTGAAAGCCTCAACAGCCAGTCGGGCATCCCGCTTTGAAACTCGGAGTTGCGGATTCGAGCGCTCATCGCCGGCACCGTCGGTTCATGGTAGCGAGATCCTCGGCGAAAACCTGCGCCGGCACGCGCCAGCCGAGGATCTCGAGCGGCCGTGTGCTCGCACGGTTCTCAACGGCCCGAAGACCTCGGAGCCACGGACGGACAGCTCGGCAGCCTTGGGGAAGGACCGCCGAAGCAGGCCAACCTCGCTGTCCGAGCACGGTCAGCCGGGCATTGGAGGGACGAGTCCGGTCCGCAACCCCGACGACGCGGACACGCTATGTGACGGTTGCGCCTTGGGGTTGATCGTCGGCGTCGGGTAAGGGGCGTCGGCAGATTTCGTGGGCTTCGTCGGCCGACACGCCGAACATTCGCAACAGGTCCTCGGTGACCTGGTCGGTGTCCTGCGCGTCGTCACGTTCGGGGTGGTCGTGCAGCAGTTGACCCAGACAGAGTGCAGCCCCCGCTGTGATTGTCAGGGCCAGTTCGGGATCGCGCACGCTGAACCGGCCCGCACGGGCGGCTGCCTCGATGTCTCGGCGAGCTCTCGGCGCCAGACCTTTGTCCGAGCTGACCAGACTCGGCCCGTCGCGGAGCAGAACTTTGCTCAGTTCGGGATTCCTGCGATGCAGGCGTCCGGTCAGACGGAAGCTCTGCGCAAAGATCTGGGCAGGGTCGTCCAGATCTGCGGTCAGATCGTCGAGCATCGCGCCGTGGCGGTCGAGGGCCTCCTCCACGGCCGCATGGAAGAGTTCCTCCTTGGTCTGGAAGTGGTTGTAGAACGACCCCATTCCGACATCTGCGGCCTGCGTGATCTCGAGAATCGGGGCGGTCAGTTTCCCTGCCGCCATGAAGGACTGGGCTGCGCGTACGAGTGCGGCGCGGGTACGCGCCTTGCGCCGGTCCAGGCGGTTCGGCGCATCGGTGCTCTGCTCGGTCATGCTTGCGTGCCCTTCTCCTGATCCGTCTGGCCTTGCCCTACACTACCCGCATGTCGTCAATATTGACGAATTCCTCAAACTCTTCGATTGACGAATGAATCACCAGTGGCGATTCGTTCAGAAACCGAACAGAATGGTCGATGCGTTACCACCATGACCGCATACCGGTCTGCACGGTGAGCAAGGCGCGCTGGCGGGCGAATGCACATAGCGGTTGGCATCCTGCCGGCAACTATTCCAATCCGCGAGCAAGCAGTCGCCACATACGGGCCAACCTAATGGCCGAGGACCTTGATGCCGACCACAAGTACGCCCACACCGACCAAACCCGTGACGGTGAACAGCTGTTGCCACCAACGTAATTGGGCCATTCGCACGGCAAGCAGAGCAATTACGCCAAGTTCGACGACGAGGATCCACATCGCGATCCACATCGCTGTGGATGTGCTCAGCTGTCCGACTGCGGCTGCGACCAATACCAGCAGGGGCAAGACCGCGGCCTCCACAATCTGGCCGGAGGCCTGTAGCATCCGCAGCGCTGCCCGTCCGCGCGGAGCAGTGTGGTACGCGCCGAGGTGTGCTACCCAGTCGGCCAGCAGGCTCGCTGCCCAGAGCCCGCCGGTGGCCACCGCGACATCCAGGACCCGAGCCCATGGGCTCGTCTCGGGAGCCGTATAGCGGACGAGGACGGCGAGCGTCGCCGAACACGTCATCGCGCCGTACACACGCTCCCGCAGGAGCTCGACGACGTGCTCCACGGGAATCTCTTCTCGATTCGTCTCGCTGGCCGCGCCAGTCACTTCGGTCACCACGCGAATCGGTTCGAATCTGCCTTGTCCGAGCAATCGCTGCACCAATCCCATTCCAGCCATTAGTATCCCGTCGACCAAGCGTCTGCCCGTGACTGAACAGCTTTGCGGGGCTCGGGGCTCCTGCGATGCAGGGCGTCCGGTCAGACGGAAGCTCTGCGCAAAGATCCGGTCAGGGTCGTCCAGATCTGCGGTCAGTTCGCCGAGCACCGCGCCGTGGCGGTCGAGGGCCTCCTCCACGGCCGCATGGAAGAGCTCCTCCTTGGCCTCGAAGTGGTTGTAGAACAACCCCATTCCGACATCTGCAGTCTGGGTGACCACGAGAATCGGGGCGGTCAGTTTCCCCGCCGCCATGAAGGACTGGGCTGCGCGAGTGCGGCGCGGTACGCGCCTTGCGCCGGTCCAGGCGGTTCGGCGCAGTGGTGATCTGCTCGATCATGCCTGCGTGCCCTTCTCCCGAGCCGTCTGACCTGCCCCTAGCCTACCGCACGTCATCAATATTGACGAATTCCTCAAAAACTCTTGACTGACGTTATCCTCGTCAGTGACGATATCCTCACAAATCGAAGGGAGTGGTCAATGAATGCCCACCATGACCCGCATGCCGGTCTGCACAGTGAGCAGGGCGCGCTGGCGGGCGAACACCGGGGGCGGGCCGTCGAGCCGATCATCAAGGTGCACGACCTCGCGTGGCTGGAGTTCGAGAAGCCCGACCTCGATCGGGCGGAGGCGTTCGCCCATGCCTTCGGTTTTGCGACGGCGCTTCGCACCGCACACGAACTGCAGTTGCGCGGGACAGACCCCGGTTCGCCGTGCGTGCTCATCCGCCGGGGTCCACGGTCGCGGTTCGTCGGTCCCGCCTTCCGGGCGGCCGACGCGACCGACGTGCTGCGACTGGCGGACGCGGTCGGAGGTGCGGTCGTGCCCCTTCCCGAGAGTCTGGGCGGGATCACGGTCGATGTCACAGATCCCAGCGCTCTGGGAGTGCGCGTCGTGTCCGACACGTTCGAGTTGCCGGCGCTGTCCGACCAGGCCCCGCTCCCACTGAATTTCGGCCACGACGGCCGGCGGGTGAACGCTCCCCAGCGGCCACCTCGCGCGCCGGCCACCGTGCAACGGCTCGGCCACGTCGTGCTCCAGACGACGACGTACCTCGAAACGCTCAATTGGTACCTCGAGCACCTCGGACTGATCGTCAGCGACTTCCTCTACTACCCCGGGCAACGGGCCCGGGGCCCGATCATGAGCTTCATCCGCTGCGACCGGGGCGCTACGCCCACCGACCATCACACGCTCGCGATGGTTCTCGGCCCGGCCAACCGCTATGTGCATTCGGCCTATCAGGTCGCCGACCTCGACTGCCTCGCCGCAGGAGGCGAATACCTGCTCGACCGGGGCTACCGCCGGTCCTGGGGCATCGGCCGACACATCCAGGGCAGCCAAATCTTCGACTACTGGCGCGACCCTGACGGATTCATGGTCGAGCACTTCAGCGACGGCGATCTCTTCGACAACACCCTCGACGCGGGCTGGGCACCGATGACCGCGTCCGGGCTGGCCCAATGGGGGCCGCCCGCCACCAAAGACTTCCTCGGATTGAACCCCGGTCGGGAATCACTCCAGGAACTGCGCGCCGTCGTCAACGCGCTGCGCGCCGACAACGAATTCGACCTCCACCGCCTCGGCGGCCTTCTGAAAGTTGCCAGCTCATGACGATCTCCGTCCTCCGCACCGCCGACGCCTGGTGGGTCGACACACCCACCGGCGCCGCACGGGTAGACACCGAGGCGACCACCACCGCACAACTGCTGGCCGACCGACCAGCCGTCGAGGCCGCGGCGTCCACCAAAGGCACCGTGCCGGTCGAGACCCTCCGGTTGCTCTCCCCGGTCACCGCCCCCTGCCGGGTGGTCGCACAGATGACGAACTTCGCCTCGCACGTCGAGGACGCCGGGATGAACCCCGACACCATTCCGTTGACCTTCTTCCGCAAGGCATCCGGTTCGATCAGCGGTCCCAACGACGACGTGATCCGTCCCGCCCACGTCCGGCTACTGGACTACGAGGTGGAGATCGGGCTCGTCTTCGCCCGCGACATCCCTGTCGGGACGGCGATCACCGCAGACACTCTCGCCGATTACGTTGCCGGCCTGGTTGTCACCAACGACATCTCCGCGCGCGACGTCCAGCTTCCCAAAACGCAGTTCTACGAGGCCAAGTCATACCCGACGTTCACCCCGGTCGGCCCCGCGCTGGTACTGCTGGACGCCGACGAACTGAAGCGGTTCACCGACCTGCGCCTGCGGCTCTGGGTCAACGGCGCGCCGCGCCAGAACATGACCGTTGCCGACATGATCTACCAGCCGACCGAGACTCTGCAGGCGCTGACCCGGTTCCAACGCCTCGATGCCGGGGACTTGCTGCTGACCGGAACGCCGGTCGGGACGGCACTGAGCGCCCCACCGAAGCCGATCGCAATCCTCTCCTCCCTGCTACCGCCCGCAGTCAAATGGAAGCTCTTCTTTGCGGGCCAGGCCAAGAATTCGAACTATCTGCAGGACGGCGACCTCATCGAAGCCACCGTCTTCACAGACGACGGGACCATCGACTTGGGGCGCCAGCGCACGGTGGTGAGGTACACGCGATGACCACCGACCTGCTGTGGCCGCACTACGCGGCGCCCTCGGATCTCGCGACGATCGAGGCCGTGCCGCTGCGAGATCGGGGGCTTCCGGAGTCCACCTATGCGTTGCTCACCCGCGCGGCCCGCATGTGCCCGGATCGCCTCGCGCTCACCGTCCTCCCCGCCGGCGCACGGTGGCGGGAGCCGGTGCAGCGCAGTTTCTCCGAACTACTCGACGATGTTCATCGTTACGCGAACCTCCTCCATCGTCTGGGCGTGCGGCGCCACGACGCGGTCGCCCTGATGGCGCCCAACTGCGCCGAGTTGATCCCCGCTACTCTCGCCGCACAGCTTGCCGGCATTGCAGCTCCCATCAACGCCGCGCAGTCGCCGCAGCACATCGCTGAACTGCTGCGCCGCTCAGGTGCCCGGGTACTCGTCGCGGCCGGACCGGAACTTGCGCCCGAGACATGGGAGGCCGCGCACCAGATTGCTATGAGCGGACGGGTGGACGCCGTGGTGGTCTTGCGGCCCACCGGCGCCGCCGGCGCGCCTGCGGACCTGCCCGAGGTCGACGGAGTGCGGATCGGCTATCTCAGTGCGCTGTCGGCCGATATCGATTCCTCCGACTTCGTCGGTGATCCCCCCCGCGGGTTCGACGTGGCCGCACTGTTTCACACCGGTGGTACCACCGGTGTTCCAAAGCTGGCCGCCCACACTCACGACAACGAGGTCGCCGATGCCTGGATGCTGGCCGCGAACTCGTCGTGGGACTCGGACTCCGTCGTATTCGCCGCCCTGCCGCTGTTCCATGTCAACGCCCTGATGGTCACGCTGCTGTCACCGCTGTTCAAGGGCCAGGGTGTGGTGTGGGCCGGCCCGCTCGGCTATCGCGACCCGGACTTGTCCAGCGAATTCTGGAAGATCGTCGAGCACTACCGCATCGCGTCGATGAGCGCGGTGCCCACCGTATACGCGGCCCTCGCGCAGCGCCCGGTCGATGCCGACATCAGTAGTCTGCGCTTCGCCATGGTGGGAGCGTCGCCTCTACCGGCTGCGGTCGCCTCGAAGTTCCAGGACCACACGAGTGTGCCCCTGCTCGAAGGCTACGGACTGACGGAGGCAACCTGCGCGAGTGCACGCAGCTTTCCCGGCGCGCCACGACCTGGCTCGGTCGGGGTACGGATGCCCTATCAACAGGTCAAGGTGGTACGCGTCCGTGAAGACGGCACCTGGGAAGACTTGCCCACCGGAGCCACCGGAGTGCTGGCGATCAGCGGTCCGACGGTGTTCGCCGGCTATGTTGCCGCCCACGACGAACACGGACACGTTCTCGACGGCATGGGCAAACTGATCGACGGTTGGCTCGACACCGGCGACCTGGCGCGCGTCGACAGCGACGGCTTCATCTACCTGGTCGGACGCGCGAAGGACGTCATCATCCGGGGCGGGCACAACATCGATCCAGCGGTCATCGAAGACGCCCTACTGGGTCATCCGCAGGTCACCGCGGCCAGCGCGGTGGGACGCCCCGATGCCCACGCCGGCGAAGTGCCCGTTGCCTACGTCACCGTTGCCGCCGACGCCGGTGTCACCGCGCATGAGTTACAGGCCTGGGCGGGCGAGCGTGTCCCCGAACGGGCCGCGGCACCCAAGGCGGTGACCATTCTCCCCGCGCTGCCCGTCACGGCAGTAGGCAAGCTCTACAAGCTCGCACTGCGAGCCGACGCGACACGGCGCGAGCTCGAGCGTGCCCTCGCCACCGTCGCAGGCATCGGAAGCATCCATGCTTCCGTAGAGGACGGTTCGCTCCTTGCAACTGTCGAGATCGACGGATCTGCCAGCGAACCGACGGTCAAGGCGATTCTGGACCGATATGCGATCAATTGGAAGGTAACGGTGCGCACATGACCACCGCATCACTAGTTTTGGCACTCTGCCTCGCAGTCTTCTACCTTCTGCTCGGCGTCGGCAAGATAGCGGCAACCTCGCCGATGCGGGAACGGGCAGCCCACGTCGGTATGTCCGTCAGCACGTATCGGGGCATCGGTGCGCTCGAGGTTGCCGGTGCCGTCGGTCTCCTGATCGGCGGACTCGTGCCGGCGCTCGGCGCCGCAGCCGGTATCGGGCTGCTGCTCCTGATGGTCGGTGCCGTCGCGACGCACGTACGCAACGGTGACGGATTGCGGGAGATGATGCCCGCCATCGTCGTCGGCATAGTGATCGTGGCCTACCTCGTAGTCCTGCTCGGAGCGATCCGATGAGCGAGCGGATCGTCCCGGTCGTCATCGTCGGTGCCGGGCCCACCGGACTGACCGCCGCCACATTACTGGCTCAGTACGGTGTCGAGTGCCTGATACTCGAGCGCTGGGAGGGCGTCTATGCGCAGCCGCGGGCGGTCCACCTCGACGGTGAGATCCACCGGATCGTGGCGCACCTCGGGATCGCCGAGGAGTTCGCGGCGATCTCCCGGCCCTGCCTCGGGTTGCGGCTTGTCGACCGGAACATGCGAGTTCTCACCGAGTTCCACCGAGACCCCGGTCCCGGCATCCACGGCTACCCCGAGGCCAACATGTTCGACCAGCCGCAGCTCGAGGAGATCCTGCGCGCCAACCTGACACGGCACCCGCGGGCCTCGCTCCGCGGCAACGTAGAGGTCACCGGGCTGGCCGAGGACGAGGCCGCCAGCATTCGCGTCGACTTCACCGACCGAAGCACCGGTGTGCAGGAATCGGTGCGGACCAGATACGTCCTCGGCTGCGACGGCGCCAACAGCCTGGTCAGAGACCACATTCAGGCAACGATGCGGGACCTGAAGTTCGAACAACGCTGGCTGGTCGTCGACGTCGCGACCACCGCAGACCTCGGCCAGTGGGAGGGCGCGCACCAGGTGTGCGACCCGGTACGCGCGGCAACGTACATGCGGATCGGACACACTCGCTACCGCTGGGAGTTCCGGCTCAAACCCGGTGAGACCGCCGATGACTATCGCGACATGGCTCGACTGCATCCCCTCATCTCACCATGGACACGGAACACACCCGTCGACGACCTGAAGCTTGTCCGCGTGGCCGAGTACACCTTTCGAGCCCGCATCGCGGACCGATGGCGCGACCGGCGCGTTTTCCTACTCGGCGACGCCGCCCATCTCACACCGCCGTTCATCGGACAGGGGATGGGGGCAGGGATCCGCGACGCGCTGAACCTCGCCTGGAAACTTGCCGGCGTCCTCACCGGGGATCTGCCCGAAAGCGCACTCGACACCTACGAGATCGAACGCAAGCCCCACGCGCTCGCACTGATCCGGCGCGCGAAGCTCGTCGGAATGGCCATGACCGAAGGCGGCGAACTCGGTAACCTCATCCGCCGCATCGTCGTACCACTGCTACACCGTCTGCCGGGCCTGAGCGACAAGGTCATGGACGGCGAGACCCCAGCCCTTCACCGCTCCACTCTGATAGAACGACCTCGACTACGCAGAAGCCGAGCGGGCCGCCTGATCCCAAATCCGGACCTCGACCAGGGTCGCCGATTCGCCGAGGTCGTCGCCGGGCGGTTCGCGGTGGTCACCTCCCTCTCCCCGACCCCGACACAACACACCGACATCGAACAACGTGGTGGCACAGTCCTGCTGGCTCGACCCGGCACCGATCTTCACCGCTGGCTACGGCGCGGACGCGCCCGCGCCGTAATCATCCGACCCGACGGCACCATCCTGCGTAGCGGCAACGACCTGTCCGCCCTCGCCGCCGCCCTCCCCCGCTTCCACCCCGACCAGGTGCCCACGTTCCTTACCCAGTGACCCACCCCTGGCGGAGTCTCCACTGCGCGCGCATGCCGATGCTCCGAGCTACCGGCGATGTGTAACTCTCTTGTTCGACCGGGCCTGCAGCGATACGACCGTCCGCTATGTCCTGCGGGACGGTGCGGGGCGGCTTCCGCGTCGCCGCGGGCCCGGGAACGCGGGATTTGGCTCGTCTCGTGCATCATTCGAAGTCGAAACTGTCTGCGTGCCAGTCGAAGTGATTCGCATCATAAGCTACTCGCCCGTAACCTACGAGACCGTAACTTACGGTACCGTAGGTTCATGGCGATATCGGACATCAAGGAATATGCGCACCTGACAGACGCCGACGTCGAGGCCATCGGCCGCGACCTGGATGCGATCCGGCGGGACATCGAGGAATCCCGTGGTAAACGCGACGCCCGGTACCTCCGCAACACCATCCGGCTGCAACGCGGCCTGGAACTCGGCGGCCGCGCCGTGCTCTTCGGCTCCCGCAAGCGTTCGCTGTGGGTACTGGGCACCGGGATGCTCTCGTTGTCGAAGATCATCGAGAACATGGAGCTCGGGCACAACGTGATGCACGGGCAATGGGACTGGATGAACGACCCCGAAGTGCACTCCGTGAACTGGGAATGGGACAACGCCGATCCGTCGGCACACTGGAAGATCACCCACAACTACGCGCACCACAAATACACCAACGTCCTCGGCATGGACGACGACGTGGGATTCGGCCTGCTCCGCGTCACCCGCG
>RRBB01000204.1:0-18988 GCA_006543605.1 Rhodococcus sp. WS4
CGACCCCGCACACCGTCTCGAAACCGTGCGCAACTGCATGAACGAGGGCAAGGCCGCCCTCCAGGCGATGAGCCCCGCCCAGGTCCTCGCGATGAGCGCCCTCGGCGCCGCCCCGCTCGGCGTCGAAATGTTCCTCGGCCGCCGCGGCCCACTGCGGCCGCCGTTCAACGCGGTCATCTCCAACGTCGCCGGCCCCCGAACCCCCCTGTACTGGAACGGGGCCCGACTCGAATCGCTCTACCCGCTCTCGATCCCCACGACCGGTCAGGCACTCAACATCACCTGCACCAGCAGTGACGATCAGATCGTCTTCGGACTCACCGGCTGCCGGCGCACCGTCCCCGACCTGCACCCCATGCTCGATCACCTCGACGCCGAACTGGATCTCCTCGAAACCGCCGTCGGGCTCTGACCCCGACGCCTCACCTACGCAGGATCGCCCCCCATCGAGACGAAGGCAGGAACTTCCACGATGAACACGACCACACCGGCCACCGTGACAGACGCCGGCGTTCGCGGTACCGCGCACGCCGCCGCGATCAGTACCGAGGAAATCAAGGCCCGGATCGAGGCCATGTTCGCCGACGACCGCCCCGATCAGCGGCGTGAGGCGCGCTGACACCGTCCCCACAGTCCTGCGGGCATTGCCCGCCGCCAGTTCTCGCGACTACGAGGGCGTGGGCTTTCCGCCCTCCCACGGACGATCTCCCCGAGCGGGGGGGCGGTGTCGTCCTGACGTGGGCGCCGACACCGCCGGTCAGCGCACCTACCGGCCGGGGGACTGCCGAGTTCGTACCACTCATGCGCACAACGACATCCGGCGCCGGGTGGTCACCGCGTGCACACCACACGCCTCCGCCCGCCCAGCCGGCCAGATCAGCACCGCCCCGCTCACCGCGGCGGAGTTCACCGTGCACGTCGATCACACGCCGACCTCGCCCCCGGAGGGGTCGCGACGCCTCACCGTCAACCTGACGGGTCCGTCACCATCGGAAGTGACCCCATCCGACACCGCGCGGGGCCTTCCACCACGACGATCAGCACCGACAACGAGCCGTCGCTCGGCGCACCGCGCAGACGCGCCATCACCTGCCGTCCTCGGCGAACGGGCAACGGGCACCGCGCCCCTGGCCGTCGAGGAGGTCGACGGCGGCCCCACTCCCGGGTTCCGCGCTGATCCGACGAGTTGCGCTGTCCGCCATCGGCGGCCGGGCGCGCGGAGAGGTGGAACACGGACACTCGCGTCGACACCCCCGGTGCCCGGCGGGGCGCACACCCCCCGCACCGGGGCGGTGCAGCCCGGGCAGCCGTGGCGTCGGAGAACTGTCGCAGCGGGTGTTCCCCTGCCCCCGGCCGGGCACGATACTGAAAGGGAAGATCGACACGAAGACCTGGGCGAAGGAGTCAGTCATGAGCGTGGTCGTCATCGCACGTTTCCCTGTCGCCGACACCGCCGCGGCCACGCAATCACTCACCGACAACGCCGAACTGCTCGACGAGATCACCGACGATGCAAAGACACTCGGCGCCGAACATCACCGATTCGTCGCCGGCGCGGACGAACTGGTCGTGATCGACCAATGGACTTCCGCCGAATCGTTCCACATGTTCTTCGACGGCAACGGCAAGGTAGCCATCATCACCGAGCAGGCCGGCGTCCAGGCGAGCCCGACGATCGAGATCTTCGAGACGGTGGACGCGGCCGGCACCTTCTAACCAGCAGCGGCCAGGCGAAGGCAACAACCTGACGTCACGCGGGTCTGGGGGTGCCCTTCGATCCCGTCCACACCATCCGCCGCTCGGAGGGTGTTCGGTGGGTGGCGGCTGTGATGTCGGTCGGGCGCGGCGCCGATCACCACCCCCGCAGGTCACGGCCCGGCTGGTGTCCGTCTGCTGCGAGCGCCCACACGAGCACATCGAACGCACGATCCGGGGAGATGCCGCAGGTGAGCGTTCACGCCCCTTTCCTGGTCGATGGCGGCCCGTGATCTCGCCATGTCGGTCACCGCCTCGTCGACCGATTCGCGGACCGCGATGTCGAGGGATTCGGTGACATCGATGGAGAACCCGGCGGCGTCGTGACTTCGGCGAGCCCCCCGACAAGGACCGCACCGGCGATGGAATCGCCCGGAACGCCCGCTCGACCGGCTCTCTATGGTGAGACCTCCACGGGCCAGCGGCACCCTAGAGGCATCTGTGGACGACCGGACGTTCAACAGGCATCAGGGACACCCCCGCTGTGAGCCATCGACAGCGTCACACTCACCGAACACTCAACGACTCCTGGGCGTGACGAGTCGTTGGTGTCAGATGACCTCGGGCGTGGCCGAAACCCAGCGCCGCGACCTGCGATAAACCCAGCGGAGGGGATTCGGGGCGGAGGAGGTGAGTGCACATGTCGGCGGGCATCGACTTCAACCTGGCGTTCCAGGCGTTTCTGCACTGGCTGAGCGTCCTGTTCGGCCTCGGCGGAGGCGTCGGAATCCACTGAGTACCCCTCGACCCCGGGGCAGATCGGGGGACCGATCCGCCGGGGTCGCACCCTAGTTCCCCCGACCGTCATCCACAGTTCTGTCCACAGAACATCACGGGCGGGTTACGCTCCGCAAGTGACACTCGGTGCCCTCCCGACGGCCCTGCTCCGGACCAACTACCGGCTGATGCGGATTCTGCTGCAACTGGTCGAGGACCTCGCGCAATGCCACCTCGACGAGCAGGCCCCCTCCCGCCTGGCATACGAGCAGCTCCTCCTCCACTGCGACCGCACCGCCGCCCACCTTCTCCACGACGAGGACGCGGCCCGGCGCGCCACCGACCTGACACGACACACCGCCGCCGTGCGCCTACTACTCGCCCGCGAGCAGTACCGCATCCGGCGACGGGGCCTGATCGTGCTGGACGAGCAGCGAGCACGGTTCGAGCACCGGCGCCGTGACCATCCTCGCGGCCCCAACCCCGGACCAGCCTGACACCCACCGGGTCGGCCGCTACCCCGTGGACGGTCGACGCGTCGAGGGTGCCGACCATCCGGGTGAGGCGCTGAACACTGCCGCGCAGCATCAGGACCTGGTCGGCGGGGTGGACCCCCCACTCCCCCGGCTTCTCGGCCCGCGGCGCCACCCGGAAGCATCCGCGGTGCACCGGGTAACGGCGCGCCCTCGCCTGCGCGGCGGGTGGGCCCCGGGTGACCCGAGCCTGTGCCGATCGCGCCCGTGGCGTTGATCCGGCCCGCCCGCGCCCGAACGCGGAGCCCCACCGACCTACCCCGATCGGCAGGTTTAACCGAGGTTTAACCGCCCACGCAACGGTCATCCCCCGAGGGGCGGCGCCGTCCTCCTCTCCACGGCCATCGCACACCGACTGTTCACCCGAAACCGGTTGCGGCGCTGGGAACAGGAGTGGAAACAGTTCGACATACCACCGAGAGAACCCCGCTAGCACCGGGTCGCGTACCCCGCTCGGAAACCCACGGCGAGTACACCGGTGAGTTGGTCGTCGTCGATGGTCCGCGCTTGCCGCTGTTTGCGGAGCCACAACGCCTTCGTGCTCTCACCGGCGCGGTGCAGTGCCACCAAGCGGAAGCGCCACCTCGAGGACGGACGGTGACCGTGCCCGACCGATGGAGACCATCACACTACAACCGTGGGTCGACTGGCTCGGACTCGAGCGCAAGGACCGCGAACACCGGCTCGTGCACCCGCCACAGCGGGTCGCCTTCGGTGAGTCGGGTCAGCGCTTCGAGCCCGAGTGCATGTTCACGCAGGGCCATCGATCGTTTCCGGCCCAGGGACCGGTCACGCAGCACGTCGAGATGCTCGGTGTAGTCGGGACCATAGATGATCCGCAGGTACTTCTGCCCCCGCACCTTGATCCCGGGCTGAATCCGCCTGTGCGCCAGTTCCGCGGGTGTCGGTCCGAGTGGCTTGACGACCATGCCCTCACCGCCGGCGTCGGTCAGCCCCGACCACCAGGCGGTCGCCGCATCCCGGGATGTATCCGAGGTGAGATCGACGAACTGGTGTCTGGTGTCGGCGATGAGAGGGTTCTCGAGCATCGCCAGCTTGGCCAGATGCCAGGAGTGCGGTTCGGTGACTGCGGGCGCCCCGCCTTCGCAGGCGAGGATCTGGAACGGTGCCAGTCGCACCCCGTCGAGGCAGTCGACCGGCCAACAGTATCGGGCGTATGCCTCCCGGAACCGACGGGCGTTGTCCGCGCGGGTTCGCGTGTGGGTCAGCAGGTCGCCGACGTCCAGACCCCGTGCCGCGGCGCGCTCGAGCGCGGTGATCGCTTCGGGAAGCGCGGCGCCCGCGGCGGCGGCGACCGACGCGTACTGGTCGCGGATCAGCTCTCCCGCCTTCGCCGACCACGGCAGCAGTTCGCAATCGAGTACCAGCCACGGCGACCCGAGGTCGTCCATGAGCGGCCCGCACGCGGTGCGGAGCCGGTCGATCAGTTCGCTCATCCGGGTCGGATCGTCGAAGAACGGTCGGCCGGTGCGGGTGTAGACGATGCCCGAGCTGCCGTCGGTGACGCCGAATCGCTTCGCCGCGGTGGCGGCGTCGCGGGCCAGCACGGCGATCGCCCGGGAACCCATGTGCTTCTCCTCGCACACGATCTCCGTCACCCCAGCCGCCGCGAACTCGGCGAAACCCTGGGCGGGATGCTCGAGGTAGCCGTCGAGCGTCGAGGTGGCCGGTGGAGCCATCGTCGGCGGCAGGTACACCAGCCAGCGTGGGTCGACGGCGAATCGGCTCATGATCTCGAGTGCGGCGGCGGCGTTCTCCTCGCGCACCTTGATGCGCCCCTTGTTGTACCGGACGTCGATGTGCCGTGTTCCGCGCACGTCGTCGATGGACAACAGGGTCGGATCGCGCTGCGCCGGCTGACCCGGCGCAGCCGAGCCGGTGCCGAGTGGGCGCACCGGTTCGAACCATACCTGCTCTGCGGGAACGGACACGATGTCCTTGCTGGGGTAGCGCAGGGCGGTCAGCCTGCCGCCGAAGACGACGCCGGTGTCGAGGCAGATCGTGTTGTTGATCCATTCGGTGTCCGAGACCGGGGTGTGGCCGTAGACGATCACGGCCCGCCCGCGGTATTCGTGGGCCCACGGGTAGCGCACCGGCAGTCCGTACTCGTCGGTCTCGCCGGTGGTGTCGCCGTACAGCGCGAACGAGCGCACCCTCGCCGACGCGCGGCCGTGATAGGCCTCCTTCAGCCCGGCGTGTGCCACCACCAGATTGCCGCCGTCGAGTTCGTAGTGGCTGATCAGGCCATCGATGAAGGTGTGCGCGGACCTGCGGAAGCCGTCGGATTCCGCAGCGAGCTGATCGAGCGACTGCTGCAGTCCGTGCGAGGTGGCGACCTTCCGGCCGTGCAGGGCCCGGGCAAGCTTCTGTTCGTGGTTGCCCGAGACACACAGCGCGGTTCCGGCCGCCACCATGCCCATCACCAGGCGCAGCACCCCGGGAGTGTCGGGTCCGCGGTCGACGAGGTCGCCGACGAACACCGCGATCCGGCCCTCGGGATGGGAGGCGCCCCCGCCATCGGGTGCGAGCGTCCAGCCGAGCTCACGCAGCAGCGTCTGAAGTTCGCTCCGGCAGCCGTGGACGTCGCCGATGATGTCGAACGGGCCGGTCAGCTCCCGTTTGTCGGTCCAGGCCTTCTCGGTCGATACTGTCGCCGCAGCGATCTCGTCGACACCGGTGAGTACGTGCGCCCGGCGGAAGCCTTCGCGGCCGAGCTTCGGCAGCGACCGTCGAAGGTCCTTGTGCTGGCGACGAATCACGTGCGGACCGAAGCCGCGGTCCGGTCGGGTCGCGTTGCGCTCGATCGCGACGTCGTCGGGAACGTCGACCACGATCGCATCGACCAGGACGTCGTGCGACTTGGCCAGATCGATCAGCGCCTTGCGTGACTCACGTTGCACGTTGGTGGCATCAACCACGGTGAGCAGGCCGCGGCGCAACCGGGTCCCGGCAATGTAGAGCAGCACGTCGAAGGCGTCCCTGGTGGCGGCCTGATCGTTTTCGTCGTCGGCGACCAGCCCACGGCAGAAGTCGGACGACAGCACCTGTGTCGGCGCGAAATGGTGTGCGGCGAAGGTGGATTTGCCGCTGCCAGTCACTCCCACGAGCACCACCAGCGACAGCGCCGGCACCGAGATGTCAGTCATCGCCGCCTCCCATCCGTGTGAAGACCGCCATCTGAGTCGGTGACCCGACCTCGGGGTCGTCATCACCGACCGGACGGAAGTCGACGCTGTAGCCGTGGACATCGCAGACCGTGGCCGCCCAGGAACGAAATTCCGGCCGCGACCACTCGAAGCGATGGTCGCGGTGACGCATACCGTGCAGGTCGGTGTAGCGCACGTTGTACTCGGCGTTGGGCGTCGTCACGAGCACGTACCCCGGCCGGGCGGTACCGAAGACCACCTGTTCGAGTGCGGTCAGCCGCGGCGGGTCGATGTGCTCGATGACCTCCATCAACACGGCCGCGTCGTAGCCGGCGAACCGCCGGTCGGTATAGGTCAGCGCCGCCTGGAACAGCTGCAGTCGCTCCCGTCGCCGCTCCGGCATCCGATCCAACCGCAACCGGCGTGCCGTGAGCGTCAGCGCTCGGGTCGACACATCCACACCCACGATCTCGGTGAAACCGGGATTGTCCAACAACGCGGAAACGAGTTGCCCGGAACCGCATCCGAGGTCGATGACCCTGCGCACGTCCAACTCGCCGAGGACCCCGAGGACCGCCTCACGCCGAAGCACATTCAACGGCGTCGTGTCCGCCGGCACCGGGTCGGTCTCGGGCTCCTCGTCGACCGGCGGTGCCAGCTGCTCCTCCACGTCGTCGCCGAGTTCGGCGAGCCGCTCGAAGGCCGAGCGCGTGAGAGCGGACTGGTGCCGCAGGTAGCGGTCGGTGATCAGGGCCCTGTCCGGGTGCTCCGCGAGCCAGGAGGCACCGGCCCGGATCAGCTTGTCGACCTCGTCGGAGGCGACCCAATAGTGTTTGGCGTCGTCGAGCACCGGAAGCAGCACGTAGAGATGATTCAATGCGTCGGCAAGTCGGATGTCCCCACGCAGGATGAGCCGCACGTAGCGGGAATCACCCCATTCCGGGAACGCATCGTCCAGCGGTACGGCGTCCGCCTCGACGGCCCACCCCAACGGGCGGAAGAGGCGTTCGGCCAACTCCGGCCCACCGCGACACGGCAACGCGGGCAGCGAAATCTCCAGGGGTAGCGGTGCGGCGGCAAGCTCGGGTCGCATGGTGCACCGGCCGGCGCGGGCGGTGCGGAAGACGTCCGCCAACGCCACCGACAGCAACGACGACACGGCGTACGGCCGGTCGTTGACATACTGGCCGAGCGCGTAGTCCGGTGTGGACCCGCGGGAGGTGCGGGCGAGCCGAATCGCATCGACATCCAACAACAGCGCCGCTGTACAGCGATCCTCGTCCGCCTCCGGGTAGAACACCCGGGCGACACCCCAGGACTGGGTGAACTCCTGGACCCGATCAGGGTGCTTATGCAGCAAATAACCGAGATCGGTCGCCGGTCGCGCCGTCGTGGAAATCGTCAAGATCACCAGGCACAGTCTGCCGCAGGCACGACCTCCGCCGCAGCCACATTTCCGGCATCGTGTATCCCGAAGCCCAGGCGGACGCAGATGGGCGTCGTTTGCGGCGACGAATGCTATGGGCCGTCGTTCCAGCTGAATTCACTGACCTCGACGACCGCCCAGACTCTTCGGGCGCGGAGGAGCTCACTCCGGGGCGGCGTATCGCACGTGCCCAGCCGAGCAGGCAGGCGAACACAGTGCAGCTGGTGGGCGGCGGTGTTGGTGAAAGCCTGAGTTACGGTGAGCATTGACTCGCTGAGGGCCGCTAGGTGAACCCGCGGAGCAGGATCGCGCAATGGTTCCCCCGACGGGTCTTGGTCTTCAGCTGAGAACGCGGGCCTTCCGTGCCGCGCGCAACCAGTCCGGGTACTCGCTGAGCAGCAACTCGTACAGGGCCGCGTCGCTGAGCGTGTCGACGTTCTCGACCGCGAAGAACCCGGCGTTGTCGACGAGTCGGCCGGTCAGGTTGTCGAGCTTCTCGAGGACACCGAAGCTGGACTTGCCGATTCCGATGAACTGCCAGAACGCCGGCAATACCGACGCCGTCCGCATCAGGGCCGTGATCTGCGCTTTTGCGTGGAATCCGCCGTCGGTGAAGAACAGCACCAACGTCGGGACCGCGGCGGCCTTGTCGAGGGTGCCGATGATCTCCTCCATGATCAGGATCTCGTTGTTGGTTCCGCCGATCGCATCGAAATCGATGTCACCGTGCCGGCCGTGCAGGTGGACGTACGTGTTCACCCAGGTGTCGGCATCGGCGACGGTGACGTCCGGCAACTTCACGAACCGCTGGGCATAGGCGTAGGCCTCGAGGTTCCCGTCCGAATCGAGCTGCGTCGCGACCGGCACCATCCGCTCGATGATGCGTGTGACCTCACCGGACCTGTACCGCTTGGACATCGACCCGGTGTTGTCCATCACCAGGACGACGCGGCCGACCGGGTTGTAGGCACCCTTCGTCAGGAGGACTTTCGCGACCTCACGTTTCTGCAGGTTCAGCTTCTCCCGCTTGACCAGCGAAAGGGTGGCCTCACCGGCAACCGTCCGCACACCGTTCCCGTCGACGGTCGCCGAGGCGGCCGCGGCATCTGACTGTGCGGGTGCCGGTATCTGCGCAGGTTCGGGTGCCTGTGCGGGTGCGGGTGCCTGTGTGGGTGCGGTTGTCTGCGAGGGGGTTTCGTCGACAGTGACACCGTGCTCGGTGATCAGGGCGCCGAGTCCCCCACTCCAGCCGGCCGACCGGTTACGCACCTTCCAGGACCCGTTGCGCCGATACACCTCGAGCAGCACCGCCGAACGCTCGGTGGTCAGGCCCTCCGCCGGGATCTCGAACGAGGCACCGCCCGTCTGGGTGACCGTCACGGCCAAGCCGGGCACCTGGGACAAGCTGCCGGGCGCGTTCTCATCAAGCGCGACGGCCACAGCGAGGGTGTCGATCGCGGTGGGGACAGTTCCGAGGTTCAGCGTTACCTGCCCGCCGACGAGAGTGACCGCACCTTCCGGGGTGCTCGGGTTGTTGAAGAACACCAGATCGGCATCCGTCCGCACCTTCAAATCGGCACCGAGCTGGAAGACGAACAAATCGACCGTTCCCTGCCGGGCGCCGGTCACCTCCACCGTCGTGGTCGCCGTGTCGATCGGGCTATTCGCTCCGCGAGTCAGAGAGGTCATAGTGTGTGCCGGCCCCAGAGGCGGGCCGAGTCCTTTCCTTCATCAAGGGCAAACGAGGCGTTCGGTGCGCCCTCAATAGGGAGCCTAGTAAGCAGATTCATGGGTATGCACGTCGACGTGCACACAGGCACAGGGGATGTGCGCAGATCAGGGAGTCCCTGTCGCTCACCGGAGTACGGATGCGTTGCAGGGGCTGTTGCACAATGTTGAGGAACGCGTCGAACGTCGCAGAGGGTTCTACTCGAATGCGTCGGACCTCACGTATACCGTGAACTGCAGAACGCCGGGCCTCTCGGCAAAGAATCCCGGCGTTCTGCGTGTTCCTAGCCTGGGAACATAGGTAGCAGTTCAAGCGCGGTCCTGGTCAGCATGGCGATTGCAGTGATCACCTGAAGCCATTCGACCAGGACCGACCGCTTGCTAGGCGTGGGCGGACCTGTCAATTTTCCTCCCCTCCGTATGGTTCCTCCTGCACGGTGGTGTGCAGCAGGTTCCGCAAGCGTAGGGCTGTTGACCGACAGAAATCACTTGTTGTGGTGCAGGACCGGCTGTCGGCGCAGCGAATTCATGTCGGGCCCCGTTACTCCATCGTTGCGGCAGCGGCCGACCTTGTTACGGCCAGCCCGAAACATCGGTAACCGATGCCCGGACTCTGCACGGATGGACTCAGTTCGGATCCCACGGCGATCGTTCGAGGCTGTTGAGCTCATCGAGAACCTGGTCGACGGGAGTTGTCGGGATGCGGAAGTCTTCGCCCTCCGAAGCCCGGAGACGGTCGCGTACGTGGGCGAGCATGGCGAGTTCACGCTCGAGGTCTGCTGTGGTTCGGTCGCTCACGGTCTCATCCTGCCCTGGGGTGGGCGGTGATCCGAACTGTGCCGGCTGGCGACGTCGAGACGAAGGCTGGCGGTGTGGCATGCGTGCCAATACCTCCTTCGGGGGACATGTCGTTTCTGCTGTTCAGCGGACCATTCAGCCGGTCCGGTCGTCGTCGGTGCGAACTACCGTCGCACTGTCGGCCGGGGCGCCGTGGCCCCGTACCCTTTGTCCCATGTCCGCAAGCACCGGAAACCCCAGCGCCGACGAGGCGCTGCCGTCTCTGGCCACCGATGACATCTCAGCGGATCCGCACCTCATCACGGTGGCGGCGCGCACCGGAACGGACGTCGAGCTGCGGATCCACACATCCATCGCGCCGTTCGACGTCGCGACCGAGCAGTGCTTCCCCGCCGTGGCCGGGTTCGCCGTCACGGTCATCGTGCACACCGTCGACGCCGAGACGGGTCGGCCACGGTATCTGCCAGCCCTCCGAGTGGGCGCGTGCGATCTTCTCGACCGTCGACAACGTGCACGGGTACTTCCTCGGCGCCGTCGACCCAGCCACCGGCGAGCACCGACGCGGGCAGCTCGCATACCGCCTCTACCTCCTCTACCTCGACGCCGAGAGCCGGGCGATTCCCGTGCCTCAGCAGGTGGTCACCTGCCCGCACTACCTACTGCCTGCCCTCGACGGCAGAGCCGAGATCACCATTCCCACGACCTGACCCAGCCAGCCGCACGCACTGCTCGGACCCGGCACGTTGCGAGTTGCTGCGCGTCGATCACCGGCGGTAAGCCGAGCCGGGCACACAATCAACCCCCTGTCAGCGCTATCACCGCACTGCCGCCCGGTGTTGCACAGCCAGCCACGCCCGGGATCAACCACCGGCACGGGTCAAGGAAACGCACGCCACCGCAGACCTACACACCCGATATCGGGAACATCCACATCGCCACCACGATCACACCCATGACCAATCCGGCGCGCACCACGGTGCCAACGACACTGACACGCAACGCATCCAGTGGGTCGACCCCAGTTTCTTGCTGGTCCGTGCCATGACAACTCTTCTCTTACGTGCAAGGGTCCCACTGCCACGTCGATGACGGTGCACCACAGACATTTGACCGACTATTGCCACCTGCACATCGGCCGAAACAATTACACCCGTATCCCGACCTGGGCGGAGGTTCGGGTCTCGACTTCAGGATTGCCAAACATCCCCGAGCGCCCGGCCTACCCACCGAAACCACTGTGTTCTACGTCGCATTCTTCGGTTTCGGGGCTTGTCGCCCAACCCTCTTCAAGGGCGCAGACAGCTACGAATATTCTGTCGGACACACTGCGGCACAGCACTATCGGTAGAGGCCGTAATTCTCACTTGGTCGATCGAGTGTCGAATTTCCGCCAGCAGCCTGGGCGAAGTTGAAGGGCGCGCGGCTCTGGCGCCGCACACACACGGCGCAGGCCTCGCCCCATCGCGGGCTCGGCCCGTGCCAGCCGGATCCTGCATGCCCGCACAATGCGTCGACAGTGCACTTACCAGTCAACAATCGGGAGCGCAGAAATTTGTTCAATGGCGTGGATCACAGTCCCTGGACTTCCCGGTGCCGGCTCACGAAGATCAGTGATGCGCTGCTCGTCACTTACGTGCAGGTTGTCCGTGTAGCGCCTCTGCCAGCTGATATCCATCGTTGGCCGGGGCTGCGCTTGGCTGCGCCACAAGAAAACCGACGTCGCCACCCCTCCCAGATACCCCCCTCGGTGCGTTTCCGCCGACCGTGCCCAGCACACCGAAACCGAGTGGGCCAGTTCGGTCACCGCTGATCGATCAGGAACTGGTCCGGATCCAATGATTCCTCGACACAACCGATCCAGTTGCGTTCGATGTTCGGATCAGAGGTTCAGGTGACCGGCGAGACGACTGATCGGATGCGGTTCGATAGTCAGGTTCGCCGGCGCCGCCGGACCGGTGACACACACGCCGGCGCTTGCCCGCACATGAGCGTCCCCGTCCAGCCGGACGGTGGCGGTATCCGTCGCGGCGATGATGCTCTCACCGGATGCCTGGACGTGACACTGGCAGTGCGCGAAGACAATAGCGTTGTCCTCGGCGCGGATTCTGGAATGATCGGTCCCCACGATCTGACTTTTTCCGCGGGCATCGACAGTGCTGGTATCGAATGCCTCGACGTGGGCGTACTCGTAGGCGGTCACTCGTGCCTCGTTCGACACCTGAAGGAAGCAGCGGCCGGCGGCCGCGACGGCGCCGCCGCTGATGCCGCCGCACGATTGTCCGATCAGCTTGACCGCGACTCCGCGCGGGATGCGCCCGAGGTCGAACCAGAGGTCAGGATGGGCATCGATCACGATCGCCTCGGCCCCTGACGCCAGGCGTCGGCTGTATTCCTGGGGAGTCCGAACTACCGGCGCGCCTCGCCTTTTCCTCGACCGGCGGGGACCGCGTGTGTGCTGAGCCTGCGTGAGTTTCTTCGCTGGGGCACTCATGCACCAATTTTGCCCCTGCTGCCGGCACCGGCGTGGACGCGAGCCCCGGCGCGTCCATCACAATCTGCAACCGCTACCGCGCCGCGCACGGCGCAGGGTCTGCCCGTCGCCCGCGGCACCAGAGAAGGAGCGGAATACCGTTCCTTCGGGACGGTCTGTGTTGGCTCGTTCTCGGTCGTTGAGGGCATTCGGTGAGGATGCTGATGTAGCAGGCGGCGGCTGCGTTCAGTGCCGCGTCCAGGTCATGCAGGGAATCAGGGTTGCGGACTGTCCCTGACCTGTGCGGACCAGTTGCCGTGCCAGCCCAGGCCCAGACCGAGCGCGTTCGATCGCGGACTCCCACCGCCTCACCGGCCCGGCCACTGTCGTGGCGGATGTGCATCAACCAGTGATGACCGCCCGTCGCGCCCACGTTCTGCTCGGGCGTCGAGGCCGATGGCCCTCTGAGACCGGACGGTCAGGGCTCGGGTCGGTCGGCCGGAACCTGCGGGTAGACCACGACTCCGTTCTCCTTCACCCACGTCTCGTCGCCGCCATCGGCGTGCTCGACGAGCAGCTCGACGGTCGGGATCTCCGCAGACAGTGGATGGTCGAACGCGGCGCGGGCATTGCGGGCGCACACCGTCTCCGCGGAGTCGCCGGTGTAGAGGGCGTCGATGACGAACCCCGGGGTGAATCGGCCACCGAACCCGTCACCGCCACGCAACGCTTCCTGCCGGCCCCGCCACCACCGGGTGAGAGCACGGGCCCGCACGATGTGTTGAGGTGCTTCGACATCGAGGATCGTGAACTTCTCGTACTCGGCGTAGGCGAGGTCCGTCAGCAGCCGCCGGCCCAACCCGGGCCAGCTGAACGTGCCCTCGAGGACGAGGTTCTCCCCGCGGGACAGACATATCTCAGTGATGTTGTCGAGGAGCTTCGTCGATTCGGTGTGCACCAGGGTGGCGAGTTCGCGGGGCATCAGCCGGTGCCCGTCCGCCAGTTCGATAGCAAGGAGCTCGGTGTAGATGCCCTGCTCGAGCGCGTCCCGCAGCAGAAAGTCCTTGAGCTTGTCCGCATCGAGCACCCGCCATCCCTGTCCGGCGAGGTGTCGGCGGTCGATACTCGACGACTTTCCCACACCGGGTGGGCCGGCGGTTGCCAAAGCCAGGAACTGGCGGCCGATACCGACGTCGGTTTGCTCGGCCAGGTAGGCATCGACGATGCCGTCCCGCGTGCGGCGGCGGGCAACCGGGTCGAAGAGGTGGATCGAGGCGGAGGGGCCGTCTTTGTCGAGTTGTCCGCCGGGCCGGCACCACGTCTCGAGTTCGGCGGCGACCGCGGTGGCCCGATCAGAGTGCATTCGCCTACGCACGCCGGTCGGCCGTGGCCGCGAGAAGCACCCGGTAGTCGTCGTCACCGAGCAGGTCCCGGGAGCGTTCGATCTGATCCCACGTCCCCCGCACATAGATCTCCCCGACCGGGTCGTCGCCCGGGACATGCCCGAAGGTGTAATCCCAGGCCACTAGCTCGGCCATCATCCGATCGTGATCGATCCGCTTTGCAGCATGCTCGAGCAGCACCTCCCGCGGGGAGCGGTCCCGGGCGGCCGGGTTCAACCGCAGCTTCTTCACGATCCGGCTGACCTCCGGCTGCGTGACAGCCAGATTCTTCGCGATCACCCGCTGCGGCACCTGATTGTCCGTCGCGTGCGCCACCGCACGCAGCAACTTGATCTGCAGCAGTTCCTTCTCCGCCGGGATCGCCCGCAGATCACGCTCCACATCACCGGTCAACGCCACGCAAACCACCTCCAACTGCACTTATACAAAATTGTATCACCGAGGTGCCCGCCGCACCCACCAGCGGGCTCCGGCATACCGGTGAGCTCCGGCCATCTCCCCCGCGACGCGGGCACCACAGCGGCGGCATGAGAGCCAGGTAAGACGCGGACCAGCCGTATGTTCCCCCGGCGATCCACGCCAGATACGGACGCTCAGCCAGTGCGGTCTCAAACGCCGATACGGCACGGCCCTCGGCTCCGAGGGTCAACCTCGCAGCGCAGATCGGGATCACCGGCTCGCTTGCCTACATGTCCAAATCCCCCGCCAAGACCAGACAATGACCAACCCGGCATCCGCGGAAACCCAAAATCAGGCGATAACTCCGCGAAGACACTCAGACCCTAGCCCCCTGCCGCCGGACGATTGTCCTGCCACAGCAACCCCGGGACCCCGGATACATATCGCGCCCACCCACCCTCTAACGTGGCGGGTCCGCACACGCAGATCACGAGGTGGAACAGTCATGGCCACCGACTACGACGCACCCAGAGTCACCGATTCCGACGACACGACGGACGCGTCGCTCGAACAGCTGACGGCCAGCAGGAAAGAAGCCCAGTCCCCCGTCGTGGACGTCGAGGACACCGACACCGCCGAATCCTTCGAGCTGCCCGGCGCAGATCTGTCCGGTGAAGAATTCACCGTCCGCGTCATCCCGAAACAGTCGGACGAATTCACCTGCACCAGTTGCTTCCTCGTCCATCACCGCAGCCGCCTCGCCGATAACGTGCAGCTGCTCTGCCGGGACTGCGCCTGAGAACAGCGCTACACCCGAGCGCCTCGGAGAACTCCGGACACCTCGAGCACGGTGCACCCCGGATCCCGAAAGCCTGAGATGCACCTCCCCGCCCGGAATCACCACCGCCGTGTCGTCACTGCATCGCACGCACCCAATACGCGATCAAGGGCATGGTGCGGGACGACACCGCGCCGCAGTTCGCCGCACAATCGAAGGAGAGAAGCGAAACCCTGCGGGAGGTGAGAATGGCCCCGACGAACCAGAACCGGCACCCACATCGATCCGGTGGTGGCGCCTGCGGCCGTGGAGCCGCAACCACCTGATGCGCCGCAGCGACCGCGTTGAGGCCACCCTCATGCTGCTCGCCGCGATGCTGATCCTTCTGCTGATCCCGTTCGCCGCCGCGTTCGGCACCGCGACCCATACCCGGCTGCAGCACCAAACCCAGGCACTGCGGGCCGGCGTGCACCAGGTGCCGGCGGTCCTGCTCGAGGACGGCTATCCCGCACCCGACACCCCCGAAGACTCCCTCCGTCCCACCGACACCGAGAACACCGCCCGCGCCCGCTGGTCCACACCCCACGGGGACCGCACCGCCGCCGTGCCCACCGACAACCCTGCGAAGGCCGGTCAGACGATCACCATCAGCGTCGACGCCGACGGCAACCTTACCGGCCCCCTCCCCAGCACCCCGGGACAACACCGCGGTCGCGGTGACCGCCGCATCCGGAGCATGGACACTCGCCGCCGGCGCCGTCCTCCTCCCCACCGCCATCGCACACACCCTGTTCAACCGAAACCGCATGCGGCACTGGGCACACGTGTGGAAACAACTCGACAAGCCACCGAGATAATCCCGAGCACGTGGCCGACACCCGCCCCGGTAGCGGCGCACCGCCCCACAGCACCCGCGGATGTCATCGCGGCCAAAGCGATAACCGAGTGCCGCACCGGACCGGCCCTCGTCTCAACTTTCCTCTGCTTGGGCAGCCTCGATGGCACCATCGTCGACGAAAACCAAAGTGCCGTCATCCGTCGCGACGGCCCACCGGCGCACCGGCGCCCACTCGTGACCGGCACTCACGCCCGCCTCGGCGGCGTAGTCGTCGACCACCACACCGAGCACCCACGCCGAACGGGCGCCGCCCGCCCGGACCCGGACCCGTGCCCCCGGCACGATCGGGCCACGGTTCTCCTTCGGCGTGTCGGGCATGGAAATGATTGTGGCATCCCTACCCCAGTGGCGTCGGCCGAGCAAACCCCCGGCCGGGATGGTGAGTGACAACGTGAGACAAAGCCCCAGCCCCACGAAGACGGCAGTGTGTACCTCAGCCCGCTCCCTGCACCACCGCGCCGCGTCTGCGGTGCGGCGCACCACGGCGACCGTGACCGCGCGATTTGCGTCCGGTCGATGCGCCGCCGGTGCCGGCGAGCAGCGTCGCACGCAGCTCCCGCATCCGCAGCCCGGACAATACGGCGAAGGAGTGCGCCCGCACCCCGCGGGACCGCAATGCGTCTACGGTCTCCGGTTCGTCGTCGACGAACGCCGACAACCATCGCCCGACAGCCCGGCAATGGCCGGCCTTGACCTCGACGGCCGTACGGTGATCGCCACGAGCCCGACACAAGAGTCCTCGCCCCGGTGGAAAGCCGTTCTCCCCGAGCCACATCCGGGTCTGCTCCGCGTACGAGAAGGGCCGGGTCGTCGAATACACCACCACGAACCCCAGCCCGGCCACCGCCTCCACCACATCCCGGCCCGCCTCGACCATTGCCGCCTGTCCGACATTGTCGAAGAACCGCTGCCACGCCTGCCGGCGGCCCCCATCCGAGTTACCGACGGTCAGGAGGTGAGCGAATTCCGACAGGTCCGCCACACCGCCGTCGATGTCGACCATCACCACCCGCTCGCTCCCGCTCACCTCCCCGAGGCTAGCCACCCGGCCGGCAGACATCCCGGCGCCACGCCCACACCGACGAAGGTCACTGGAACGACCCTGCGCCGCGCCCGCTAGAGAGCCGTAGAGAACGCAACAACGGTGTTCGACTCACGACCAGCTGCTGGTCATCACCTCTTGCGATCGGCTTCACCGACAACGGCCGCACGCCGTGCGTCACCGAGACGGCCGGGCTCACCACTGGTTCGGGATCGATCATCGACACCACTCGACACCACCCGCCCGCGCGGTCATCGCGGGGGGATTCGAATCGATGGGCACCGTAGACAGCGCATCGAGAACACCGACCTAACGTGGTCACGTGAGCGCAACTCATATCGCCATCAACGAGACCGAACTCGACGCCGACGGCGTAATCGCGCTCCTGACGCATGCGGTGGGAACCGAAGATCGGGACCGCCTCGACGTGGCGCTCCTGCCCTACCGGACCGGATCCGCGGTCCTCGCCGTCGCCCGATCCCCCCGGCTACCGGTCGGTGTGATCGGATACAGCGCCGCACCCGATCGGACGACGCTGCTACACCTCGCCACCGACCCCCACTGCCGACAACACGGCATCGGCACAGCCCTCATCCACTGGGTACACGCACGCCACCCAGACATCCCGCTCATCGCGGAAACCGACGCCGACGCCGTGCGCTTCTACGAGAAGATCGGGTTCACCAGCACCTCACTCGGAGAGAAGTACCCCGGCGTGGAAAGGTTCCTCGTCCGCCGGCCACCCCGGCCAGCTACTCACGTCGATGATCGCCACCGACCAGAACGGGCTGGACATCAATGAACGGACGAGTTCGACAGACACCTCACGCGTGCTGAAAACGGCCGCACCGCAATCGGAGGCACCGCGGCAGACGACGTAACGCGCGGCGGTTTCGGGACCCCTCTCAACACACTGAAAGGGACTTTCCAGCAACGAAAACGATCGTCGAGGACAGATCCCCCCTACAGGTCGAGGTCTCGGTAGGTTTCGAGGCCAGAATCGGAGGCGGTGGAGCCGGTGTTTTCGGTAGGCGCTCGGCCGACTCGTCCCGTCGGGCGGTCTGCCAGCGTTTCGCGGGCGTCCGGTTTGTCGGCGCTGACGCTCGTTGGCCGAGAGGATGTTTCGGGCAACGGGACCGGGGTGAGTTCGCCGCCGTCGACGAGCCGTTCGTGGCGTTCGACGTGTTGGGCGGCGGCATCGGCCGACGTGGTGCGATACAGGTCGTAGCGGGTGACGGCGGTGTGATCCTTGCTGACCTCGCGTGCGTTGATCTCGGTCACCGACTTGCCGTGCAGCGGTGTGTTGTCCGGGGCCCGGAACTCGGTGAAAATGCTGTCGAGGGCGGTCACGGGCACCCACCGCCCACCGAGACGGCGGTCGGGGTCCGCTGGGGCGCCCTGGGCCTGGAGGAACCCGCGCCGCCACCGAGCCACGATCCGCTCGGCTGCCACGTCTTTCGGGGCTTCGACGTCGACCACCTGGATTCGGTACCCGGCCTCGGCGAGGCCGGCGACGAGGCGCTCGGCGTGCGGCTTCCACGCCAGGGTGCCGTCGACGATGAGATTCTCCCCCCGGTCGACGGCCTCACGCTCGGCGGCCGTGAACAGGAACCCGGTGGACTCGTGATGCACGAGAGCGGACAACTCGAACGGGTAGAACCTGCTCGTCTGCCCCGGGTCGACCCGCAGGTCCGGCGGCAGCAACTCCTGCAGGGTGCCCTCTTCCACCGCTGCTTCGAGCAGGTAACGCTTGAACACGTCGGCATCGAGTTCGCGCCATTGCCGCTGGTCGTGGCCGTGGAACAACCGCTCGTGGGTGGAGGACTTGCCGGCCCCCGGTGGCCCCGCGAGCAGGATCGCGGACAGCTCGGTCA
>RRBB01000205.1:0-18972 GCA_006543605.1 Rhodococcus sp. WS4
CCTGCATCCAGGCGCTGCCCCGACCCGGCTAACGATCCGCCCAGGACCTGCTCCACCGAATCGAAACGCCTTCCCGGACCGTGGAATCCGGCGCTCACCTGACGCGACAGCCGGGCATCGGCCATGCCCACACCCCGACGGGTCATGATGAAACAAGATCGAAACCACTCGGCACTCGCCAGATCAAGACCGTGAGCCATCAAGGTATAGGCCACGGGCCATCTGGATGTGCTGACCGCCCTGCCCGGGAAAGAGGAAGGCCACGCCGCATTCACGCGAGGAGCCACGAGAACTGTTCTGCGACACGTCCGTGGCGCGGACGGCGCGCACTGCGTCGTCGCGGTCCCGGCACACCGCGAATCGGCGGTGCGTGAAGTCGCGCCGCCCGGTCTGCAGAGTCCAGGCGATGTCTTCGAGCGGCGCGTCGGTCCCTCCGATGTGGTCGGCAAGCCGCCGCGTCGACTCGGCCAGCGCCGATTCCGTGCGCGCGGACCACGCCAGCACCTGGTAGGGCCGACCCGGTTGATGCACGGTCGGGCACGGCGGCTCCTCCACGACCACGTGGGCGTTCGTGCCCCCGAGACCCAGGGAGTTGACACCGGCGCGGCGCGGCGTCGACGTCCGCGGCCACGGCCGCGCCGACGCACTGACCGTGAACGGACTTGACTCCAGCTCGAGCTGGGGATTCGGCGTCCGGAAATGCGGGGTCGCCGGAATCCGTTCGTGCGTGAGCGACAGGACGACCTTGATCAGTCCGATCACGCCGGCGGCGGCGTCGGTGTGGCCGATGTTGGCCTTCACCGACCCCAGGGCGCATTCGCCCATATCCCCGGATCCGGACGCTTCGAAGGCCTTGGTCAGTGCCCGTACCTCGATCGGGTCGCCGACCGGGGTTCCGGTGCCGTGTGCCTCCACGTAGCTGATGTCGGCGGCGTCGACGCCCGCGACCACGTGCGCGGCACGGACGGCCGCGGCCTGACCGTCGATGCTCGGCGCGGTGAAGCCGATCTTGCCGGAGCCGTCGTTGTTGACGGCCGACCCGCGCACCACCGCGTGGATGTGGTCCCCGTCGGCCATCGCGTCCTCGAGTCGCTTGAGGGCCACGACTCCGGCTCCGTCGCCGGCCACGGTGCCGTTCGCGTCCGCGTCGAACGCCCGGCAGGTTCCGTCCGGGGACAGCACCCCCTCTTCGCCGTTGTCGTCGACCGGACAGGGCACCCGAACCGTGACACCGCCTGCCAGCGCAAGGTCGCACTCCCCGGCGATCAGGGCCTGGGACGCCACGTGTACGGCGACGAGAGAGGTGGAGCACGCGGTCTGCACGGTGACGGCCGGACCCGTCAGGCCCAGCTTGTACGAGACGCGGCTGGTGAGGAAGTCCGCCCCGCTCGCGAGCCGGAGCTGCCAGTCCGAGACGGCGGGCAACTGCGCCCGGTGCGCGCAGAGGGTGCCGAAGTGACCGGTGTCGCCGCTGCCACCGTAGACGCCGACGGCTCCCGGGAACTCGGCGGGGTCGACACCGGCGTTCTCCAATGCCTCCCAGGCACATTCCATGAACACCCGGTGCTGCGGGTCGAGCATCAACGCCTCCCACCCCGAGAAGCCGAAGAAGTCGGCGTCGAATCGGTCGCTGTCGGCCACGACCGCATAGGCGGGTGTGCGACCGGTTGCCGCCCGAACCCCGAAACGAGTCACGCAGTCGTCGCCTGCGGCCAGCCGGTCCCAAAATCCCGCCAGGTCGGCCGCACCCGGAAACCGGCCTGCCATGCCCACCACGGCGATGAAGGGATCCTGCTCGTCGTACTCGGTCATCTCTAGCTCTCTCTTGCTGCTTCGCGGGCAGCCGGAACTGCCGCGGCGGGATAGGTTTTCAGGGATCGCACCGGTGAGAACAACGGTGGCAGGATGGACACCGCGAGGACGGCGGCGGCGACCCACAGCACGCCGCGGAGCCCCAGGGGCTGTACGAGCAACCCGCCGACTGCGGCTCCGACGGGCACCATCCCCCATGTGACGAACCGGAACGTCGCGTTCATGCGGCCGAGCATGCGGGCCGGGGTGGCAGTCTGACACATCGTGACCTGCACGATGTTGAAGACGACGACGCCGACATAGACCACGAACAGGGCCGCGGCGAGACCCCCGGCGCCGGTCGTCAGGGGGAGCAGTGCCGCACCGACGGTGAACATCGCAATCGCCCCGACCAGGGCAGGTCCGGGCCCGAATCGCCGGGTGGCCACCCCGCACACCACGGCCCCCAGGAGGCCGCCCGCGTTGCCGACCGCGAGGACCACGCCGACGGCACCCGCGCTCAGGTGCAGTGTGTCGACCGCGTAGACGATCTGCAGTGCGAGCACCGCCGCGAAAGCGAGTTCCGCCGCCGCCGCGGCCAGTACGAGTGGGCGCATCACGCGGTCGGCGAGCACGAACCGCAGTCCCTCCCAGACCTCCTTGCGCAGACCGAGGGATTCGATTCGTTCCGCGTCGTGCAGGTCTCTGGGGACCCGCAGAAGGAACACCGTGGACGCCACGTAGCTGAGCGCGTCGAGGGCGATCGCGATCGGACCCGAGACGAGCTGGACGAGGAAGCCTGCGGCACTCGGGCCGGCCAGTTGCGAGACCGATCGCGACACCTCGAGTTTGCCGTTCGCGTCGACCAACTGGTCCTCGGCCACGAGAGCGGGCAGATACGACAGCTGCGCGACGTCGAAGAAGAGGGTGCCCAGACCGATCAGGAACGCCACCACGAACAGCACGGTCATGTCGAGGACACCGAACAGGTACGCGATCGGTACGGCCGACAGCGCGACAGCCCGGACCACATCGGTGGCGATGAGAACGGGGCGCCGGGGCAACCGGTCGACCCACGCCCCCGCCGGGAGCCCGAACAGGAGTACGGGCAGAAACTCCACCGCGGCAAGCAGGCTCACCTGCAACGCCGAACCGTCGAGAAGTGTCAACGCGACGACCGGGAACGCAAGCAACGTCACCTGGGTACCGATCAGGCTGATCGACTGGGCGGTCCACAGGTTGCGGAATCCAGGCACCCTCCACGCGCTCGAGGGCACGTCACTCACCCATCCACGAGCGCAGGCTCCGGGGTCGCAGGTCGGTCCAGGTCCGGCGGATGTAGTCCAGACAGTTCTCCTTGGTGTCCCGCGTGCCGATCACCGTCCAGCCGGCGGGCACGACCTTGCCGTCGGGCCAGATCGAGTATTGTCCTTCGTCGTTGCACACCGTCGTGTAGAGGCGTTCCGGGTCGGTCATGGCGCAGAGTCCGTTTCGTTGTAGGGGTCGGTGGCGAGGGTGAAAGTTACTGTCGGCGACGGCGTTGCCCCAGCCGCGACCGGCCGGCACGCATCCGCATCGCCTGTTCGTCCGCGGCGGCGGACGAGTCGCTGTCCACCTCGGTGGGGGAGCCGAGATGCCGCGCCAGAGCGGCGACGGTCGGGTACTCGTAGAGGCTCACGAGCGGAACCCGCCTGCCCGTCGACGCACAGATCCGGGAATGGACCGCGGCCAAGGTGAACGAGGTACCGCCGACGTCGAAGAAGTTGTCCTCTACCCCCACCGTGTCGACGGACAGGACCTCCGTCCAGGCGGCGAGAAGTTGCCGCTGTAGATCCGTGCTCGCCGGCACGACGGGCCGCGCGGCGTCGAGAGGCACGGCGGGCGGATCGGGCAGCGCCTTCCGGTCGATCTTCCCGGTCGCCGACATCGGCAAGTCGTCGAGTCGCACGAGCGCCGACGGCACCAGATACGCGGGAAGACTGCCGGACAGCAGATTTCGCCAGTCAGGGGGGACTGCAGCAATGCCGTCACGCAACGCGACGTACCCGATCAGCCGCGGCTCGCCCGCACCGTCGCGGCGGACCGCGACGGCGGCGCGGGTGACGTCCGGGTGGGCCCGCAGCGCGGCCTCGACCTCGCCCGGTTCGATCCGGTAGCCGCGCACCTTGAGTTGGTCGTCGAGGCGACCGGAGATCTCGAGGATTCCGTCCTCTCGCCAGCGGGCACGGTCGCCCGTGCGGTGGATGCGGGATCCGGGCTCGTCGCCGAATGGGTGTGGGACGAATCGGTCGGCGGTGAGATCGGGCCTGCCGAGATAGCCACGGGCGAGTCCAGCCCCCGCTACGTACAATTCGCCTGGTACGCCGGCAGGCACGGGCTCGAGGTCGTCGTCGAGAACGTAGACCTCCATGCCGTCGACCGGGCGGCCGATCGGCACCACCGGTCCGGGGCCTTCCGGCGGGACCCGGTAGCTCACGGCGGTGATGGTCGTCTCGGTGAGACCGTACGCGTTGACCACCGGGACTCCGGTATGCCGGCACCAGGCGGTGAGGGTCGCCGGGTCGACGCTCTCACTGCCCACCACCAACAGGCGTAGGCGGGGTGTCGCGGACGCCGCCGGGAGATCCAGGGTCTGGGCCCAGTGCTGCCAATAGGAGGCGGGCAGGTTGGCAACCGTCACGTCCCCGCGAACGAGTGTGTCGGACAACGCCTCGGGGGCCGGTGCCGGGTCCGGGCAGATCACGACGCAGCCACCCGAGATCAGGGTCGGGAAGAGTTCCTCGGCGGCGACGTCGAATGCGACGCTCGAGAAGTGCAGTACCCGGTCGTCGCGGCACAGTTCGAACCGGTCACGGACGGCCTGTGCGTGATTCACCAGCGCGCGATGGCTGATGCCCACGCCCTTGGGCTCTCCGGTGGAGCCGGAGGTGAAGATCACGTATGCGAGGTTGTCCGGGTGCGTCACGCCCCGTGCAGACACCACCGCGACGCCCTCGGCGTCGGAAGTCAGGTCGTCGATCCGCACCGTGGCCTCGGTCTTCCCGGCCAGCCGAGGGCAGGTGTCGGCGTCGCCGATCCCGAGCGTCGCACCCGCGAGTGATAGCACCCGGTCGAGTCGATCGACGGGGGTGATCGGGTCCAACGGAAGATATGCGGCTCCCGAGCGCGCAATACCCAGTATTGCTGCCACGAAGTCGACGCCCCGCGGGAGCAGGGTGGCCACCACGTCCTCGGGTTGCACTCCCCGCGACCGCAGTGTTGCGGCCACCCGATCGACCCGCGCATTCAACTCGGTATAGGTCACGACGGCGGCCCCTGAGCACACCGCCGAGGCCCGGGGAGTCGCCTTGGCCTGCAGGGAGAACAGTTCGTCCACCCGCAGGGCCCCGGGCCACTGTGCGCCCGACCGACTCCAGTCATTGACGAGCACGTTCCGCTCGTCAGCCGACAGCATCGGCAGCGCCCGGGCGGGAGTGTCGGGCTCTGCCACTCCGGCTTCCAGCAGGCGACGGAACCAGTCGGCGAACGTGGCGATGGTCGCCGGCTCGAACACGTCGGTGTTGTAGTTCACCGCGAGATCACAGCCCGCACGGTGGTCGCCGGCCCGCACGATCATGAAGTCGAGATCGAACTTGGCTGATTCCGTGTGCAGGGGCACAAGTTGTGCGGTGAGACCGTCGAGCCGTGGTTCGGCCAGGGGCCGCGGCTCGAACGTGAACACCGTCTGCACCAACGGGGTGTGCACCGTGCTCCGGTCGAGTCGCAACTCGTGGACGAGACTGTCGAAGGACACCGACCGATGCGCCAGGACCCCGAACATCGATCCGCGGATGCGTCGGACGAGTTCGGTGAAGGTCGGGTCACCGGACAGGTCGACACGGACGGGGAGTGTGCTGGAGAAGAATCCGATCAACGGCTCCGTGTCGACCGTTGAGCGCCCGGAGATCGGCGTTCCCACCAGTACGTCGCTGCTTCCGGTGACCCGGCCGAGGAACGTCGCGTAGGCGGCCAGCATCACCATGAAAGGACTCGATCGGGTATTGCGAGCCAGGACGCCGGCCGCATCCGCCACTTCGGGGGCGAGACGCACGAGGTGCGTGGCGCCGCGGGTGCTGCGGCGGGCGGGATGAGGGTGGTCCGTGGGCAATCCGAGTGTCGTGGGTGCGCCCGCCAAATAGTCGCGCCACCAGTCCAGGTCCCGCTCGTCGGGACGTCCACCGCGCTCCACCGCCGCGTAGTCACCGTACTGAACGGTCAGCGGCGGGCCCACCGCGGCGTCCCGGCCGGTTCCGGTGCGGCTGTTGTAGTGCAGGGCCAGCTCGTCGAACAGAAGATGGATCGACGGCCCGTCGCACACCATGTGGTGCATGACGAGCGTCAGGACGTGCAGGTCGTGTTCCAGCCGTATCAATCGCGGCCGAATCATAGGTCCGGTCGCCAAATCGAATGGCTCGTGCGCGAACTCGTTCAGCAGTTCCGCACAGAGCTTCTCGCGCTGCGGTCGCAGCAGCGCCGTGAGATCGGTCGTCGGCAACGGGCGCGGCACGTGAACCCCGACCTGCTGCACCGGCTCGCCGTCCAGCACCGGAAACGCGGTCCGCAGGATCTGATGCCGGGAGACGACCCAGTCGAAGGCCCCCGCCAGTGCATCGGCGGCGAGAGCGCCGGTCAATCGCACCGCGAGGGGGACGTGATAGGCCGAGCTGTCCGGGTGGAGCTGGTCGAGGAGCCACAGCCCGCGCTGGGCGGACGACAGTGGGGGGTGCACGGTCCACCGATTCTCCGAACGCTGATCTGCCGTCTCCGCGACCCGGCCATGCATCATCGTCTCTGCTCCATGTTCGTGTGTCCCTACTCGATTCGGTGTCACTGTCGAGGTCGCGACGCTTCTCGTCCCGACAATCCTGGCGGCGGAAAGGGGTGCACAACAGCTACCCAAGGATGCAAAAGGACCACCCCTCACGGGGGTGACGGAGGGTGCCGGTTCCACCCACCGAGGGTGGCCGTTCACCCGTCCCAGGGTGTCTGTCCGCGCGGCCGCCGGCACCGGAACATCAATGGCGCACACACCGACAGCCCTCGCCCAGCCCCTCGCATCGACGCGGTGACGGCGTACGGCACACACATCGAAAGGAAGTGATTCACATGAGTGTCGAGGAAATGGCGCGCACCTTGATCGCGATGACCACCGAGGACGAAGCTGCGGTGCAGTCCTGGTCGGCGATCGAGGAGGCAACCTTCGCGCCGTACGCAAGTCAGTACATCGAGGCATCGAGCCGGCGTCCCTGCAGCAAGGGTTGTCACGGAGGCTGATCCGGCGCACTGACCGGTGGGCGCGGTACAACCCACGCGCCGCGCCCACCGGGCCCCGACGACCCCCAGGAGAGACACCCGATGACTGCTGCCGGCGTGCTGCCGTTGCTTCTCCGTACCGCACCTCGATACTTCACGGCACCGGCGACGTCGCTGGACATTCAGAGCAGGATCGGGCGTCCCGACGGCTCTCCCGCCGATGCAAACCCGTGCGTCGTCGTGCTCACCCGCGCGGTGGACCGTGAGATGGACGAGTTGTCGCTCTGGCTGGCCGCCCACGGCACCGCGACCGTGCGCATCGACACCGATCGCTGTTCGGACACGGATGTCCGGTGGGACCCTGTTACCGGGATCCTGGACTGGGACGGCGACCGGTTACGCCCGCAAGTCTGCTGGCTGCGGTACTTCGACCCGGAGGCCGCAACGATCAGCGGACACGACGACTCCGTCGCGCACTACGCCCGGGAACAGTGGGCCGCGTGGGCGTCGACCATGATGGGTCACGACTCCGCCCGGCGCATCAATCCTCGGGCACGAACAGGCGTTCCCGACCGCATCACCCAGCTCCGCGCCGCCCGTGCCGTCGGGCTCCGCACACCCGCGACTGTCGTCACGTCACGGCTCATGAGTGCCCTGCCTGCCATCCCCGGGACCGGCGACCTCCTCGTGAAGGCCCTGGGGCGTCACAAGATCGAAACGGAACCCGGATACCTGCGCGGCGTCTTTCCCCAACGGGTCGGCCGGGCGGCGGTCGCCGCGGAAACGGCTGTCGAGCCGGCTCCGGTCATGGTCCAGGAATACCTGCCGTCCGACGGTGAGTTCCGGATCTACGTCGTCGGCGGCCGGCTCATCGCGTACCGCGTCACCCGCCCGACACCCGATGCTCTGTGGACCACGCCATCGGCCGTCGCCGTGGAGCCTTGCGACGTCGATCCCGCGCTCGCGCAGGCGTTGCGGCGGTTGACCACGCGCTTCGACCTCGACATCGCGGCGTTCGACCTCCTCGACACACCCGAGGGACCGGTGTTTCTCGAGGTGAATCCGGAATGCGACTGGCTGTGGGCCGACCACGCCGCGGGCACCACCGCCACGTCGGCCGCGGTACGGGAGCTGGTCCTCGAACTGCTCACGACCAACGACACGGAAGATCACGATGACTAAGGTCAAAGTCGCCGAATGCGCGATGCTGTTCTGGGACGACGGAAAGCTCGTCTGGGACGACTACGTTCGTCACCGTCAGTTCGCGCTCACCACCGACAGTGAACGCGTCATCCGGTGGTTCTCGGACTGGCGTGAACTGTCGTCGGGTGCCGAACTCGGCAAGCACGCGCTGTCGATCGCGCACCGCCTGCTGGACGCGCGCATCCTCATCGGCGAGGGTTCCCCTGAGCACGCGGAACAGAACCGGATCCTCGCGGAGTGGGGAACCTGGGGACCCGCTCCTCGCTACCACCACTTCGCGTCCCGCACGGACGAGCGGGTGCGCTATGCGAGCGTGTCCGAGGAGGAACTCGACGCCGCCGCGAAGGTCGGTACCGGTCCCCCGCCGGAGCCGGCCAAGACCTATCCCCGGCACGAACTCGTCCCGCTTCCCGCAGGCCGACCCGACAGCAGCGAGTGGCCCACCCGCGACTTCGTCGAGGTGCTGTACAGCCGGCGGTCGACCCGACATTTCACGGACGAACCGGTCACCCTCGACGCGCTGGGGTCCGTCGTGCGGGCAGCCGCCGGGATCGTCCGCACGGTCGACCGGCCACGGATCGGTCGGGTGCATCTCAAGACGAGCCCGTCTGCCGGGGCCCGAACGCCGATCGAGCTGTACGTCTATGTGAAGAGCAGCGACGCCCTCGAACCGGGTCTGTTCCACTTCGCGCCCACCCGTGGCGGACTCGAACGCCTTGGCCCAGCCGTGCCAGACGATGTGCTCCGGCTCGCCGTCGGCGAGCAACCCTGGCTCGCGAACTGCTCCGCCCTGATCATCTACACCGCCGTTCTCGCCCGGACCCGGTGGCGCTACGGGCATTCCCGGGCCTACCGCGACATCCTCGTCGAGTTGGGCCATGTGAGTCAGACGGTGTTGCTCACGGCGGCGGCACTCGGGCTCGGGGCGGTCACCGCCACGGCGATGCGGGACGACCTGATCGAATCGATCCTCGGCTGCGACCTGGTCGCCGAACCCGCGCTAGCGGTCACCGCCATCGGAAACCCCGCACCCGAGGTAATGTTCTGATGTCGCGCACTCGGATCGTGTCGCCGATGGGCGGTCACGCTTTCCGGCTGCTCTGGCTCGGGCAGGCGGTTTCCCAGTTCGGCAGCCGGGGCTGCGGGGTCGCGATGATGCTGTGGGTTCTCGCCGCCGGCGGGTCACCGGTCCTGGTCGGCCTCGTGTCGTCGGTGACCGTCGGCGCTCTCACCGTCGCGACGATTCCCGCGGGCTGGATCGTCGACCGCTTCGACAGGCGACGCACCATGATGGTGGCCGATACCTGCTCGGCTGCAGCCACCGGATCCCTGGCATTCGCTGCGTGGACCGAATCGTTCAGCCTCACCCATGTGCTCGCCGCAGTCACAGTACTGGGAACGGGGTGGGCCGTCCGCGGACTGGCCGAGGATGCCGCACTGCCGCACGTCGTGTCCGACCGGGACCTGCCGGCCGCGTTCGGACTCGTCGAGGCCCGCGCATACGCTGTGGGGGTGGCGGGGCCACCCGTGGCAGCCGCGCTGTACGGGGTCTCGGCCGCGCTGCCGTTTGCTGCTGATGCCGTCTCCTACGTGGTGGCCGGAAGCTCGGTGGCCCGCATCCGCGGCTCCCTGCAGGAGTCACCCGGCCCCGGCCCCGAGAGGTCCGACCCGGTCGCCTTCGCCGCCGGGGTGCGGTTCTTCTGGCGGCAGCGGTTTCTCCGCACGACGGCGGCGCTCATCGCCGTCGGGGAGTTCGTGGTCAACGGCTGCGGTCTCGTCGCGGTCGTCGTGCTCGCGCAGAGCGGGGTCTCCCCCGTGATGATCGGGGTCGCGCTCGCCGTCGCCTACGCGGCTGGGATGTTCGGCTCGCTGCTCATCCCGCGGTTGCAGGCCAAGCTATCGCCGCACCTGCTGCTGGTGTCGTCGGCGATGCTGGGTGCGGGAATCATCGCCGCCCTGGCAGCGGGGTCACCGATCGTGGTCACCGTCGCGTTCGCCGGCCTTCTGCTCCTTCAACCGACGTGGCAGATCGTGATCGGTCCCCGCAGTGTCCGACTCGTCAACGACGAACTCCGAGGCCGGGTCTTCGCTGCGATCGCAATGATCACCGCATTCCCAGTCATGCTGGCGCCGATCACGATCGGACTGCTGATCACGGTCCGCGGGTCGGCGACGACCTGTGCGCTGCTCGGCGTCACACTGGCTGCGGTGGCCGTCCTCACCGCAGTGAGCGCTCCTGTCCGGGAGACGCTCCGGACAGCGACACCCGGCTCGCCCGGGGCGAGCCGGACCGTGCGGGTTTGACGTCGCCGGGGTCAGGCTCGCGGCGCCCGGTGCAGAGGGCGACCGCACCATGCGGCGAGGAGACCGAGCGCGGCGAGCTGGCCGAAGTCGCGGAGTGCGACGTTCGTAGTGGCCAACGACGGCCATGAGGACAGAGGGCGCCGTAAACCGAGTAGTAGATACCCGCATGTCGCTTGCCGGACATGACACCGCCCTGCGCGGTCAGAGGTTCCACAGCCCCAGCAGCGCGGCCCGCAGGTGTCGGGCGGCGTCGATGTCGTGGACCGGTATCGCGAGGTGGAAACCGATCCCCGTTTGTTGGCACGGGCGGCACGGTCACCGGTGTCGGCGGTGACCGGTTCCATTTCGGCGGTGCATGCGCTGACGTCCCATACCGACAAATGGTCGTGAACGGCTGCAGATCATTCCGGCAGACGATTCCGGTTGCAAGCAGCCGACTCCCCGAACACTTACATCACCGAAGCGGCGATGACCTCATGGTGCGCCTCAGCGCTGCCGAACAGCAGTGCGTCGCTATTGGCCCGCTGAAAGTACTTATCTCGAGAGTGTTCCAAGGTGAATCCGATTCCGGTACGGATGTGGATGGATTCTTCGTCGACGTCGCCGACTGATCGGTGCGGGTTGGTTGTCAGCATCGGAATCCGCGGAGTGGGTCGCGTGCGGTGGTGTCGTCGAATGTGATGAACCACGCTTCCGGTTCCAGGTTGAGTCCGCCGCAGATGTGGTCGGGTGCGGTCTCGAACAGGGTCAACACGTCGTAGTCGTCGAACAGAAAGTCCATGGGGCTGATCCAGTCGGTGTCGTTCGGGTGGGCCGGGACTTCGGTCAGGAGGTGGTCGAGTTCCCCGTCGAGGTGCTGTCCGGCGGCTTTGATCAGCACGATGTGCAGGGCCATCTCCTCCCCGGTGCACGTCGGTCGTGGATCGGTGCCGGTGTGGGCGTCGTCGGCGAGGTCGTCGAATGCGCGTGCCATCTGCCGCCGCCACACGAGGTTCTGGTGCCAGGTGCATGGCGGGAGTTCCGAGAGCAGCGACTTCGCTGTCATCGCGTGGATCCGCTGTTCGCCGAGCTGGTCGGTGTCGTCGTAGGCCCAGTCCGCCAACATGATCGCGGTGGCGGCGACTGCGTGCCGCTGCCGCGATGTCAGCCTCGGGAGTTCGTCATCGGATGACCGATGTGGCACCAGATACATGCTCCTCCTCAAGCATCCCTGCCCCACCGGTGGGGATGTGGGCAGTCGTGCGAGCACGTCGTCGACACTGCAGGTGAACCGGCCGGCACCCGGCCGCCCCGCCCGGGCCGTCCGCGGAAGTACCACGTGACCGCCATGCGGCGTTCCCTCAGACTGAATACCTCCGTGAGCTCGCAGCAGCATCGCGCAGGCCACGGTCTAAACATACCGCGTGGACTGTTACGTTGGGGTGGATGATCGGGAAAACTTCGGGACGCGTGCTGGTCGGCGCCCTTTTGGGGTCGGTCGTCGCGCCGATGGGTCTGATGGTGGGTCGCACCTTCGGCAGTGTGGTGTGGGCGTGCGTGACGGTGGCCGGGCTCGGGATAGCGCTCACCGTGGCGGCATGGGCGATCCGGTCGTGACATCTCGGGGTGGGCGGCCGCGCCGGTGGCTGGACGCTGTATCGGCGGAACGAGGTGATCGCGTCGACCGTTCCGATGATTCGGGGGGCGCGGAGACATTGTGGTGGTTGCGCCGCGGGGATGCGCTGGCCAACTAAGCGTTGGCGCGGATCCTGCAGCGGGCGGGCGCGCCGACTATCGACGGGTGGGATGGCGAGATCAACGCGGACGCCAAATGGGGTGCGCGATGATGCGGACGGATGGAACGCGGGGTTGGTGGCGATTCCGGACCACATCGCGACGCATGTCTTCCGGCTCGAACCGCCGAAACGGGCGAGCACTCGCCGATTCGAGGATCGCCCAGTCCTGCGCCGCGTGGTCCTCGCCGGCCGCACGGGATCGACGGCGCAGGGCCGTATACGCGAGGAGCAGAACTACGGTCTCGGCGGTCACCGCGGCGATGGGCAGGTCGACCCGATCGACGAGTGTGGCGCCAACAAGGATTACGACGAGCGACCCCAGCCCCCTCGATCGGTGAGTCGGCGATGTGGATTTCGCGGCGACAGGCCATGTCGGGGTCTTTCGTTCGTCGGATGTGCGGTGCACCAATGGGGTTCACGCGGCGGATCCTCCGGTTGTGCATTCATGATTTCGCCGCGTCCTCGCGGTCTTGTCCAGGTCCTTCCGGCGCGAGGTGGCTGGGCCGCAGTAGACGTGACCGAATATTGTATCAAATAATACCGTATCGAATGAATCGATGGCGGTAGTGTGTCCTCATGGCCGCCGACCTTCCTCGCAGAACCACCGCCTCGCGTGCGACCGGCCGCGCGGGGGATACCTCGCCTTTCGCTCTCGGCCTGCTGCTGCGCCGGGCTCATTGGCACGCGGCCACGGTAATGACGGAGGCGCTTCGGCCGCTCGGTATCGAGTTGCGGCATTTTGCCGTGCTGATCGTGCTGGTCGACCGGGGGGCCACGATGCAGGGGGACTTGGTGGCTGCGACGGGGTCGGACAAGGCCGCGACCGGGCGGGTCGTGGACGACCTGGAGCGGAGGGGGCTGGCCGTACGCAAGACCGTTCCGGGGGACCGGCGGGTGCGGGCGGTGGAGATCACCCCTCAGGGCATCGAGCTTTTCGATGCAGCCCATGTGGCGGCGGAGCCGCTGGCTGAGCGTCTGGTTGCCATCATGGGGCCTGGTGAGCCCGAGCAGCTGCGAGATCTGCTGACCCGATTCCTATCTGCCGACGGTGAGGCATAAGCGCGCCCGTATCTGTTGCCTGCCGCGTGGGCGCGTTGGGTTCCTGCAGTGTTCGCGGCGAACCCTCCCTCGAGAGCTGCGCCCGTGTCGCCGCCCTGGCTTCGGGTGGCGGTCAGGGCGTTGTCGCCGACGGGGGTCAAGCATCCTCGCCGGTGACGCCGTCGCTGCCGCACGGCTTGTCGGGGCAATCGACCACGTGGCCCCTGTAGCTGGACGGGGCGAGGTCGCCCCCGAAATGGCAAGACGGCGTCGCACAGCGCTGGCAGTGACGATCCCGTCCGTCACGACGTGAGGTGGGCGAGGCGAGGTCGCCGTAGACCTTGTCGGCGGCAGGTTCTGGCGCCGGAAGCCGGGCCGGGTGTCCGTGAACGCCTTGGGTCGGCTCCGACACTGCCGAATCGGGCGGGTGCGCCCATGGTCGCGCATTCGCCCACGGCGGGTCGGGTCCTCATGTGTCATCGCGGGAACGTGCCCGGCGACCGAGACGTGCTCCACCCAGACGGCGTTACGGGTGACCGGCTTGTACGTGCCCAAGTCACGCGCCGCAGGCGGACACGTTCGTGGTCGGCTCCTGCATGATCGCCTTAAAATAGTATTGAATGATACCGTCTCGAATGATACTATCTCGGCGTAACGGAGCAGAGGGAGAGGTTGACGATCGTGGAGACCTATCAAGCGGTCGCGAGTCGTCGGGCGGTGCGCGGATTCACCGACCGGCAGGTCCCGAGGGAGGTGCTCGAGCGCGTGCTGTCCGCCGCGGCGTGGTCCCCGTCCGGATCGAACATCCAGCCGTGGCACGCCTACGTCCTGACCGGTGCGCTGCTGGCCGAGCTAAAGAAGCGCGCCGGCGAGCGCGTGGCCGTGGGCGAGTCCTGGGACGAGCGGGAGTACGAGATGTACCCGCCCATATTGAAGTCCCCCTACCGCGAGCGCCGATCCGCCTTCGGTGAGCAGCGCTATGGCGCACTGGGTATTTCGCGCGAGGACTGGGAGGCGCGCCAGAGGGCCGCTGCCGCGAACTGGGACTGTTTCGGCGCTCCTGCCGCCCTGTTCTGCTACATCGACCGCGACATGGGTCCGGCCCAATGGGCCGACGTCGGCATGTATCTGCAGACGGTCATGCTGCTGCTCCGCGCCGAAGGATTGCACAGTTGCGCGCAGATGGCGTGGTCGGTGTATCGCAGGACCGTCGCGGAGGTCCTCTCACCCCCGGACGGGCTCATTCTCTTCTGTGGCATGTCGATCGGGTTCGAGGACACCACGGTGGGTTACGCCCGTACGGGTCGGGCGCCTCTCGACGAGACGGTCACGTTCGTCGGTGATGACTGACACCGCCCGCCATCTCGCGGCGCGAGCCTTGACCCCCGCCCGCGTGGGACCCGGGTTTCGCTGATCCGACGCAGGACCGTTGTGCACACACCACCAGGAAGGTAGGACATCTCATGAAGTTCGCAGTCATCGGCGGTACCGGGCTGATCGGGTCGCAGGTCGTGAAGAATCTGAACGCCGCCGGGCATGAGGCGGTACCGCACTCGCAGTCCACCGGAGTCGACGTCATCAGCGGCCAGGGGCTGGACGAGGCGGTGGCGGGAGTCGACGTCGTCGTCAACCTGACGAATTCGCCGACCTTCGACGACGCCTCCCCGGCCTTCTTCCGGACCTCGATGGACAACCTTATGGCCGCGGCACACAAGGGCGGCGTCGGCCACTTCGTCATCCTCTCGATCGTCGGCGCGGACCAGGTGCCGGAGCTGGACTACTACCGGGGCAAGGTGCTCCAGGAGGACATCCTCGCGGCCGGGCCGATCCCCTACTCGATCGTGCGGGCGACGCAGTTCATGGAGTTCATCTGCGCCGCCCTGTCCTGGACCGCCGACGGTGACACCGTCCGGTTGCCCGCCACGCCGATCCAGCCGATCGCCGCCCAGGACGTGGCCGACGCGGTGGCGGAGGTCGCCGCGGGCGCCCCGCTGAGTGGCATTCGCAATATCGCCGGCCCCGAGGACTTCGCCCTGGACGAGTTGGGCCGGATCGCCCTGTCCCGCAAGGGCGACCACCGTGCCGTCGTTACCGATCCCACCGCCGGCATGTTCGCCGTCGTCAAGGGCGACGTCCTTACCGACCAGCACGCTCACCTGGCCCCCACCCGCTACGCCGACTGGCTCTCCTGACTCGCTCTCGCCCCGGGCACGCAGACGATGTTGGTAGCAGCGGGCGGCGAGTCTGGTGGCACCCCGCGCGACCACAGCCGCCTCGTTCGGGTGCCCGGCACCGCTCTCGAATCGACGATCGGGCCATCCAATGATGTGGCTGGCTGTCGACATCATCGGCACCCGGCATGCAGCCGGCTCCGCGCCGAAGCCCGAGACAAGATCCCGCTGACAACGATCGGCCGCTTCGCTCCGCTCGGGAGGAGCGGAGCACGCGGGTCGACCTCGACGAGTCGGCCCGAACCGACGGCCCGACACCATCTCCGACCTTCAATTGCAACCACCCTTCGCACTGCATTCGGCGCGTCGGGAGCGCGGTGACCCCGCGGCGATCATGGGAAGATGCTGTGCCGTAACGGGTCTGACCAACCCGCCACGTCTCGCTTAGATGATGTACGACAATCTGGAGGTAAACCCTTGCGCGTCCTCGTTACCGGAGCCAACCGAGGAATCGGCGCCGCGATCGCCGGCCACCTCGTCAACGAGGGACACACCGTGTGGGGCACGCATCGTGGCTCAGCCGTACCGGATGGCGTCCACGGCGTTGAATGTGATGTGACCGATGACGACTCCGTCGACCGGGCGTTCACCCACGTCGAGACCGAAGACGGTCCCGTCGAAGGCGTTGTCGCCAACGCTGGCATCACCGATGACACCCTCGTCATGCGCATGAGCAGCGAACAGTTCATCCGAGTGGTCGACACCAACCTGACCGGCGTCTTCCGGGTCACCAAACGCGCGACCCGCAATATGCTCAAGCACCGCGGCGGCCGCATCGTGGTCATCGGCTCGGCGAGCGGCCTGTCGGGGATGCCCGGCCAGGTGAACTACACCGCAGCGAAGGCCGGTGTCGTCGGTATCACCCGGTCGCTGGCCCGCGAACTCGGCTCACGCGGCATCACGGCCAACGTGATCGCACCGGGCTTCACCGAAACCGACATGGCCGCAGCCGTCAGCGACAAGGTCGTCGAGACCGCGCTCTCACACATTCCGCTGGGACGGTTCGGGAAGCCGGAGGAGGTCGCCGCCACGGCGGCGTTCCTGCTGTCCCCGGGAGCGGCCTACATCACCGGCACGGTCATCAACGTCGACGGCGGCATCGGCATGGGGCACTGAATTTCGCCTCTGAAATGCACCGACGGCACCTCCCCAAGGTTGGTGCGCTTCCGACGACGTGCCGAGCTTTCTGCGTACGAGACTCGGCACGGCGGCCAGCGGTGGTTCTGCCGCTTAATGCGGCCACCGCAACTACCGTGACGGGTGCTGGATTCGCTCGTACTTGTGACTGTGCGATGAATCGTTGACGGTTGAGCGGGTCGAGTCGTGGGCCGGGGATTGCTAAGTTCCATGCCCGGTTTGCCCACCATTTTTGGCAGATCGGAGCCCCGTGAGAGGTCGCCGGACTGCGTGGACAGGTTGCTTGCGCCGCTCGAGATGAAGAAGGGGTGGACGCGGTCGGAGCAGGTTCGGGCAATTGAGCGGGGCTGTTCTCCGACACAACTGAAGGAGACGGCCGCCGGATTCAGCTCCCGTTGGGGCTTGAGCGCATACGATCTGCTGATGTCGCAGTGGCTTCCCGCGGAGGTACGCCGCGGACAGCTCATCGAGAAGGCGCTGGCGATCGCCGCGCAACAGGGTGTCGCCGCGCTGACCATCCGCCGCCTGGCCGAGGCAGCCGGGGTGTCGCTCGGGGTGGTGCACTACCACCTCGACGACAAGGATGCACTCCTCACCGAAATGGGAGAGAGCCTGATCCTCGAGGTCAGCGAGTCGATGCGAATGGCGTTCCAACGGTTCGTCGGAACCACAGAGTTGCAGGGCATATCGGGTCTTCGTGAACTCCTTGGTACCGGGATCCGCGGCCTGTGGCCGATCATCGAGGCCACACCCGATCATCAGTTGCTGACCTACGAGATTACCGCGCAGGCCCTCCGTCGACGCGGCGCCGGCAACGATTCTGCCGGGGCGATCGCCGCCCAGCAGTACCGCACCATGGACACCGAAGCAATCGCGTTCCTCGACCTGTGCGCACACCGGGCCGGGGTCATCTGGGGCACGCCCGTCGACACGATCGCACGCTTCGCTCTGGCTGCGCTCGACGGACTGGTGTTGCGCTGGCTCGTCGACCGGGACGACGACGCCACCCTCGCCGCCCTCGATGACCTGGTACAGATCATCGCCATGAAGGCACTCGAGGATTGCTGACTGGAGCCATCGTCTCGGGCGTATACGCCGCCAGGATTGGTTCCGTCCCGTCCACCGTCACATCACGGGTTTTGTAGGCCATTTCCACCGGTAGCGAACTGAGGTCGTCGGGGTCGATCTGCGCGCGTGGTCGGACGGATGTGTCAGCCGTTCGGGTGGAACGGCGCCCCGCGGTGGCGGGGCTTGCCGGTTGTTCGGCCGAGGAATGTTTGGAGGGCGGCGGTGCCGGCGAGCGCTCCGAGCAGCAGTGCCACATGGGTTTTCATGGTCGAGGATCCTCTCGGTCTCGGTGACTGGTGTTCAGTTCGGGGTGGGACGGGGCCGGTGTCGGTCGTCGGGGAACATTGCCTCGATGCGGGCCTTGATCTCGGCGGTAGTGATCGACCCGGTGCGCGGTGCGGTGAGGCGCGGGTTCGGTGCCGCGGGGGTGGAAGTGCTCATGTAGTTCGGTTCTCCTGGGTTCGTGTCTGTGGCGTTACAGGCCGACGGCGCGTTCGAGGGTGTCGAGTTCGGTGTCGAGGTGCCCGAGCATCGGGTTCAGGTCGGGAAGGGTGCGGCGGCAGCCGGTGAGCCCGAAGACGATCTGGTCGTCGTTGCTGGTGCAGGTGATGTTGAGGGCCTGCCCGGTGGTGGGGATCGACAGGGGGTACAGGGCGTCGAGACGCGCCCCATTCCAGTGCAAGGGGGTCCGGGGGCCGGCGACGTTGGAGATCACCACGTTGAACGGAGGACGCAACGGACCGCGCCGGCCGAGCAACATCTCCATCCCGAGCGGGGCGGCGCCGAGGGCGCTCATCGCGAGCACCTGTGCCGGGCTCATCTCGCGCAGCGCGGCCTTGCCTTCGCGCATGCAGTCGCGGACGGTCTCGAGGCGGTGTCCGGGGTCGGGGAGGTGGGTGGCGAGGTTGCACATCAGCACCCCCACCCGGTTGCCTCCGGAGGTACAGCTGCCCGATTCGGTGTGGGTGGGGCGCAGCGAGACGGGGACCATCGCGATCAGGGGGTCGGCCGGTAGTGCGTTGCGGGCGTGCAGGTAGCCGCGCAGGGTGCCAGCGGAGATGGCCAGCACGATGTCGTTGACGGTGGCGGCGGCGTGCTTGGCCAGCAACCGGCTTCGTTCGAGCGGGAAGGTG
>RRBB01000206.1:0-18625 GCA_006543605.1 Rhodococcus sp. WS4
TGGGGGCGACCATGCCGACGGTGACGAACTCCGGAGCCTTGATCAGGTCGAAGTGGATGTTGAGGCCGTGTCCGAAGAACAGCGCGTCGCCGTCCTTCAGGTTCGGCTCGATGTCATTGGTGAAGATGCTCGCCTGAGCGGTGTCGGGTGCCAGCACCATGATCACGTCGGCCCACTCGGAGACCTCGGCGGGGGTGCCGACGGTCAGGCCCTGCTCCTCGGCCTTGGCGCGGGACTTCGAGCCCTCCTTGAGGCCGATGCGCACATCGACGCCCGAATCGCGCAGGCTCAGCGAGTGCGCGTGGCCCTGACTTCCGTACCCGATCACAGCGACCTTACGGCCCTGGATGATCGACAGATCGGCATCGTCGTCGTAGAACATCTCGACTGCCACAGTTCAACCTCTTTCTTGGAATGTGCGTAACTAAAGTACTAGCGAGTGGCCGTGATGGACTTCGGCCCCCGTCCCACGGCCACGACCCCGGACTGCACGATCTCCCGGATGCCGTACGGATCGAGCATCCGCAGCAGCGCATCCAGCTTGGATCGCGTTCCAGTCGCCTCGATCGTGACCGACTCCGGGGAGACGTCGATCACCTTGGCGCGGAACAGATTCACCGTCTCGATCACCTGCGTGCGCACGCTGGCGTCGGCTCGCACCTTGATGAGCACCAACTCGCGGGCGACGGAGGCCTCACCGTCCTGCTCGACGATCTTGATGACGTTGATGAGCTTGTTGAGCTGCTTGGTCACCTGCTCGAGCGGGAATTCGTCGACGGTCACGACGATGGTCATGCGGGAGATCTCGGGAAGCTCGGTACCACCGACGGCGAGCGACTCGATGTTGAACCCACGACGGGAGAACAGCGCGGCCACCCTGGCCAGCACGCCCGGCTTGTCCTCGACGAGAACACTGAGGGTGTGGCTGGTGCTCACTGATCTTCCTCCCCGGCCGCTGCGGCCGTGCCCGAACGCTGCTCGCGTTCCATGGCCTCGTGAATGACGGCCGGCTCGGCAGCCGCCTCGTCGTCGTCGAACAGCGGACGGATGCCCCGCGCCGCCATGATCTCGTCGTTGCTCGTACCCGCGGCGACCATCGGCCACACCTGGGCGTCGGCGCCGACGATGAAGTCGATCACCACCGGCTTGTCGTTGATGGCCTGAGCCTCACGGATCGCAGCCTCGACGTCCTCTTCGCGCTCGACGCGAATGCCGTGGCAGCCCAACGCCTCCGCTAGCTTGACGAAGTCGGGGATGCGGATCGCACCGTGCGTGCCGAGGTTGGTGTTGGAGTAGCGCTGGTCGTAGAACAGCGTCTGCCACTGGCGCACCATGCCGAGGTTTCCGTTGTTGATGAGCGCAACCTTGATCGGGATACCCTCGAGCGCGCAGGTGGCGAGTTCCTGATTGGTCATCTGGAAGCAGCCGTCACCGTCGATTGCCCAGACCTCGGTGTCAGGCATACCCATCTTGGCGCCCATCGCGGCGGGCACGGCGTAGCCCATCGTGCCGAGACCGCCGGAGTTCAGCCACGTGCGCGGCTTCTCGTAGTTGACGAACTGCGCGGCCCACATCTGGTGCTGCCCGACGCCGGCGCAGTAGATCGCGTCGGGACCGGCGAGCTTGCCGACCGCCTGGATCACGAACTCCGGGGACAGCGCGCCGTCGGAGGGACGGTCGTAGCTGAGCGGGTACGTGCGACGGATTCCGTCGAGGTACGCCCACCACTCGGTGAGGTCCAGCGTGGTTCCGGTGGCCAGGTCGGCCTTGATCGCCTCGATCAGCTCGACGATGACCTCTTTGCAGTCGCCCACGATCGGGACGTCCGCGTACCGGTTCTTGCCGATCTCCGCCGGGTCGATGTCGGCGTGGATGACCTTGGCGTCGGGGGCGAACGAATCGAGCTGACCGGTGACGCGGTCGTCGAAGCGCGCACCGAGGGTGATCAGCAGGTCGCTACGCTGCAGTGCCGCCACCGCCGCGACCGTGCCGTGCATGCCGGGCATGCCGCAGTTCAGCGTGTGACTGTCCGGGAACGCGCCGCGCGCCATGAGGGTGGTGACCACCGGAATGCCGGTGAGCTCGGCCAGTTCCAGCAGTTCCGGAGACGATTCCGACTTGATGACGCCGCCACCGACGTAGAGCACCGGGTGCTTCGCGTCGGCGATCAGGCGAGCGGCCTCGCGGACCTGCTTGCCGTGCGGCTTGGTGACGGGACGGTATCCGGGCAGCCGCATCTCCGGCGGCCACGAGAATGTGGTCTGCGCCTGGAGAACGTCCTTGGGGATGTCGACGAGCACCGCGCCGGGACGACCGCTGGAGGCGAGGTAGAAGGCCTCGGCGATGATCCGGGGAATGTCGACGCCGTCGGTGATGAGAAAGTTGTGCTTGGTGATCGGCATCGTGATGCCGGAGATGTCGGCTTCCTGGAACGCGTCGGTCCCGATGAGCGCCCGGCCGACCTGGCCGGTGATCGCCACGACCGGAACGGAGTCCATCTGGGCGTCGGCGAGCGGAGTCACGAGGTTGGTGGCACCCGGGCCCGACGTCGCCATGCAGACGCCGACCTTGCCGGTCGCCTGGGCGTAACCGGTGGCGGCGTGGCCTGCACCCTGCTCGTGACGGACGAGCACGTGCCGGACCTTCTTCGAGTCGAAGAGCGGGTCGTAGACAGGGAGAACGGCACCACCCGGAATGCCGAATACCGTGTCGACCTCGAGCTCCTCGAGGGCTCGGACCACGGACTGGGCGCCACTGACCCGCTCGGGGGCGAGTTGGCGGCGGCTACCGGTCTGCGTCGCGGCGGCCGCGGTCGTCGGGCTTGCTGCCCCCGACTTGCGCGGCGTGGGTTGAGGCCGTGCGGTTGGTGCGCTCACTGGGAAATCCTCTGATTCTGGCTCCGGGCAACAAAAAACCCCCGTCAGCGAATGCTGTACGAGGGTGGCGCGTCGTTATCTGGCGAGTTGAAGGAATCGACTCAGGCGACGACGCGCCGGCCGATTACGAGCAACTCATTCTGTTTCACGCGCTCGACGGTAGGCGCGCTAATGGTGAACAGTCAACTTGGTGAGTCGGCCGTCCCAGAATATGAGATACATCGGCTGCGGTGCGAAGATGTAGAGGTGTCAACTTCGCAGCAGCCCGTGCCACCAGAATCATCATCCCACACGACGAACCCACCCAAGCAGGTCATCCGGATTTCTCCTTTGGCCTATCTGGGATGCGCCTTCCTCCTGTTCGCCGTGTCGTTCCCCATCTTCGGCTGGCCCGCCGCCTTCGGCTGGCTCGTGATCGCCCCGATCGTCGCGGTGGCCTGGGTCGCACGGGTGCGCACCACGGTCACGTCCGACGGGCTCGAAGTGCGCCGGCTGTTCGGCAGCCGATCGCTGGCCTGGTCCGAGATCACGGGATTCCGCTTCCCCAAGCGCGGCTGGGCGCGGGCGACGTTGGCGGACGGCGGCGAGGTCACCCTTCCCGTGGTCACGTTCGACCGTCTTCCCGATATCGCCGAGGCGAGCGGCGGCCGGATCACCGACCCCTACGCAGCAGCCGCCGCAGCGGAGGAAGCGGGCCACCACGCCGCGACCGAAGCGAACGGCGAGCGCCCGGCGAAGAACCGGCCGGACACAGACGGGGAATAGCGCGCGAGTAGCGTTTGTCAGTACTTCCGTACGCTGACTAAGGAATACGCTCATGCCCCCGCTGAGGTCCCGAACCACCACCGCAGGACGAAATGCCGCAGGCGCCCGCGCACTGTGGCGCGCCACCGGAATGACCGACTCCGACTTCGGGAAGCCGATCGTCGCGATCGCGAACTCGTACACGCAGTTCGTTCCCGGGCACGTCCACCTCAAGAACGTCGGCGACATCGTCGCCGATGCCGTCCGTGCCGCCGGTGGTGTACCTCGCGAGTTCCACACGATCGCTGTCGACGACGGCATCGCGATGGGACACGGCGGCATGCTGTATTCCCTTCCCAGCCGCGAGATCATCGCCGACTCCGTCGAGTACATGGTCAACGCGCACACCGCCGACGCGCTCGTCTGCATCTCCAACTGCGACAAGATCACCCCCGGAATGCTCAATGCCGCACTGCGTTTGAACGTCCCCACCGTGTTCGTGTCGGGTGGGCCGATGGAGGCGGGCAAGGCGGTGGTGGTGAACGGTGTCGCGCAGGCGCCGACCGACCTCATCACCGCGATCTCGGCGAGCGCCAACGACCAGGTCGACGACGAAGGACTGTCCGAGGTCGAGCGCAGCGCGTGCCCGACGTGCGGGTCGTGCTCGGGCATGTTCACCGCGAACTCGATGAACTGCCTCACCGAGGCGCTCGGCCTGGCGTTGCCGGGTAACGGTTCCACCCTCGCCACCCACGAGGCCCGCCGCGCGCTGTTCACCCGCGCGGGCACCACCGTCGTCGACGCCGCCCTCCGGTACTACCGCGACGAGGACGACTCCGTCCTCCCCCGCAACATCGCCACGCCTGCCGCGTTCCGCAACGCGATGGCGCTGGACGTCGCGATGGGCGGTTCCACCAACACGGTGCTGCACACTCTCGCGGCCGCACAGGAGGGTGAGGTCTACGACTTCGACCTCGACAAGATCGACGAGATCAGCCGCAAGGTGCCGTGTCTGTCGAAGGTCTCGCCGAACTCGGACTACCACATGGAGGACGTGCACCGGGCCGGCGGGATTCCCGCGATCCTCGGTGAGCTGCGCCGGGCGGGACTGCTCGAGAGTGACGTCTCCACCGTGCACACGAAGAGCTTCGACGAGTGGCTCGACACGTGGGACATCCGCTCCGGCAAGGCATCCGACGAGGCCGTCGAACTGTTCCATGCCGCGCCCGGCGGCGTTCGCACCACCGAGCCGTTCTCCACGAACAACCGGTGGTCGTCGCTCGACACGGACGCCGCCAACGGCTGCATCCGCGACTTCGAGCACAAGCACACCGTGGAAGGTGGCCTGGCCGTACTGCGCGGCAACATCGCGGTCGACGGCGCGGTCATCAAGACGGCGGGCATCGACGAAGACCTGTTCCACTTCCAGGGACCCGCGCGCGTCGTGGAGTCGCAGGAAGAGGCGGTGTCGGTGATCCTCGGCAAGAAGATCCAGCCCGGCGAGGTCCTCGTCGTGCGCTACGAGGGTCCCGCCGGCGGCCCGGGCATGCAGGAGATGCTGCACCCCACCGCATTCCTGAAGGGCTCCGGCCTCGGAAAGAAGTGCGCGCTGATCACCGACGGCCGATTCTCCGGCGGCTCGTCGGGGCTGTCCATCGGCCACATCTCGCCCGAAGCCGCGAGCGGCGGCGCCATCGGCCTGGTGGAGGACGGCGACCAGATCCTCATCGACATCGCCACCCGCACGCTGAAGCTTCTCGTCGACGACGCGGTGCTCGCGGAGCGCCGGGCCAAGATGGAGTCGTCCGAGCGTCCGTGGCAGCCGCTGAACCGCGAACGCACCGTCACCACGGCCCTGCGCGCCTACGCCGCGCTGGCCACGTCCGCCGACAAGGGCGCGGTCCGCCAGGTTCCCTGACCGTCCCCAGGGGTCGCACCCACCGAGACACGAAGCCGGGTGCCGCAGCAGGAAGCTCCTGCCGCGGCATCCGGCTTCCGTCGTCGTGGAGGCCGTCGATTCCTCTTACTCGAATGTGACCGATTCCGACTCGAATGTGACCACGCTCACGGGTGATCAACTCGCTCAGGCAGAAACACCGCAGAACACGTTCTACTGATCGAATTGATCAGTTGAGCCGACCCTTCTTGCACACGGCGCTCAGTAGTGGTTCCCTCAGTTGGCCGTTGAGACCTACATCACAATCGGCAGAACTACCGGAACATCTCCGGCCCACGAGGCCATCGGGAACACAACCTAGGAGCGACACATGCCAGGAGTCGGCATTTGGCGAACGAAATCCGTTGAGCAATCGATAGCGGACACCGACGAACCCGACACCCGGCTGCGGAGGGAACTCACCGCGAAGGACCTCACCGTCTTCGGTGTCGCCGTCGTGATCGGCGCCGGCATCTTCACGCTGACCGCCCGGACTGCAGGCAACGTCGCCGGGCCGTCCATCTCGCTCGCCTTCGTCCTCGCCGCCATCGCGTGCGGCCTGGCCGCCCTCTGCTACGCCGAGTTCGCCTCCACCGTCCCCGTCGCGGGCAGTGCGTACACGTTCTCCTACGCCACCTTCGGCGAGTTCGTCGCCTGGATCATCGGCTGGGACCTCATCCTCGAATTCGCCCTCGCGGCGGCCGTCGTCTCCAAGGGCTGGTCGCTGTACCTGGGTAACGTCCTCGGGTTCAGCGGATCCACCACGGCCCACCTCGGGCCTATCGACTTCGACTGGGGCTCGCTGATCATCGTCGGCGGCATCACCATCGTGCTCGCCATCGGCACCAAGGTGTCCTCACGCGTGTCCGCCGTCATCACGGCCATCAAGATCGCCGTCGTCCTCCTCGTCATCGCCGTCGGCGTCTTCTACATCAAGAAGGAGAACTACGCCCCGTACATTCCGCCGGCCGAGGGCAACGAGAGCGCCGCGCACGGTGTGCACCAGACCCTCTTCTCCTTCCTCTCCGGTGCCGACGGCAGCAGCTACGGCTGGTACGGCCTCCTCGCCGCCGCGAGCCTCGTCTTCTTCGCCTTCATCGGATTCGACGTCGTCGCCACCACCGCCGAGGAAACCAAGAACCCGCAGAAGGCGCTCCCCCGCGGCATCCTCGGCTCCCTCGCGATCGTCACCGTGCTCTACGTCGCCGTGACCCTCGTGATCACCGGCATGGTCAAGTACACCGACCTCAAAACCGGTAGCCCGCTCGTCGGCGACAGCAGCGCCACCCTGGCGACCGCCTTCGAGGCACACGGCATCACCTGGGCCCAGACCGCCATCAACTTCGGCGGACTCGCCGGCCTCACCACCGTCGTGATGGTGATGATGCTCGGCCAAACCCGCGTCCTGTTCGCCATGTCCCGCGACGGACTCGTGCCCCGCAGTCTCGCCAAGACCGGCAAGAACGGCACCCCGGTCCGCATCACCCTGTTCGTCGGCGCCGTCGTGGCACTGCTCGCCGCCTTCTTCCCGATGGGCACGCTCGAGGAGATGGTGAACATCGGCACCCTCTTCGCGTTCGTCCTGGTCTGCATCGGCGTCATCATCCTGCGCCGCACCCGCCCCGACCTGCCCCGCGGATTCCGCGTTCCGCTGGTCCCGCTCGTTCCCATCCTCGCCGTCCTGGCCTGCGGCTGGCTGATGCTCAACCTCTCCGTCGAAACCTGGATCCGATTCCTGGTGTGGATGGGCCTCGGCGTCGTCGTCTACCTGGCCTACGGCCGCCGCAAGTCCGTCCTCGGACAGAGGCTGAAGGCACAGGCCGGTCCGCCCGAGGAGGAGAACATCCCCGAACTCGTCCAGCGCTGACCCCGCTCGAAGACGACTGCGCCGCACTCCCGATCCGGGGGTGCGGCGCAGTCGTGGACAGAGCAGAACGATCAGATGAGGGGGTTGGCGCCGTTCAGGAAGATCCACACGCACACACCGGCGCCGATGCCCAGGATCAATGCCGCGAACGACCCGATGAACGGGCGAGTCGCCCAGCCGCGACGGCCGTCGAGCGAGATACGTCCCGGTCCGGTGAGAATGATCACGCCGGCGCACACGCCCAGCAGCGTCTCGTACTCGGTGCCTGCGGGTGCGAAGTACTCGAGCCCCGGCTCCGCGATCTGCCGGAACGCCCAGGCATTGATCATCACGGCCAGCACCGAGGCTGCGGCCAGCGGGGTGACGAGACCGAGGATCAGCAGCGCACCGCCCGCGACCTCACCGATGGCACCCAGGATCGCGAGCAGTTTCGCCTGCTGGAACCCCGAGTTCACGAGCACCTCCTCGAACCCGTCGAGTCCCGGACCGTTCCACATCCCCGTCAGCTTCTGCAGACCGTGCACGAGTGCCGTTCCGCCGACCGCGAGTCGCAGGGCCAGCAGTCCGAGGTCCAGGGTGCCGCGGCCGATCTTCACGTCGCCCTCGCCGATCCGGTCGGTCGACGGATTACCCGCCGTGGCCCCGAGGGACGCGCCGGAACCCGCGCCGATCACCTGCGTCGGCTGATCCGACATGTCGGACACTCCCGACTGCCGGTACTCGGGGATCTGTTCCGTGGGCAGGCCGGCGCCGCGAGCGTCGCCGGAGTCGAGTTCGTCGTCGGTGTGCGGCAGGCCCTGCCCCGCGGAACCGGATGCCGGCGTGGTCGACGCAAAGCGCTCGGTGGGAAGGTCGTAAGGGCTCGAGACCTTGCCGTAGCCGGGTGAGGCGCCCTGGTCCGCAGCGCCCTGGTCCGACGACTCGCTGGGGTCTTTCCGCATGTCAGTCACACCGTCAAGCCTAGGTCGATCGGCCGGACATCGCTGGTAGGCGGAACCGGCGTGGCGGCGGCCTCGCTCTCTTCCGTAACGTCTCCATCATGATGGTGGGTGGGCGGCGCCGCACGGCGTCCGGCAGATCTGTGGTGGCGATGTCCGTGCTGTGCGTGACGGCGGTCCTCGCCGCCGGGTGCGCAAAATTCGACGACTCCGCGTCCTCACCGTTCACCCCCGAGCCGACGGGTGCGTCGGGCGCCGAGGTGGAACCGGAGAACCCGCCGCCGTCCACCACGACCACGCCCCCGCCGAGCGGACCGCTGGGACCGTGCCAGGATCCGGACCCCAGCGTCATCGCCACCTGCCTCGACACAACCGGCGGACTCGTCGTCCTCCCCGACGGAGCCACCGCCCTGGTCGCGGAGCGGCGGACCGGACGCATCCTGCAGGTCGCCCAGGGCCAGACGCCGAAGGAGATCGCGCACGTCGACGTCGACGGCAGTTCCGATGGCGGCCTCCTCGACATCGCGCTGTCGCCGAGTTTCGTCGAGGACAACCTGATCTACGCCTACGTCACCACCCCGACAGATAACCGGGTGGTGCGGATCGCGCCGGGAGACTCCGCCAAGGAGGTTCTCGGCGGGATCCCGCGCGGCGACGCCGGCAACGCCGGTTCACTCGAATTCTCGGGCGACGAACTGATGGTCCTCACCGGCAACACGGGCAACCCGGCCGCGGCCGCGGACCCGGCATCCCTCGCCGGCAAACTACTGAAGGTCACCGCGCTGTCACCCGCACCGACACCGGCGCAGCCCCGTCCGCAGGTCGTCCTGACGGGCATCGGGACCGCCGGAGGGGTGTGCGTCGACCCGGGTGTGGCCGTGTGGGTCACCGACCGCACTCCGCTGGAAGATCGGCTGCTGCGGGTCAGCGCCGACGGAGCGGTGTCTTCTCCGGTGTGGACGTGGCCGGAGCGGCCCGGCGTCGGCGGGTGCGTCGCCGCCGGTGACGTCGTGGCGGTGTCACTGAGCACCGCGAAGGCCATGTCGGCGCTCGCCGCCGACCCCGGCACGGGAGCAGTCACCACCGCCCCGGGTGTCATCGTCCAGGACCGGTACGGCCAACTCGGCGGCGCCGCGCTCGGACCCGACGGTCTCATCTGGGTGAGCACCGTCAACAAGACCGGCGGTCAGCCCGGGCCCAACGACGACCGGGTGATCAAGATGCCCCTGCCCTCCGGCGGCGGCGGATTCGACTGACGGCCAGCTCCCGTCGAAACGAACGGGACGCTCGTTCGGTTGATCCGAACGAGCGTCCCGTTGGTGCAGAAGAGGTTCAGCCGCAGGCCTCGATGACGAGTTCCTTGACGCGGGCCGGGTCGGCCTGGCCGCGCGTGGCCTTCATCACGTCGCCGACGATCTTGCCCGCGGCCGCGACCTTGCCGCCTCGGATCTTCTCGGCGATGTCGGGATTCGCGGCCAGAGCCTCGTCGACGGCGGCCTTCAGCTTCGTGTCGTCGCGTTCGACGACCAGTTCGGGGTGGTTCGCGACGACCTGCTCGGGGTCGCCCTCACCCGCGAGGACGTGGTCGACGACCTGGCGGGCCACCTTGTTGTTCAGCTTGCCGCTGTCGATCAGTGCGACCACCTGCGCGACCTGAGCCGGGGTGATCGGCAGCTCGGCGAGTTCGACCCCGCGGGTGTTCGCCTGCTGCGCCAGGTACGACACCCACCACGACCGTGCGGCCTCCGGCGCGGCGCCCGCCTCGACGGTGGCGATGACGAGGTCGAGGGCGCCCGCGTTGACGAGGTCGCGCATGACCTCGTCGGAGACACCCCAGTCGGACTGGATCCGGGCACGGCGGACCCACGGCAGTTCCGGCAGGGTGCCACGCAGTTCTTCGATCCATTCGGCGCTGGGCGCGACCGGCTCGAGATCGGGCTCCGGGAAGTAGCGGTAGTCCTCGGCGGTTTCCTTGCGGCGGCCCGGCGACGTCGTCCCGTCGGCCTCCTGGAAGTGCCGGGTCTCCTGGATCACCTCACCGCCGGCCTCCAGCACAGCGGCCTGCCGTCGCATCTCGTACCGGACCGCCACCTCGACGCTCTTGAGGGAGTTGACGTTCTTCGTCTCGGTGCGGGTACCGAGTTCGGTCGCCCCGATCGGCATCAGCGACGCGTTGGCGTCGCACCGCATCGACCCCTGGTCCATGCGGACGTCCGAGACGTTCAGTGACTTCAGCAGGTCTCGCAGCGCGGTGACGTACGCGCGGGCCACCTCGGGAGCGCGGGCACCGGCGCCGCTGATGGTCTTGGTGACGATCTCGACCAGCGGGACCCCGGCGCGGTTGTAGTCGAGCAGCGAGTGGCTTGCCCCGTGGATGCGCCCGGTTGCGCCGCCGACGTGCAGCGACTTTCCGGTGTCCTCCTCCATGTGCGCGCGCTCGATCTCCACGCGCCACGTCGTGCCGTCGTCGAGGGCGACGTCGAGGTAGCCGTCGGTGGCGATCGGCTCGTCGTACTGCGAGATCTGGTAGTTCTTGGGCTGATCCGGGTAGAAGTAGTTCTTGCGCGCGAACCGCCCCCAGGGCGTGATCGAACAGTTCAGTGCGAGTCCGATCCGGATCGCGGACTCGACCGCCGCCTCGTTGACGACGGGCAGGGACCCGGGCAGGCCGAGGCACACCGGGCAGACCTGAGTGTTCGGCTCGGCGCCGAACTCCGTGGGGCACGGGCAGAACATCTTCGTTTCGGTGCCGAGCTCTACGTGCACCTCCATGCCGAGAACAGGCTCGTACTTGGCGAGCACTTCGTCGTAGTCGAGGAGGTCCGGAGCGTCGACAGCAGTCATGCCACAGAGTTTATGCGTCCGGGCGTTCGTCGAAAAACGCGGTCAGCCGAAAAATGCGGCCGCCTCGTCGTACCGCTCCCTCGGCACCGTCTTCAGCCGCCGGGTCGCGTCCGTGAGGGGCACGAGGTCGATCGACGTGCCGTGGAGGGCGACCATGTTGCCGAAGTCGCCGCGGTGGACGGCGTCGGTGGCGTGCACCCCGAAGCGGGTGGCGAGCACCCGGTCGTAGGGCGTCGGGGTTCCACCGCGCTGCACGTGCCCGAGCACCGTGGTCCGCACCTCCTTGCCGATGCGGCGGACGATCTCGTCGCCGAGCTGCTGCGCGACGCCGGTGAATCGTTTGTGACCGAACTCGTCGATACCGCCTTCCCGCAGACTCATCGACTCCGGGGTCGGAGTGGCGCCCTCGGCGACGACGCAGATGAAATGCGAATCGCCGCGCTGGAATCGCTTCTTCACGAGGGAACAGACTTCGCCGACGTCGAACGGGACCTCGGGAACGAGAGTGAGATGCGCACCGGTCGCGAGCCCGGAGTGCAACGCGATCCAGCCCGCATGCCGGCCCATCACCTCGACGAGCATCACCCGCTGGTGGGATTCGGCGGTGGTGTGCAGGCGGTCGATCGCATCGGTCGCGATGGACAGGGCGGTATCGAAGCCGAACGTCACGTCGGTGCAGTCGATGTCGTTGTCGATCGTCTTCGGAACACCGATGACGGGCACCCCGCTCTCGGCGAGCCAGCTCGCGGCCGTGAGCGTGCCCTCGCCGCCGATCGGGATGAGCGCGTCGATCCCGTTGTCGTCGAGCGTCTGCCGGATCTGGTCGAGGCCGGCCTTCAACTTGTCGGGGTTGACCCGCGCGGTGCCGAGGATGGTGCCGCCCCGGGTGAGGATCCGGTCGATCCGGTCGTCGTTGGACAGCACGGTCTTGCGGTCTTCGAGCAGGCCGCGCCAGCCGTCACGGAATCCCACCACCGAGCTGCCGTATCGGCCGGCGGCGGTCCGCACCACCGCCCTGATCACCGCATTGAGTCCGGGGCAGTCGCCGCCTCCGGTGAGCATTCCGATCCGCATCCAAGCACCCCTCGTCGTCTCGTGTGGTGATGGTGGTTCTCTCTACACATCTTGCCGCTCGGAGCGGGTTCGAGCACCTCGGACCCCGCAGTCGACCTCAGCCGGGTGTGACCAGTCCGCTCTCGTAGGCCAGGACCACGGCCTGTGCACGGTCGCGGAGGTCCAGTTTGGACAGCACCTTGCCGACGTGCGTCTTGACGGTCTGCTCGGCGACGAACAGGCGATCCGCGATCTCGGTGTTCGACATGCCGCGCGCGATGAGTTCGAGCACCTCACGTTCGCGTGGCGTCAGCGCGGACAGTGCGGCCGGTTTGCGCCGCGCGGTGCTGCGGCGACTGGTCACGTCGGCGATCAGTCGGCGGGTGACGGTCGGCGCGAGAAGCGCCTCACCGTCCGCGACCACCCTCACCGCACGGATGAGTTCCTCCGCGGGGGCGTCCTTGAGCATGAATCCGCTGGCCCCGATGCTCAGCGCCTCGTACACGTAGTCGTCGACGTCGAACGTCGTGAGCATCAGCACACGTACCGGCGGATCGAAACCGGCGGACAGGATGACGCGCGCGGCGTCGAGCCCGTTCATCTCCGGCATGCGGACGTCCATGAGGACCACATCGGGTCGGAGACGCCGGACCTCGCTCACGGCCACGGCCCCGTCCGGAGCGTCACCGATGACACTGATGTCGGGCTGTGAGGCGAGCAGGGCTCCGAAGCCCTGCCGGACCATAGCCTGGTCGTCAGCAATGAATACGGTGATGGCCACGCAGCCAGCCTAGGCGGAGGCGACCGGGAACTCGGCGTGGACCTCGAATCCGCCGTTGTCGTGCAGGTGGGTGGTGAAGGCGCCCCCGACCGCCTGGGCCCGCTCCCGCATGCCGATGATCCCGTTGCCGCCCGTCGATTCGTGCCTGGTCAACGCCGATACCAGGCTCCGCCGGGGTGGGCCGTTGACGATCGACACCGAGGAGATCGGTGTCTCGTAGGCGATCTTCACCTCGACCGCGGCGCCGGCCGCGTGCCGGGCCGTGTTGGCGAGCGATTCCTGCAGGATGCGGTACATCACCAGCCCGACCGACTCGGACACCAGTCCCGGGTCGCCGTCGACGTGCCAGACCACGGGGATGCCGGCGCGGCGGCTGCCCTCGAGCAGTTCGCCGATCTGCTGCACCCCGGGCTGGGGTGCGTGCTCGGCGAGCTGTCCGTCGCTGCGCAGAACTCCGAGCAGTCCGCGCACCTCGTTCAACGCGGCGCGTCCGGCGGCCCCGATCGATTCGAACTCGGCCCGCGTCTCGTCCGACATGTCGGCGAGGCGGTACGGCGCGCTCTGCGCCTGCACCACGACCATCGACATGTGATGCGCGACGACGTCGTGCAGATCCCGGGCGATGCGGGCCTTCTCCTCGAGGATGGTCCGGCGGGTGCGTTCGAGTTCGCTCAGCTCCTCCTGCTGCGCGAGTTGCCGGCGGGAGAGCACCAGCCACCGGATCAGCAGGCCGAACACGACGATGGCGGTGAGTCCCACCGCCCATCCGCGGCCGTTGGTGCCCGGGGTGTCGGCGAGGAACAGCAGAACGGTGGAGATCCACGCCACACCGACCACCGGAATCGCGGCCCGCATGCTGACGGCGGCGAGCAGGGCGAGCATCACGAGGATGTGCACCACCTGCCAGGGGTAGTCGTACCCCTCCTGCAGCGCGAAGACACGGGGAATGACCAGCGCCGAGATCGCGGAGACGGCCCAGGCCAGAGCGGGGTTCGACCGGATGAGCAGGAACGGGAACGTCGCGAGCGCTGCCACGAACGGCTGAATGGGCGGACTGACCTGGTGGGTCAGCTGCAGTGTCGGCCACGCGACGGCGAACAGAATCGCCGTGACCACGACGATTGCCACGTTCAGCCACTGACCTTCGGCGGCTCGCCGGATGCGCGTCTTCGTCTTCACACCGTCGACAGTAGAAACCGTGGTCACGGCGTGTCCTCATACCCCGGGCCCATGTCGGTGTAGCCCCACGGTATGAGATCTCCGTCCCCTCGCACCACGAAGCCAGAGAGCGAACCGGACTCCGGTGTGATGTGGCCGCGCAACACGAATTCATAACGTCGTCGTCATGCGAACGACGGGGACACGGAAGACGACTTGGGCCGCGGTGGCGTGCGCCGCAACCGCAATACTGACCACGACAGGTTTCGCCGGCACCGGCGCGGCGAGCGCACCCCGGCACGAGAACGTCGCCGCCTCCGCTGCCGTGCACATGCTCACCTCACCGGACGAGCTCTCCGAGGAGTCCATTCCCGCGGACTTCGATTCCGTAATGGGGTACACCCCGGTGCGGATCGACGGCATGCTCGCCAACCCGGGCGGAGACTGCTCGTCGCCGGTGCCGCTGCCGCTCGAGTTCGATACGTCGTGCAAGGCCCACGACCTCGGATACGACCTTCTGCGGTACGCGTCACGATCCGGCGAGGACCTGGGTCCCTGGGCGCGGCAGAGCATCGACGGGCAGCTGGATCGGCGGATGCACGCGGCGTGCGACACCCGCGCCGACGAGCAGGCCCGGGCTCAGTGCTTCGTCATGGCCAACGTCGCCACCACCTTCGTCACCGGAAACAGCTGGCGTCAGGGCTATTCGGCGCCGGTCACCGAATCCGGGCTCCCGTACGCACTGGCCGGCGGTGTCGGCATCGTCCTCCTCGCCGGTGGGTCGGCTTGGTCGATCCGGCGCCGTCCGCTGCCGGTCGGAGCCGTCGCATGACACTCAGCGCTCTGTCCGGTCCCGGACGGAGCACCCCGCACGGTCGCGGACGCGCACAGCCGAATGTCCTGCGCCGCACCCTGGTCACGACGATTCCGATCTCCGCACTCCCCCGCGCCTCCTCCACGATCGCCGTCACCGCGCTGACGCTCGCGTCACTCGCCCCCTCACTTCTCCCCCGGAGTGCGCTGGCGCAGGCCCTGTTCACCGGGTTCCTCGCCGCCGTCGGATTCGGGATCGTCGTCCTCGTCCGCCGACTGGCCCGACTCGTCACGGGTGGGTCCGCCCACCGCGCCGCGCGGGAGTCGGTGCGACTGCTCACCCTGATCGGCGCCATGGTCGTCGTCAGCTGGACGATCGTGCTCGCCGACCACTGGCAGGATTCGCTGCGCGCCGCGATGGGCATGCCGGGCGTCGGGCCGGACCACTGGATGCAGGCGATCGTCGGGGCGGCGCTGACATTTCTGCTCCTCGCCGGCATCGGCAGCGCCGTCGGCACGGTCGCCCGCCGTCTCGGCTGGATCGGCAGCGCCACCACCGCCGTCGTCCTCGCGACCGGACTCCAGTTGGTCGCCGGACCCGCGTTGTGGGGCATGATGTCCCGCTCCTACAGCGATTCCAACGCATTCGTCGACGTGTCCCTGCACCAGCCGATGTCTGCCGAACTGTCCGGCAGCCCCGAGTCCGCGATCAGCTGGGAGTCGCACGGACGCCAGGGGCGACGGTTCGTGGCCGCGGGCGAGCAGTCGTCGAGCATCCGCACCTATGTGGGAATGGACTCGGCGCCGGACGTCGAATCGCGTGCGGCGCTGGCAGTGTCGGAGCTCGAGCGCGCCGGCGGTTTCGCCCGGTCCGCCATCGTCGTCACCATCCCCACCGGTTCCGGATGGATCGACGAGAACGCCGCCGAAGGATTCGAGGACCGCTTCGACGACGACGTCGCCGTCGTCGGCATGCAGTACTCGTACCTGCCGAGCTGGATCACCTTCGTATTCGGGCGTTCCGCCGCAGACGAATCGGCGGCGGCGTTGTTCGACGCCGTCGCCGAGCGGATCTCCGACCTACCCGACCTGTTGCGGCCCGCGCTGTACGTGTACGGCCAGAGTCTCGGATCCGTCGGCGGCAGTGCAATTTTCACCGACGCCGATCAGCTCCGCGCGCGGGCCTGCGGCGCACTGTGGGCGGGGCCGCCCGCCGGATCCGTGCCGACGAACGGTGCGACGGTCCTCGCCAACACGTCCGACCCGGTGGTCTGGTGGTCGCCCGACCTGATCCTGCACCGCCCCGACCTCTCGCTCGCAGTACGCGATGCGCCGGTACCCCAATGGATTCCGGGCATCACGTTCCTGCAGACGAGTCTCGATCTGGTGTCCGCGCTGAACTTCGCGTCCGGGCACGGGCACCGCTACGGCAGCGAGCAGGGCACCGCCCTGCCCGACTGCCCCTAGCTCTGCGACACCGGATCCTGGTTCGGCGAGCCGATCGGACCGCGGGCGGCCTCGTAGGCGGCACCGACCCGGTACAGCCGCTCGTCGGCGAGCGCGGGCGCCATGATCTGCAGGCCCACCGGCAGGCCGTCGTCCGCGGACAGTCCCGACGGAACCGACATCGCGCAGTGCCCGGCCAAGTTCGTGGGCAGTGTGCACAGGTCCGAGAGGTACATCGCGAGCGGGTCGCCGACCTTCTCCCCCAGCTTCCACGGGGTGAACGGGCTGGTCGGCGACACGAGGACGTCCACCTTCTCGTAGGCCTTGTCGAAGTCGCGGGCGATGAGCGTCCGCACCTTGAGCGCCTGACCGTAGTAGGCGTCGTAGTAGCCGGACGACAGGGCGTAGGTGCCGATCATGATGCGGCGCTTGACCTCCGGCCCGAAGCCGGCGGCGCGCGTCGCGGCCATCACCTGGTCGGCGCTCATGTTTCCGTCGTCGACGCGCAGTCCGTACCGCATCGCGTCGAATCGGGCGAGGTTGGACGACACCTCGCTCGGCAGGACGAGATAGTACGAGGCGAGCGCGTACTCGAAGTTGGGGCACGACACCTCGACGACCTCGGCACCGAGTTCCGTGAGCTTCTCGACGGCGGCGTCGAACGAGGAGATGACTCCCGGCTGGTAACTGTCGGAGTGCAGTTCCTTCACCACACCGACCTTCACGCCCTTCAGGTTTCCGCCGGCACCCTCACGCGCAGCCGCGACCACCGGTCGCACGGGTGCGTCGATCGACGTGGAGTCGCGCGGGTCGTATCCGGCGATGACCTCGTGTAGCAGCGCGGTGTCGAGGACCGTGCGACCGCAGGGACCGCCCTGGTCGAGCGAGGACGCGCAGGCCACGAGCCCGAAGCGGGAGACCGTGCCGTACGTCGGCTTGGTGCCGACCGTCGCCGTGACGGCGGCGGGCTGACGGATCGAGCCGCCGGTGTCGGTGCCGATCGCGAGCGGGGCCTGCCGGGACGCCAGGGCCGCGGCGCTGCCGCCGCCCGAGCCGCCGGGAATTCGGGTGGTGTCCCACGGGTTACGGGTGGGGCCGTAGGCCGAGTTCTCGGTGGACGAGCCCATCGCGAACTCGTCGAGGTTCGTCTTTCCGAGGATCGGGATGCCCGCCGCGCGAAGCTTCGTGGTGAGCGTCGCGTCGTACGGCGCGATCCAGCCCTCGAGGATCTTCGACGCGCACGTGGTGGGCATGTCGGTGGTGGTGAAGATGTCCTTGAGCGCCAACGGAACTCCCGCGAGCGGGGAGGCCGGCGCGTTGCCCGCGGCGAGGCTGCTGTCCACTTCCTTCGCGGACACGAGGGCCTGCTCACCGGCCACGTGCAGGAAGGCGTTCAGTTCGCCGTCGACCGCGGCAATCCGGTCGAGATGCGCCTGGGTGACCTCGACGGACGACACCTCACGGCTGTGGATCTTCGACGCCAGGTCTGCCGCGTCGAGTGTGGTCAGTTCGGCGCTCATTCGCCCTCTCCAAGAATCTGCGGAACAGCGAAACGATCCTGCTCGACGGCCGGTGCGCCGGACAGCGCCTGCTCGGGGGTCAGGCCGGGAACGATCACGTCGGTGCGGGTGACGTTGGTGACCGCGTTCGGGTTCGCCATCGGCGGAACATCCTCGGCAGGCACCTCGGTGACCACCTTCACGTGGCTGAGAATCGAGTCCAGCTGACCGGCGAACTCGTCGAGCTCGGCATCGGTCAGGGCGAGTCGAGACAGCCGCGCGAGGTGCGCGACCTCGTCACGGGAGATGGCAGGCACCGCGGGGCCCCTTTCGGTTCGGACGTACAGAAGTGAGTCCAGCCTAGAGCGTGGCCCGATCAGCTGTGCAGCCAGCGCCGCAACCTGCCCGTCAGGAACGGCAGAACCACGAAGACCATCAGGGGTGTGGTGATCAGCGACGCCACCGCGGTGCGGGTCACCACGTCCAGGGCCGCGAGGTGTGGGGTGACGAACATCGCGACGAGGAGGGAGATCGGGAAGAAGCCGAGCCAGATGGTGACCGCCTGCTTCCACCGCGGCGGTGGTGCGGTGACCCGCACCGCGTGCGTGAGCGTGGACTGCGGTTCGAACCAGCCCTCCACCCCCGTCAGGCCTGCCTCTTATACACATCT
>RRBB01000207.1:0-18699 GCA_006543605.1 Rhodococcus sp. WS4
CCTGCATCCAGGCGCTGCCCCGACCCGGCTAACGATCCGCCCAGGACCTGCTCCACCGAATCGAAACGCCTTCCCGGACCGTGGAATCCGGCGCTCACCTGACGCGACAGCCGGGCATCGGCCATGCCCACACCCCGACGGGTCATGATGAAACAAGATCGAAACCACTCGGCACTCGCCAGATCAAGACCGTGAGCCATCAAGGCATAGGTCTGGTGCTCGCCGCGATGGCGACGAGCCCGCCTGGTGGGCAAGTGGTGTGAAGATCGCGCTGGGGGTCGTGTTGGTGCTCATGGCTGTCCGGAAGTGGTCGGCAGGGCGCAACCAGCGAGCTAACCGTGACCAAGTGGATGGCCGAGGCGGACACCATGACGCCGAGAAGGGCACTCGGTCTGGGTTCCTTCTCGCGGCCGCGAACCCGAAGAACCTCGTGTGGGTCGTAACCGGTGCGGCGGTCATCGCCGAGGCGACTCCGCGGGTGCACCAGTACGAGTGCGCACTATCAGTGATCGTCCGAATAGTGTGTGGTAGTTGTGTTTCCGCTTCGTGACGCAGGGAAGGTGTGACAACGGTTCGCGAATACGTGAGCGTGCGACGCAAATGCCGCTACCGACACCGTGCGCAAACGCGCTGCAATGCGGTGGTGGCACCCTCCGCGGAGGTTGCAGGGCAGAGGCGAATACCGGCGTCCGCACAGGCAACGGCCTCCTGCTCCGGCGACCGCTCAGACCTCGCCGAACTCGCCGCCGCCTACCTCGTCAGCGAAGACGCCAGCTTCGAAACCGGCACCGAACTCGTCGTCGACGGCGGATTCCGGGCGCGCTGACAGGGTGCGCGAGGAGCGTCAGGTGGTCGCAACGAGGAGATCCTCTCCGCTCGACGGACGCAGGCCGTCGGTCCGATCGGCGAAGTAGCGTTCGGCGAGGGTCGTTCCCGCCACGTGGTGCGCGTTCTCGAGACCGGCTTCGTGGGCCAGGGCCAGCATTTCCTGCGGGGTATAGAAGCTGATGAACGGAGTTCCGGCCGCTTGTGCACCGCTCTCGGACGCCCGAAGTCCGGGTCGGTCGGCGTCGTCGAGAAGTTCGGTCAGAAGCAAGAAGGTCATCGCCAGCGTTGATCCGGGGGCAAGCCCGGCGAGCTGGCGCAGGGTGGCCGCCGTCGCGTCTCTCGTGAGGTACATGGTGACGCCGGTGGAGACGACGACCGCCGGCTGGCCACGATCGAAGCCCGCCGCAGCCAGCTGCTGCCACCAGGACTCGCTCGCCTCGAAATCGACCGGCACCAACCGCAGCCAGTCGGGGACACCGAAGCCGAGCTCGGCTAGGCGGCGCCGCTTCCATGCTTGGGGGCCGGGCTGGTCGACCTCGAACACCCGCAGGCGGGAGGCGATCTCCGGCCTGCGCTGGGCGAAAGTGTCCAGACCGGCCCCCAGAACGACGTACTGGCCGACGCCGCGGTGGGCCTCCTCGGAAACCAGATCCTCGATGAAACGAGCGCGGGCCACGATCGCCGCCCGAAATCCGCGGGTGCCGTCCGGGTCCATGTCCGGGCGGCCCCGCCACCCGTTGTCCGGAGCGGCCAGTTGCAGGCCGATCTCGTCCTCGAGTACGTGCGGTGGCGGGTCGACCTGGACGTGCATCGCCCGCCACAAGGCGACTCGCACCGCCGTGCTGTCAGGTACCTCGGTTTCCTCGTCTGCCATGACCTCTTCCTCCTCGTGGTTCAGTTTTCGCCGTTTCACGTCCAGAGCTAATCGGGTCCTTCGCCGTCAGTGTCCGCCACAAAGGCTCATACTGGGCTGCGAGCAGAGCGAAATCGGAGGTAACCGGTGACTACGCTTCAGGACGCTTTCGAGCTCGCCCGCGCCGATCAAGGATTGGCCGTCGTGGCGACGCTCCGTGCCGACGCAACCATTCAGGCGAGCGTGGTCAACACCGGCATCCTCGCTCATCCCGTCACAAGCGAGAGTGTGCTGGCGTTCGTTGCCCACGGCAAGGTCAAGCTGGCAAATCTGAGGGTCCGACCCCAGGTGACGACGACATTTCGCAGTGGCTGGCAGTGGGCCGCCGTCGAAGGTCGTGCGGAGCTCGCCGGTCCGGACGATTCTCAGCCGTGGCTGGACTCCGAGCGGTTGCGGCTGCTGCTGCGCGACATCTTCGTCGCGGCGGGCGGGACCCATGACAACTGGTCCGAATTCGACCGCGTGATGGCCGCCGAGCGCCGGACCGCGGTGCTCATCCGGCCGGACCGCATCTACAGCAATCCGGCGCCGTCGAGCGCAGAACAGTCTGGGTCGTGACCTCCATGCGCTCCGCTCCTCGTGTGGAAACTCCGACAAACGCCACCCCATGATCTCCCGGCGCTGACCAGGGAAGATCGGTTGGATTTGAGGAGTGCTGGGGTCGGGGGCGGTGCTGAGTTGCCGTGTCACCGACGAAAGGCTCGAGCAGATGCGCAGTCTCCGATTGTCCGTGTGCAAGGCCCTGCTGGTCGCAGGACTGGTTACGACTCCTCTTGTCTGGAGTTCCGGGGAAGCGGTCGCAGCGCCGGGGGTGACTCCGTTTCAGATACCCCGCGTGTGGGCGTCGGGGACGTTCGGTTTTTGCTTCCCGGCCTGCGTCGACGCCCCGTTTGCAGTTACCGGAGAGGCGCCGGGCGTAGTCACTTTTCACGACCCAACTCTCATGGAATCTGTCGTGCTGTGGGTTGGGTGGACCAACCTGTCTACTGGCGCATCGGGTGTCGTTCGCGTGACTGGGGGCGCGCCGGGGATCGGCTACACCGGTGCCGGGGTCGTGGTCGCCTCCGCGATGGGGAATCTGGTCGAGTACGTCGGGGCAAGGGGCGTCTTCTACGTCCAGTAGGGGACCGACAAGGCTACATGTCGTAGGCCCGAGGTACATTCTCGCTGCGACGAAACAGGTCGCCACTCACACCTCATATCCGAATATCCGAGAGATTCCGGCTCGGGTGGATGCGGGGTGCAACCGCACTTCGTATTCAGGTGAGTGGCGACCTTTCGTTGTTTCTCGCAGCTAGCGGGAGGCGGAGGTGGCGTGCCGGGGATCAGCGCTGGGGCTCGGGTGCACAGGCGTGTGTGGTTGGGCCTCGCCGCGACGGAGTCTGCGGGTGTGCCGTCGGCGGTCGGCCTCGGTCATACCACCCCAGATTCCGTAGGGTTCGTCGTTGCTCAGAGCGTGGTCCCGGCACTGGGCGAGGACGGGGCAGTCCTGGCAGATCTGTCGGGCGCCCGATTCGCGTCGGGCCCGGGCGTGGCCGCGTTCTCCGTCGGGGGAAAAGAAGACCGACGATTCGACGCCGCGGCATGCGGCGCGGCCCTCCCAACTGCCGGGGCTGGTGAAGATCTCGTCGGCCGGTGTCGGTGGATAAGGGTCGTGCGGGGGCACTACGGGTTCCTTCCGTCCTGAACGGTGGAACTGTGAGCAGATCCGCACGCCAGAAAACTGATGTTGATGTCGTTCGTGTTCTTCTTGTCGGTTACGCCTCGTGTCGGATAACAAACCGGAAACCCTGTTTAGAGGTATACCTGATCGCCCGACTCCGACGCCACTCGGTCGGGTGTCCAGCAGTTCACGGGTGTGGGATCGGTGGGTCTGCATTCCGCGGCCTCCGACTGCTGGGCGCTTGTCCATCACTGCCTTGGTACCCGCCCGCGGATGGGGGCCGGCGGAAACATTCCCGGGAAATGCCCCACTCGGCTCCCGCATACTTCACAATGGCCACCGAAAGAGCTTGAGGTGCAACGTATGTCGAACCATTGTCGCTGTAGGGAAACTCGAGACATAGGAGACCCGATGCCCGTTTCGTCACACGTGTTGTTGCAGCATGTGCAGGACCGCACGACCGATCTGCGCCGATGGTTGGATACAGGTGGCAACGGTGCGGCCCTTAATGCTTATCTTCGCGACGAACCTGTCGACGACCGGTGGTTGGCCACCTATGAGCGCCTCCGGCGCGATCTGCTGCGGGCCGTCGGTCACGCGTGCCCGCCCCCGTCCCCGGCTCGGCGCGAGAAGCCGATGTCGGGCGTGGGGCGCCGACCCAACGGCCGATGAACCAGGATCAGCGCCGAGCGCTGGAGCAGGTGCGCGACACCTGCGCCATGCTGCACAGTTTCATGAACACCGATCCGGGAGACCCGCCCAGGGAGCGCGTCCGATCCGCGACCTTCCAACAACTCACCGACGACCTCCTCGACGCCGTCACCGCGGCAGAGTCGGCGGGTGTCCCCGAACACCTCATCTTCGACAGCATGTGAGATTGGGGGGGTGGCGGAGGCCGGCCACGACGACGCGCGGGGTCGGTGTCAAGAATCCCACGGTCGGGACGCGCGCGGCGCCCGAACGGGACTAGCGTCGAAGGAGAACCACAACCACCTCGATGAGGAGGGGCTATGACTCTCACCCGAGAACTGTTCGACACCATGACCGCCAAGTCTGGGTTGAGCAGCGAAGTTCTGGCCGGCGCCGTGGACACTTTGCAGGAATGCGAGGAAATCGTCGCCGCCTGCGCGATGGGCATGATCGGCGCGCAAGACGCGCTGCAACTGGCCCCCTCGATCAGCCGCGACCTGGACTGCGCCGACCTCCTCGGCGTCACCCGCCGGGTCCTGACCCGCGGCAGCGGCCCCGACCATACCCTGATCACGGCCCAGGTCGAAGCCTGCCTACTCGCCTGCGAACGCAGCCACGAGTTGTGCAGCCAACACGCCGACCACCATGTGCACTGCCGGATGTGTTCCGAAGCGACTCGCCGCTGCGCGGACATGTGCAGACAGGTCCTTCGAGCCCTTCACGCATAGCATCCACGCGTCGTGCCCCGGACCGTGCACTCAACTTCGTGTCCCCATCGCCGTCACGGTACGACTGGTGCGTCAGCCGGGTACCCAGCCAGTTGAGCCGATGGGCGTCCCGGAATGAATGTCGAGGACGGGCGTTCTGCTCATCAGCGAGCTCGCAGACGTCCGCGAATGGGTTGGAACGCCGTTTCGCCGCACCCAGCGTGCCGCGTGTGTGTCGGAAGTCGCGGGCCGAGTTCCCACAGACAGTGACATTCGAGTCCGGTGTCGCGAAATCCGGCGGCATTGTTTCCGTAGAACCCGGATCTGGAATCGACCCCGACAGCTGACACAGGTGCCGGCAGGACAGCGGCAGGTCAGGAGCTTCCCGTCACGGGTTCCAGGCACGCCTCCGCGGCAATGGATCCGATCGTTGAACGCCTCGATGAGCAGCAGTTCTCCCACTCGATCGCCCGTGCGAAGATCCATTACCTCGGAGGAGGGACTACCCGCCGCGCTTGCGGCGGAAGGATCCCCGGCCATTGCGGCGCAGCAGTGCGACCGTGGTGGCGAGGCGACCCCGATTCGGATCGGGTTCCAGCCCGGCGCCCACACGGTGCAGCTGGTCGGTGTGCCAGCCGAGGTCGAGGACCCCGTCGAGCGCTGTAATATCGACCAGTTTGCCCAGGATACTGCGCATCCCGGATCGCAATTGGTGGGTGGTGAGAGTGTCGGCGCGCCGGGCGAGGATGATATCGGCGGCGTCGGTGGTGGTCGCGGTGGGTCGGCCGATGCCGACGACGTCGCATTCGCCGGCGTGGATCGCCTCGTCCATCGCGGTGCGGGATCGGAATCCACCGGTCACGGCCAGCGGGACGGTTCCTGCCAGGCCGCGAACCGTGCGGGCGTACTCGAGGAAATACGCCTCGCGGGCGCGGGTACTGGCCGCAGCCGAGCCCATCATGGCCGGCGACTCGTAGCTGCCACCGCTGACCTCGATCAGGTCGAGACCTTCCTGGGCCAGCGCCGCGACCACGCCGCGGGACTCGTCCTCGGTGAATCCGCCGCGCTGGAAATCGGCCGAGTTGAGTTTGATGCCGACCGCAAAACCCGGTGAAACCCTCGCGCGGATGCGGCGCACGACCTCGAGGACGAAGCGCATCCGCCGATTCGGGTCGCCGCCCCACTCGTCGTCGCGTCGGTTCGCCAACGGTGAGAGGAACTGTGCAACGAGATAGCCGTGCGCGCCGTGGATCTGCACGCCGTCGAAACCGGCTGTTTCGCAGACAACAGCGGCGGCGGCGAAACGTTCGATGATGTCCTCGATCTCGCCGGGGGTCAGCTCACGGGGTGTGGCGGCGCCGGGAATGTTGAGGGGGATCGGACTGGGGGCGACGGGGGTGTGCCCGAGCGCGAGCGGGTTCGACTGGCGTCCGGGGTGATTGAGTTGCACCCAGATCGGGACGCCGGCGTCCTTGGTCGTCTTGGCCCAGCGGGTCAGTGCGTCGAGGTCGCGTTCGTCCTCGATGACGATGTTGCCCGGCTCGCCGAGCTGGGTGCGGTCGACCATGACGTTTCCGGTGATGAGCAGACCGTAGCCACCGCGACCCCAGGTGGTGTAGAGCCGCTCGAGGCGACGGTCGGGAGAGTTCCGCGCGTCGCCGAGGGCTTCGCTCAACGCGGCCTTCATGATCCGATTGGGGAGTACCTGGCCGCAGGGCAGTGTCAGCGGGTCGTGCAGGGAGGTCATAGGGCGTTCCTTTTGCAGGTGTTCGGTGGTCACAACGCCGCAGCGGCGGTGTGGGTTGCCCGCAGCATGGTCTTGTCGATCTTGCCGACGGCGTTCTTGGCGATGGCGTCCACGACGACGATGGTGGTGGGCCGCTTGTAGTGACTGAGTTGGTGCACGCAGAGCGCTGTGAGCGAGGCGGTATCGACCCTCGTGCCGGGTCGTGGTTGGACGTAGGCGACGACGACCTCGCCCCATTTGTCGTCGGGGACGCCGATTACGGCGGCTTCGAGGACGGTCGGGTGGCCGGCGAGGACGTCTTCGATCTCCTTGGGGTAGATGTTCTCGCCGCCACGGATGATCATGTCTTTCGATCGCCCGACCAGTGTCAGGTAGCCCTCCGCATCGAGATTGCCGACATCGCCGGTGTGTAGCCAGCCGTCGACTATGGTGCGGGCTGTGTCGTCCGGGCGGCCGAAGTAGCCGCGCATGACGTTGGGACCGCGCACGACGACTTCCCCGTCGACCCCCGGGGCCGCGTCGGTGCCGCGCTCGTCGACGATCCGAATTTCCTGTCCCGGGAAAGCGATCCCCACCGTTCCGGCGCGCCGGGGCCCGGCGATGGGGTTGAGGGTGGTGGCGCAGGTGCCTTCGGACAGCCCGTATCCCTCGAGGATGGGGCACCCGTAGCGGGCTTCGAACCGGGTCAGCAACTGGGGTGGGGCGGGTGCGGCGCCGCAGATGCCGAACCGCAGGGAGGACGTGTCGGGTCGGACGTCGTCGGGGAGCGCCGCGAGAAGGTTGTAGATCGTCGGCACCGCGCTGAAGTAGGTGGGATGCTCGGATTCGACGAGTTCGAAGAAGGTTCGGAGGTCGAACCGGCCTGCGATGGTGACGCTCGCGCCGGCGAGGAGCGGGGTGAGGACGCTGACGACGATGCCGTTGACGTGGAAGAGCGGCAGGATCAGCAGGCACCGGTCGGCCGGCCCCAGCTGCAACGCCTCCAGGCCCATCTGTGCCATGGAGTCGATGTTGGCGTGGTCGAGCATCACGCCCTTCGGTACTCCGGTGGTGCCGCTGGTGTAGATCAGCAGGGCGAGCGCGGCCGCGTCGGCATGTGGTGTGGGATCGGACTCGGTCGCCTCCTGGAACAGCTCGCCGACGGCGAGTGTGGCGATGTCACCCACCGGGGTTGCGCTGTATTCGACGACGAGCAGGCGTGCGGCGGAGTCGGAGAGCTGACGCGCGACCTCGATCTCGGTGAGGGTCGGGTTGACCGGAGTAATGGTGGCGCTGAGCCGCCAGGCGGCGAACAGCAGCACCACGAATTCGGAGCGGTTCGTCAGTTTCAGCGCCACGACCTGTCCGGGGCCGATTCCGAGGTCCTGGAGGTGACGGGCTGCTGCGCGGACCCGGCCCAGTAGCTGAGCATTGGTGAGCGACCCGGTGGCGTCGGAGACCGCGGGTCCGTGCGGGTCGAGATCGGCGCGGCGGTCGGGGAGCGAAGCGAAATTCATGGTGGGTGTACTCACCTTCGGTTCGATGCGATTCGGCCGGGAGTGGGTGTTGTGGGTGCGGGATCGAGGTGGTGGGTGAGGAAGTCGATCTGGTCGTGGACCAGTTCCTCGAAGGGCTGTCCGAGGTAGAAATCGAAGTGGCCGGCGTCGTAGGTCTTGATCTCGCCCTGCGGTGCGGTGCGCGCGTATCGGAGGGTCTGGGCGGGTGGGGTGACGGTGTCGGTGTTGCTGATGCAGAAGAGGATCGGAAAGGCGATGTTCTTCGCCGCTCGGCCGGGTCGGTAGGTGACGAGACTGGGAATGACCCGTGCCGCCACCTCGTTCCGGAACGTTGTCCCGGCGGGCACGATCGCCCGGTAGCCGGGCAGCGCGTCCGGGGCGTTCATCAGCGCGAGCGACCCGGGTGCGCCGGCGAGGGGAATCGTTACCGGTGCGTTGCGGCGGGCTTTGGCCGCGAGATCCCGGGCGATCACGGGAGTCGCCTTCAGTGTGGCCGCCGGGCCGAGCGCGAGGGCGGAGGCGAGACCGTCGGTGAACGGGCACTGGGCTACCGCTGCTCGCAGTTCGGGGTGCCGTGAGGCGACGGTGATGGCGTGGCCGCCGCCGAAGGAGCTGCCCCAGACGGCGATGCGGGTGCCGTCGATGCCGCCACGAGTCTTGACCCAGGCGATGGCGGCATCCCAGTCGGCGAGCTGCTTCTTGATCGACAGCAGCTGGCGGGGGTGGCCGCCGCTGTCGCCGAAGTGCCGGTAGGTGAACGCGAAGGCGGCGATGCCGGCCTTGGCGAAGCGTTCGGCGAAGGCGTCCAGGCGCATGTCGCGGGTGGCGCCGAGGCCGTGTCCGAGGATGACGACCGGCGGGGAGGTGACACCGGTGGGGAGGTAGAGCCACGCGGCGCAGGAGCTGTCGCCCGAGGAGAAGAGGACGTCGTGACGGGTGTAGGGCTTCTTGGTGGCCATGGCTGGTCTCACCGTCCGTTCGTCGAGTGGGCGGGCACGCGTCCTGATTCGAGAGCTTGCTTGTAGATGTCCGGGTTGTAGAGGGGCAATTCACCGGTAGCGTCGGTGGTCTCGAGATAGTCGAGCATCAGTTGCTGCCCGTCCTCGGACTGGTCGGTGCCGAGGAACTCGGTGCGCTCGACGTGCAACCCCTCCGCCAGCGACATCGAGCCGCCGAAGTACACCGACCTCTTGACGGCCGCGATAGCCTCTCTCGGCCGTGAGCCCAGGTATCCGCCGAGTTCGGCGGCCCGCGTGATCACGTCGCCCGGCGCCACGACCTCGTCGACGGCGCCGTTGGCGTGAGCCTGCGCGGGGGTGAACGGCTTCCCTTCGAGGATCGCGACCAGCGATCGGTGGGTGCCGATCAGCCGGGTCAGTCGCTGGGTGCCGCCGCCGCCCGGATTGATTCCGAGGAGCACTTCCGGCTGACCGATGAAGAAGTCCCCGTCCGCCATGACCCGCAGATCGCATGCCCAGGCGAATTCCGCACCGAGGCCGAGAGCCGAACCGTTCAGGGCGGCAACGAAGATGACGCCGCTGGCGTTCATCTTCAGGAACGTCGCGTGCAGACGGTCGAGCTGGACGGCTCCCCAGAGTGGGGTCCGGCGCACGACGGGCTCGAGAAGACGGGCTCGATCCGCGCCTCTGGCTACCCGCGCGATCGCGGAGGCCCCGCGCCGGCCCAGCGGCGGCACCGCAGCACCCTCTTCCTGTAGCCACCGCACATCGGCATGGCTGACGAACCGGCCGGCACGCGCGCCGGTGAACACGACTGCGCGGACGCCGGGGTCGCGGTCGACCCGATCCACCAACTCCTCGAGCTGGTTGGCGATGTCGAGGCCGAACAGGCTGTGCGGGCCGCCGTCGACCCGCACGATCAGCACGCCTCCGCGGTCCTCGACCGCGAGGTGGCTCTTGTCTTCGTGTGTCATGAGATTTTCACTTCCGTGATGTAGGGGAAGGGTGGTACGTGCGGCGAGCTCCGCGTGGGCGTCCGAACGCCACTGTAACTTCGTTATGGACTACTATAACCATGTTATGCGCAGGTGGCAACCGTCACTTGGGCGACTTGCGCCCCCGACGGGCGCACATGCAGTCAGGTGGAGATATGGGAGACACGTCGCCGGCGCCCGAGGGTGTGCCGGAGCGGCTGATTCGAGCCACGGTCGGCCTGCTGGCCGAGCAGGGACCGTCCGCGATCAAGGCGCGGACGGTGGCGTCCACGGCGGGGCTGTCGACGATGGTGGTCTATCACCACTTCGGCGGCATCCCCGAGCTCGTCCGCGCGGTCGTCGACCATGGCTTCACCGAGCTCGGCATCGCGTTCTCCCGGGTGGGGGCGACGGACGATCCGATTGCGGACCTGTTCACGATGGCGTTGACGTGCCGGCGGATCGCCCGAGAGAACCCCCATCTGTACGACCTGATGTTCGGATTGTCCACGCGCGCGACGTATCGCCCACTCGAGTCGGACGAGCGGTTGAGCGGACATTCGCCGGCCTTCCGGGCGGCCCACGCTCGCGTCACCGACGTGTGCGCCCGTCTGGTGAGTTCCGGCCGAGTCGGGGCGCAGGACCCCGAGGTCGTGGCGGCGCAGTTGTGGAGTTTCGTGCACGGCTACATCACCCTGGAGCTGGGCGAGCATTTCGTCGAGTTCGACGACGCCGTGATGCAGGTGCTGCTGCCGATGGGTGTGAATTTCTCTGTCGGACTGGGGGACACGCGCGAACTCGCGCAGGCCTCACACGAGAAGGCCGTGCGACTGTATGAATCGGCGCGGCCGGTCGGCGACATTTCCGCAGGCGCCTGAGTCGCGACTGCGAGGCCCCGGACGGGTAGTCAGGGGCATTGCATCCGCGCTATAACGAAGTTATAGTTCCAGGATGAAACGTGATCTGGTAGGCCGCAAAATAGTCGTTACCGGGGCCGCGCGCGGCATCGGCGAGAAGGTGGCACGCCTCGCCGCCGCACAGGGGGCTCGCGTCGCCCTGATCGGACTCGAACCCGACAGGCTGCGCGCCCTTGCCGAGGAACTCGGTCCATCGGCGCACTGGTGCGAGGCAGACGTACGCGACAGCGTGGCACTGCAGTCCGCGATAGACGAGTGCGCCGGCACGATGAACGGCGTCGACATGGTGGTCGCCAATGCGGGAGTGGCCGCGTACGGAACAGTGCGACACGCGGACGAGGCGTCCTTCGAGCGTGTCGTGGACATCAACTTGAACGGGGTCTTCCGCACCCTCAAACATGCGACACCCCATTTGCAACACAGCCGTGGCCACGTGCTGATCGTGGCATCCGCGCTGTCCTTCACCTCGATAGGCGGTCTGGCCTCCTATGGCGCGAGCAAGGCCGGTGTCGAGTCGCTCGCACTCGCGTATCGGGCGGAGGTGGCCCATCTCGGGATCACGGTCGGTCTTGTCCATCCGTCCTGGATCGACACCGACCTGGTCCGAGGCGCGGAGATCGATCTTCCCTCCTTTCAGGAGATGCGTACACGCCTGCCGTATCCGGGCAACGTGACAACCAGTGTCGACCGAGCGGCCTCGGCCATCGTGGACGGACTCGCGTATCGGCGTAGCCGGGTCTACGTTCCGCGGGCCGTCGTCGTCGCCAACTGGGCCAAGGCACTTCTGAATTCACCGCTGATCTGGCCGTGGACGCGGCGGTTTTCCGCCGCGACGGTTCCGTCCCTCGAGGCGGAAGTTGCAGCTTTGGGCCGCAACGACCAGCTTGTTCCCGAGTTGCCGCATCCCGTCGAAAACGATCAGCACAGTCCGGCGCGCATCTAGAGCAAGCCACTGTGGTCCGCACGAAGCGCAGTGATAGGAAAAGATGATGAAGGCTGTCGTTCTTGATCGTTACGAGAACAATGACGGTGTGCGGGCCGGCGAAGTACCCGCCCCGCAGTTGCGAGATGATGACGTCCTGTTCACATCCGCGCCGCGAGTGTGAATCCCCTGGATCTGAAGGTCCGAGAGGGGAAGCTCAAACCCATTCTGCCGTACCGGCTACCGATCGTCCTGGGCAATGACCTGGCCGGTGTCGTCGTCCGTGTCGGAGCCGCGGTGCGACGATTCCAGCCCGGCGACGAGATCTATGCGCGACCTCACCAAGACCGAATCGGCGCGTTCGCGGAATTCAGTGCCGTGAACGAGGAGGACGTGGCGCTCGAGCCGCGCGAACTCACCATGGAGGAGGCGGCCTCGGTCCCGCTGGTCGGATTGACCGGATGGCAGGCGCTGATAGAGAAGTCGAACCTGCAAGCGGGACAGAAGGTTCTGATCCATGCCGCTTCCGGCGGTGTCGGCACGTTCGCGATTCAACTGGCCAAGCATCTCGGTGCGACGGTCGCCACGACGACGAGCACGGCGAATACCGAGTGGGTGGGGCGCCTGGGTGCCGATGTCGTCATCGACTACAAGAAGAACGATTTCGCGGAGATCCTGCACGACTACGATCTCGTACTCGACACCCTCGGCGGTGAGACGCTCGAAAGATCACTCCGCGTTCTCAAACCTGGTGGAAGGTCATCTCCATTTCCGGTCCGCCCGATCCTGGCTTCGCGAAGGAAGCCGGTGTGAACTGGCTCGTGCAACAGGCGATGCGCCTGCTGAGCTGTCGAATCCGGAGGGCAGCGAAACGGCGCAAGGTGACCTATTCCTTCCTGTTCATGAGATCGAGTGGAGACCAACTACGCCAGCTCGCGTCCATCATTGATGCCGGTGCCATACGCCCGGTCGTCGATCAGGTATTTCCCTTCGAATCGACCAAGGCAGCATTGGCTTACGTCGAACAGGGGCGCGCAAGGGGCAAGGTCGTCGTCAAGATCGGATGAAAACACCCCCGATCAGCCGGAATGGGTCAGCTTCCGCTCATCGTTTCGTCAAACGTCGAGGACCGAGGTCACCCTCTGATGTCGCGGTCGGTGCCACACGAAGGGCGCGAAACGTTCGCCACGATGGAGAAGGGAGCCGCCGCGAGGAGCGAGGCCCCGCGGATCCGGGATCGGGTAGGTCATGTTCTCGACGCACACGACGTCGGTACCGTCGAACCGATCACGGTGTTGGCCCTCCGGCTGGCCTTGTCCGACCCCCGAGCCTTCCGTCGTGCATTCAAGCGGTGGACCGTAACGGCCCCCAGCACGTTCGCCCGAAGTGCAGACCCCGTCACGACAGAAGCTTCGTCGACACCTGCCGGTGAGCGAGTGAAGGTCGAAACCGTGGAACAGCGCAGGATCGTTTGCTGGGCGCGACGGGGCGCACCGCCAGGAGTGCCCGAGAACTGCTCGCAAGCGGTGAGGTCCCGACCTCTGGTCGGACGGAACCGCACCTGAACGCCGACGTCGCGCGACTCGTGGAATTGAGCGAAAGCGTCTGGCGGTAGATGCCCAGCACGCGGGTGGTGGCGGTCCCGGCCGCCAGCCCGCGGTCTTCGCCCCTCGCGCGATGGGACGACACGCGCCCGCGTAGGCGGCCGATACAGAGCCCGGATCCTGCTGAGAAACCCGCTCGCCGGACCGGCGTCGCGGCTTACGATTGAGATCCAGCCCTGCGGCTCATCCCCTCTGGTCGTGCGCCCAGCCGAGTAGATCCACGGAATTCGACAGCCGGTCTCGCCAGGAGAGCGAGCAGCCGGTGCGTCGAGTATCGGAGGGATGCAATGAGTGCAACACCCACTTTGAAGAAGGCGCTGAGCCAGCGGCAGCTGACGATGATTGCCATCGGCGGGGTGATCGGCGCAGGGTTGTTCGTCGGGTCGGGCGTCGTCATCGGCGACACCGGGCCGGGGGCCTTCATTACCTATGCGCTTGCCGGGGTCCTGATCATCATGGTTATGCGGATGCTGGCCGAGATGGCGGTGGCCAATCCGTCGACCGGATCGTTCGCCGATTATGCCCGCGCCGCGTTGGGCAACTGGGCCGGCTTCTCCGTCGGCTGGTTGTACTGGTACTTCTGGGTGATCGTCGTCGGCTTCGAGGCGATCGCCGGCGCGACGATCATCCAGTACTGGATCGACATCCCACTGTGGTTGTCGGCGTTGGTTCTGATGATTCTGATGACGGCAACGAATCTGTTCTCGGTGTCGTCGTTCGGCGAGTTCGAATTCTGGTTCGCCGGGATCAAGGTGGCCGCGATCGTGGTGTTCATCGGGCTGGGCACACTGTTCGTTCTCGGGGTGTGGCCGAACAAATCGCTCGATTTCTCGAACCTGTGGAGCCATGACGGGTTCCTGCCGTTCGGTGCCATGGCCATCACGGTCGGTGTGGTCACGGTGATCTTCTCCATGGTCGGCGCCGAAATAGCGACGATCGCCGCCGCGGAATCGGCGGATCCGGAGCGGGCGGTGACCAAGGCCGCGAACTCGGTGATCGTGCGGATCGCCGTGTTCTTCGTCGGCTCCACGTTCCTGCTGGCGACGATCCTGCCGTGGAACGACGAGGATGCGGCCGCGTCCCCCTTCGTCGCCGCGTTCACCGAAATGGGGATCCCGTACGCCGACCACATCATGAACGCCGTGGTGTTGACCGCCGTGTTGAGCTGTCTCAACTCGGGCATGTACACCGCCTCCCGCATGCTGTTCGTCCTGGCTGCGCGCCGGGAGGCGCCTGCGCAGCTGGTCAGGGTGACCCGTCGAGGGGTGCCTGCTACCGCGATACTCGCGTCCTCGGTCGTCGGCTTTCTGTGCGTCATCGCCGCGGCAGTCTCACCGGACACCGTTTTCGTCTTCCTGCTGAACTCCAGCGGTGCGGTCATCCTGTTCGTCTACCTGCTCATCGCCGTCTCCCAGATCGTGCTGCGGTACCGCACCCCGGACTCGGAGCTGCGGGTCAAGATGTGGCTGTTCCCGGTGTTGTCGATCATCACCGCGGCCGCGATCGTGGCGATCCTGGTGCAGATGTATCTGCAGGATGATGTGCGGTCGCAACTGGTGCTGAGCCTGTTGTCGTGGGCCGTCGTCATCGTGCTGTTCCTCGCCAACAAGTGGTTCGTGGGCAGGCGGCCTGTCGTGGAAGGGGTCGCTGCGACGACACGTCCGCACCGCGTGCTGGTGCTGGCGAACCAGACCGTCCAGTCCAAGGAAATGCTCGACGAGCTTCGTCGCATCGACGCGGATCGGGATGCCACCTACTTCGTGGTCGTACCGGCCAGTCCGATCGAGACCGGAACTGCCGCCACCCACGGTCCACTCGACGTCGCGGAAGCGACCCGAGAGGTCGCACAACAGCGGTTGGACGACACGCTGGCGACACTTCGCGCGGAGAACCTCGAAGCCGACGGCGAGTTGGGCGACTACCGGCCGCTACGGGCGCTGGCCGCCGCCGTCGACTCGTTCCGTCCGGATCAGATCGTCATCTCGACACTGCCACCGGAAGAGTCGGTGTGGCACCGCTTCGACGTCGTGGACCGCGCACGCGCCGAGCACAGTGTGCCGGTGACGCACGTCGTCGTCACCCCGGTCGCCGCAGAGGAATCACCCAGATGACGATCATCGCCGGCTTCAGCTCGAGCCGTCAGGGGACCGCGCCCCTTAACCTGGCGGTGCAGATATCACGCTGGACCGGTGACAAGGTAGTGGCCGCGGCGATCGTGGAACGGCCGTGGCCGATGAAAGACGACCCCCTCGAGCGCGAATACCTGGGCTACGTCACCGAGCAGGCTTCGCGCGCACTGGACGGGGTGGTCGGCCAGCTGCCCGGGGGTCTGGATATTCCCCGCATCGTCCACCAATCCGATTCCATTCCAACAGGTTTGATTGAACTCGTCACCACCCACGGCGCGCGCCTCGTCGTTGTCGGGTCGTCGTCGTCCGGGTTGCTGGGCAGGGTGACGCTGGGCAGCGTCACCGAACGGCTGGTCCATACCGCGGCGGTGCCCGTCGCGATCGCTCCGCGCGGCTACCCGCCGGTGTCCGAGTCGATCTGCCGGATCACCGTCGCGTACGGAGGCGAGGCCGACGTGAACGGCCTCGTTGCTGCCACCGCCGAACTGGCCAGGCAGTGGCCGGTGCAGTTGCGGATCGTGTCGTTCACGGTGCGGCCGATGACGATGTTCGGCGGCGCGATCGAGCGATCGACGGAGGATCTCGTCGTCCAGCAGTGGGCACGCCGGACGCGCGACGATATCATCAAGCAGCTCAATGCAGTTCGCGCCCGAATTCCGGTTCCCGACGTGGACGTCGTGGTGGGCAGCGGCCACGACTGGCGTGAGGCGGTGGAGGCCGTCTCCTGGGAAGCCGGCGACATGCTGGCGCTGGGGTCGGGCGCGGCCGGACCCGCGGCCCACGTATTCCTCGGCTCGGTCGCCTCGAAGATCCTGCGTCACGCTCCCGTGCCCGTGATGATCGTTCCCAGACACACATTGGCGGCGTAGGCAGAAAATGTGCGGTCGGCGCCTGTTCCTGAAGGACGTGCGCTACGGGAGCGGTTCCGGATCGAAGAGGGAGACCCCGCCGACCAGCCTCGAGGAGGCGACCTCGACGGGGTCATCCACCACCTCGGTGTTCTCGCCCCTCTTCTCGAACACCGTGTCGCCGTAGCCTCTCCCAGGACTACGGCGATATGAACATACCTGGACCCTCGGGTCTGCGCACCAAATCAACTCGCTGAGAATAAAATTCGATGGCTGTCCCAACCACGGACACGCGGAGAGCGCGTGACCTGCACAGACCCACCGAGGCTCACCGGCGGAGTCGTGCGAGCCGTTCGCCCGGTGTCGTCGCACCCCAGACGCCGTGCTGTTGGCCGGTGTGGAGGGCGAACTCGAGACATTCCTCGATCACCGCGCAGCCGCGGCAGAACTCCTTGGCGAGATCTTCCCGCTCGGAGCGTGCGTTCCTTCGTTCGGCGTCCGCCGGGAAGAAGATCTCTGCGTCCTCTTCATGGCAACGCGCAGCCAATCGCCACTGCCACAACTCGGTGTCGTGACGCTGCCGTGTTGTCACCGGTGTCGACATCTTTTCGACTACCCCCTTCTCTCTCGGGTCGTCCCGTAGTACAGCGCATTCGCACATGGCCGAGAAGAATTCCGATCTTCGGGATTTCGGATGAGCGGGCGAAGATCGGATCGGCGTGACGCGAACCCTGTTGTCCGTCCACTGCTCTTGCGATGCTGACCGAGTGACACCCGGGCGGCCGCGAAAGGCACACGCATGACCATTCTCGATCCCCCGACGGTCGACGCCGCGAGCCTCGGCGTGTACGACTCGATCACCGAAGCCATCGGCAACACACCCCTCGTTCGGCTGAACCGGGTGACCAGGGGCATCTCGGCGACGGTGTATGCCAAGCTGGAGTTCCTCAACCCCGGCGGAAGTGTGAAGGATCGTGCCGCTCTGGCCATGATCCGCGCGGCCGAGGAATCCGGGAAGCTTCTGCCCGGAGGCACCGTCGTGGAAGGCACGTCGGGCAATACCGGGGTCGGGCTGACGCTGGTCGCTGCCGCTCGGGGATACCGTTCGGTGGTCGTGGTACCCGACAAGACGAGCGTCGAGAAGATCGCGTTGCTGCGGGCGCACGGGGCGCGGGTGCATGTGACACCGGGCGGCAGGCCAAGCCACCATCCCGAGTTCGTGCGCAACGTGGCCACTCGTCTCGCGGCGGAGATTCCCGGTGGCTGGCTCGCCGGTCAATACGACAACGCGGCCAATCCAGACGCGCACCGCACCACGACCGGACCGGAGATCTGGCGTCAGACCCAGGGCCGAGTCACTCATTTCGTGGCCGGTGCCGGAACGGGTGGGACCATCACGGGGACGGGGGAGTTCCTGACGAAGGTCTCCGGTGGCGCCGTGCAGATAATCGGCGCGGATCCCGATACCTCGGTATACGGCGGGGGAGACGGACGGGCCTGGTACATCGAATCCGTGGGCCATTTCCTGCACCCGCAAACCGAGCGCGACGAGTGGCCGGACTCCTACCACCCGGACGTCGTCGATCGACTCGAGCGGATCCCGGACGTCGAGGCGCTCACGGTGCTGCACCGCCTCGCCCGGGAGGAAGGCCTACTCGTCGGAGGTTCCGCCGGTACCGCGGTCGCCGCCGCCCTGCGGATTGCGCGGACCCTCGGTCCGGACGACGTCGTGGTCGTGATCGTTCCGGACTCGGGCCGGGCCTACCTGTCGAAGTACTTCGACTGGAGTGTTCCCGATTTTGTGGACACCGTTTAGGCGGCTAATTCGGTAATGTCTCTATATCCTAGTTCGTATTCTCGTGGTGTCAAATATCCGAGCGTGGAGTGCCTTCTTCTGCGATTGTAGTAGGATTCAATCCAGTCGAATGTTCTTGATATCAGATCCTTGATCGTCGGCCAGGGGCGGGTGTGGATGAGTTCTTTCTTATAGGTAGCGAAGAACGATTCCGAGACCGCATTATCGTAGCAAATTCCCGTTCGCCCCAGCGACCGTCGAATGTTGTTATTCCGGCAGAATTGGTCGAACTCTGTCGACGTATATTGGCATCCGCGGTCGGAATGGAAGATCGCCCCGGCCGATGGATTTCGGTGGGTGATCGCCATCTCGAGGGCGTCGGTGACCAGGCTCGTGCGCATGTGATCGGCGAGCGACCAGCCGACCACCTTGCGTGAGTGCAGGTCGATGACGGTGGCCAGGTAGGCCCAGCCGTCCCAGGTCTTGATGTAGGTGATGTCGCCGCAC
>RRBB01000208.1:0-18405 GCA_006543605.1 Rhodococcus sp. WS4
CCGGTGTGCCATGGCGGCACCGAGTCCTTGTCCTGCGCCGGTGACGAGGACGACCTGATCGGTGTAGCGGTTCATCGTGTTCCTGTCGGGGCGGGGTGGAAATTGATGGTGGTGGATGTTTTGCCGTGCAGGAAGTCGTTCAGGGCGGCGGGGACGTCGCTGGTCTGCCAGTGGGCATCGAAGGCGTCGAGTTCATGGGCGAGGCCCCGTGTTTCGTCGAGGCCGGTGAGGTCGGCGAGCAGCGTTTTGTAGGCGGATTGGGCGGGGCAGGCGTGCTCGGCGAGTTCGGTGGCGGCGGCCAGCGCGGCGCTGTGGAGGTGTTCGGGTTCGACGACCGCGTGTAGCCATCCGGTGTGCTCGAGTTCGGTCGCCGGGAGCAGGGCGCCGGTGAGGGCGAGCCAGCGGGCCATGGAGTCGCCGACCTTGCGGGGCAGGCGCACGCTGGCGCCGCCGGCGGGGAGGAGGTTGTTGCGGACGTGGCCGTCCCCGATGAGCGCGGTGGGGGTGGCGATGACGACGTCGCAGGCGAGCGCGAGTTCGAGTCCGCCGGCAACGGCGTGCCCGTGGATCGCTGCGATAACAGGCAACCGGCTGGCCTCGAGTCGGGTGGCGAGGGCTGAGACGTCCCGGAGGAACCCGGTGGGGGCCTGCCCACGGGAGTGCAGGTCCAGAAAATATTGGAGGTCGGCCCCGGCGCAGAAGCTCTTGCCGGCGCCGCGCAGGATGACGGCTCGGGTGTCACGGTCGGCCTCGGCGTCGGACAGTGCGGCGCCTAGTGCCTCGACCAGGATGTCGTTCAATGCGTTTCGCCGGTCGGGGCGGTTGAGGGTGAGGATGCGTGTGGGGCCGTGCTGGGTCATGACCAGTGGTGAGCGGTTGTAGGTCATGAGTGTGCTTCCTGTCGGGCCAGTTCGGCGCGGCGCTGCTGGCGGAGCTGGGCGCGCTGGATTTTTCCGCTCGGGGTCTTGGGGAGGGTGTCGACGAAGTGCACCCGGCGCGGGTAGGCGTGGGCGGCGTACTTGGTCTTTACCCACTGCTGCAGCTCGCGGACCAGATCCTCGTCGGCGGCGGTGGTATCGGCTTTCCGGATGACGAAGGCCTCGATCACTTCACCTCGTACCTCGTCGGGTGCGGCGACCACGGCGCACTCGCGCACGGCAGGGTGTTGCACGAGAACGGATTCGATGTCGAAGGGGCCGATGCGGTAACCGGCCATGATGATGACGTCGTCGTCACGTGAGGAGAAGTGCAGAAGTCCGTCGGCGTCGATGCCGGCGGTGTCGCCGGTGAGGAAGTGTTTCTTGTCGGTGGTGAAGCGGCCGGCGTCGCCGCGTCCGGCCGCGTATTCGGTGAAGGTCATCAGCGGGCTGTCGGCGACCACCACCGCGAGCCGCCCGACGGTGCCGGCGGGTGCGGGCTCGTCGCGGTCGTTGTCGAGGACGGTCAGCTCCCATCCGGGCAGCGCTACTCCCATGGCTCCGGCGACCACCGGGACCGCGAGGTCGGGGTGGTGCGGAAAGCCGGCGGGCATGCCGAGTTCGGTCTGTCCGTAGTGGTCGTGGACGAGTAGGCCGAGTTCCTTCTCGGCCCACAGGTTCACCTCGGGGGTGAGCGGTTCGCCCGCGCTCGAGAGGCGGCGCAACGCGAGTGTGTCGGGCCGCGAATATGGTTCGGCGCGCAGGCCCCGGTACACGGTCGGTGCCGCCGCGTAGTCGGTGACCTGCAACTGGGAGAGCACCTGCCAGGTGGAGGCGGCGGAGAAGCCGCCGCGGGTCAGGATGGTCGGAACTCCAGCGGCCAACGGCGCGATCACCGCGGTGTAGAGCCCGTATGCCCATCCCGGGTCCGCCGCACACCAGAACACGCTGCCCTCGCCCACGGCGAGTGCGTTTTCGAGGTAGCTCTGCCACCCGGCGATGTAGCGGACCGGATGGACGACACCTTTGGGGGTGCCGGTGGTGCCCGAGGTGAACATGTGTACCAGCGGGCCGTCTCCACCGATCGAAACGGACTGCCGTGCGTCGGTGCTCACTGATGCCATGGCCGCGGTCAGACCGTCCTCGGCACCGCCGGCCACCAGCACGTCCCAGTTATCACTGGCAGCGACCTTGGACCGATATTGTGCGTCGACGACAACCAGCTTGGTCTCCGAGTTCGCCAGGCGGGAGGTGATGGCGTCCTCGGCGAACGCCGTGAACAGGGGGACGTAGACGGCCCCGACCCGCCAGATGCCGAGCAAGACTGTGACCAGGTCGGCGCTCTTGCCCATCAGCGTCGCGACGCGATCGCCCCGGCCGATCCCGCGATCGGTGAGCACCTGCGCGAAGCGGCGAGACGAGTCGGCGAGGTCACCATAGGTCAGCCGGGTGGTGGACAGATCCTCGTTCACGACCGTGAGTGCCAGGGATTCGGGTGGGTGCCGATCGCACAGCAGCCACGCCACGTTCGTGCCGTCACCGGCGTAGGACGACAGGATCTCGCGTACTCGCGCGTCGATATCGACAGACACGACAACTCCTAGTGGGTAATCTAATGGGTAACTGTGCATTGCTAAATGTACCCAAGGTGCCGGGAGAAGGGAAGGCGTGTGAAATCGAGAGGCCAGAATTGTGAAACACTCGACGGCATGGCACGTGCAGGAGCGACGCCGAATCGCGCGACGATGAACACCCCGCGGCGTCGACGCGTCGACACCGCCCGCCGGGACGAGTTGCTCGCGCGGATCGAGGAGATCTTCCTGACCGAGGGGTTCACCTCGGTCACCGTCGACGACCTGACGCAGCGGTTACGGTGCTCCAAGGCCACCCTCTACAGCGTGGCGTCGACGAAAGAACAACTCGTCATCGCCGCCACCAAACACTTCTTCGGCGCCGCCACGGACGAGATCGAAGCCGCCGTTGCCGACGAGTCCGATCCGCGTAAGCGGATCACGACGTATCTCGGCGGCGTCGCATCGGCGATGCGACGCAACTCGCGGGCGTTCTACGACGACATGGTTTCGTACGCACCGACGGCGGAGATCTACGGCCGCAATACCGCGCAGGCCGCGCAGCGGGTGCACGAATTGATCGATGAGGGCGTCGAAGCCGGGCACTTCCGCGCCACCGACGCCGCATTCGCCGCCCAGTTGGTGGCATTGGCGATCGACGCCGTCCAGTCCGGCGTGCTCCTCGAGCGCACCGGCCTGACCGCCGCCGACGCCTTCGGAGAGCTCGGCGACCTCCTGCTCCACGGCTTGCTGCGCACCGATTGAGCACCGCAGTGTCGGCCCGTCGTCACTGTCATCGAGCGCTCGAAGACCCAATTCGGTACCGGGAAGCGAGATCCCGATGGATCCCGGAACCGCCGCCGGCGCGTGGACACTGTGCGTTGCTCCCAGACCGGCGATCTCCGTCATGCCCCACAACTCGATGAGCGGGACACCCGCTCGCTGCTCCCACCGCCGCAAAACGTCGACGGAGAAAGTTTGACCGCCCACCGTCGACTTATGCAGACTTGCCAGATCAGCAGCATCGAGCGCCGGATCCGCGAGAATCATCGAGTACATCGCCGGTACGCCCTCGAACATAGTCGCGCGCTCGGTTTCGATAAGCGCCAGAGCGTTTTGCCGCGCCGAACCGCTCCATCAGTACCACCGTCCCGCCCACGAGGAAGGTGCTGTTGATCGCGACACTGCCATAGACGTGGGCGGCCGGCAGCGCAGTGACGATCACTTCGTCGGTGTCCGCCCGTGCATCGTTGTCGTATACACACAGCTCAGGAGCACTGACTGATGCGATTGTATCGCTTCTTTCGGATGCCCGGTCGTACCCGAGGTGTAGCCGATCGAGCACTGCCCCGTTCGATCTGTCACCACCGAATTGGGATGGGCACCCATCGCAGGACTGGTCGGCGCGGATCGGTGAAGTCACCGTGCCAGTGCAGGACACGCGCTACGGGAGCTTCGGGCTTCTCGTCCACGCAGGGGACCGACTGTGGCAAGAGGGCAGAGTGCGACTTAGTGTCACGTATTTACATCGCACGGTACCGTCTCGTACTGGCACGCTTCATCGAATTCCAGTGGGGCGTAATTTGACTAATCCTCACTTGCCTGTATACGCAACCGACGCACCGCCAAGGCGAAGCTCGATATGTTTCGAGCAAGTGCTACGGGAGTTGCCTCGTGGCTCGGCCCGCCCAGAGGCCTATCTAGCGACCGGGACCGCGGATTGATGAGTGACCGCTACTCCCTGGGTCCGAAGCGATACGAGCCGAGCTACGCCACTGGCAGTAAGCAGGACCGTTCCGATCAGGAAGAGCACTGATCCGACGCGCGTGTAGGGCAGGGCATCGAACAGCATGGCGACGGTTGCTTCGCCTTTGCTGGCCAGCAAAAATACTACGAGCATGGCAAGTCCAGCGGCCGCGGCGATTATGCCAACGCTTGCCCTTGATCGTCCGGCCACGAGAGCCAACACTGCAGCGATGGTCGCGAAAAGCCATGCGCCCCAGCTATAGAAGGCATCCTGCAGCCCCCCGGGCGACAGAGACTCGTTGAGTGCAACCAAGTCCGCGAAGTTCATATTGGCAGCTGGCGTCGTCGGCGTTGCCGGTATGTAAGCCCATGCCGGTCCAAGTAGCGCAATCCATAGCGCTGCCGCAGCAAGGAAACCCAACACGGTCGCGCCGTCCGGCGTGGCTTTGACTTTCATCGGAAACTCCCATGTCCTCCGCGCGGCCGTGGGCCGGCGGGCAAAAGGCGGTAAGTGTGACGTGTGTCCGGTCAACTATTTGAAGTGACCTACAACACGTAAGTACCATAGTGGGTACCTTCGGTCCAGCACAAGTACCCAGCCCGGGCCCTGCCGCCGCCCGGGAGTGTGCACCCCTTCGGGCGGCGATCGGAGAGAGATGTGCGAGCTGAGGCTCGCCGACGCGGGCCCTGGCGTCGGCGCAAGTGACGACTAAGGAGGAGGTTGCCGAGTTCCGCGAACGCGTCGGCGGCAAACAGGCAGCAGGATCCTGGACTGCACGCTCGATGGCGAGGGCGACTAACTGGGAGGCGAACACGCCGTCGCGGGCGGAGAACACACCATCGGCGATACCCGCGTCGATCAATTCGCGTACCCGGTCGGCAAGTTGACAAACGCTTAAGTCGCTGGCGTTACACGACACTGCCGCGGCCCGTGCGTTCGTTCACGAAGAACTCGAACCCCTCGACGATATCGACGACCCGAGCAATGTCCTGATCGAAACGATGCGGGTGTACTTCACACATGGCGAGAACGCGGTGCTCACCGCGCAGAAACTCGATGTACATCCACGCACGGTCGCGTACCGACTGAGGTCGGCCGAGTCGAAACTCGGTGCCGAGCGGCTCCGACGCGGAGAGTGCTGCGGAGACGGGTGACGATGGTCGATGGCTCGGCCCTGTGCCGAGTGGATGGTCGCGATGGTGCGGCCCCTGGGGTCGTCGCGGAAGTCCCATCAGGTGGAGGAGACCTTTCGTTCTGAGCGAGACTCATCGACCAGTCACAGCCAGGGTGGCGGTCGGTTTTGGTTACCGTCGACGCTGATTCCGACCGCGCCGCGCCCGGCGGCCCACCGAACGAGGGACGGGAGGGACCCGCCGATCTTCTCGGCGACCGGCGAATTCGGTTGCACCGCAATGGGAGCGCAGCCGTCGACCTCGAGCACCAACCCGGCGCCGAGGTCCTTCTTCTGCCACATCCCGACGATGTCGGTGAGCAGCGAGTCGAGGACGACGTCGGGGAAGTCGCCGAACCGGCCACCGTTGCCGAGGTCGACGGCATGGATCCACACCTCCCGGGTCCGCATCCACGCCGTCTCCGACGCCGGCACCAGCCGGCCCTGCGCGGTCCGCACCTGCGCCGACCACGCCGAATCCGGCAGGGTCCGCCACTTCTCATCCAGCCGGGCGACGGTGTGGGTGAACAGGTTCCGCAACGCCGCCCCGTTGAGCGTGGCACCCTCGGCGATCTCCCGGCCCCGCTGCTCCGCCGACGCGTACATCGGGGTCTGCACCCCGGACGCCGCCCAGTCCATCAACCGGCACAACGCCGCCGCGTTGTAGCCGACGTGCGCGACCAGGTGCGCGCGCGACCACCCGTCCAGCGCCGTCGGCTCGTACAGTTGCTCGTCGGTCAACTCCGCCAGCCGCTGCGCGAAATACGCGGTGCCGCGGCGGGCGACCGTCAGCTGTTCGGCCAGACTCAGGTCCTGAAAGCTCACGGCTCCTACTTGATGATCGTCTTGTTGCGGACGGTGCCGAGGCCCTCGATGGTGACCTCGACGGTCTGCCCGTCCTGGATGTAGAGACCGGGCTTGCGGGCGTGCCCGACCCCGCCGGGGGTGCCGGTGATGACCACGTCACCGGGCTGCAGGGTGACGATGTGCGAGATGTACTCCACCAGCTTGGCCGGGGTGAACACCAGGTCGTCGGTGGTGGTGGTCTGCACCACCCGCCCCTCCAGTTTCGTGACCAGGGTGCCGCCGAACGTGTACGAGTCGGTGGTCGTGAGGAACGGCCCGAAGCCGCTGGTCTTCTCGAACGTTTTGCCCTGATCCCACTGCAGCGTCCGGTACTGGTAGTCGCGCATCGTGTAATCGTTCATCACCGAATACCCGGCGATGTACCGCTCGGCGTCCGCCTCGGGCACCTGGTACGCCTGCCTGCCGACGACGAACGCCAGCTCCCCCTCCCAGTCCAGCTGGGCGGCGGCATAGGACGGGACGATCACGTCGTCGTACGGCCCCGTCAGGGCCTCCTTGAACTTGGCGAACAGGGTCGGGTACTCGGGCAGGTCCCGGCCCATCTCCTGGATGTGGTTGGCGTAGTTCAAGCCGACGCAGATGATCTTCCCCGGGTGCGGGACCACCGGGGCGTAATCGGCCCCGTCGAGATCGACGGTGGCACCGGACGCGTTCTGCGCGACGGTTTTCCAGTCCGGGTCGGTCAGCAGGGCGGACAGGTCCGGGTACCCGTCGATGATCGTGGCGGTGGTGTCGGAATCGACGCGGACGGCGACGGTGGTGCCGGCGCGGCGCAGGGTGGCAAGCTTCATGGGATTGTCAGGCTCCTTCGGAGATGTAGGTGCGGGCAAAGTGCAGGCGCTCGACGATGGGGGCGTCGGAGAACGCGAACAGGTCGAACTCGGTTTCGGCCTCGATCGACCACTCCGTCCAGGACGGGACGACGATCATGTCGCCCGTACCGACCTCACGGCTCTGGCCGTCGAGGACGAATCGGCCCTCGCCGTCGAACACCTGGTAGACGGTCGACCCCACGTCTCGGCGGGGCCGGGTGTGCGCGCCGGCGCGGAGGCGGTGGAACTCGGCGCGGATCGTGGGCATCACGTCGCCGCCGGTGGTCGGGTTGGTGTAGCGGACCGCGGCGTGACCGGGTTCGGTGGTCGCCGCGTACCCCTCGTCCTCGAGCGCCAGTTGCTCGCGCAGCGCGGCGTCGGTGTGCTCCCACCGGTACGCGGCGATCGGTGAGGACGTCTTCGCGTCCAACCCGACCAGCGGCCGCAGCCCCGGATGCGCCCACAACCGCTCCGACCGCGAGATGTCCGGGGTGGAGTCGTCGGTGACGTTCTCGGACCCGAACTCGAAGAACCCGGTATCGGTGTAGTGCACGAACGGGATGTCCAGGCCGTCGATCCACGCCATCGGCTGATCGGTCTCGTTGTGATGACCGTGGAAATGCCAGCCCGGCGTGAGCAGGAAGTCGCCGCGCCGCATCGCCACCGGATCCCCGTTGACGACCGTCCACACCCCCTCGCCCTCGACGACGAACCGGAACGCGTTCTGCGCGTGCCGGTGCTCGGGGGCCATCTCCTTCGGGCCGAGGTACTGGATCGCCGTCCACAACGTCGGCGTCACATACGGGACGCCACCCAACCCTGGGTTGGCCAGGGCGATCGCCCGCCGTTCCCCGCCCCGGCCGACCGGAACCAGGTCACCGGCCCGCTGCGCCAGCGGATACAGCGTCGACCACTTCCACACGAACGGCACCGCCCGCGACGTCGGCGTCATCGGCATCAGATCACCGAGCTGGGTCCACAACGGATTGAGGTGTTCGTTCTCGAAATCGGTGTAGAGCTGCTTGATCTCCGAGGCGTCATCTACCGGTGGGTCGGGAGTGTGCATGTGCTGTCTTCCTTGTAGGAACCGAGAGTCGGCGTCGGCGCCACCCACATCGCCGACCCTCGGAAGAATGGTGAGGGGATTGTTCCTGTGCGAGAACAGCACTCAGTGCGCGACCTGTCGAGCGTCTGAGCTGCCGGTGTCTGCGCTCGACGTGGTGTCGCGGCGCGGGTTCGGCTGGAGGAAGGCGAGCGAGACCGCGGCGAGCAAGACCACACCCGCGACTGCGAGGTACAGGCTCGCGGCGGTCCAGCCCACGTCCAGGAGAGCGCCGGCGGACAGTGGCGCGAGAATGGCCCCGACGCGGCCGACGCCGATCGCCCAACCGACGCCGGTGCCCCGTATCTGGGTGGTGTAGAGCGTGGGGGCGAGGGTGTAGAGCCCGGCGATACATCCATAGGACAGTCCGCCGACCATGATTCCCAGCGCGAATGCGAGCGGGAGCATTGCGGTGGTCAGGATGAACAGTGCCATCGCCGCGGCGGAGAGCACGGTGAACACAATGAGCAGGTGGCGGGGCTGCCAGCGGCTCGCGGCCAGCCCGAACGCCAGAGCCCCGACGGTGCCGCCGAGGGTGAGCATCATGCCGGCGGTGGCGCTCTGCTGCTTGGTAAGGCCGGCGGATTCGAGAAGGGTGGGGGTCCAGCTGGTGACGAAGAAGGTGCCGAACAGGGTCGCGAAGAAGGCCCCCCACAACAGAAGAGTGGGGCGGGCGTTTCCGGCGCCGAACAGGTCGACGATGCGTCCCGCCGGTGTGGACGTTTCCGCATTCGACAGGGGAAGGTCGTCCACCGGCTCGTGCTTGAGCCGCGCCGCGATGTGATTGATGCGGGCGAGTGCGGCACGGGGTCGACGTGAGTAGAGGAAGTCGACGGATTCGGGGAGCAGGAACGTCATGACCAGCAGCGCGCTGCCCGTCAATATCGCGCCGAACACGAAGACCGCCCGCCAGCCGTGCTCGGTCTGCAGGAAGACCGCGACCAGGCCACCGAGAGTGGCGCCGATCCCGTAGCCCGAGGTGTAGATGCTGATCGCCAGACCCCGACGGTGCCGTGAGGAGTACTCACTGGCAATGACGGTGGCGCAGGCGAGGATGCCGCCGACGCCGAGGCCGGTGATCAGTCGCCAGACACCCAACTGCAGGGCGGAGCCCGCCGTCGCGGACAAGGCCATACCCACGGTCGAGAGCGCGACACTGATGAGAATCAGGGGTCGGCGGCCGACCTTGTCGGCGAGAGGAGCCAAGATCAGGGCGCCCAGCGCCATTCCGACCAGGCCGACACTCAGGAGCAGGCCGATCTGGGACGCGCTCAGGGCAAGTTCGACGCCGATGCTCTTGGCGGTAAAGGCGAGAGCCATCACGTCGTAGCCGTCGATCATGTTCAGCATGACGCACAGGCCGATTACCAGCCATTGAAAGGGCTGCATCCGGGATGCGGCGATCCGTTCGCGAAGGTCCATGAGGGTGCTTTCTGAGGTCAGGGAAGGTCGAGTGTAAGAACGCCGACCCGGGATGATGCTGATCCGCGAATAACGCGGGAGACGCAGGCGCACAGTCGGGTCGACTCCGACTTCTGTGTCTGGCTGAAGAACACGTCGCGGTGGTCGATCTTCCCGTCGAGGTCGAGGACGTCGACACGGCAGAGGCCGCATTCGCCCTTGCGGCAGTCGTACATGATTTCGACACCACTGCGTTCGAGGGCGTCGAGCACCGATTCGTTCGGGCTGACAGTGGTCTCGGTGCCCAGGGACGGGATCCGGACGATGAACTCCTCGGACGAGAACCAGCCGCTGTTCCCGAAGGTTTCATAGCGCAGGTTCGTGGCGGGCAGTTCGGCGTTGTTCCATGCACGGCGTACCGCGTCCATCAGCCGGATGGGCCCGCACATGTACATCTCGGTCCGATCGGCGTCCGCGCGCCCGGCGAGATCGTCGATCAGGGCCGGCACATCGAGCGGGGTGTCCTCGTCGTCGACATACACCCGGAGGTGTTCTCCGTGAGTGCACTGCAGCTCTGGCAGGAATGCCATCGCCGATCGACTGCGCCCGACGTACACCAGGGTGTAGTCGGCTCCGAGCCGCCCCAGGACCGCTGCCATCGCCGCGACCGCGGTAATCCCAATGCCGCCTGCCACCAGCACATACCGCTCGGCACCGATACGCAGCGGAAAGTTCTGCCTAGGTGCGGTCAGTTCGATGTCATCGCCGGCAGCGAGCGCATGCATGTACCTCGACCCGCCCCGCGAGCTGGGCGAGAGATGAACGCCCAGCACCAGTGAGCGTCCGCCGTCGCGGCACTCGACGATCGAGTACGAGCGCACCATGTCGGGGCCCATGCGGATGTCGACATGAGATCCAGGTTCGGCGTGGTGCACGCGATCGGTGGCGATGACGATCTGCCGGATCGTGTCGGCGACTTCGGTGGTCGCCGCGACGCGGCCGAGCTGCCACGAGTCGGTATTGCCGGCCACCCTAGATCACCACGCCCTTGGTCGTGTGCGCGCGCGTACTTCCGGAGGGTGCTGCCAGCTGCTGTTCGGCCTCCAGCATCCGTTGGATCACGCGGCGGGTCCACATGCCGCCGGCGTCGATGTTGAGGTTGTAGAACTGGTAGTCGGGGTTGGCGTCGATGGCCCGTTGCTGGGCGGCGAGCATCGCCTCGTCCTCGCCGAACACCCGACGGACGCCGTCACGGGTTCTGGCCGTGATCTGCGGGTCATCGAGGTTCCAGTTACGCATGAAAGCCCAGAAGTAGTGGGCGGTACGGTCCGTGGCGGGGGCGATCGTGTTCATCACGAAACCATTGATGCCTTGGCTTCGATCCCCCTGCGGAGCTCCCGTGCCGGCTTTGGCGACCCCGACGTCGATCCGGATCGTGCCAGGTGCCTGAAACTCGATGATCTGCCACCGGTCGACCTTCTCGTCGAACCCCGGGAACCGGTCGCGCATGTTTGCGAGCAGGAAGGCTGGTGCATCGACACCCAGCATCCACCGGGTCATCGTCACCGTTCGATCGTCGTGGGTCACCACGAAGTCGGACCCACTGAGCTCGTCTTGCCCGATACTCGAGGTGTGCACGAACTCCTCATGGGTGAGATCCATGAGATTGTCGACGACCAGCTGATAATTGGCGTCGACGGCGATCGTGTCGCCGTCTCCGGCCCACTCGGGCGAGTCCATCTGGAACATGTCCGGGACAGTGCTCGGATCCGCCCGCAAAGGATCTCCCAGCCACACCCAGACGAACCGGTGACGCTCCACGACCGGGTAGGAGGCGATCATCGCGCTGGGATTGATCGTCTGCTGCGCGGGCATGAAGGTGCACCGCCCGGCCGAGTTGAAACGAAGGCCGTGGTACGGGCACTGAATCTCATCGTTGCCGACCAGCTTGCCCATCGACAGCGGCGCCAGCCGGTGCCAGCACGCGTCGGCAACCGCCACCGGCCGTCCCGCCGCCGTGCGATACAGGGCGAGCGGTTTGCCCGCGACCGTCCGCGACAGGATCACCGCGTCGGTCACTTCGCGATCCCAGGCTGCTGCGTACCAAGTGTTGAGCGGATAGGCCCTGACCTTTGCGGTCGCCCCATCGGGTCCAAAATTCGTCATCGTGCACCTCCAACTCCACAACTCCCTATCTATATAGGGAGTGAGTGATAGGGGCCACACTATCTATTGATATAGTGAGTTGGCAAGACCGATCGAGAGGTGGGAAGACATGAGCCTTCGGTACGCATTGCTCGCGCTGCTGACTGCCGAACCGCTGACCGGCTATGACGCCGCCAAGAGATTCAGTGGATCGGTCGGCCATGTGTGGCACGCCCCCGATTCGCAGATCTACCCCGAGTTACGCCGGATGGAGCAGGCGGGCCTGATCGACGGCAGGCAAGTACCCTGGGGGCCGCGCAGCACCAAGAAGCAATACTCGATCACCGACCTGGGAATCGAGGCATTTCGCGAATGGATGTGCACACCAATCGAGTACACGCCGGCACGCCATGTCCACCACCTCCAGGCGGCATACTTCGAGTGGACCGACACCGAGCACGCCCGCGCTCATCTTCAGAACCACATCGACTACTACACAGCGCAACTCGCGCAGTGGAAAACCATCCACCGCAGCATTCTCGACCGCACAAATCCCACCATGGTCAAGCGCACCGAGAAGTATCCCGCAGAGCAGCATGAGCGCATAGTCGCGTTCAAGGCCTTCGCGTACGAAGGGATGATCTCTCTCGCGCAGACCGAGGTCGACTGGGCCCAGAAGGGATTGACCCTCCTCGACCGGATTGCGTCATCGGACGTGTTTTACACGACCGAACCCACTAGTCAGTAAGAGAAGAACACCTCGGCCGTTCGCCATGTCGCCGGCGGAACTTAACGTGATACCGAGCGAAGCATCCCCGCCGAAGGGCCGCCCAGGGGCGTGGTACTCGTTACTCCCGGAGATGCGTGTGCTCTGCGAGGCTACCCGTCGTACTTCATCTCGAAGCTCCACGGGCGGTCCGTGTTGTCCGGGATTGTGCCGGCTGTGGCCAGCATGGGCGTGCGCTGGCAGCACAACGGTCAGCCCATTGCTGCCGACTCGCCCGACGTGCTCGCCGAGGACGCCGTCTGCCTGCTCGACGTGCCCGTCCACAAGACCCGCACCGCGTTCACCAGACCCGTCGATCCTCTTCTGGGACAGGCGATCGAGGCCTGGCAAGCGCTGCGCCCGCCTCAGCCGACGACGCTCGACCGCAAGACCAGCGAACAGCTGGACATGCTCTTCGCTGTCCGCGCGCAGCCGGTCGCGAAGAACTACATCAACCGCGCGATCATCCCTGCGCTCTGCGCCAAGGCCGGTGTCCCGAGCAGCGACGTCCGCGGCAACATCACCAGTCACCGGGCCCGGGATGACGGAGGACGGGACTCGAGTCACGTCGGCGCGGGCGGCCATAGCGGCGCGTCCCTCGCCGCGGGTCCACGAATCACACCGTCATCTCCGGCGAAGTGTTCCATCACGTCCATGCAAATGTTGTCACGCAGAAAGGTGTGACGCGCAACAGATGCCACGATGTATTGCTCGGTATGGAAGTGATCCCGCGCGAAGGGTGAAAATCGCATCGGGCGACGGCGCGGCGAAAGACGTGTAGACGAGGTATCCATCCCCGCCGTCACGGTGGCGTCGACGAACGACTTGTGCGCCTCGGCTCTGGCCACGCTCTCGGACGTCGAGACCATGAACCCAGTGACGCGGTGCTCGTCGCCATCGTCATGCCGACGAGCACCGCCTGCGGACCACCCGCCCCGGGGCGAGGTCGTGCTGCGAGGTGTGGGCCCAGGCCCGGCCGCGTTGTAAGTGCGGACGGGCTGCGGTCGCTTTTCAGAATTTGCCGTTGGTGTTCTTCCATTCGTCGCACGCCGGGATCGCTTCGACGATGTCCCAGTGCTCGGCGACTTTGCCGTTCTCGATGCGGAACAGGTCGTAGAACGCTGTGGGGGCGCCGTTGAATTCGCCTTCGCTGGCGAGGAGGACGAAGTTGCCTTCGCCGAGCACATGGTGGATGTGGTGGTACTTCGCGGTGATACCTGCTTCCGCCCAGGACTGGAACGCTGCCTTGAGGTTGGACACCCCGTCAGCGATCTGCGGGTGGTGCTGAATGTAATGGTCGCCGTCGCAGTAGTCATCGACCTTGTCCAGTTGCCCGCCCACGAGGACGTCGCGTACGAATCCCTCGGCGACGGCCTTGTTGGCTTGGGTCTTGTCCCCGTCGGCGATCTCGGTGGGACCGTCGATCAGGGTGCGGCCGCTCGGGTTGGGTTCTGTAACGGCCTGCAGGTTGTCCCAGTGTTCGACGATCTTGCCGTCTTCGAACCGGAAGATGTCGAAGCCGATCTGGGGCCCGAAGATGTTGTACTCCGATTGGGCAACGACGTAATTGCCGTCCTGGAACACGCGCACGGTGTTGACGCTCGACCCGTTGGGCACCACGTCGAGCAGGGCGCGGAAGCCGGCGAGTCCGTCGGCGGCGGCGAGGTTGTGCTGGGTGTAGTTGTCGGCGTTGATGATCGAGACGGGTTGGGGTGCGCCTGAGGCGATCGAGGCGATGAGGTCGACGACTTGCTGCTTCTGAGTGGTCATTGGTTCTCCTGATGAGTGGATGGGATTCGGCTTCGGCGCCATGTGAAATGGTTCAGAACATGGTGTTGGAGTTGGCTGCCGTCTGCGGTATGGGCTGGATCACGTCCCAGTGCTCGACGATGGCCCCGTTGTCGACTCGGAAGATGTCGACGATTGCTTGACCGCGGTCGTTGGGGCCGTTGGTCGAGTGAACGTGCAGGTACACCAGGTCTCCGTCGACGGCACTGCGCACCACGGTGGCCTTCGAGTCGGGGTTCTGCGCGAAGTTGGCCGTGAGAAGGTCGACGAAGGCGGCTTTACCGTCGGGCACCTGGGGGTTGTGTTGCGTGTAGTTCTCTGCGATGACCGACGCTGCAGCCGGGTCGTGCCGGTTGAAGAAGCCGTCATAGAACTCCAGCACGAGCGCCCGGTTTGCCTCTTGTGTGGACTGCGCCTGGGCGGAGTGGGGTGCGGCACCGTCGGTGTCTGACGATGAGCCGCACCCGGCCAGGGTGAGTGCTGCAATCACGGCCAGTGCTGCGACGGTGCCTTTCGCGCGTGCGGTCTGTCGTCGTTGCCGGTGCGTAGCGGCCGTCATGAGATGGTTCCCTCCGAATCTGCTGTTCGCCGGTGGTTCGCGGGCGAACAGCGTGCTTGCAGTTGCTTTTCCTGTAATCGCACCGCATCTTCGCGTTGTGTAGTTTCCATTTTCGGACGCCGTTAACTCGGTGTCATGGGGATATGTAGTCACATCCTGAACAAATCAGGACATCGTGTGCGTTCGGGCCTCACGCACTGCCCGCGTGCACGCCGGCGGCGAGCAGGTCAGGCTCAGGCGGGACGGTGGGAAATGGATCAGCGGTTGCGGAAGTGTTCGCGCAGGCTTTGCGCGTCGCGGCCGGTCACTGTCGCCACGTCGCTGGTGACGTGCGCGAACTCGCCGGCGGCGATGGCGGTGTAGGTCGAGACCCACGCGTCGTACTGCCACTGCGGAGCGTCCCAGCGGCGGCGCGACTCGTACGCCTCCTCGATCGTCTCGTCGAGGTAGGTCACCGCGCGGCGGGTGGTCTCGCTGATGATGTCGGCGGCCTCGGTCAGCGTGATGGCCTGTGGCCCGGTGAGGGTGTATGTCGCATTGCGATGAGCGGCGGGATCGGTCAACACCGTTGCGGCGACGCGCGCCACGTCGGCGCGGGTGACCGGTGCGAGGCGACCATCGCCGGCCGGTCCGCGGATCACGCCGTCCTCGTCGGCCAGTTCGGGAAGTATGTCGGCGTAAAAGCTGTTGCGCAGGAACGTATATGGCAGACCACGCTCGACGATGTGTTGTTCGGTGGCCCAGTGGTCGCGGGCGAGTGTAAACGTGGCGTCGGGGGATGCGCCATTGAAGGATGTGTAGACGATGTGGCTCACGCCGGCCGCCGCCGCCGCATCGATAAACGCGCGGTGTTGGTCGAGTCGGTCGGCGCTCTCCGCGCCGGACACCATGAATAACACGTCGACCCCGGCGAGCCCGGCTCGCACGTCGTCGCTGTTCGCATAGGTGCTCGCGACCACCGTCGCACCAGGCAGAGATGGCGCCCTGTCAGGTGTGCGCGCGAGCAGCCGCATGGCCACTCCCCGAGTGGACAGCTCCCGGGCGATCATGCCGCCAAGGTGGCCGGTGGAACCGGTGAGCGCGAGCGTCGGGGTGGTCATCGAGACTCCTTACACCACGAACGAGGAACACTGTCCCGTCGCGTGGAGGGTTGATTGCTTTTCAGGTGGAGGGCCGCCGATCCGGCGTCGTGGGCGGACGTACGCCCTGGCGTCGAGATATATAGAGCGGCCCGGTCGCCAGCGACCGACCGAGAAACCGCATGATGCCGACACCGAGCTCCCCGCCGCGAACATCGCGACGGGTGAGCTTTCGCTGTTCGTCGCGTTCTCCCGAGACTGGGGCAGCTGCGGGTCTGGTCAGCGTTGGAACGCGGCCGTTGTTCGACCGATCCGCGCCCCGTACGACCTCTAGTATTGGACACCTCTATCGGAATGTCATGGTGATATGAGGTCGACCGGTGAACAAAACAGGACACACGCGCATCTGGAACGTTGGCTACTCAACGACTCGACCAGCCATCGAAGTGTTGTCGCTGGCAGATCTGCGCGCTCGCGCCCTCCGCGCGCGCGAGGAGTTTCTGCGGCCCCAACGCGTGCACTTCGAGCTGCTGATAGCCGTCACCGGGGGCACACTGCACCACACGGTCGACTTCGTCGGCCATCACCTCCATCCCGGTGACGTGCTGTGGATACGCGCAGGGCAAGTTCAGGAGTGGGAGTGGTTCGACGACGACGTCATGACCCAGCCCGCCGAGGTTGCCGCGACCATAGTGCTGTTCGAACCCACCCGTGTCGACGAGCAGGCCCGCGCACTGTGCGACCCCCGATCGTTCTGGCCGGCAACAGCAACCGTTCCATCACCGGCGTGGCGTTACCTGGACGACCTAGTCGCGGCCGCCGACCGAACCATGCCCCGGCGGATGCACGAAGAGCTCATGGGGCGAGTGCTGAGCCTTCTCATCGTCGAACTCGCGCTTACCGATCCGGTCGAGAACGCACCGCAACCCGACGCCGGCAACGACCTGTTCACCGCGCTGACCGCAGCCATCGACCGCGACTACGCCACGACAAGGACCACCAGCGACTACGCCCAGCAACTCGGCTACTCTCCCCGCACGCTGAACCGCAGCGCCCTACGCAACACCGGATCGACCGTCAAGCAACTGGTCGACCAACGCGCACTGCTGGAAGCCAAACGACTCCTCGCCCACGACACCCGGCCCGTACAAGCCGTCGGCCGTGCGGTCGGATTCCACGAACCCACCACATTCAACCGCTTCTTCCGGCACCGAACAGGCATGACCCCACTCGAGTTCCGCACGACACGCGCCGCCCCGAGCAGCCGAGCGAAACACTCACAGTGACCTGCAGAGACCCCGCCACCCGCCCCACCAGGTCTCGCGAAATACGCGAGGGTGTCCGACGAAGAGCTACGGCGCTATCCGGCAGACAGTGACCCGGCCGTGCGTCGCAGGTCGGGCCCGCTGATCCTGCCCGGGTACGTTCAGGGGTCGCCGTCGCGAGCAGGCCGGCGGCGTTGTTCGCGGCGGGCGGAAATCACGCGGATGACGTCGTGGCCGCTGACCTCACCGTAGTGGATCGACACCGCCACCCGGCACATGTCCAACCAATGTGTGGCGATCTGGTCGACGTCGATACGGGTCTTTCCCCTCGAATCGACCAAAGAGGCATTGACGTACGTCGAACAGGGCCGCGCCAAGGGCAAGGTCGTCGTCAAGGTCGGATGACGATGTCATGGAAGGTTGATGACGGCCAACCCGCGGCGCTCATCGATTCGACCTCCGTCGCGCAGGACCAGGGGCCTGCTTCCTCGATCGCGCCGCTGCGCACACGGGGCTCATTGAAATGGGCGCCGCAGATACCTGGCCGCAGATTCCGGCGGAATACATCGCGTGTGAAAACCTGCACCCGTCCGGGCTCGACACGAATGACCGCCGCGCGAGCTGAAGGAAGCCGGAGAGGTCACCCTCTGATGCGGCCTCCGTGTCGTGTGCAGGCGCGAGTTGGACGCCACCGCGGATTTCGTGGCGGACTTCGAGTCTGGCCAGGGTGGTGACGGGCCGGCCCGGGACATCGTCGTAGATGTCCTGGTGCAGGAACAGGCGGGAGAGCCTGCGGTGCAGCTCTGGCCCTGCCGGTGTGCGCGGGTCGAGAGCAGCGGCTGGTTGATGAAGTCGTCGACGTCGGGGAAGGCGATCGACGGGTTTGCCGCCCAGCTCAAGGGATACGGTGTTTACGTACTCCACCTGCCAGTATAGGATTTCTTATAAGGAGGTGGAGCGATGACAGTCACGATGAACGCCGACGAACTGGTTGCCGACCTGGGGCGCGAGAGGGCCCGCGAGGTGGCCGCCCACATCGCCTACCTACGGCGGCTCCGTCAGCTCCACGAGCGCGGCTACACGCAGGTGAAGTTGGCGACGCTCGTCGGGGTCAGCCAGCCGACGATCAGCGAGATGCTACGTCGGGCGCGGGTCAACGCACCAGATGTGCGCCCCGGCACACACGGCGGCACCCCTTATGAGATCGCGGCCCGC
>RRBB01000209.1:0-18324 GCA_006543605.1 Rhodococcus sp. WS4
GGCAGGGGCATGGCGATGGTTCGGGGCTGTGTCAGCAGGTCGGCGCCGGGTGCCTCTTCTTTGATGCTCAGGGCCAGTTCACGGGCGAGGGTGCGCAGTGTGTCGTGGTCGAAGTACCGGCGGGCGGTGCGTTCGGTGATGCGCATTTGCTCCGCTACGGCAGCGACTCGTTCGGTGAGCAGGTCCTCGAGTCGGTAGGTGGGGACGGTCAGACCGATTCGTGCCAGCTCCTCACCGAGGGCGGACGCCGTCGTACTCACCCACGAGGATGGTCGCGGCATCGAGGCCTCCTGATCAGAGCGTTCCACCACACCCGGTCTGTCTACCAGTCCGCCCACGGCGGCGGCAGGCGACTGGAAACGTCCGGCCCGGGCCCCGGACCCGGACCCACCGCAGCGGTCCGCTCTAGCGCGAAGTGACGGGTGCGTCCTGGAGGTCACTGATCGGCCGAGGCTCCATTCGCTGGATCGGCTCTGGTTCCGATTCCGCCAGTGTCGAGTCGTCCGTTCAGTTTCCGGCCTGAGCGTGCGCGCGACGGGCCGCCTCGATCAGAGCTTCTGCGGCACGTTCGGCGCGCTTCGATTCGGTACGGCTCGTCGGCGTATCGGTGTAACCGGACCGTGTCTCGAGGCCAAGCAGCACGCTGAGGTGTTTCGCCGTGGCCGGGTCGACGGACCCGAGCAGCGTGACGGCATCCTTGTGGTCCTCGCCCTGCGCATGCTTACCCAGTCGCGCGCAACAGATGACATCCGAGGCTGCGATGCCCGCGTGCACCCACAAGGTCACGACCGCATCATCGACACCGTCCGGCTCGTCGGCGAAGTCGCGACCGATCTCGGCCAGGTGAAAGAACTGTTCGGCTTTTCTCGGCCGGCCTCGGCGGACCGCCTGGTCACACGGCCGCGTCCGCCCCACTAGCGATTCCCCCGACGCAGCAATCGGGTGAACCCGGCCCGTGAGCCGGCCACCGTCAGCCCCTCCTTCGCCACATCCCGCAGGACCGGCTCGTCCGTGCCGCGGCCGGCGATCTCACTCTTCGTGAACTGCAGATCCCGCGCGTCGTTGCCGGTCCATCTGGTCACCTCGGCCATCAGCTCCGCCACCTGTTCATCCCACCGCTCGCCCGCGACGTCGTCCGGCTGGACCAGGAAGATGTCGATGTCACTGTTGATCGTCATCGTTCCGCGTGCAGCCGAACCGAACACGGCGGCATACACCGGGGGAATCTCCCAGCCGGCCAACCGCGCCTCCAGCCTGCGCAGGAACTCCCCGGACAAATCGGCGAGACCCATGACATGAGGGAAGGCCAAGTGCTCATGATTGAGCTGGTACACGAACGCGTTGCCTACCCTCGAAGACAGCACCGTGCCCTGCTTACTCAATCGTTGCAACACCTTCCGTATCCCCTCCTCCGAATGGCGGTGCAGCACCCGATGCAGCTGGCCCGTCGTGAAGGTCGCCTCGGACGCGGCGGCCAGCGCAGCGAGCACATCACCGTCGAGCGTGGGCGTCACTGTCTGCAGCGGCCGGGTCAGATCCATAGTTCCATTCCCTCAGGACCACAAGGTGCACGTACTATTATACGCCTACCCGTACTATAGTACGGGATAATCGCCGCGGCGTTGCAGAAAGCGGCGTCACTCGTCGAACAGGAATCACGCACTCCGAAGAGTGAGATGGGCGCTCAGCCCGCTTCGCCTCCTCGGCCGGGCTCGAGGTCGCGCTCGAACTCGATTTCATCCCGAAGCGGGATCTTGTAGTAGCCCACGTCGGGGATGTCCGGCTTCAGGGTCCGTCTCGCCTGGTCCACTGCGCCGCATCGAACGGCCGACAGGCGGAAGCCGCGCCGCTGGTAGAACTGCATCGAGTCGAGGTTGTCGTTCGTCGTGACCAACCACAGTCGCGAACAGCCTTGTGCACGGGCGACTTCGGCGATGCGTTCGATGAGTGCCGTGCCTACGCCGCCCCATTGGCCGGATGCGCGCATGTTCACGATTTCGCAGTTCGTGCCGTCGATCTCGTAAATCAGCACCCCGACCGTCTCGTCGTCGGTCGATGCGATCAGGGCCGGGCGGTCGCGTGCGTCGACCAACTCGCCGCGCCGGGCGATCTGGGTGGTGTGCTGCGCCTGGAGGAATGACGTCAGGCGTGGCTCTCCTGCGGGTACCTCATAGATGTCGACCATCGTCCCATTCTCCTCGCCCCACCGAGGCTGGACCAGGGTGGATCTACCGGGTTGGGTCACGATCACATGTCCATGCCGCCGTTGAACTGTCCGGTGATGTCGGAGGAGGCGTCTGCGGCCAGGAAATGCACGACCCGTGCGACCTCCCCGGACCGTCCCGCCCGGCCGGCGGGGATCTGTGCGGTGATCCGGGGCGAGGACACCTTCTCGGGGATCGCCGCGGTCATCTCGGTGGTGATCAGGCCCGTTCGGGGGCCAAGATCTCGGGTCGTCGTCTGCCATCCCGGGGCCGACAGCCCCTATTTGAGACGTTGATTTCAAGATCAACTTTCGAGACTCATGCCACCTGGGGACCGGCCACCTGTCGCTGATGAATCTTGAAAATGATCGTTTCTGAGAACCATGCACGCCCCACCTCATTGCCCAAGCGGCAGCGCGTCGTCCCGCCAAGCTCGGCGGACACATCAGCGTCGGAATACCACCAGATTCTCCGCTGTTGAAGAGGCTGACGGTGGCGCTCATACCCCGGGTACCACACCACAAGAGTCGCTGCGAGCGACCAATTGCCGAGAGGCGATATGGCGTCACTGTCACCCCTGACCGGGTAAGACCTACATTGCGTAGCGTTCCCTTCTTTCCGCACTCGTTGTGTGCTGTCGTGTTCGTGTGGCGATTGATTTGGCGGTTCGCCAGTGCTGTGTTCGCGACGTAGGTGGTGGCGTGTGTTGCATTGCAGCGTCCTGGAGGTGGTGGAAATCACTGGCAGTCGTGGCCCGAAGGGTGTGTCAGCTACACGAGCCGATGGTGTTGGTCCGAATGGGCAGTTGCAGGACATGGGTGGTTGCGGATGCCCGTAGGCGGGTGATCTCGTCGTGTTGAGCGGCGAGTTGAGCGAGCGCGTGTATGCGGAAGTCGGCGAGTTGGTCGATGGTGCTGGCTGTTTCGGCGAGGCGCTGCTTCAGTTTGCTTACTTCGTTCTTGAGGCGGCTGATCTGGGCCTCGCGTGGGTCCGGTTGGTCGTCAGCTTGTCGGAGCGTTTGAAGGCGTCGTTCGAACTCGGCGCGCAGGTGTGCGTAGGGCCGTGTGCCGTAGAAGGCGGTGCGGTCGACTCCAGCTTCGCGCGCGAGGGTTTTGACGTCGCAGCCGCCGTCGGCGGGGATTTCTCCGCGGAGGAGCCGGTCGATGGTGGCGCGGATCCGGGTTTCGTTGGCCTGACGCTGGGAGGCGGTGATACGCACTGCTACTCCTTGTTCTCGGTGCGGGCGGCGGCGTTGTCGATTGCGTCGAGGACGCGCTGGGCTCTGTCGAGGTCAGCTTGGAGACGGACGCGTTCGGTCTTTCGGGTGGGGCCGAGATTGCCGAGGAACATTGCGGTCTGTTGGGCGTGGTCGGCCCATACGGGCCGGTGACAGGGGTGGTGGGTGGCTTGCGGGCATCGGGCCGAGTCACACATCCCGGCCAGTGGCTGGGCGGAGTTCGGGGTGCCGGCCAGTTTGAGGCAGAGCGCCCGGGCGGGGTCGACGAACCAGCAGTAGTTCGCCGGGGCGAGGTGCAGGGTGCGGGCGCGTTTGCTGAGTAGGTTGAGCACTTCCCGGTTGTTGCGCTGCACTTTTGGCGACGCGGCATCCTCCGGCGCGAGTTTGCCGTCGATGTGGGCGAAGAACTCGGACAGTTCCCGGGCGCCCGGCCCGCCGGGCAGGACGCCTTGTTGGTAGTTGCGGAACTCGGCCCAGAGCAGCTCGAGGTTGCGTTCGGCCTCGTGTTTGTTGACCTCGGCGAGCAGCCCGGCTTGCGCGCCGCCGGGGCGGGAGGCGTAGCCCTCGGTGGTGGCGACCGCGATGTGTTTGAGGTGTAGTTTCGTGGCGAGCACGCCGCCGGGCCGGTAGGCGAGTTCGATCGCCAGAGTTCGACGCAGAGCGCGCAGTGTCACGGGGCCCTCGGGAATCGGGGCGAGCCCGATGCGGTGCCCGGCGGGGCCGTTGACCCAGTTGCGGAACGATTGGTAGCGGTCTTTGAAGCTGAACCTTCCGAGTAGGGGTGCCCCCACTTGGGGGTTGTCGTGGAGTTGCTCGAGTAGCTGCACGGCCCGGTAGGCGGGTTCGATGACGACCCACTCATCGTCAGTGCCTCCCAGCGGTTGTCCTTTGACGACTTTGCCGGCCAGCCGGTAGCGGACGAGACCGTCACCGTAGTGTTCGGGTGGTCGACACGCGCCCACGCGCAGTTCCATCAGCTCACTGGCCCGCATCCCGGACACGGCCGCCACCAGTGTGATCGCGGCCGTTCGGACGATGCCGACCAGTGTGTTGGCTTCCATATGGCTCAGCGGGAGTGTCCACGGCACGTGCCCCTCACCGCTGGCCTTGCTCACCTGGGCAGCGTTTCGCGCCCAGGGGTTGGCTATTCCGACCGCCGCGGCGGCGTCTTCTGCGGGGTGACGAAAGCGTGTCAACAATGGCTGCAACTTCTGTCGGTAGCCGGCTTGCCGGGCGATGGCGTTCCAGTTGATCGTCAGCAGAGGGTCGTGCGGGTCCCAGCCCCGGGCGAGGCGGCGTTCCACCGCGTGATCCGGCAGCTGCGGCAGTGGCTGACCGGATTGAACGTACTGGTCGAGGATCGCGATGATGCGTTGCACGGGTTCCAGCGATGCGAGGTCGGCGTCGACCGGGTGCAGCCGCATCTGCTCCGCCGTCCCGGTTTGACGAAGGCGGTCGGCGAGGTCGACGGCATGCGGAGCGAGAGTGGTGGTCAGGTAGCTGGCGGCGGCCAGGAGTGGCTGCAGAACCGTGCCCGCCAGCGGCGGGGTTCTGTTGGGACCGTGGCCGTCGGGCATTTCCGCGACAGCCGACGGCGTGGCACCGCCCCAGGGCCGCAGGTCCGCTGGAACACGGTCGACAGTGAACAGGTTCCGGTGATTGACCAGGTCCACGACCGCCTGGGCGGCTACCCGGCGAGTTCCGGGGCTGCGCTCGCCCATGACCACGTCGTTGTCGTCGAGCAGGTAACGCCGATGGTGCAGGTAGCGCTCGCATAGGTCGCCGTCGAGCTCCTCGAGGCTGCGGACGCCATGGTCGGTGAGCCAATTGAAGAATCGGGTCAGCTCGGAGAGCCGTTTGAACACGCTCAGCAGGTGCAGCGGGGTCCGGTAGGCGCGCGGCAGCTGCCGGACCGCCTCGTGGTGAGGCACGAGCATGGCCATGGCCTGCTCTTTGGCGACCACCCGCCACCGGCTGCTGGTGATCGTGGTGAAATCGAAGCGGCGGAACGACATGCCCATCGCCATCGGCAGACCGACCACTTCCGCGAAGTCCCACCGATCGTCGTCGAACATCGGACGTCGGGTTCCTTCTGGGAGGGTGAGGCCTGCCTGGCGGCAGACATCAGTGCCGGCGAATAGCGAGCGACTCGAGTCAGCGATGGGAAACGGGGTGGTCATTGTGTGCTCTCCTCCGGGCGCAGCGGCATTTCGTCATCACGATCGGTGACGTGGCCACGGGCGTGGGCCAGCACGGCGGGGTCGAAGTGGTCCAGCACCTGCTCGATCTGCTGCGAGTAGGGGCCGAAGACCGCCATGAACTGAGCGGCTGGCATTTGCCGCCACTGGCGGGCGAAGAATGCCTTGAGCCGCAGCAGATTCTCTGCGTGCCGGGGCGTGAACACCGCCAGCGGGCAGAGCAGACACACCCACGGCCGAGCGGGACAGGGCTTTCCCTTGGGGCCGTGCAGCCCGGACAGTTGGTCGGCGCAGGCTGCGACGAACACGTCCCGGGCGCCGCCAACAAGTTCGGCGATCACCGTGTCCTCGAGCGCGAGCGTGGACACCAGCTGCGGGTAGTCACGCACCAAGGCGACGGTCTGTTCCTCGGTCACCACCACCGGTGGATGGGCGCGACGCAGCAGATCGTGTTGCGCGTCCTCGACGATGGCCTCGATGGCTCGTCGCTGCGAGCTGGTCGGGGCGGACAGGTAATGATCGCCCTCGACACCCGGGCTGTGATTGGGGTCGATGGTCGCTCGGCCCTGCCCAGCCCATATTCGCTTGTCACGCATCGCGTGATGCGTGGTGCGGATCCGCGACCGATGAATCTTCAGAGGAACACCGTCATCGTTCTTCACGCCATAGCGGATCACCCACCGCTGAACCGACATCCGGGCCGAGGCGGAGCCGGTGCCGATCACGAAGTGCCCCGGCCGCGATAGCCCCAACCACAACCGGCGGCGCTGGTGCTCGTCGGCGAAACTGCGCAGCAACGCAGAATACGACAGCCACTGCTCGAGCAGCCGCACCGCCGGCCGCGGCAAGATGATGCTCTCGGCGGCGGTGCGCCTTTTGATGTAGGACAGCAGGACCGTCGAATCCCCGGCCCAGTCGATGTCACCGACATCCAGATCGGCGATACCGTCGGGCACGATGCCGGAATAGATCCTGACTATTGACCGGACTACGGGGCGACACGCCGAGCCAATGCGAGTCCTGGCCGCCGGATGATCGATACACCTAACACACCTTGATCAGCAGAAGGTGGTGTGAGGTTGTTCGATGAGGTCGAGCGGGACGTCGGAGTGATCCAACTTCCGCGATGGGGCCGGGTTGTGCCGGCCGAGGGCGTCGTGCCGTGGCTGGTGGTCGACCCCGACGGGGTACCGGTGGAACCCGTTCGGCGATTTCTGACCGATTTCGTCGCGAGAGACAACAGCCTGAGCTCGGTGTACAGCTATGCGTATGGCTTGCTGCGGTGGTGGCGGTGGCTGCAGGCCGTCGGCGTCGAGTGGGACAGGGCCACCCCCGCCGAGGTGCGCGATCTGGTGCTGTGGCTGAAGCAGGCCGAGAAGCCACGGCGGTCGCCGCGCACGGTATCCGCAGCGACAGCGGGCACGGTCAACCCGATCACCCGCAAGCAATACCTCGACGACAAGTACAAGCCGAACACAACGCGGCACTCGAACGCGGTGGTGCGCTCGTTCTACGAGTTCTGGATCGAGCTCGGTGAGGGACCGCTGATCAACCCCGTCCCGCTGGACCGCCGTGGCCGGCGACCGAACTCGCACCACAACCCTCTGGAGGGGTTCCGCCCCGAGGGCAGAATCCGCTACAACCCGAAACTGCCCAAGCGCCGGCCGCGCGAGATGCCCGAGGATCGCTGGCGGGAGTTGTTCGCCGGGCTGAGCTCGAATCGGGACCGGGCCATCCTGGCCCTGGGGATCAGCAACGGCGCCCGCGCTTCCGAGCTGCTCGGCGTCCGCGGGGTCGATCTGGACTGGGGCGACCAACTCGTGCGGGTCGTCCGCAAGGGCACCCGAGCTGAGCAATGGCTACCGGCCAGCCCGGACGCGTTCGTCTGGATCCGCCTCTACCTCGCTGACCTCGGCGCTCCACTCGAACCGAACGCGCCGCTGTGGTGGACACTGCGGCGGCGCGACCACGGTGGCGGGTTGCGGAGGCAACCACTGAACTATGACGCGCTGCGGGCCGTGTTTCGCCGGGTCAACGCCATGCTGGGCACCAACTATTCGATGCACGATTTGCGGCACACTGCTGCCCTGCGCATGTCCCGCGACGAGGCCCTCTCGCTGACAGATGTGCAGACGATCCTTGGTCACGCGCACCTGTCCACCACCGCCGACGTGTATCTCAACTCTCGGGAATTGCATCAGACGGGCGAAAATCTGCTGGTGGCCTGATGGGAAGCAGGGTGAGAATACCGTAGCGGTGACGAGAGAATGCCTGTTGGCCAGCAAGTTTGCCCTAACTAGCCCGTCTGATGCATGATTCTCGCACTGTTCGGTGGCGTGAGGAGGGTGTGTTGCGGCAGGTCGATCTCGCTGGGGCGGCTCGTCTGGAGCTGGTGTCCGGGGTGGCGCAGTTGCGCCCGCAGGATGCGATGGCAGAGGGAATGTTTCGTGGGTGGCGGGCCCAGCAGGCTGCCCGCGGGCTGCGCGAGGAAACGATCACGGCCCGGGAGAAGTTGGTTCGGCGGTTCATGGAGTTCGTCAATGACTATCCGTGGCAGTGGACCCCGACGCACATCGATGAGTGGTCGCTGTGGCTGACCAGCGAAAAGCACCTGGCGTCGTCGACGATTCGGGGCTACCAGTGCGGGTTGCGGTTGTTCAGCGAGTATCTGGTCGACGGCCGATACGGGTGGGCTGTCGCGTGTGAGGAAGCGTTTGGCACCCATCCGGTGGCGATCTGCCACGAGTGGAACACGATCGCTCATCTCAACGACTACGAGGGCCGGCCGGAGGCTCGCCCGTTCACCCGGGAGGAGATGCAGCGGTTCCTGGACTATGCCGACGATCAGGTCGAGCGCGCGGTGCGCGCGAAACGCAAAGGGGCCCTTGCTGCTTACCGTGATGCGACGATTTTTAAGGTTATATACGGGTGGGGCCTCCGCCGCTCCGAGGCGGCGAAGCTGGATCTGGTGGACTTCGGTCGCAACCCGGCGGCGCCGCAGTTCGGCCGTTACGGCACACTCAACGTTCGCTACGGGAAGGCGAAACGGGGCCAGCCGCCGCGGCGGCGGAACGTGCTGTCGGTGATGGATTGGGCGGTGGAAGCCGTGGTCGACTACGTCGAGAACGTCCGGCCCCGGTTCGGCTGCCCGGATCATCCGGCGCTCTGGGTCACCGAGCGGGGCGGGCGGATCAAGCCCGCGGAGATCAACGCCCGGTTCGTCGCCTACCGGGATGCGCTCAAGCTCCCGAAGGCGCTGGTCGTGCACAGCGCCCGGCACTCCTACGTCACCCACCTCACCGAGGATGGCGCCGACCGTCGATTCATCCAATCGCAGGTCGGGCATGAAAGCGACAGTTCGACGGCCATCTATACCCACGTCAGCACCGACTACATGAACACCATGCTGCAGAAGGCGCTGGCGCCCGTACTGGCCCCGTCAGAGAAGGACCGATGATGCCCGCCAAACTCGATTACCACTGGCACCTGCGCAAGGTCATGGCCGACCGCGGCATGTTCCAGACCACCGATCTGATCGAGCCGCTGGACAAACGCGGCATCACCTTGTCCTCGAGCCAGGTCTATCGGCTCGTGGTCGAACGGCCCGAACGGATGAGCCTGAAAATCCTGATGGCGCTGCTGGACATCCTCGACTGCACCATGGACGACCTGATCGAACCGGCCGTTGCCGCCGAGGCCACCACGCGCGGCAAGAGGGCTGTCGGCGCCGAGGCCGGTATCGGGGACCTACGCCCCCGGCGGGCGCGGATCCGCGGCGCCGGCCCGTCGTGACCGCAGTTGACCACGGTCGCGTGATCTCGGACCCCGTCGGGTTCGTCACGGACCTGGTGCTGGCGGTCGATGGTCGGCTGACAGCGGACCAGGTCCGGGCCGTTGTCGCCGGAGTCGCTGGCGGGCGGGCGAAGTCGCGGCGGCTGGCGGCCTTTCTCGCCGAGCGCTCGGTGACCTTGACCGACGGTCGTTCCCCGGCGCCCCGGGCGATCGGTGATCTGCTGATCGCTCTGCGGGAGGCGGGCGCGGAGGTTTCTCCGCCGGTCTGCGCCGGCTGCGGCAAACCGATGCGGACCCTGCAGCGTCGCGGTCAGGACTGGTACTGCGGGTCCTGCGGCATCCGGCCACTGACCTGCGCGGCCTGCGGCCAACAGCGCCATGCCGCGACCCGGGACCGCACCGGGCAGCCCCGCTGCGCCCGATGCCCCGACCGCGATCCGATCGGCGTCATACACAGTGTGATCGCACGGTTGGACCCGGACGTCGACCCGGACCTCATCGCCGTCGCGGTCGGCAAGCTCGCCTCCCGACCGTCCCATCAGCGCAGGATCGGCTGGGCACTGGAAGCTCAACCCGAACTGCTCACCGGCGCTGGGCACCTCGCGCCCGTCCGGGCGATTCTTCCGTTGACCGAAGCCCTACATGCCGCGGGCGTCGCCGGGATCGTCCGACCGGCATGCCCCCGCTGCCACCGGATCGTCCGGATCGACAAACCCCTCGACGGACAACGCGTCTGCCGCACCTGCATCGCCCACAGCCGTGTCGAGGAATGTGTCCGCTGCGGCGCGAACCGCGAGCCCGCGACCCGGGACGAACAGGGCCGGCCGCTCTGCCCGAACTGCCTGGTCACCGACCCCGACAATCTCGAAGTCTGCCTCAACTGCGGGCGCCGCCGCTCGGTCAGTCTCCGCACGCCGGAGGGCCCGATCTGCGGAACCTGTCCGCCCCTGCCGAACGCAGTCTGTTCGATCTGCGGCGAAGAAAATCCCTGCGGCACCTCCCGAATCACCGGCCGTCCATGGTGTCCTGTTTGTCAGGGGCGCACGGCACGGTGTTGTTCCTGCGGCCGGACCACGGCCATCGTCTCAGGCACCTGGACCAGCCACGCTGCGAGGACTGCACCACCCCTGCCGTCTGGCATGACTGCCCCACCTGCAGTGACCCCGCCCACCCACATCCCGGGCAATGCCCCCGCTGCCTGATCAACCAGGGCCTCAACGAGATCCTGGGCCCGCCTTCGGCGTCTCTGCATCCCGGGCTGCAAGCGCTGCGGAACAACATCGCGACCGCCGAGCACCCGATCACTGCGATGCGATGGCTGAGGAAGAAGTCCGTCGCACCCGTCCTGGCCGACCTCGCCGCCGGTCGGCGGGCGCTGACCCACGAAGCGCTCGACGAACTGCCCGACAGCCAGGCTCTCGCTCACCTGCGGCAGGTCCTCGTCGGTGTCGGCGCCCTGCCCGAACGTGACGAGCACATGATCCGCGCCGAGAAGGTGCTCGGCCGCGTCGTGGCCGCCCAGACGGATCCCGAACAGCGCAGCGTGCTGCACCGCTACGCAACCTGGCAGCTCGTCCGCCGATTGCGGCAACGCAACAACGGCGCCGTCACCACGATCCAACAGTTCAACTCCGTCCGGCAGCGCACCTACGGAGCCGTCGCCTTCCTCCACTGGCTGACCGGTCACCAACTCACCCTCGACACCTGTCAACAAGCAGACCTCGACCAATGGCTCACCGACGACACCGCGGCCAACCGCGGCTCCGCCGGGCACTTCATACGCTGGGCCCACAAGAACAAGCTGATCAGCGCCCGCGTCCCCGCACGCCGCTGGATGGGGCCCACCCGGCCGCTCGATGACCAACACCGATGGGACATCGCCCGCCGGCTGCTACACGACGACACGATCAAGGCCGAAGACCGGCTCGCGGGCCTGCTCGTGCTTCTCTACGCCCAAACCCTGGCAGCAATCTCGCGGATGACCATCGTCGACCTCGAGACCAGCAACGACGCCGTCAGGCTGCACCTGGGCTCCTCACCGATCAATCTTCCCCACCCCGTCGACGAACTGGCACGGACCGTCGCCGAAAAACGCAAGGGGCACGCCACGATCGGTGCACTGACACCATCGCTCTGGCTGTTCCCAGGCGGGCAACCCGGCCGGCCCATCAGCACCGGCCAACTCGTCGAACGACTGAACAAGCTCGGCATCCGGCCCGGCGCCGACCGCAGCACCGCCCTGTTCCAACTCGCCACCGAGATCCCCGCAGCGATCCTGGCCCGCACCCTCGGCATCCACACCGACGTCGCCGTCGCATGGCAGCGACTCTCCGCCGGAGACTGGACCAACTACGCCGCCGAGATCAGCCGACGATCACCGAGAGCATGAGGCATTCGGACAGTTCGAATATCCGACGTCACCATTAGTCGAGGAGGAGACACAAGTGATCCGCCGCGTCCAGCATCACCTGGCCGAGCGGGAGCAGCGCGCTCAGCAACCGCCCCCGCCGGTCTCGGTGGGCTACGACGCCGACGATCTTGACGTCCTGTTCGGAGGCGACACTCCCCGATGACCACCCCTCGACTCCCTGTCCTTGATGAGAGCCCCCGGTCCGACCGAGAGGCGCCACGGTTCAAGCGGTACGAGGTCCTTCTGGCCGGCGTCACCCCCGTGGGACCCGTGGATCGCTTGCCTGCCAATGAGATTCTCGGCTTGCTGCCGTCGCTGCCGATCTGGTCGGTGGGCGGGCCGGATCTCCAACGACGCCGGTTGCGTGGGGCGCAGGAGATCTTGGAGTTGCTCTCCGGCTGCCCCGGCGAGGGGTGGCAGGGCCGGTGGTTGGCGTCCGGCGCGGACCAGGGCGGAGACTGGATCGCGGCACTGGTCGCCGACGATTCGGCGACCGACGAGTACAAGCGCCTTCGGCTGACCAGCGGGATGTTGTGCCTGCTGCTCTGCCATGCGATCCTGCCCGGCTACCAGTTCCTGAACAGCTACCAGGCCCAGAACCTTTACATCTACACCCAACAGGCACTCCGCCCGGACCTGTTCGCCAAGATGGCCGAACACGCCACCACAACGCTGGGAGTGGGCAAACGCCGTCTCAGCGAAGCGCTGGCGGCCATCAGCAAGATCGTCCTCCACACCGGTCGTGACGTCGACCAGCTCACGGCCGAGGACCTGCTCACCTATCGCGCCTGGCAACTCCAGCGGTGCGGCAAACCCCGAGCCGGTCTTACCTTGGCCTGGATCCTGCTGCGCGACATCGCGGATCTGGGCCAACACGCCACGCTCCGAGACGCGGTGCGCCTCGGGCAACGCCCCACCGCCGAACTCGTCGATGCCTACCGCCTCCGCTGCCGACCGGTCCGTGACGTTCTCGTGCGTTACCTGGACGAACGCCGCGCGGCCTTGGACTACGGCTCTCTGCATTCTTTGGTCGGTCTGCTCGTCGGGAACTTCTGGGCGGATGTTGAACGGCACCACCCCGAGATCGACAGCCTCTACTTGCCGGACGAGGTGGCGGAAGCCTGGAAACAACGGCTGCGAGTGGTCCAACGCAAGGACGGCACGACCCACCCGCGCAAAAGTTACCTCACCGTGCTGATGAAGGTCCGCGCCTTCTACCTGGACCTTCAAGAATGGGCGCTAGAAGACCCGTCCTGGGCCCCGTGGGCAGTCCCCAGCCCCGTTCGCCGCGGCGACACCGTCGGCCTCGCCAAGGCTCAGAAGCAGACCACCGCCAGGATGCACCAACGGGTCCGTGACCGGCTTCCGCACCTGCCGACGCTGGTCGAGACGGCGGAACGCCACCGAGCCGACCAGGCCGCCCTCCTCGCCGCGGCTACCGCCACACCCATCGGGCAGACCTTCGAGCATGACAGGCGAGGATTTCGCCGGACCGTCCCCAAGTCCTACAACGCGACGAATTATCGGGGGCAGGTGCCTCCGGTTCAGGTCGAAGACCTGGCCACCGGCGAGCAAATCGATCTGACCCGCAGCGAGGACGAGGCCTTCTTCGCCTGGGCGATCGTGGAAGTACTGCGGCACACGGGAGTTCGGGTTGAGGAGTTGACCGAGATCACGCATCTCGCGTTGGTGTCCTACAAATTGCCGGACACCCGGGAGATCGTGCCGATGTTGCAGATCGTGCCGTCGAAAAGCAATGAGGAACGCCTGCTGCTCGTGAGCCCGGAATTGGCGAGCGTGCTCGCGACGATCATCAGTCGTCTTCGGAAGGCCAACGGGGGCACGGTTCCTCTCACCTCCCGCTACGATTCCCATGAGCGTGTTACCGGGCCCGCTTTGCCGCACCTGTTCCAACGCAGGACCAGCTCCTGGCAGTGGCAAGTGATCAGTTCGGCCACGATCCAGGTGCTGCTCAACCAAACCCTCGCCCGCGCCGGGCTACGCGACGCGGCAGGCCAGCCGCTGCGGTATACCCCCCACGATTTCCGGCGCTGCTTCGCGACGGAAGCCGTGGCCGGAGGCCTACCGGTCCACATCGTTGCCCGGTTGCTTGGGCACAAGAATGTGACCACGTCACAGGCGTACATGGCCGTGTTCGACGAAGACCTCGTCAGAACCTACCGGACCCTTTCTCGACAAACGCCGAGCCATCCGACCAGAAGCTGAGTACCGCGAACCGACAGAGAAGGAATGGCGGGAATTCCAGCAACATTTCCAGACCCGCAAACTGGAACTCGGCGAATGCGGCCGACCATACGGCAGCAGCTGCCGCCATGAATTCGCCTGCATCCGGTGTCCGAGTCTCCGGCTGGACCCCACCGCCCGACCCCGCATCATCGAGATCATCGCCAATCTCAACGACCGAATCCAAGAGGCCAAGCTGAATCGGTGGCTGGGCGAAATGGAGGGCCTGGAGAGCAGCCTGAAAGCGGCCACAACCAAGCTGGTCAGCCTCGACCGGATGCGCGAGCGTCAACCCACGGGCCCGGTCAATCTCGGCATCCCCGTCATCACCGACCCCCGTTGACGGACACCACCCGACGCCGACTACCAGAGAGAATCACAGATGGTTCCGGACGACCCGAACAAGAACCACCAGACGACGCAGCCGAAGACCGCGTCGACGAGCACGACCACCTCGCCGGGCTTCTCGAACTCACCGACGAGTTCTTCCGGCAGGGCAGCCCAAGCCCACGCCGAGCTCGCCCTGTTCCTCACCACCCAGCACCGCTGGAGTCCCGAATGCGGGTTCCACGCCTACCTGGACTCCCTCAGCTTCACCGCCCCTCGGACTGCGAAATCAGATGAGGAACAGCACGCCGTGACCGGACCTGGCGTCCGGCCAGCACGCCTGCGGCGGACTGGTGGATACTGGTAGCCCACCATGAGGCGATCGGCACGCCGGTCGTCACCGCGACCGGGAAGGGCAGACAGTGGCGCCAGGCGTGACCGGCAACGAGAAAAAGTTCAAGGCCCTCGTGGCCGACTTCGTCACCACCACCGCCGATCTTGGCGGCACCATCGACCCCGACATCGTCGCGACCGAACTGCACCAACGCATCCAGTTCATCGCCGCCCAGATCGGCGTCACTGAGGCCACCGTGCTGCGCAACTACATGGACGACCATTGGGGCCGGGACATGGCGCGCCAGGCCTACCGGCAGATCCAAGAACGCGACGCCCACATCGACGCCGAACCCGACCAGCAACTACCGCTGCACGCGGTCGGCCGACTGGTCGCCGCCCTGGGCCAGGCGTTGCTCTACTCCACCATCAACAACGCGGCCACTGACCCCGCTAACAGGTTCAATACGAAAGAAGCCAGCGAGGCCGTCACCGGCCTCGGCCTGGCACTGACCTCTTATCCCGCCGACGGCTCTACGGTCACCGTCGGCGGGAACATCCTGGCATGGGCCAAGGACGCACTCACCATCTTCCGCGACAATCTCCGCCAGCAGCGGTGGTCCAGTTGCCCCTGTGGCGAAGACTGCGGCAAGCACGAGACTGACACTGCCATGCTGCGCGCTCTGAGCGAGGACCTACTGCTCCTGCCCTGATCGGATTACTCCGGAAAACGAACAGCAGCCGATAGGCGATCAGCGCGTCGTTGGTCGGAAACATCTCGGCGCTGGCCTGGCAGAAGCCGCCGCGTTGCTGGACCGCGCCTTGGGTGCAACCCGCCTCGACGCCAAAATCCCTGCTGGACACCGGCCCCAGCCGGGCCAACAGCCAGCGCAGGTTCTCCGGCGTCCACCCGCCGTCACGAGGATGCTGCCCACGCTCGGCCGCCGCCAAGGCCTGCCGGTGCACGGCATACGACTCGTCGACGATCGTGCGGCACGTCTGAACCAGACGATCCCACTCCGCCTCCGAGTAGGGAGGCAACTGGCGTTGGTTGCCCTGCGAATTGAACGCGCGGCCCGCCGCGAACTCGGCGACATCGGCCGCCAACTCGCCGGTGACAACATGGAAGGCCTGCAGCATCCGGCGAGTACAGCCTTCCCGGAGACCGCTGGAACCGATCCAGTACTCGGCCAACCGGGCGGGCCGCAGATCGCGTGCTTTCCCGGTGAACCCGGTTGCGGCGAGTGTGCGGGTCATGTCCCGAATCGACTGCGCATAGTGACCCACCGATCCGGCGGCGTCCAGGGTGCCGTGCGGATGGATCAACTCCACCAAACCCACCAGCAGGTCTCGCGCCAGCCGCGGGTTCGAAAGGCCGTTCAGATCGAACTGTATAGTGGCGCCGTCGCTGAACACGCAGTCGATGCCCAACGGATCCTCAATGATATTGGCGGGCATCACATCACCCCGCCGTCGGTGTCCTCATCGAACTCCGCGTCCGCCTCCCGATCGGTCTCGGCCTCGCTGAGCAGGCCGTCGCTGATCCCGGCGTGGTCGTAGGCGTCGCGGTAGATCCGGGTCGTGTCCAGGCGACGCAGGTACTTTTCTGTCGTCAACACCGAGGAGTGGCCAAGGAGGTCCCGCAGCACCAGCATCGGGTCCGCTTTGGACAGATAGAGGGTCAGCGCCGCGTCGGTGTCGGTGTCCTTGACGAGCTTGGCGGCCTGCCGGTAGTGGCCGGTGACCAGATACTCCAGGGTGTGCATGGCCATCGAATGGCGCAGGCGGTGCGGGTGGACGTGCGGAAACCGTGGCTCGAACCGGGACCGGATCCGGTTCGAGGTGCGCTCGAACACCGATGGCCACGCGGTGAACGGGCCGCCACCGGTTTTCACCGCCAGCAGACACGAGCCGCCGCCCGGTGCGACGAGGCGGCGCCGCTCGTGCGGGGTAAGGGTCTCCCAACGTCGGCGGATCCCGTTGAGCCGCCCGCCTCGCGCGTCCGGTTCCGTGACTAGCAGTGGCTCACCCCAGCGTTGTGGCGGACGCCAGGACGAGCCGTCTGCGGTCGCCGCGCGGTCGAGTTCGACGTAGTGGTGCACGGCGGCGAGCGCCTCATAGGAGATCCATGTGATGCGGAACTTGCTGCCCTTGGTGATCCCTGCTGGCACCGGGAACGGGATCGGCGACGGTGAGCGATGAGCCGGCAGCGCCGGAATCTCATAGACCAGTAGGAACCTGAACTCCTGCAACCTGAGCCCGGTGGACAGGGCCAGCTCGCCGAACGCGGCGTTGCGCGCCAACTCCCGACCCCGAAACGCGGCATCCGGCTGGCCGTCCGGGTCGAGACCGCGCAGCGCGTTGAGGAATACCGAAGTGAAACTCGGCTCGAGGTACTTGATCGTTACATGGGGTTTCGGGGTGCGGCGCACCGCCAGGTTCACCCGCACCTGCCGTCCGGCGCCGGTGAACAACGACCGCCCCAGCCGGTAGGTGAACGGCTCGGCCTGCGCGTGGCCCTCCTCCAGCGCCCACCGGTAGAACAGCGACAACACGCTCACGTGCCGGCCCCACGTGCTCGCCGCGAACCGCCGAGCCGTCGGACCGGTCGCGCGGTACTCGGCATACTTGCCCAACGAGTGCTTCAACCGCTCACGAGTATCAAACAGGCCCACACCGTGATCGGCGAGGAACTCCATCCAGGCCTTGACCACCCCGGCATAGCTGGCCCACGAACTCGGTGCCGGGCAGCCGGTGGCCGGAAGGCTGCGCAGCCACCGATTCACCACCACCGTCGGCCGCGGCGCACCCGGCCCGTCCTCGAACCGCAGATCGTCATCGATCAACACCGGCATCCGTTCCGGGATCACCGGTCGATGCTCAACATCCCACGAGTCGAAGCCCTGCGAGGAGAAGAAACTCAAGATCATAAGCGGGGACCATAGAAACACCACACAGCCCACCGCAACACGGAAACGCCACGTGAGCGCAGCTACCCAACGGGAATCGCAACACGACAACTAAGCAAAAAGAAGTTCCCGGAAGAGGGATGAGGAGCCGCTGACGCCGGGGAAGGTGCCGGCGGCTTCTTCGTTTCACCGATCGACCGGAGCGGGCCGCGACCCCGTAAACCCCTCATGACTGGCGGGGTTTTCGCCTCGTGTTCGACGTCTGAGGTGGCCACCGGGGCGGCCGGCAGGTGCTCCGTTCGTGGAGACCGGATCGGGGAGACGTCGAGTGCGCGGGTGGCGGCTCGTTCGACCAGGAGCGGGACGAAGTCCCGGATCGGGCATCCGTCGAACCGGTGGAACACGGTGTCGATGACCTCGTCGACGAGGTAGCGGTCGACATCCGGGTACCGCGGGCCCGGACGGCGTCGATGTGCTGGGCTTCTCTGACTTCCACACCGAAAATTCTCGTCCTCCACACACCGGAAAGCGACCCATTCACCGGGGGGGGTGTCCCTATGGTTTTCGTCAAGCCGCTGAGGGGGTTGGATTCCGGTAGAGTTCCTTGTTCTTGAGCATGGCGTAGAGGACGTCGCAGCGGCGTCGGGCGAGGCAGATCAGGGCCGCGTTG
>RRBB01000020.1:0-87729 GCA_006543605.1 Rhodococcus sp. WS4
ACGGTTGGCCCGCGTCCTCACGGAACACGATCGCCTTACCTGCAACCTTCGCATACCGTTTCGATTCCGGCGTGCCGTAATTCCCGTTCAGCAGGTTCGCTTTCCGGGTCGCGTACGCATCCGCGACTTTCTTGATGACCCGGATCGCCGGTTGCGCCGACAACCCGCGCGCTTTGAGCTGGGCATAGACCTGTTTCTGCAGCGCGAACGGGCGTCGATCAGTGGCGGTGTGCGCGAACTGCGAAACCATGTTCGCCCCCGCATTGCACAACTCCAGCGTCGATTTCAGCGCCACATACTGCCCCGGGGTGGGAGCCAGCTTCACGACAACGATCCGCTTCACACCCTGCGCCTTTCCCTGCTGAGACCCATTGGTCTATGTCACCGGCAGATCATGGCAGAGGTGTGTGACAAGTTCGGCGCAACGTTGACCGAGTTCAACGGCGAAACCGACCACGTCCACCTATTGATCCACTACCCACCTACCGTGCAACTCTCCACCCTGGTCACTAGCCTCGAGGGCGGCTCCGCTCGATACCTGCGCCGAGAGTTCCCCGACCACATCCGGAAATACCTGTGGGGCAATCGCTTCGGGTCACCCTCCTACTTCGCCGCCTCCGCAGGTGGAGCCCCACTCGCCATCATCGCCGAGTACATCACCAACCAAAAACGACCAGAACCCACGAAAGAAGGCGACCCCGCTACGGCGCTCGCGCAGACAGAGTCAGCTTCCTCCCGGCCCTGAAGGGCCAGGCTTCCTCTGTTTAATCCGGTGAACGCAATTCGCTGCTCCTCGCGGGCGGTTTCGCGCCCGCCTTCCCCGAACATCGACTGTCGGACGTCCCGATGGCATCGGTCGCCGACGCCATCGGGAAGATCCTCACCGCGCATTCCCCGTACCCGGCGGTGGTGATCGACCGGCACTGGAACATGGTGGACGCCAACGACGCGGTGGCGATCCTCACCGAGGGATGCGCGGCGCAGCTGCTCGAACCGGCTGAGCCTGCACCCGAACGGGATGGCCCCGCGAATCCTCGATCTGGCGCTGTGGCGCGGGCATGTTCTCCACCGGTTGCGTCATCAGATCGCGGTCACCGGCGACGACGGACTCCGTGACCTGCTCGGCGAATTGCACGGCTACCCGGCGGCACCGTCGACAGCGCTGACCTGCCCGGGTCGCTCGTCGTGCCGTTGCGCGTCCGGCACCGCGACACGGAGCTGACGTTCCTGAGCACCACCACGATGTTCGGCACTCCCCTCTACGTGACGGTCGCGGAGCTGGCCATCGTATCGTTCTTCCCCGCCGACGCGGTGACAGCGGCTACCCTCCGCAGTAGCGTGAGCAGCAACTGAGGAGGTAGGTCTGATGGACTTGACAGCAATCGGTGTCGGTTTCGGCTACGTGGTCGTAGTCCTCACCATTCTTGTCGTCGTGGTGGGCGTGACGGCACTGTTCGTGTTCTCGATCAAGTCGGATTTCCTTCCGCCGGACTCCACCGAGACCCCCTCGGGGAGGAAGCGGATCGGCGGGGCCAGATAGCCGCATACGCACCGGAAGGCGGGCAGTTCCTCACCGAGGAGCTGCCCGCCTTCGCGCATCGTCGGCCCCGTCCGGTTTCTGGATCGATTCTGGTGTGCGGACGTGCCGAAGCAACGCTTACTGAGACGCTCGGGAACAAGGCGACTACCGTGACAGAAGTCGCCTATTTTTCGAGGAGCACGGAATGAGTATCCAGTCGGTTGAGTCACGCCGCCATCGCGTCGTGGTCATTGGATCCGGCTTCGGTGGGTTGTTCGGCACACAGGCGCTGAAGAATGCCGATGTCGACATCACCATGATCGCGCGCACCACCCACCATCTGTTCCAGCCGTTGCTGTATCAGGTGGCGACCGGCATCCTCTCCGTCGGCGACATCGCCCCCGCCACCCGGCTGGTGCTGCGGAAGCAGAAGAACACGCAGGTGCTGCTCGGCGATGTCGAGAAGATCGATCTCGAGGCGAAGACGATCACCTCCCGGTTCCTGGACCGCACCACGGTCACCCCGTACGACAGCCTGATCGTCGCGGCCGGCGCGGGTCAGTCGTACTTCGGCAACGATCACTTCTCCGAGTTCGCGCCGGGCATGAAGACGATCGACGACGCACTCGAGCTCCGCGGCCGGATCCTCGGCGCCTTCGAGCAGGCCGAGCTGTCCAGCGATCCCGCCGAGCGGGCCCGGCTCCTGACGTTCGTCGTCGTCGGCGCCGGTCCGACCGGCGTGGAGCTCGCCGGCCAGATCGCGGAACTGTCGCGCCGCACCCTGTCGGGGGCGTTCCGCAACATCGATCCCCGCGAGGCCCGGGTGATCCTGCTGGACGGCGCCGACCACGTCCTGCCCGTCTACGGCGGCAAGCTGAGCCGCAAGGCCCGCGAGCAGCTGGAGAAACTCGGAATCGAGATCCAACTCGGCGCAATGGTCACCGACGTCGACGTGGACGGTCTCGTCGTCAAGGACAAGGACGGCACCCAGCGACGGATCGAGTCGCAGTGCAAGGTGTGGTCGGCCGGCGTGCAGGCCAGCCCGCTGGGCAAGCAGATCGCGGACCAGTCCGACGCCGAGATCGACCGGGCCGGCCGGGTGCTGGTCAAGCCGGACCTGTCCGTGCCGGGCCACCCCGACGTCTTCGTCATCGGCGACATGATGTCGCTCGACAAGCTGCCGGGCCTGGCGCAGGTCGCGATGCAGGGCGGCAAGTACGCGGCCAAGCAGATCACGGCGGGCCTGAGCGGTCAGAAGCCGGAGGATCGGCCGCCGTTCAAGTACTTCGACAAGGGCAGCATGGCCACCATCTCGCGGTTCAGTGCGGTGGCGAAAGTCGGCAAGCTCGAGATCAGCGGCTTCATCGGGTGGGTGGCCTGGCTGGCGATCCACCTCATGTACCTGGTCGGGTTCCGCAGCCGCCTGTCCACGCTGTTGTCGTGGACGGTCACTTTCCTCGGTCGGGGACGCGCGCAGATGGCGTCCACCGAGCAGTGGGTGTTCGCCCGCAACGCGATGGAGCAGTTGGAGCGGCACGAACGGGAGAAAGAGGCCGCCGAGAAGCCATCCGGCAGCGGGCAGCGGAAAGCCGCGGGGTGACGTTGCGTCGCGGATGACGCGAAAACGGAGGGGACGGACCTGATGGTCCGTCCCCTCCGTCGTGGTCGCGGCGCCTCAGTGCCCGAGGCGGCCGGTGTCGGTGATGTTCGCCAACCGGACCTGCCCCTTGGAGACCAGCCGATCCTGTTCGTCGGTGATCCGCACCTCCCACAGCTGCTGGGTGCGGCCGCGGTGGACGGGGCTGGCCTCGGCAGTGAGGGTTCCCTCCCGGGTCGCGCGGAGGAAGTCGGTGTTGTTGTTGACGCCGACGACGTGTCCGCGCCCGCCGAGCCACACAGTGCCCGCGGCGCTGGCCACCGATTCGATGACGGAACAGTAGACGCCCCCGTGCTGGATTCCGGCGGGCTGCTGCAGGTCCGGTGTGACCGTCCACTGTGCCCGCACGCGGTCGGGAGTCAGTTCGGTGTATTCCAGTCCGATGAGGGCGTCGAATCCCTTGCCCAACCGTTCGGTCAATGCGGCGGTGTCGACCTGGCCGTCACCGTTCGATGCCTGCTGTTCCCCGGAACCCACCATCACACTCTCCATCGGATCGCTGTGCGCTCTCGCGGCGCACCCGATCTCCTGCCTACACGACACGGCGGGCCGGAGGACGAGCAGGTGGGGCAAAAAAAGATCGGCGGGCCTCACGCTGTGCAGCGTGAGGCCCGCCGTGGGATGGACCTGGGAGTCTCTGCAGCCCTCAGGACTCCGTCGCGGTCCGGTGGTTCGGTTCTCGGCGGGTTGTGGTCCTGCTCAACTCGCCTGGGACGAGTATAGGCAAGGCTTCCCTAATTAAGCAAGCGCTTCCGTGCCTGACCGAGACGGCCGCAATGCGGGCGCGTCACGCGGCTCTTCGAGCGGACCGGCACCCCGGCGGCCACGAAGGCGTCCAGGATCCCCTGGCCGCGGCGCTGCGCGGCGGCCTCGCCGCCGCCGGCAAGGATCGGCACGTACGTCGCGGCCCCGAGCACGGCCTCCCCCACGAGCCCCCAGAAACGGGACGCGTCGATCGGCGTCAACCGGGCGATGGCGTCGAACACCGCATGCAGGGACGTGAGACTGCGGTGCACCGTCCACAGCAGCAGGGCCCGCTCGCACGGCACGGTGACTGTCCGGGGCGTCCCGGCGTAGGGGTCGTCCGGCAGGACGCGCATGGTGTCGTCGGCGACGCCCGCCCAGTCGATTCCCTCGTCGCTGTCCATGTGGATCCACAGGTTCTCGAGCCCGGGGTCCCAGGCGCGGCCCTCGAGCACGACGAGCGCGGTGACGCGCCCGATCACCGCGTGGATCAGCGCGGTGGCCACCTGCATCGCGGCGACGTCCGGATCGGGTACGTCCTCGAGCGAACGCGCCCACATCCGGGGCACCCGGTCGCCGTCCAGGTCGTCGGCGAGCGACCACCACCTGCGTTTACCCTCGTCCGCCATCGTCGCGACCGCGTACATGCGCGGATATTCGGTGTTCAGTGCGCGAAGTCGTGTGCAGGACACGTCCAGTGCGGTCGCGGGGGCGGACAGGGTCGAAGTCACCGTGCACTCCAATCGGTCGGGGTGGAACATCACCAAACATAGGTGAGCCTAACCAAATATCAAGACTTGACATCATGTGATGTGAGGCACCCCGGCCGACCGCGGCGGTGGGGATGCCCCGCCGGATGCGGCATCGGAGATAGGGTTCCGTAACCTAAGTAGTTGAATTCGGTGCAGATCCGGTCCCCATGCACACACGTCAGGAGCTTTCACCGCCAGTGACGACGACGAGACAGTTCGGCAGCGACATCCCGCACCTGCCGACCGACGAGCCCTATGGAAAGCGCGACGTTCCGCGCGGTCCCGCCCCGCTGTATCTGCGGGCACTCGCGGGACTGCTCGACCTCGGGATAGTGGCCATCCCACTCGTACTCGGGTGGTACATCGTCGACTCCCTCCGCGACGACAACGGCGGCGGACAGGCGGATCGGGTCGTGTTCGGCGGCGCCGCCGTCGCGATCGCGCTGGGACTCGCCTTGTGGAACCGCGGATTCCGCGAAGGCAACACCGGGCAGAGTTCGGGCAAGGGGTGGGTCGGTCTCGTCACCCGCGACACCGACACGCATGACGCGATCGGACCGACACGGTCGCTGCAGCGGCTGTTCCGGCGGTCCGGCACCGAGGTGGTGCGCGAGAACACCGCCAACGACGAGGGATTCGCCGTCCGCGAGAAGGACGTGTCCGTCGCGGCGATCCGCCGCCGCCGTCTCGTCGGGCTGGGTGTCCTCGTGATCCTGCTCGGCCTGGTGCTGCTCGCCAGCGTGGCGGTCGGGGCCCGGCCGCTGTCGTTCGCGGAGATCTTCCACGCACTGTTCGAACCGGACGGCTCCCAGACCGACATCATCGTCCGCACGCTCCGCGGTCCGCGCACCGCGCTCGGGCTCGTCGTGGGGATGGCGCTCGGTGTCGCGGGCGCCCTCATCCAGGGGCACACCCGCAACCCGCTCGCCGACGCCGGACTCCTCGGCCTCAACGCCGGCGCCGCGTTCCTCGTCGTGCTGTCGATGTACCTGTTCGGGTTCAGCGCGCCGAGCGAATACCTGTGGTTCGCGTTCGCCGGGTCGTTCGCCGCGAGTGTGATCGTGTTCGGGCTGTCCTCGATCGGGAACGGCGCGGCGAGTCCGCTGAGTCTGGCCCTGGCCGGCGCCGCCGTCGCGTTCTTCCTGCAGGCGATGACCAACGCCATCATCATCGTCGACCAGTCCAGCCTCGACTCCTACCGGTTCTGGGTGGTCGGGTCCGTCGCCGGCCGCGGCTTCGACGTGCTGTGGCAGGTGCTGCCGTTCCTGATCATCGGACTGATCCTCGCCCTGGTCAGCACACCCGGACTGAACGTCCTGAGCCTCGGCGAGGACGTGGCGCGGTCGCTGGGCACCAACATCGCCGCCAGCCGCGCCCTCGGCATCGTCGCCATCACCCTGCTGACGGGCGCCGCCACCGCGGCCTGCGGTCCGATCGCGTTCATCGGACTGGTGGTCCCGCACGTCGCGCGGGCGATCACCGGCCCCGACTACCGGTGGCTGGTCCCCTACGCCGGGCTCCTCGGCGGCGTCATGCTCGTGACCGCCGACGTCATCGGACGCGTCGTGGTCCGGCCCGGTGAGTTGCAGGTGGGAATCGTGCTGGCCGTGTTCGGCGCACCGTTCTTCATAGCGTTGGTTCGGCGCAGAAAGTTGGCAAGCCTGTGAGCACTCGAGACGACGTGCGCCCCGACGTCGGGGCGCCCCCGGCCCGCGTGCAGAGCCGCCCCGCGTTCCGGCTCGGGCCGATCTCCCTGGTCCTGCGCCCCCTCGGCATCGCCGTCAACGTGGCACTGCTGGTGGCACTGTTCCTCGTGCTGTGCCTCAACATCGGCCGCGGCGACTACCCGCTGTCGATCCCCGAGGTCACGCGGGTGCTGTTCGGCGGCGGCACGAAGGCGCAGAACTTCATCGTCATGGACCTCCGCCTGCCCCGGTCGCTGACCGGGGTGTTCATCGGCATGGCCCTCGGCCTCGCCGGCGCCATCACCCAGTCGATCGCCCGCAACGCGCTGGCCAGCCCCGACATCCTCGGCATCACGTCCGGTGCCAGCGCCGCCGCGGTCGCGCTGATCGTCCTCGGCGGCGGCGGCAGCTTCGTCGGCATCCTCGCCACCCTGGGCATCCCCCTCGCGGCCCTGTTCGGCGGTTTCCTCACCGCGCTGATCATCTACCTCCTCGCGTGGCGCGGCGGGGTGGAGGGCTACCGGCTGATCCTGATCGGCATCGGAATCAACGCCATGCTGATCGCGGTCACCGGCTGGCTGCTGATCTCCGCCGACATCAACGACGCCTCCCGGGCGCAGGTGTGGCTCAACGGTTCCCTCAACGGCGCCGCCTGGAGCCAGGTGTGGCCCGTCACGATCGCCGTCGTCCTCGTCGGCGGCTACGCGGTGATCTCGTCGTTCACGATGGGCGCACTCCGGCTCGGCGACGACAACGCCGTGTCGCTGGGGGTGCGGCTGCAGTGGTCGCAGGCGCGGCTGCTGCTCATGGCCGTCGCGCTCGCCGGCATCGCGACCGCGGCGGCGGGGCCGGTCGGCTTCGTCGCGCTCGCCGCACCGCAGGTGGCGCTGCGGCTGGTGCGCTCCGCCGGACCGCCGCTCATCGCGTCCGCGCTCACCGGCGCCGTGCTCATGGTAGGCAGTGATGTGGTTGCCCGCACGATCCTGCCCGTCGAACTGCCCGTCGGCATCGTCACCTCGGCACTCGGCGGCCCATTCCTGCTGTATCTGCTGGTTCGCAACAATCGGAAGGTCTCGGCATGACCGTGCAGACTGACGCTCGACTGATCGCCGAACACCTGAGTCTCGGGTACGGCGACCGGGTCGTCGTCGACAACCTCGACCTCGCGGTGAAGACCGGGGTGATCACCACCGTGATCGGACCGAACGGCTGCGGCAAGTCCACGCTGCTGCGCGCGCTGGGACGTCTGCTGAAACCGCGCAACGGTTCGGTGCTGCTGGACGGCAAGGCGATCGGCTCGATGCGCACCAAGGACGTCGCCCGCACCCTGGGCATGCTCCCCCAGGCGCCGGTCGCCCCGGAGGGGTTGACGGTGGCCGACCTGGTGGCCCGCGGTCGGCACCCGCACCAGTCGTGGCTCCGGCAGTGGTCGTCCGACGACGAGGGCGAGGTCGCCGAGGCGCTCGCCCTGACCGGGGTGTCCGACCTCGCCGACCGCCCCGTCGACCAGCTGTCGGGCGGTCAGCGCCAGCGGGCCTGGATCTCGATGGCCCTCGCGCAGGGCACCGACATCCTGCTGCTCGACGAGCCCACCACCTACCTGGACCTGGCGCACTCGATCGAGGTCCTCGACCTGGTGGACCGGATGCATGAGGAATTGGGCCGCACCGTGGTGATGGTGCTCCACGACCTCAACCTGGCGATCCGCTACAGCGATCAGCTGATCGTGATGCGGGACGGCACCATCGTCGCGGCCGGGGCGCCGACGGACATCATCTCCGCCGAACTCCTCCTCGAGGTGTTCGGACTCGACGCCGCGGTCATCGCCGACCCGGTGTCGGATCGCCCGCTGGTGGTGCCGATCGGCACCCGCCACGTGTACGGCGCGGTGGGCGGGCCGGCAACGAAGTAGCCGGTCAGCGGCGGCCGCCGATCATCGTCCGCACCAGCCGGAAGCTCTGCCCCAGCGACACCGTCGGCAGGTACGCCCTGCCGACGGCGTTGCCGATGCTCGGCAGCGCGGCCGGGTCGGCGAACGTCATGTGCATCGCCACGTACCGGGGCTGGAACTTCGACTTGAACGCCAGCAGCGACCGGAACCCGTACACCGGCTCCAGGGTCCGGCCCAGCAGGTCGAGCACGCTGTCCATCACCGCCGACAGGCTCGACGACTCCGACTGCTCCCGCTCGTCGGCGTCGGTGTCCGGTTGCTCGACCTTGGCGAGAGGGGCGCCGGACAGGCTCAGGAACTGCGCCCCCTCCTCCTCCAGTTTCAGGGCCGCGGACGCGATGAGGAACTCCATCGCCGGACGGAACCCCTCGGCGCGGCGCCGCATGAAGTCCAGCGTCCAGCCGACCACCCGGCCGTCCTGGTACACCGGCAGCCAGGACGTGACGCCGTGCACGGTGCGGTCCTCGTCGACGGCGATCAGGCAGCGCACCTCCGGATCGTCGACCTCGTCGAGTCCGCCGAGGGTGAACCCCATCTCGGGCATCCCCTTGTCGGCCACCCATTCCTCGGAGATCGCGGTGATCTGGTCGGTGATCGACCGTGGGGCGCTGGGGAAGCTGACCCATTCGGCGGTGATCCCCGATTTCTTCGCCTTGTTCAGGGCGGTCCGGACGTCCTGGAACCGCTTGCCGGTGAACGCGATCCGGCCCAGGTCCAGCACCGTCTCCTCGGCGACCTGGATCCCGCTCCAGCCGAGGGCGTCCGTGACGTCGCGGACCTCACCGGTCACCGAGTAGAAGCACGGGATCCAGCCGTTGGCGGACGCGAATTCGGCGAAGTGTTCGACGTTGTCGCGCAACCGGTCCGGCGGGCCGACCGGATCGCCGGTCGTGAGTGCGACCCCGGCGAGGACCCGGTACGCGACATAGCTGGTGCCGTCCGCGGAGAACCAGTAGTGGTTGCCGCGCCACGTCGTCATCCAGGACAGCGGGCTTCCGCTCCCCGACTTCAGCAGGGCCCGAGCGCGTTCGGCGGCCGCCGAGTCCGATCCGATGGCGGGACTGAGGAACGTGGCCGCGACCAGCGCGCACAGGGCCACCCAGAACACCACCCCGGTCCACTCGTACAGCAGCGTCGCGGGAATGCTCTCCGGCAGCAGCCGGGGGTCGAGCCATTGCAGGTACACGGGCGGGATCAGCCGCTCCGGGAAGTCGGCCAGCAGCGTCGGGAATCCCGGCCGGGGGTCGAACCCGTGCCGCGCCCACAATCCGCCCAGCACGTAGAGGACGGCGAGACCGGCCAGGAGGGACACCAGGACGATCGCCAGCCGGCGGTAGGTGCCGGTCGGGGCGGCGACGTCGAAGAACCGCCGGGTGGCGAGCAGCACGATCAGGATCGCCAACGGTGTCAGGAACGGCACCAGCGTCCGATACAGGTTCGGGTCGGCCAGACCGTAGAACAGGGAGTCCTCGTCGAGCGAGTCGACGAACCGGACCGCGAAGTTGAGCAGCGACAACACCAGCAGAATCGCCTGGGCGACGACGGACGCGACCCACGCGAAGCGACGGCCCCGTCGGAGACCGTCGCTGAGGGTGAGGAGGAACAGGGACGGCATCAGACTCAGCAGGGTCGGGCCGACCCCGGACAGGCGCAGTTCGAGCAGTCCGCGACGGCATTCGGGGTCCGTCGCCGACACCTCGCACAGGTCGCGCACTTCGCCGGCGGTGTAGGGGACGCCGCGGAACAGGTCGCGCAGCACGGCGAGGGGGCCGACCGCCTCCGCGGACAGCGCGGCGATCATCGGGCCGATCGCGCTGGCCGCCACCACGATCGCGACGAGCACCCGGCCCTCGCGCTGGGTGCCCGCGATCCGTTCGCCGCGCGCCGACCGGCCGACGATCCAGCGGCCGATCACCAGACCCACCACGGCCGCGGCGAGCCGGACCACGTCCTGCAGCGATCCGCTGAACAGGGCCAGGGTGATCGTGAACGCGAGGACACCGACGCGGATCCGCCGCCGCCACAGGGTGCCCATGTTCGAACTGGCCACCATCGCGGCGCCGAAGATCCAGGTGCTGGGGCCGACCGCCATGCCCACGTGCAGCCGGAAACCCCAGTTCGCGTCGACGACCTTCGCGACCGCGGCCACCGACAACGCCAGCAACCCGCCCAGCACCTGGGTGGCGACGGCGGCCAGCGCGAACCGCGCGGAACCCATGCGACGTTCCAGCGGTGCGGCGGCGACGAGGACGAGGACGGTGGTCGACAGGTAGGCCAGGACGTCGTCGCCCCACAGTCCGGCGGTCAGCAGCGTCCACACCGAGCCGTTCTGGAACGCCCGGATCCCGATCGCCACGTGCTGGGACAGGTCGTGGGACGGGCCGCCGATCACGCTGGACGTGGCGATCGCGAGAATCCAGATCACGAGCAGGAGCGTGAAACTGACCGGCGCTCCCCGCACCCAGTCCGCTGCCCGCCCCGTCTGACCCCTGACCTTGGCTGCCGTACCGTGCCCGGTCGCCGCGCTGTCGTCGGTCTTCATCCCCCAGGTCCCCACTCTCCGCGATGTCGAGAACGAAAGCTTTGCCCGGCGGGTCGGCCGCTGCCCACCCGACCGTAAACCACCCGTTCGAACTATGGCCAATACCACACGCCGGGACGCAGTTTTACTACTACCAGTAGTACGTATCTGCGTCGTCGTATCCGTAGAATCGGTTTATGGCTGGACTTGGCGAACTCGAACGCGCAGTGATGGATCACCTGTGGTCCACATCGGAACCGCAGACGGTACGGCAGGTACACGAGGCACTGGCAGCGCGCCGTGAACTCGCGTACACGACTGTCATGACGGTGCTCCAGAGGCTGGCGAAGAAGCACCTCGTCATTCAGCAACGCGACGACCGCGCCCACCGGTACCTGCCGGTGCACCAGCGCGAAGAACTGGTCGCGAGCCTGATGGTGGACGCCCTGCAGCAGGCCGACAAGTCCGGAAGCCGCGCCGCGGCACTCGTGCACTTCGTGGGCCAGGTCGGCGCCGACGAAGCCGACGCGCTGCGCGAGGCCCTCGCCGCGCTCGAGGCGAAGGAACGATCCGCCGGAGACAATCAGTCGGGAACCGTTCGCGCTGGCTGACGTTCGTCATGCATGATGAGTAGGACATGGACGCCACCACCGCGCTGGTCTTCGGAGTACTCGCACTTCTTCTCGCAGGGCCAGTCCCTGCGCTGTTGAGCCGTGCCCGATGGCCGCATCGCGCCCCCCGAGCAGCTCTCGTGCTGTGGCAGGCAATCGCCCTGGCCGCGGTCCTTTCCGCGTTCAGTTCCGGGCTCGCGATCGCCAGCCAACTCCTCGTCCCCGGACCGGACGGGCGGCCCACCACGGCACCGGTAGCCGAGATCGACGCCCTGGGTCTGCCCCTGTGGCTGCTGTACGTGGTGGTCTTCGCCCTCACCCTGCTGGTCGGTGCCAAACTGATCTTCGCGATCGTGCAGGTCGGGGTCCGCACCCGGCGCCGACGCGCCCGTCACCGCATGCTCGTCGACCTCCTCGACCGCTGCGACTCGTCGTCCCCCCTCGCCCGCACACCGGATCTGCGTGTCCTCGACGTCACCGAGCCCATCGCCTACTGCCTGCCCGGTCTGCGCCAGCGGGTGGTGCTGAGCCAGGGCACGTTCACCAACCTCGACGACGCGGAGATCACCGCGATCCTCACCCACGAGCGGTCCCATCTGCGGGCCCGCCACGACCTCGTCCTCGAGGCGTTCACCGCCGTCAACGCCGCCTTCCCCACCGTGGTGCGCAGCAAGTCCGCGCTCGGGTCGGTGCAGCTGCTGGTCGAGATGCTGGCCGACGACTCCGCGGTCCGCGCCACCGGGCCGACCGCGCTGGCCCGTGCACTGGTCGCCTGTTCCGGGTCGATCGCCCCGAAGGGCGCGATGGCCGCGGGCGGTCCCAGCACCCTGCTCCGGGTGCAGCGGCTGGCGTCCTCGGAGGCGGGAACCCCGGTCGCACTCGCCGCCTACGCCGCGTCGGTGGCCATCCTCGTGGTGCCCACCATCGCCGTCGCCGTCCCCTGGCTCACCGAACTGAGCCGGTTGTTCAGCGCCGTATAGTCGCCCAGCTCACATCCCGCCGGGTTCGATAACCGGGTGCCTCGTCGCGTACACTGGTCCACGGTCGCCACTGCGGCCCATCAACACTGAAACGGCACACAGCCCAATTCCCCGCACTTCCGCGAATGGATTGACCAGGTGACATGTGCCCTGGCTCGTCCCTTTGTGCGTGCTGCATGACAGCCCCCGCTCCGCGACGCGCCCTATGCCCGGAGAGGTATCTGCGTGACCAACGCTGTCCAGACGTCGTCTGCCCCCATTGAGCAGAACGACACCGAAACCCCAGCTCCGATCGCCACGGAGGCCGACACGGCCACCGTGACGTTCGCGGAGATCGGCCTGCCCGCACCCCTGGTGCAGGCCCTCGCCCGCAACTCCATCACCGTCCCGTCGCCGATCCAGGCGCTGGCCGTGCCCGACGCACTCGCCGGCAAGAACGTGCTCGGCCGCGCACAGACCGGATCGGGCAAGACCCTCGCCTTCGGTCTGCCGATGCTCACCCGCCTGTCCCGCCACGAGGACCGGCCCGCACCCAAGCGCCCCCGGGCATTGGTGCTGGTTCCGACCCGTGAGCTCGCGTTCCAGGTGGTCGACTCCCTCAACTCGTACGCCGGCGCCATGGGACTGACCGTCCGCCCGGCCGTCGGCGGCACCCCGTTCACCAAGCAGGTCGACCAGCTGCGCCGCGGTGTCGACATCCTCGTCGCCACCCCCGGCCGCCTCGGCGACCACCTGCGTCAGGGCACCTGCATCCTCGATTCCATCGAGATCACCGCGCTCGACGAGGCCGATCAGATGGCCGACATGGGCTTCCTGCCCGAGGTCCGGTCCATCCTCGGCGACACCCCCGCCGACGGTCAGCGCCTGCTGTTCTCGGCCACCCTGGACCGTGAGGTGCAGTCGCTGGTCCGCCAGTTCCTGCCCGACCACGTCCAGCACTCCACCGAGGACGGTCGCGCCAGCGTCGACACGATGGAGCACTACGTGCTGCTCGTCGACCGCGGCCAGAAGGACAACGTCCTCGCCGAAATCGGTGCCCGCGAAGGCCGCACGATCATGTTCGCCCGCACCAAGCTCGGCTGCGAGGGCATCACCGACCGCCTCCGTGCGGTGGGAATCGCCGCCGAGGCGCTGCACGGCGGCAAGGCACAGAACCAGCGCACCCGCGTCCTCGAACGCTTCAAGAACGGCCGCACCCCGGTCCTCGTCGCCACGGACGTCGCCGCCCGCGGCATCCATGTCGACGGCATCGACCTGGTCGTGCACGTCGATCCGCCCGCCGACCACAAGGACTACCTGCACCGCGCAGGCCGGACCGCCCGTGCCGGCGAGAAGGGCACCGTCGTCGCGATCGTGCTCCCCAACCAGAAGCGCACGTTCCGCCGCCTGACCGGGATGGCCGGCGTCGACGCCACCGCCGTGCCCGTCACCCCCGGCTCGGAGAAGCTGGCCAGCATCACCGGCGCCAAGGCGCCCAGCGGAGAACCGGTTCGCGACACCTACTCCCGCGGCGACCGCAGCGGCGACCGCAAGTTCGGTGACCGCGGACCCCGCCGTGAGGGCGGATACGCCGGCCGCGACGGCGGCGGCTACCGCGGCAACCGCAACGACCGCGGCGAGCGTGGCGAGCGCAGCTACGGCGACCGCCCGTCGGGTGGTCGCAGCTTCGAGGGGCGCGGCCCGCGCCGCGACCAGACCGACAACCGGTCCGGCGGCTACCGGGGCGAGCGTCCCCAGCGCGACGGCGACAACCGTGGCGGCGGCTACCGCGGTGACCGCGACAACCGGACGTTCACCGATCGGGCCCCGCGCCGCGACTTCGGCGACAGCGCACCCCGCCGCGACTTCGGCGACAACCGCGACAACCGCGGTGCAGCAGGCGGGTTCCGCAGGGACGATCGACGTGACGACCGTCGCCCCGCGGCCACGTCGGAGCGGCGCCCCGCGGCGGCGACCGGTGGCGGGTTCCGCAGCCGCACGGAGCGTCGTTCGTACGACGGCTTCGACGGCCCGCGGCGCGAGCGCCGCAGCTGATCGGACAACCGAATAACGAAGTGTGAGAGAAGGCCGGCCGTCGCATGTGCGACGGCCGGCCTTCGTATGTTTGGCTTAGGCGGTTGAGGTTTTCGTAGCCGCCGATTTCACTACCGCCGAGCGAGAGGGAATGCTGTATCCATGACTATCGACAACACTAAGGGTGCCCGCGCCCAGATCGGCGTCACGGGACTGGCCGTCATGGGCTCGAACATCGCCCGGAACTTCGCCCGGCACGGTCACACGGTCGCGCTGCACAACCGCAGCATCGCCAAGACCGACGCCCTCATCGAGGAACACGGCAGCGAGGGCGACTTCGTCCGCACCGAGACGATCGAGGAGTTCGTGGGCGCGCTGCAGAAGCCGCGCCGCGTACTGATCATGGTCAAGGCCGGCGACCCCACCGACGCCGTCATCGAGGAACTCGCCGCGGCGATGGAGCCCGGTGACATCATCATCGACGGCGGCAACGCCCTCTACACCGACACAATCCGCCGCGAGGCCTCCCTCCGGGAGCGGGGCCTGCACTTCGTCGGCGCCGGCATCTCCGGCGGCGAGGAGGGCGCGCTCAACGGACCGTCGATCATGCCGGGCGGACCGAAAGAGTCCTACGAGGCCCTCGGGCCGCTGCTCGAGTCGATCGCCGCGCAGGTCGACGGCACCCCCTGCTGCACGCACATCGGCCCCGACGGGTCCGGGCACTTCGTGAAGATGGTCCACAACGGCATCGAGTACGCCGACATGCAGCTCATCGGCGAGGCGTACAACCTGCTCGGATCCGCCCTCGGCTACGACGCCGGCAAGATCGCCGACGTGTTCACCGAATGGAACGCCGGCGACCTCGAAAGCTACCTCGTCGAGATCACCGCCGAGGTCCTCAAGCAGAACGACGCCAAGACCGGTAAGCCGCTCGTCGACGTGATCGTCGACGCCGCCGAGCAGAAGGGCACCGGCCGCTGGACCGTCAAGTCCGCGCTCGACCTCGGTGTCCCCGTCACCGGGATCGCCGAGGCCGTATTCGCCCGCGCCCTGTCCGGGTCCCGCGACCAGCGCAAGGCCGCCGTCGGTCTCGCCTCCGGTCAGCTGGCCGACAAGCCCACCGATGCCGCCCAGTTCACCGAGGACATCCGGCAGGCCCTGTACGCGTCGAAGGTCGTGGCCTACGCGCAGGGATTCGACCAGATCGCGGCCGGCAGCGCCGAATACGACTGGGACCTGCACCCCGCCGACCTCGCGACCATCTGGCGCGGCGGCTGCATCATCCGCGCCCGGTTCCTCAACCGCATCAAGGACGCCTACGACGAGAACCCGACGCTGCCGAGCCTCATCCTGGCCCCCTACTTCCGGGACGCCATCGAGACGGCCATCAACAGCTGGCGCCGGGTCGTGTCCACCGCCACGCTGCTGGGTATCCCGGTGCCGGCGTTCGCGTCGTCGCTGTCCTACTACGACGCCCTGCGCGCCGAGCGGCTGCCCGCGGCCCTGACCCAGGGGCAGCGCGACTTCTTCGGCGCCCACACCTACGAGCGGGTCGACGCGGAGGGCAAGTTCCACACCCTCTGGAGCGGTGACCGCAGCGAAGTGCAGGCCTGAGCCGGCAATACCGCCGACAACTCGGCCGTGACGGCCCCCGTGTGCGTCACGGCCGGGGCGTCGGAATACCCCCTTCGCAGGCGGTAGCCTTTCCGATATGCCCGACGACGAGTTCTCCTCGCCCGCACCGGTGGGTGAGACGTTCCTCGCGCTCGGTCTCCCCGCCGTGATGACCCACGCCCTCGCCCGCAGCGGAATCGCGGCGCCGTTCCCGATCCAGGCGGCCACCATCCCCGACGTCCTCGCGGGCCGCGACGTGCTGGGCCGCGCCCCGACCGGCTCCGGGAAGACCCTCGCCTTCGGTCTGCCGATGCTCGTGCGGCTCAAGGGCGCCGCGAGCAGGCGGGGCTTCCCGCGCGGCATCGTCCTGGTGCCTACCCGTGAACTGGCGTTGCAGATCGAGCGCGCCCTGGACGAACCGGCCCTGTCCGTGGGGTTGCGGGTGGCGAACGTCGTCGGCGGGATTCCCATCAAACGTCAGGTCGAGATCCTGTCGCGGGGGGTCGACCTGCTGATCGCGACGCCGGGACGCCTCGCCGATCACGTGGCGCAGGGGTCGGTATCGCTGGACGACGTGACGGTGCTGACCCTCGACGAGGCCGACCACATGGCCGACCTGGGGTTCATGGAGCAGGTCACGACGATCCTCGACAAGACCCCGGAAAACGGTCAGCGGCTGCTGTTCTCGGCGACCCTCGACGGGGACGTCGACACCCTCGTCCGGCGGTATCTGAGAGACCCCGTCACCCACTCCACGGCGCCGGTTGCCGCGTCGGTGGGCACCATGCGCCACCACCTGCTGTTCGTCGACACCGTCGACAAGGGATCCGTTGTGGCACATATCGGTTCACGTGCGGGACGCACTCTCATGTTCGTGCGCACCAAGTACGGGGTGGACCGGCTCGCGCAGCAACTCCACGAAGTCGGCATCTCCGCCGGCGCCCTGCACGGCGGCAAGGCTCAGAACAACCGCACCCGCACCCTCGAATCCTTCGCCGACGGCACCACCCCGGTCCTGGTGGCCACCGACGTCGCGGCGCGGGGCATCCACGTCGACGACATCTCACTCGTCGTCCACGTCGACCCCCCGGCCGACCCCAAGGACTACCTGCACCGCGCGGGCCGCACCGCTCGCGCCGGGGAGTCCGGCGTCGTGGTCACCCTCGTCACCGAGGAGGAACGCGCCGAGGTGGAGAAACTGACCCGCAAGGCCGGGATCGACGTGGACGGCGTGCGGGTGCGGCCCGGTGACGCGGTGCTCGCCGAGATCACCGGCGCCCGCCGCCCGTCCGGGAAGGCGGTTCCCGCCCCCGACACGCGGGCCCCCGCGCAGGACACCCCGAAGAAGGGCCGGCAGGCGCACGACACCGGTGGGCGGCCGGTCCGCCGCGGCCGCCCCTGGGACGGCGGGGCCGCCCGGTCGGGTGCGCGCCGCGGCCGCAAACCCGGACCTGCGTCAACTCCGCACGGACACCGCAACCGCGGGGCACACTGAGAGGCATGTCCCTGCCGTTCGCGTCCATCGTGTGCGCGCTGATCGCGGCGTTGCTGTTCGCGTGCGCGTCGGTGGCCCAGCAGAGTGCGGCGTCCGCGGTCCCCGAGGACGCCGGGTTGATGACCACCCTGCTGCGCAGTCCCCGCTGGTGGGCCGGGTTCGTCGGCGACGGCGGGGGGTACGCGATGCAGGCGGTCGCGTTGGCGCTCGGGTCGGTGCTCGTGGTGCAGCCGCTGCTGGTGACGGCACTGCTGTTCGCGTTGCCGTTGTCGGCGAAATTCTCCGGGTACCGGCTCAGCCGCACCACGTGGGCCCTCGCCGTCGCCCTGGCCGTCGCGCTCGCGGTCTTCCTGGTGATCGGCGACCCCACCGAGGGCAACATCGACGCCCCGTTCCGCGAATGGGTGGTGCCGCTCGGCATCCTCCTGGCGGTGGTGGCGGTCGCGGCCGCCGCTGGGATGTCGAAGATCGATCCCGGGTGGCGGGCGCTGCTGCTCGGCGGCGCGGGCGGCATCCTCTACGGCGTGGCGGTCGCGTTCACCAAATATGTCGTCGAACTCGTGCCCCGTGGGCTGTGGGCGGTGGTGAGCAGCTGGCAGGCGTGGGCGCTCGTCGCCGCCGGGCTGGTCGGGGTGTATCTGCAGCAGCGCGGGTTCCAGGTGGGTCCGCTGTCCGCGTCGCTGCCCGCGCTGACCATCGCCGAACCCCTCGCCGCCGTCTTCCTCGGCATGACCGTCCTCGACGAACGACTCCGGGTGGACGGACCCGGGCTCGTCGTGGTCGGCTGCGCGGTGGCGGTGATGCTGGTGGCCACCATCGGACTGTCCAGGTCGCAGGCGCAGCGGACATCCGACACCGCCGCAACTTCCCCGGTATCGTCCTGACATGTGCAGTTCCTCGACGGGCATCGCCCTCCCTATGACCTGACGTACGACGACGTGTTCCTGGTGCCGAACCGCACCGAGGTCACCTCTCGGTTCGACGTCGACCTGTCCACCTCGGACGGGTCGGGCACCACCATTCCGATCGTCGTCGCCAACATGACGGCCGTGTCGGGTCGCCGCATGGCGGAAACGGTCGCCCGGCGCGGCGGTCTGGTGGTTCTCCCCCAGGATCTTCCGGCGCCCGCCGTCACGGCGACCGTGTCGTTCGTCAAGAGCAGGCACCTGGTCGCCGACACCCCGGTCACGCTCGGCCCCGACGCCGCCGTGTCCGACGCGCTGGCGCTGCTGCCGAAGCGGGCGCACGGCGCCGTGGTCGTCGTCGAGAACGACCGCCCCGTCGGTGTCGTCACCGAGGGCTCCTGCACGGACGTCGACCGGTTCGCGCGACTGCGCGCGGTGGCGCTCACCGACTTCGTCACCGCCCCCGTCTCCGCGTCGCCGCGGGAGGTGTTCGAACTCCTCGAGGGCAAGCACGACTCCCTCGCCGTGATCGTCCACCCCGACGGCACCCTCGCCGGCGTCCTCACCCGCACGGGCGCCATCCGGGACGGCATCTACCAGCCTGCCGTCGACGGCAACGGGAAGTTGCGGGTGGCCGCGGCCGTCGGCGTCAACGGCGACGTCGCCGCGAAGGCCCGCGCCCTGGTGGATGCGGGCGCCGACCTGCTGGTCGTCGATACCGCGCACGGCCACCAGCAGAAGATGATCGACGTCCTGGGCGCCCTGAAGAAGGCCGACCTCGGGGTCCCGCTGGTCGCCGGCAACGTCGTGTCCGCCGCCGGCACCCGGGATCTGATCGACGCGGGCGCCGACATCGTGAAGGTCGGTGTCGGGCCGGGCGCGATGTGCACCACCCGCATGATGACCGGGGTGGGCAGGCCGCAGTTCTCCGCCGTCGAGGAATGCGCCACCCAGGCGCGGGCGATGGGCGCGCACGTGTGGGCCGACGGAGGCGTCCGTCACCCCCGCGACGTGGCTCTCGCCCTCGCGGCGGGCGCGTCGAACGTGATGATCGGGTCGTGGTTCGCGGGCACCTACGAGTCGCCCGGCGACCTGCGCGTCGACCAGGCCGGCAACGCGTACAAGGAGAGTTTCGGGATGGCCTCCAAGCGGGCGGTCGCGGCCCGCACCGCCACCGACACTGCGTTCGACCGGGCCAGGAAAGGGCTGTTCGAGGAGGGTATTTCGAGTTCCCGGATGCGGCTGGACCCGGAACGTCCCGGCGTCGAGGACCTGATCGACCACATCTGCTCCGGTGTGCGCAGCACCTGCACGTACGCGGGGGCGCGGACGGTGGCGGAGCTGCACGACAAGGCGGTTCTGGGTGTGCAGTCGGCGGCCGGGTTCGCCGAGGGCCGCCCGCTTCCGGCCGGCTGGTGACGACCGCATCCTGATGTGCCGGTGGGTGTCCTGTTCCACGGAACCGGACATCCACCGGTATCATTGGTCGCTCAACCACACCAGTTCTCGGCGCCGGACCCGTCCGGGCCGTCGAGGCCGAACGAGAGGACTCCGGTGCCCGCGGCACCCACACACGCAGCAAGCGCCCCACCGACCGATGTCTCCGGGAGTGTTGTCGCCTCCTGCTCCGTGGAATCGGACTCCGATTCCGCCGGTTCGGAGGGCTCCTCTAGCGAGCCGGGCGACAAACCCGGCGATCCCCGTTCCTCAGCTCGGCGGCGATGACCGATGGACATCGCGCTCAGCATTCTCGCTCTGCTCGGCTTTCTCGCCTTGACCGTGGGTACCGCGTTGTTCGTGGCGGCCGAGTTCTCCCTCACCGCCCTCGAACGCAGCACCGTCGACTCCCACGCCCGCGGCGGTGACCGGCGGGCCCGGCAGGTGCAGCACGCGCACCGCACGCTGTCGTTCCAGTTGTCCGGGGCGCAGCTCGGCATCACCATCACCACCCTGATTACCGGTTATCTGTCCGAACCGGTGCTCGCCCGCTTCATCACGCCGATCCTCGATGCGGTCGGTTTCAGCGAATCCGCTGCCGCGGCAACGTCGTTGGTGATCGCTCTCGTTCTCGCGACGTCGTTCTCGATGGTGTTCGGTGAACTCGTTCCGAAGAACCTCGCCATCGCCCACCCCCTGCCCACCGCACGCGCCACGGCCGGCATGCAGGCGGCGTTCTCGCTGATCTTCAAGTGGGCCATCAAGGGGCTCAACGGAACCGCGAACTGGCTGGTGCGACGCCTCGGCATCGAACCGGCCGAGGAACTGCGCTCGGCGCGGTCCCCGCAGGAGCTGGGTTCGCTGGTCCGGACGTCGGCGCAGCGCGGCGCCATCGACAAGGGCACGGCCCTGCTCGTCAACCGCTCGCTGCGCTTCGGCGAACGCACCGCCGAGGAACTGATGACCCCCCGCGTGAAGATCGAGACACTGTCCACCACGGACACGGTCGCCGACCTCATCGACACCGCCGCCCGCACCGGGTTCTCCCGCTTCCCCGTCGTCGACGGCGACCTCGACGACGCCGTCGGCATCGTCCACATCAAGCACGCGTTCGCGGTGCCCGCCCACCGCCGGCGCACCGCCCGCCTCAACTCGCTCGCCCAGAAGGTCCCGGTGGTGCCCTCCAGCCTGGACGGTGACGCCCTGATGGAACGGATCCGGTCCGACGGCATGCAGGTCGCGCTCGTCGTCGACGAATACGGCGGCACCGCCGGGATGGTCACGATGGAGGACCTGATCGAGGAGATCGTCGGCGACGTCCGCGACGAGCACGACGAATCCGAGATCGACGTCCAGCGGGTCGGGGACGGCTGGTCCTGCTCCGGGCTTCTCCGGGTCGACGAGGTCTCCGACACCACCGGCTACACCGCACCCGAGGGTGAGTACGAAACCCTCGGCGGACTCGTCCTCACCGAGCTCGGGCGGATTCCCGACGAGGGCGACGAGGTGGAACTGCCACTGCCCGAGGGCGCGCACGACCCAGGTGGCCGATGGGTCGCCACCGTGACCCACATGGACGGCCGGCGCATCGACCGGGTGCTGCTCACCCCGAAGCCCGACGAGACCGGCGACACCGACACCGAGGAGGACGACGATGAGTGACCTCTTCGGTGTGCTGCTCACCTTCGTGCTGCTGGGGGGCAACGCCTTCTTCGTCGGCGCCGAGTTCGCGCTGATCTCGGCCCGCCGCGACCGGCTCGAGGCCCTCGAGTCGCAGGGCAAGAAACGCGCTCGCACCGTGATCACGGCGGGTGAGAACCTGTCGCTGATGCTGGCGGCCGCTCAGCTCGGCATCACGATCTGCTCGATCCTGCTGGGTAAGGTCGCCGAGCCGGCGATCGCGCATCTCCTCGAGGTACCGCTGCACGCGGTCGGGCTGCCTGCCGGCCTGCTGCATCCGGTGGCGTTCACGATCTCGCTGGCCCTCGTGGTGGTGCTGCACATCCTGCTGGGGGAAATGGTGCCGAAGAACATCGCACTGGCGGGCCCGGAGCGGTCGGCGATGCTGCTGGTGCCGCTGCACCTCGTGTTCATCAAACTGGCCCGACCGCTGATCTCGTTCTACAACCTGTGCGCCAACCTGACGCTCCGGTTGCTGCGGGTCGAGCCGAAGGACGAACTCGACGTCACGGTGTCGGCGGTGGAACTGTCCGAGATGATCGGCGAATCCCGCTCCGAGGGGCTGATCGACGCGGAGGAGCACCGCCGGCTCACCCAGGCGCTGGAGACCACCGACCGCACGGTCAGCGAGGTGATGATCCCCCTCGACGAGGCCCGGACCATCCCGCTGACGGAGGGCGGGACGCGGCTCGGCGCCATCGAGGAGGCGGTCGTCGAGACCGGGTACTCCAGGTACCCGGTGCGCGCCGACGACGGCTCCCTGGTCGGATACCTGCACCTCAAGGACGTGCTCGACGACATCCTGGACGAGGAGGCCGGACCCGACACGGTGATCCCCCGCTCCGACATCCGACCGCTCCCCAGCATGTCGACCACCACACCGCTCGCGGAGGCGTTGGCGATCCTGCGGCGGGCCAGCTCCCACCTGGGGGCGGCGGCAGACCCGTCCGGGCGGATCGTCGGGATCGTCGCCCTCGAGGATCTCGTCGAGGAATACGTGGGCACCGTGCGCGACGGCACCCACCGCGTCAACGGCGTCAACCCGGGCCGGCGAACGAGCTGATCGTGACTAACGTTCTGGACGCGTCGGAGTGGGTCCCTCGCCGCGACCGGCACCGGGAGCGGGTCTCGGCACTGATCGGACCGCACCTGGAGCGGCGCGAACGCGGCGAGACCCACCCGGTGATCGACTTCCTCTTCACCTATTACAGCTACCGGCCGAACCAGTTGCTGCGCTGGCACGCCGGGTGGGGCACCGTCCTGACCGGTGCGGAGGAGTACGCCGAACTCCGCGGGTACCACCGCACCGACGGCGGCGTCACCGTCGACCCGGAATTCCTGCGGCGCCGCGCGGACACGGTCGCCTTCACCGCACGACTGATGGAGGCGACCGCCGGGCGTCCCGCGCACCTGTCCTGCTTCGGCCTGCACGAGTGGGCGATGGTGTACCGGGCCGGGGAGGTCCGGCACGGCAGTGTCCCGTTGCGGCTCGGCCCGGGCGGCACGGACTCCGTGGTGGAGGCGGCGCAACTGCGCTGCACCCACTACGACGCCTACCGGTTCTTCACCCCGGCAGCCGAACCGCGGAACAGCCTGCCGCTGACCCGGGCCGATCAGCTGGGGCGGGAGCAACCCGGGTGCCTGCACGCGTCGATGGATCTGTACAAGTACTGCTACAAGCTGGCGCCGCTGATCGACTCGGACCTGACCGTCGACTGCTTCGAGCTGGCGCTCGCCGCACGGGAACTCGACATGCGGGCCAGCCCGTACGACCTCACCGGCTACGGGTACACCCCGATCCCCATCGAAACCCCGCACGGTCGCGCGGAGTACGTCCGGGAGCAGTCGGCGCTGGCCGACCGCGCCGCACCACTTCGTGCCGCGTTGCGCGACCGGTGCCGCCGGTTGCTCGCTACTTCTGGCTGGACCGGGTGAGTTTCGGATGATCCCGGCGACGGTCCCGTGCGGCGACCCGGGCGCCTATCTGGCGGCCCGCCTGCCCGTGTTCGCGTTGGCGGCCGGTTCGGTGGCCGCTCTCACCGGCGCGGTCGACCGGCTCGACGTCGTGCACGGGCGGGAGCCCCGGTCGTGGCGGCTCGACCCGGAGCGGATCGCCGCGTCCTTCGCGAGCGACCGGCTGCTGCGGGTGTCGGGTGCCCCGGTCTCGGGTTTCGCGGAGCTGTCCGGGTTCTTCGCGGCCGCGGACGGCTGGGTGCGCACGCACGCCAACTATCCGCACCATCGCGCGAGGCTGCTGGAGGCACTCGGGCTGCCGGACGGGTCGGGCCGTGACGCGGTGGCCGCCCGGATCACGCGGATGACGGCCGCGGAGGTCGAGGACCGTGCCGCCGCGGCGCAGGCCGTCGCCGTGCGGGTGCGGACGGAGGACGAGTGGGCGGCGAGCCCGCAGGGTGCCGCCGCGGCGTCCGGTGAGCTCGTCTCCACCGTCGTGCACGACGGGAGTTCCCGTCCCGGCCCGGGGCACCGGTCCCGCCGGGTGCCCGGCGTGACCTCGTTGAGTGGGGTGCGGGTCCTGGACCTGACCCGGGTGATCGCGGGCCCCGTCGCCACCCGCACCCTGGCGCTGCTCGGCGCCGAGGTGCTGCGGATCGATCCGCCGTCCCTCCCGGAGATCGTGGTGCAGCACCGGGACACCGGGCAGGGCAAGCGATCCGCGCTGCTCGACGTGCGGTCCGCGGACGGCAGGCACGTGTGGGACAGCCTCCTCGCCGAGGCCGACGTGGTGGTCGCCGGGTACCGTCCCGGCGCGCTGGACGGACTCCTCGACCACGCCCCCGGGCCGCTGGTGCGGGCCCGGGTGTGCGCGTGGGGTGGCTCCGGCCCCTGGGCGCACCGCCGCGGCTTCGACAGCATCGTCCAGGCGGCGACGGGGATCGCGAGAATCGAGGGCGGCGACACCCCGGGCGCGCTCCCCGCGCAAGCACTCGATCACGCGACCGGGTACCTCCTCGCCGCCGGCATCGTCGATGCACTCGCCGCCGGTCACGGGGACGGCCGCGGCCGGTCCGTCGACGTGTCGCTCGCCCGCACCGGCGCGTGGCTGCTCCGGGCGGACGGCCGATCCGAGGATCCGCCGCCGGCCGCGGTGCCCGGACCCGGCTGCCTCGTCACGCACGGCGACCTGGCGACCGCCCGCCCCGCCCTCACCGAATTCGACGACTACCCGTTCCCGGCGCGGGCCTGGGGCGGCGACACCCCGGCGTGGGCCGGGCTCACACCGGGGCCGTGAACCTCGGGCCCGAGTCCCCGGTCAGATGCCCCGGCGGCAACCGGCGCCCGCACAGCACCAGCAGCAGATCCTGGGCGGCACCGTGCAGCGGTGCGCCGTCCCCGTAGGTCCAGTCGCGGTCGTCGGCGATGAGCTGCACACCCTCGAGGTCGGTGCCGAAATACTTCACCCGCTGCGGTGTCAGCCCGCCGAGGACGCGGCTCAGCCGGTCCGCCGGGACCGTGCGGTCGATGCCCAGCGCCACCGTGATGTCCAATCCGTGGATCACGTCGTGCGACAGGGCGCCGTCGAAGCCCCCGCCCGGCGGTTTCCACGGGAACGCGGCGTTGTCGCGGAGCGTCGCCACCCACTGTTCGGGGGTGAGTGCGTCGGCGTCCGCGCGGGCCCGCCGATCCGACATGCGGTTGAAATTCCCTCGCGCCTTGATCATCTCGACGGCGAACCGGGGCATCGAGTACCGGTACGGCATCGTGATGTGCGCGAGCACCTCCCGGACCCGCCACCCCGCACACAGTGTCGGCGCGTCCCACTGCCCCGGTGTCAGACCGTGCAGCACGGTCGCCAGATCCTGCCGCTCCGCGACCACCCAGTCCGGGGTGTCGGTCTCCCTGCGTGCCATGCGGCACTCCTCTCGTCCTCGCACGATGCTCCCCGATACAGACTCGGTGTGTCCCGGGAAGTCACCGCTCCGGCAGTATGGACGCGTGAAGACGCACCACTATGCGCTGACCCTCACCTGGACCGGGCACCGCGGGCACGGCACCACCGCGCCGGACGCCTACGACCGGGACCACACCGTGTCGGCGCCCGGCAAACCCGACGTCCAGGGCAGCTCGGACCCGGCGTTCCTCGGCGACCCGCAGCGGTGGAACCCGGAGGAGTTGCTGGTCGCGTCGCTGTCGCAGTGCCACATGCTCTGGTACCTGGGGCTCGCCGCCGCGGCCGGTGTGGTCGTCCTCGACTACCGGGACGAGCCCACCGGCACCATGTCCGAACACCCGGACGGGGCAGGCGAATTCACCGAGGTGGTGCTGGCGCCCGTCGTGACCGTCGCCGACGAGTCCATGGTCGCGCGCGCCGAACGGCTGCACACCCGCGCGCACCAGAAGTGCTTCATCGCACGGTCGGTCAACTTCCCGGTGCTCCACCGGCCCGCGGTGCGTGTCGGATGAGCGCGCCGACGCACCGGCTGATCGTCGACGTCGACACCGGCATCGACGACTCCCTCGCCCTGCTGTACCTGCTGGCGAGCCCGGAGGCGGAGATCGCCGGCATCGCCAGCACCGCCGGCAACGTGCCCGTCGAGCAGGTCGCGGCCAACAACCTGAACTGGCTCGCCCTGTGCGGCGCCCCCGACATCGAGGTGGCGCTCGGCGCCCGGGTCCCCCTGGACGGCCCGCTGCGCACCACCGAGGACACCCACGGCCCGCAGGGCATCGGGTACGCCGTCCTCCCCCCGTCCGGGCGGTCACTGTCGGAGCGGGACGCCACCACCCTGTGGGTGGACCTGGTCCGCGCCCACCCCGGCGAGCTCACCGGCCTGGTGACCGGTCCGCTGACGAACCTGGCCCTCGCGATCCGCGAGGAACCCGCCCTGCCGCAGCTGCTGCGGCACCTGGTCGTGATGGGCGGGGCGTTCAACCACCCCGGCAACACCACCCCCACCACCGAATGGAACGTGTCGGTGGATCCGGAGGCGGCCAAGGAGGTGTTCGACGCGTTCTCCGGGCTCCCGGCGGGCCGGCGCCCCATCCTGTGCGGGCTGGACGTCACCGAGACGATCGAGATGACCCCCGATCACGTCCGGCGGCTCGCGGAGGCCGCGGGCAGCAGTCCCGCGGAGATCATCTCCCCCGACGACGGGCCGGACGTCCGCTCGCCCGCGAGCAACCCGGTGATCCGGCACCTGTCGGACGCGATCCGCTTCTACATGGACTTCCACCGCACCCACGACCAGGGTTTCCTGGCGCACATGCACGACCCGTTCGCGGCGGCGGTGGCGCTGAACCCGGCGATCGCCCGGACCCGCCCGGCCACCGTCGACGTCGAACTGCACGGACACCTCACCCGGGGCACCACCGTCGCCGACTGGGTGGGGCACTGGAACCGGGAACCCAACGTCGACATCGCGGTGAGCACCGACCCGGCCGCGTTCTTCGACGATCTCGTCGACCGGGTCGGGCGCTACGCGAAATCAGTCGGCTGACGCGTCCGTGCCGTCGAAGGCGTCGAGGATCTCGGCGGCGGCCAGCGCCGCCGTCAGCGACCCGTCCCGCACCTGCTGCTCGACCTCGCCCCGGATCGCCTTCACCCGCGTGTTGGATGCGAGCCGGCGCAGCAGCTGGTCGTTGACCATCGTCCACGTCCAGTCCACCTGCTGACGCCGCCGGTTCTCCTCGAACTGCCCGGCCGCGCTCAGCACCTCCCGGTGCCTGCACACGGTGTCCCAGAACTCTTCCAGCCCGACGCCCTCGAGTCCGCTCATCGTGATGACCGGCGGCGTCCAGACGGCGTCGTGCGGGTAGATCAGCCGCAGCGCACCCGCGAGTTCCCGGGCGGCGCCCTTCGCTTCCCGCTCGTGCTTGCCGTCCGCCTTGTTCACCGCGACGAGGTCGGCGAGTTCGAGGACACCCTTCTTGATGCCCTGCAGCTGGTCGCCGGTGCGGGCGAGGGTGAGGAAGCAGAAGCAGTCCACCATGTTCGCGACCGTCACCTCGGACTGCCCGACCCCCACCGTCTCGACGAGGATGACGTCGAAACCGGCGGCCTCGAGCAGCACGATCGTCTCGCGGGTCGCCTTCGCGACCCCGCCGAGGGTGCCCGAGGTGGGGGACGGCCGGATGTAGGCGTCCTTCTCGACGGTCAGGCGCGCCATCCGCGTCTTGTCGCCGAGGATCGACCCGCCCGTGCGCGTCGACGACGGGTCCACGGCCAGGACCGCCACCCGGTGCCCCTGACCGATCAGGTGCATGCCGAGCGCGTCGATGAACGTGGACTTCCCGACGCCGGGGACCCCGGTGATCCCGACCCGGTGCGCCTTCCCCGACTCGGGCAGCAGTTCGAGCAGCAGCCGCTGCGCCGCCTCACGGTGATCGGTCCGGGTGGACTCGACCAGGGTGATGGCCTTCGCCAGGCCGGCGCGCTGATTGGCGCGCACGGCCTCGGCGAGGGCATCGATGTCGACTGGAGGGCGCCCCATGCTATTCCGGGGTGCCCGTGAGGTCGTGGCCGAGCTGCGCGGCCAGTTTCTCGAGCAGACCGCTGGCGGCGTCCGCGATGACCGTCCCGGGCGGGAAGATCGCGGCGGCACCCGCCTCGTACAGTTCGGCGAAGTCGCCGGGCGGGATGACGCCACCGACCACGATCATGATGTCGGGACGCCCCACCGCCGCGAGTGCTTCCCGGAGCGCGGGCACCAACGTGAGGTGGCCTGCGGCCAACGACGACACACCGACCACGTGGACGTCGTTGTCGGCCGCCTGGTTGGCGACCTCTTCCGGGGTCTGGAACAGCGGTCCGACGTCGACGTCGAATCCGATGTCCGCGAAGGCCGTGGCGATCACCTTCTGGCCGCGGTCGTGGCCGTCCTGCCCCATCTTGGCGATGAGGACGCGGGGCCGCCGGCCCTCTTCCTCCGCGAACTTCTCGACGAGTTCCGTTGCCTTGTTGATGTTGTCGACCTTTCCGGCCTCGTCCCGGTACACCCCGCTGATGGTCCGGATCTCGGCCTGGTGACGCCCGTACACCTTCTCGAGGGCCTCGGAGATCTCGCCGACCGTGGCCTTCGCGCGGGCCGCGTCGATCGCCAGGGCCAGCAGGTTGTTCTCCATGCCGCCTTCGGTGGTGGCCGCGGCGCGGCTCAGTTCGGCGAGCGCCGCCTCGACGGCGACGGGATCCCGGTCGGCGCGCAGCCGGTCGAGCTTCTCGAGCTGCTCCTTGCGGACCCTCGAGTTCTCGACCTTGAGGACCTCGATCTCGTCGGCCTCGTCGGGCACATACTTGTTGACGCCGATCAGCGGCTGGCGGCCGGAGTCGATGCGGGCCTGGGTGCGGGCGGCGGCCTCCTCGATGCGCAGCTTCGGGATGCCCTCGCTGATCGCCTGCGCCATGCCGCCGGCCTCTTCGACCTCGGCGATGTGGGCGCGCGCCCGGTTCGCCAGCTGGTGGGTGAGCCACTCCACGTAGTGCGACCCGCCCCACGGGTCGATCGGGCGGACGGTCCCCGACTCCTGCTGCAGCAGCAGCTGGGTGTTGCGGGCGATGCGCGCGGAGAAGTCCGTCGGCAGGGCCAGGGCCTCGTCGAGCGCGTTGGTGTGCAGCGACTGGGTGTGCCCCTGCGTCGCCGCCATCGCCTCCACACAGGTGCGGGCCACGTTGTTGTAGACGTCCTGCGCGGTCAGCGACCAGCCCGACGTCTGCGAGTGGGTGCGCAGCGACAGCGATTTCGCGGACTTCGGGTCGAACTTCGCCACCAGTTCGCTCCACAGCAGGCGGCCCGCCCGCAGCTTCGCGACCTCCATGAAGAAGTTCATGCCGATCGCCCAGAAGAACGACAGCCGGGGCGCGAACTTGTCGATCTCCATGCCGGCGTCGAGGCCGGCGCGGATGTATTCCACGCCGTCCGCGAGGGTGTACGCGAGTTCGAGGTCGGCGGTGGCACCGGCCTCCTGGATGTGGTAGCCGGAGATGGAGATCGAGTTGAACTTCGGCATCTTCGCGCTGGTGTACGCGAAGATGTCGGAGATGATCCGCATCGACGGCTTCGGCGGATAGATGTAGGTGTTGCGGACCATGAACTCCTTCAGAATGTCGTTCTGAATGGTTCCGGCCAGCTTCTCCGGTGCGACACCCTGCTCCTCCGCCGCCACGACGTACAGCGCGAGGATCGGCAGCACCGCCCCGTTCATCGTCATCGACACGCTGACGCTGTCGAGCGGGATGTGGTCGAACAGCTGCCGCATGTCCAGGATGGAGTCGATCGCCACCCCGGCCATCCCGACGTCACCCTGCACCCGCGGATGGTCGGAGTCGTAGCCGCGGTGCGTGGCCAGGTCGAACGCCACCGACAGACCCTTCTGTCCGGCCGCGAGGTTGCGGCGGTAGAAGGCGTTGGATTCGGCGGCCGTCGAGAATCCGGCGTACTGGCGGATCGTCCACGGCTGGTTCACGTACATGGTGGGGTACGGGCCGCGCACGAACGGCGCGGCGCCGGGGAAACTGCCGACCGGGTAGCCCTCGGCCTCGGCGGTGTCCCGGTCGGCCTTGGTGTAGACCGGTTTGACGTCGATGCCCTCGGGGGTGGACCACACCACCTGTTCCGGGGTGTAGTGGTTCGCCGCTGCGGCGGCCGCGATCAGCTCGTCCGTCTGCTCCTGGGTCGGGGCGGACGGCTGCGGAAACTGCGGATCCTCCAGTGGCACTTCGGCGAAGCTGCCGATCGCGTGCTTGACCTCGCGAGTAGTCACTTCTTGCTCCCTGTGTCGCCCGAGGAGTCACTCGAGCTCTCGATGATGTCGAGCAGTCCGGACAGGACCGAGACTGCGTCGATGCGGGCGGTGACGAATCCGTCGGGCCGGGCGGAGCCGTCCGCGTCGGCGACGACCTTCTCCGGTCCGGCGAGCAGCACGGTGCCGACGCCGGCGGCGCGCAGCTCCTCCACGGCGGTCGCGGCTTCGGTGGCGTACCGCTTGTCGGTGCCGCAGATCACCGCGATCCCGGCGCCGGATTCCTTCGCGGCGGCGGCGATGCTGCCGTCGCCGATCGCGAGGGGTCCGGGGTTGAGGGCCTCGATGCCGCCCGACGCCAGCAGGTTCGCGCTGAACGTGGTCCGCACGTTGTGTTCGGCGACGGGGCCGAGCGGGGCCAGGAACGCGGTGGGCCGTGCGCCGTTCGCCGCCAGGTAGGCGTCGGAGCGGTCCCGCAACGCCTCGAAGGCCGCGGCGTACCGGGCGACCCGGCCCTCCTCCGCGGCGCCCGCGGGCAGCGGTGCCTCGCCGAGGTTCGGGAACTCGTTGACCCCGGTGACCGCGGTCTTGCGGTGCGCGATGTCCGAATCACGTTGTGCGCGTGTGGAAGCGATCCGCTCGGAGATCAGGCCCGCGTCGAGTGCGGCCAGGTACCCACCGGCGGCCTCGATCTGCTGGAAGAACTCCCATGCCTTCGCCGCGACCTGCTGGGTGAGGTCCTCGACGTACCACGACCCGGCCGCCGGGTCGAGCACCCGACCGAGATGCGACTCCTCGAGCAGCAGCAGCTGGGTGTTGCGGGCGATGCGGGCGGCGAAGGTCTTCGACACACCCAGCGCCCCGGCGGGCAGTGCGGCGTCGAACGGCAGCACCGTGACGGCGTCCGCGCCACCCACCCCGGCGCCGAACGCGGCGAGTGTGGTGCGGAGCATGTTCACCCACGGATCGCGTTGCGCCATCATGGCGGCCGAGGTGACGGCGTGCTGCGGGGCGCCGCCGAAGTCGGAGGCGCCGCAGACCTGCGCGATCCGCGCCCACACCAGCCGTGCGGCCCGGAACTTGGCGATGGTCTGGAACTGGTCGTCGGTGGCCGAGAACCGGAAGCCGAGCTGTCCGAGCGCCTGCCCGATGGTCAACCCGCTCGCGGTCAGCGCCCGCAGGTATTCGAGGCCGGCGGCGATCGACGCGCCGAGTTCCTCGGCGTCGGCGGCGCCGGCGTTGTGAAACGCGGTGCCGTCCACGGTGATCGCCCGCACGCTCTCCGCGCGTGCCGCGGACTCGGTGGCGAGGGCGACCGCGTCGCCGAGGTCGACGTCGGCGGCACCGGAGAAGGCGCTCGTGAGCGGCGCGGCCCCGAGATCGACCCGGACCGCGGTGCGATCGGTGACACCGTCGCCGGCGGCGGCACGCGCGTCGAGCAGGGCGAACAGTGCCCGCGCCGCGAGGGGTGCGTCGGTTCCGGCGTCGAGGGTGAGCGGCGCGAGGTCGAGGAGGACACCGTCGAGTGCCGTCTCGAGCGACCTGACGGGCAGATTGCCGCCGCCGACGGCGAGCCACAGCGCGCTGACACCGTTCTCGAGGGAGTCGAGGACGGACCGGTTGACGTCCGCCGCCTCCGCACCCTCACCGAACCGGGCGCTGACCAGCCAGCCGGCGTTGACGTCCCGGGAGGCGTCCGCGCCGCGGACGTACGGGAAGGTGCCGGGCAGCGGCTGTTCCGGACGTTCGTCGCGCGGGCTGTAGAGCGGTGCGACGGTGACGCCGTCGTAGGTGACGGTCTCGAGGAGCGTCTGGGGTTCCGGACCGAGTTCCGCGGCGTCGACCCGACGCGACTTCGCGAGGACTCCGGCCACGGAGTGCTGCCAGTCGGCGTAAGCCCGCGCAGCTTCCTCGGCTTCTGAAGCTAATGACACGGTGTCGGCTTCCTCTCCCTGATGAGCGATCGATCAATACGTTGTGTGACTGTGATGCTAGCCGCAGTCCGGGCTCCCCTATCGTGAGGATCACCACAGCACGAATAACCTCAGGTCATGAGCATTGCGTACGAAGCGGCCGGTACCGATCGCACCGCCACGCAGCGGTTGTTCGGACTCGGTGCGCCGACCCGGGGTGTCGACGACCGCGGCGAACCACTCAATCGTATGAGCATGGACATCGGCGCGCTCGCCCCGAATACCGCCCGGACCGCGTACGGCGGCGTCCTCGCCGTACTCCTCGACGATCTCCTCGGATTCACCGTCTGGGACCGGCGCGGCACTCGCGACGGCCTCGTCACCGCGGAGCTGTCCGTGGACGTCCTGACACCCCGGCGGTGGCAGGGGCCGACGCTGTGGGCGGAGAGCCGGCTGCTCGCACTCACCGCCGACGGCGGCACCTCGACCGCCCGGGTCCGCGACTCGGCGGGCGCCCTGATCGCCACCGGCACCCTGTGGGGCAACTTCGTGGACCTGCCGGTGGCGGACCCGGACCGGTCGACGCTCCCCGGCCTCCCCGCACCGGGGGTGCCGCCGCTCGAGTGGATCGGGGGGCGGATCGAGGACGGTCCCGGCGTGCGGGTGGTGGTGCCACCCAATCCGCTGGTCGCGAACAAACTCGGGTTCATGCACGGCGGCGTCCAGGGGTGCGCGATCGACCTGGCGGCGAACGCCGCCCTGGGTCGGGACGGCGCGGAGATGGACACCGCGTCCGCGCGGATCAACTTCTTCCGCCCGGTCCCCCTCGACTGCGACACGACGTTCACCGCGGACGTGGTCCGGGCGGGCCGCGCGGTGTCGGTGGCCCGGGTGGCGGGGACCTCGGGCGGGCGGATCTGCGTCGAGGCGACGGTGACGGGACGGCGCCGCCTCACCTGACCGGCCGCTCGCGACGCCCCGGGCCCGGCACCCGGGTAGCCTGGTGCCCTGTGAAGAGACGCCTCGGGGACCGCAGGGTGATCGGCGTCGCAGTACTGGCAGTCGCGCTGCTCGTCGTCGCACTGCTGGCACCCCATCCGTCCGTGCTGCAGGTCCGGGAGTGGGCGCAATCCATCGGACCGGCCTTCCCCCTCGTCTTCTTCGCCGTGCACGCCCTCGTGACGGTGTTCCCGTTCCCCCGCACGGTGTTCACGCTGAGTGCCGGACTGCTGTTCGGCGCGTGGCTGGGCATCGCGATCGCGGTGCTGGCGTCCACGGTGAGCGCCGTCCTCGCCCTCTACCTGGTGCGCGCCGTCGGCCGGGACGTGGTGTGGCAACGCATCTCCAACCCGACGATCCGCCGGGTGGACGAGCGGATCGCCCGCCGTGGCTGGCTCGCCGTGGGGTCGTTGCGACTGATCGCGTTCGTGCCGTTCTCCGTGGTGAACTACTGCGCCGGTGTCTCGTCGATCCGGTTGGTCCCGTACGTGCTGGCCACGGTGGTGGGCATCCTGCCGGGAACCGTCGGCATCGTCGTTCTCGGCGACGCCCTCACCGGGGAGACGAATCCGGCGCTGCTCGTGCTGTCCGCGGTGTGCATCGTCGTCGGAATCGCGGGGTTGGTCGTGGATTCCCGCCGGCCCCTGGACGGTTCGGGCGAACCGATTCCGGATGCGCCGGCTGACCGTCCCGCCGAGGACGAGTCAATCCCGCAACCTTGAAACCCCAGGGTCAAGCTTTGAGTATTGACATCGGATTATCCAGTTTCTAACCTTGACTCATGTTCGTCTTGACCGTCGACCAGCGCGGAAGCCGCCGCGACGTCGACCGGGTCGCCCCACTCCTCGCCGAGCTCGGCACCCGCGACCTCGTCCGGCCGTTCCAGCGCACGGCCGGCGACGAGATCCAGGCCGTCGTCGACGATCCGGCCGCCGTCGTCGACCTCGCGCTCGACCTCGTCGGACGCGAACACTGGAGCATCGGCATCGGTGTCGGCCCCGTCGAGGAACCACTCCCCGCCGAGACCCGGGCCGGGCGGGGGCCCGCCTTCGAATCCGCGCGCGCCGCCGTCGATCGCGCCAAGAGCGCCCCCGGCCGGGTGGCCGTGGACGGACCGGACCCCGACAGCGCCGCCGACGCCGACACCGCGCTCACCCTCGTCGCCGTCCTCGTCGCCCGCCGCACCGAGGAGGGCCGCGAAGCGGTCGAGCAGATGCGCCACGGCGCCACCCAGACCGACGCGGCGCGGGCGCTGGGGATCAGCAAGCAGGCGGTCTCCCAACGACTCTCCACCGCAGGCTGGCACGTCGAGACCGCGGGACGACGGCTGGCCGAACGACTCCTACGCAAGGCGGATTCATGACAGCACTCGCGCTGATCGCCCTCGGCGTCGCCGCGGTCGCGCCCCTGGCCCTCGCCGCGCCCCGCAGCCCGCGCTGGATGGCGCAGTGGGCGGCGCCGATCGTGGTCGCCCTCGCCCTGACCGTCGCGGCGCTCGCCGCCTCCGCCACCACCCCGGTCACGGGATTCGCCCTCGCCGCGACCCTCGTCCTGTGCGTCGCGGCGGCCACCACCGGCGGGGCGCCCCTCGTGCTGGCCGCGTTCCGCATCGCCCGCCGCCAACCCGACGCCGGAACTCGAGACCCCCGGCCCGAGGACGGACCGCTGCGCGGCGGGCGGATCATCGGACTCCTCGAGCGGGCCGCCGTCGCGGCCGCGATCCTCGCGGGCTGGCCGGAGGGCATCGCCGTCGTCCTCGCCGTCAAGGGGCTGGCCCGCTACCCCGAACTCCGCGAACCCCACGCGTCGGAGCAGTTCATCATCGGCACGTTCACCAGCGTGCTGTGGGCCATCGCGGTGTGCGGAATCGGCCGCGCCCTCATCACATAGCGCACATCAAGTAGCCCACCTCACGCAGCGCAGGCCGATCACCCGCGGTCACAGACCGCGGTCGATCAGGTCCAGGATCTCCTCGCTCGTGGCGGCGTGAATCTTGTCGACCGCGTCGCCGCGCGCGGCGCCGTCGCCCGCACCGACCTCGGCCAGCAGGCTCTCCAGTCGCTGCGCGATCGCCGACCGCGCCTCGCTGTCGTCGCCGAGTTCGGCGACGATCGCCCGCAGCCGGTCGACGTCGCCGAACGCCACCGACACCGGATCCGGGACGAGTTCCGTCCGGAGGAACTCGGCGACGGCACGCGGACTGGGGTGGTCGAACACCATGGTCGGCGGCAACCGCAGCCCGGTGGCGGCGCCGAGCTGGTTGCGCAGCGCCACCGCCGCCAGCGAGTCGAAGCCGAGTTCCTTGAACGCCTGATCGGGGTCGACCGCGTCCGACTCGTCGTAGCCGAGTACCGAGGCGGCGCCGGCCCGCACCAGATCGAGCATCAGGTGCCGCTGCTCGGGAATCGACCGGTCGGCGAGGCGGTGCGCCCACTCCGACGGCCCGGACCCGGTCGACCCGGTCGCGGCCGAGTCCGATCCCGCGGCGCGCGGGCGGGTTTCCCGGATCAGGCCACGCAGCGGGGCCGGAACGTACGGTCCGGCGAGACCGGTGTGGTCGAACCGGGCGGCCACCACGGTCGGGGCGCCGGCGGTCAGCGCGCTGTCGAACAGGGCCAGGCCGTCGTCGGCGGACATCGGCACCATTCCGCTGCGCCGTGCCCGGGCGAGATCGAGGGCACCGAGGTTGTCGGTCATGGCACTCGGCGGTGCCCACATGCCCCAGGCGATCGACAGCGCGGGCTTTCCGAGGGCGTGGCGGTGACGGGCGAGGGCGTCGAGGAACATGTTCGCGGCCGCGTAGTTCGCCTGCCCGGGCGCCCCCAGAAGCCCGGCGAGCGAGGAGAACAGGACGAAGGCCCGCAGGTCGCTGTCCGCGGTCAGCCGGTGCAGGTGCCAGGCCGCGTCGACTTTCGGTCGCAGCACGGTGTCGAACCGTTCGGGGGTGAGCGAGGCCAGGGTGGCGTCGTCGATCACGCCGGCCGCGTGGATCACCGCCGTCAGCGGGTGCTCCGCCGGTATCGCGGCCAGGAGCGCGGCGACGGCCGACTCGTCGGCGGTGTCGCAGGCGACGACGTTCACCTCGGCGCCCAGATCGCTCAGTTCGCGGCGCAGTGGGTCGGCGCCCTCGGCGTCCGGTCCGCGCCGGCTGGTCAGCAGCATGTGCCGTGCCCCGTGGTCGGTGACCAGGCGGCGGGCCACCAGCGATCCCACGGTGCCGGTGCCGCCGGTGACGAGGACGGTGCCGTGTGGATCGAACGGCACCGATTCGCCGGCGGAGCGCATCCGCCGCAGCCGCGGCGCCAGCAGGGTCCCGTTCCGGGCGGCCACCTGAGGTTCCCCGCTCGCCACCGCCGACGCGACGACGGCCTCGGCGTCGGACGTGTCGTCGAGATCGATCAGCACGAACCGGTCCGGGTTCTCGTTCTGCGCGGAGCCGACGAGACCCCACACGGCGGCGGCCGCGAGGTCGGCCCGGGCGCCGTCGTCCCGGTCCTCGTCGGTGACCATCGCGTTGCGGGTCACGATCACCAGCGGGCTGTCGGCGACGGTGTCGTCGTCCAGCCACTCCTGCAGCAGTCGCAGAACCCGGGCGCACAGTTGGTGGGTCGCGGCCGGCCCCGGCTCGCCCGCGGCGGCGCAGTCGAGGAGCACCGTCCACGGTCGCCGGTCGTCTTCGTCCGGTTCGGACTCGACCGCCGTGCGCAGCGCCGTCAGGTCGGGATACCGCGGGAAGGCGGAGCCGAGACCCCGTTCGCCGGGCGCCTCGGCGCCGAGCACGACCACCGGTCCGAGGGTCGGCTCGGTCGAGGCCGCCTCGATCCGGATCCAGACCGGCCGGTGCAGTGGCGGAGCCGCCGGACGGCCGTCACCGCCGGACGGCCTCGACTCGACCCGCACCGCGTCGACGGTCAGCACCGGTGCACCGGCGGGGTCGACGGCCACGATGCGATACCGGCCGTCGTCGCCGGCGGTGAACCGGACTACCGCCGCGTCGGCACCGACGGTGTGCAGGCGGATTCCCGACCACGTGGCCGGCCAGCCGTCCCACCCGAGGATCGGTTCGAGCGCCGCCTGCAGCAGTGCCGGATGGATGCCGAACCCGCTGGTGTCGGTGCCGTCGTCGAGGCGCACCTCGGTCTCGGCGTCGACCGAGACCGGTTGCGGCAGCCCGGCGGCGGGGCCGACGACGTCGTCGATCGTCGCCGACGCATTCCGAACCCAGATGTCCGCGCCGTCCGGCTCCCCCGAGTTCGACGTGAGGGTGACGGTGCGGCCGCCGCCGGGACCGGCCGGCGATACGAGCACCCGGATCTGTGCGTGACCGGACGACGGGAGGTTCAGCGGCTGATGCAGGGTGAGTGCGTCGATGTGGTCGAGGCCAACGTGCTGGGCCGCGTGCAGGGTGAGTTCGACCAGCACCGCCGGCGACACCGTCTGCGGGGTGCCGGTCGACGGCGGTTCGTCGTCCGGGGCCGCCGGTCGCACCAGCCACGGATCCCGGTGCAGCGACAGCTGTCCGGTGAACATCACCGCGTCGTCGTCCAGTGTCACCGCCGCACCGAGCAGCGGATGATCGGCCGGGCTCAGCCCCAGCTCGGTCGGGTCTCCGGTGTGCCGGGTCGCCGTCGTCGGCCAGTAGGAGCGGCGCTGGAACGCGTAGGTGGGCAGGTCGATGCGGCGGCAGCCGGGCAGCACGCGGTCCCAGTCGATCGGGATGCCCTGCACGTAGGCGGCGGCGACCGCCTCGACGAGGCCGTGCACCTCGTCTCCGCGTCCGGGCATCGTGGCGATGGTGTGCGGCACGATCTCGGCGGCGAGCGCGGCCAGGGCCGCGCCGGGACCGACCTCGACACAGCGGGTGACCCCGAGTTCGTCGAGGGCGCGGACGCCGTCGTGGAAGCGCACCGGTTGCCGGATGTGCCGGGTCCAGTAGTCCGGGGACACGAGGTCCTCGGCTGCGGCGACGCGGCCGGTCACGTTGGAGACCACCGGTATCCGCGGCGGCTGCGCCGTCAGCCTCGACACGACGGTGCCGAACTGGTCGAGAATGGGTTCCATCAGGGCCGAATGGAACGCGCGCTTGACCCGCAGGGTGGTGGTTTCCAGGCCGGCGGCGGACAGTTCCGAGGCGACGGCCAGCACGTCGCGTTCGCTGCCCGCGAGGACCACCGACTCGGCGCCGTTCACCGCCGCGAGATCGACGCGGCCGTCGATCCGGGCCAGCACGTCCGCGGCGCCCGCCCGTACGGCGATCATCCGTCCCGGTTTCGTCGACTGCATCAGCCGTCCGCGGTCACCGACCAGGGCGGCGGCGTCGGGCAGGCTGAACACCCCCGCGACGTGGGCGGCGGTGATCTCCCCGATCGAATGACCGATCAGATAGTCGGGGGTGATACCCCACTCCCGCAGCAGCCGGCAGAGCGCGACCTCGACGGCGAACAGCGCCGGCTGGGTGTATTCGGTGCTGTCGAGCTTCGCGCCGCCGCCGTCGCCGTCGTCCCAGATCACTTGCCGCACCGGGGTTTCCACGTGCTCGTCGAGGGCGGAGCACACCTCGTCCAGTGCGCGGGCGAACACCGGATAGGCCTCGTAGAGGCGGCGGCCCATCCCGATCCGCTGCGCACCCTGGCCGGTGAACATGAAGGCCGTCTTGCCGCGGACGCTGGTTCCGGCGACGACGTTGCCGCCCGCTCGCCCCTCGGCGATGCGGGCCAGGCCGTCGCGGAGGTCGGCCACGGTGTCACCGACCACCGCGGCGCGGTGCGGGAACCCGGATCGGGTGGTGGCCAGGGAGTACGCGAGGTCGGCCGGGTCCGGTGGGTCCGTCTCGTTCTCGTCGAGGAACCCGGCCAGGCGGGCGGCCTGCGCCCGGAGCGCATCACCGGTCTTCCCGGAGAGCACCCAGACCAGTGGGGTCGCCGACTGCGGTGCGACCGCCGGCGTCTCGACGTCGGGTGGCTGCTCGAGGATCATGTGCGCGTTCGTGCCGCTGATGCCGAACGACGACACCCCGGCGCGGCGGGGCCGTCCGGTGTCCGGCCACGCCATCGGTTCGGCGAGCAGGGACACCTCCCCGGCGGTCCAGTCGACGTGCCGGGTCGGGGCGTCGCCGTGCAGGCTCGGTGGCAGCACCCCGTGCCGCATCGCCATCACCATCTTGATCACCCCGGCGACCCCCGCCGCCGCCTGCGAATGACCGATGTTCGACTTGACCGAACCCAGCCACAGCGGCCGGCCCTCCCGCTCCTGACCGTAGGCGGCGAGCAGCGCCTGCGCCTCGATCGGGTCGCCGAGCGTGGTGCCGGTGCCGTGCGCCTCCACCACGTCGATGTCGGCGGGGCCGAGGGCGGCGTTGGCCAGGGCCTGGCGAATCACCCGCTCCTGGGACGGCCCGTTCGGGGCGGTGATGCCGTTGGAGGCCCCGTCCTGGTTGATCGCCGATCCGCGGATGATCGCCAGCACCCGGTGGCCGTTGCGGCGGGCGTCGCCGAGCCGCTCCAGCACCACCATTCCCGCGCCCTCACTGAGCCCGGTGCCGTCGGCGCGGTCGGAGAACGGTTTGCAGCGGCCGTCGGCGGCGAGCCCGCGCTGCCGGCTGAACTCGATCAGCACACCGGGGGTGGCCATCACCGTCGCCCCGCCGGCCAGCGCGAGCGCGCACTCCCCGTCCCGCAGTGCCCGCGCCGCGAGATGCATGGCCACCAACGACGACGAGCAGGCCGTGTCGACGGTGACGGCGGGACCGGTGAAGCCGAGCGAGTACGCGATCCGGCCGGAGGCCACGCTGTTACTGGTCCCGGTCATCAGGTAGCCCTCGGCGTCGACGTTCCGCTGACCCATCAGGTGGAAGCCGTAGTCGCCGCCCATCAAACCCACGTACGTGCCGGTGTCGGTGAGATTCGGCGCGTCCGGCCGGATCCCCGCCTGTTCCAGGGCTTCCCACGCGCTCTCGAGGAGCAGCCGGTGCTGCGGGTCCATCGCGATCGCCTCGCGCGGGCTGATGCCGAAGAACGCGGCGTCGAATTCGTCGGCGTCGTAGAGGAATCCGCCTTGGCTCATGTAGGTGGTGCCACTGCGGTCCGGGTCCGGGTCGTACACCTCGTCGAGGTTCCAGCCCCGGTTGTCCGGGTACGCCCCCACCGCGTTGCGGCCGTCGCGGACGAGACGCCACAGGTCGTCCGGGCCGTACACCCGGCCCGGGTACCGGCATGCCATCCCGACGATCGCGATCGGCTCGTCGTCCCGTCGGGCGCCGGCCGCCTCGGGGACCTGCGGGGCCGCGCTGGTCCCGAGCAGGCGGGCCACCAGCTCCTGGGTGAGCGCGTCCGCGGTCGGATAGTCGAAGATCACCGTCGCGGCCAGTCTGACGCCGGTGGCGGTGGCCAGCTGATTGCGCAGTTGCACGGCGGTCAGCGAATCGAACCCGAGTTGTTTGAAGGCGCGCTCGGGGTCGATCGCCTCCTTTCCGTCGTGGCCGAGCACCGCGGCGACATGGGTGGTGACGATGTCGAGTACCCGGTTGTGTCGCTCCCCGGGATCCAGTGCCCGCAGTTCGTCGGCCAGGCCGGTCGGTGCGTCGGCGGCCGCGGCGCGGCGGCGCCGGATACCGAGGACCCGGCGCAGGATCGGCGACAACGACTCCCCGTCCGATCGGGACGAGGGCATGGACAGCCGGACCGGCACGATCAACGGACGGTCCACGGCCACCGCGGCGTCGAACAGGGCCAGTCCTTCGTCGGGGCTGATGGTGTCGATGCCGGTGCGGCGCAACCGGTCGAGGTCGGCGGCATCGAGGTGCGACGTCATCCCGCTGGGCCGGTCCCACAACCCCCACGCCATCGAGATCGCCGGCAGCCCGCGGACGCGTCGATGCTGCGCGAGCGCGTCGAGGAACACGTTCGCCGCCGCGTAGTTCGACTGGCCGGCGCCGCCGAGCACACCCGCCGCGGACGAGAACAGCACGAACGCCGACAGGTCGCGGTCACGGGTCAGTGCGTGCAGATTCCAGGCGCCGTCCACCTTGGGGCGCAGCACCGTGTGCAGTTGCTCCTCGGTCAGGGTGGCGGCGGTGGCGTCCTCGAGCACCCCGGCGGCGTGGATCACCCCGGACAGGTCCGGGATGCCGGCGAGCAGCGCGGCCACCGCGTCGCCGTCGGCCACGTCGCAGGCGACCACGTCGACCTCGGCCCCGGCCTCGGTGAGCTCGGCGCGCAACTCGGCCACGCCGTCCGCGTCGGCCACGTGCCGGCCGGTCAACACCAGCCGGCGCACCCCGTACCGGGCCACCAGGTGGCGGCCGATCAGTCGGCCGATGGTCCCGGTGCCTCCGGTGATCAGGACGGTGCCCTCCGGGCCGAACGGCGCCGAACCGTCGGGGGCGGCGTCGGCCACCGGCACCCGGGCGAGCATCGGCGCGAGCAGTGCGCCCTCCCGGACCGCCAACTGGGGTTCGTTGCACGCCAACGCCGCGGCCAGCAACGCCGGACTCCCGAGGTCACCGGCCTCCCCGTCCAGATCGACCAGGGTGATGCGGTCCGGATGCTCGTTCTGCACCGCACCGATGAAACCCCACACGGGTGCCGCGGACACGTCGTCGACGGGTTCGTTTTCGCGGATCGCCATGGCGAGCCGCGTCGTCACCAGCAGCCGGGTGTCGGCCAGGCGGTCGTCCCCGAGCCAGGATCGGACCGCCCGCAACGCCGCCTCCGCGGCAGCGTGCGCCCGGCCCGGCACCTCCGGATCGTCGCCCGGCTCGCCGGACCACCACAGGACGCGACCGGTGTGGTCGCCGCCGGCGAGCGCCTCCCCGAGCGGCATCAGGTCCGCGGTCGCCGTGGTGGACGACCCGATGGGCATCCACTCCACCCGGTAGAGGTCGTCGCCGACCGCGCGCGTCCCCGCGAGTGGCCCCGTGTCGCCGAGTGACCGCAGCGCCAACGATTCCGCGGTCAGCACCGGATTGCCGGCCCCGTCGTACGCGGCGACCCGGTAGCGCTCGGGCCCGGTCGTCGTGATGTGCACCCGCAGCGCGGTGGCGCCCACGGCGTGCAGTTGCACGTTCCCCCAGGCGAACGGCAACCGGATGTCGCGGGCGCCGGTATCGGCGGTTCCGAGCGCGATCACGTGCAGCGCCGCGTCGAGGACCGCCGGATGGATCCCGTACCCGGTGACCGCCGCAGCCGGGTCCTCGCCACCCAGGCGCACCTCCCCGAACAGTTCGTCGCCGCGGCGCCACGCCGCCCGCAGACCCCGGAACGTCGGGCCGTACCCGTAGCCGGCCTCGTCCAGCAGTCCGTACAGTCCCCTGACCTCGATCGGGGTGGCGTCTGCGGGCGGCCACTGCGGTCCGGGACCGTCGGCGGTGTCGGCGGCCGCAGTGAGGGTGCCGGTGGCGTGCCGGGTCCACGGCGACTCGGTCGGCGCGTCGGCGTGCCGGGAGTGCACCGACACCGTGGATCGGCCGCTGTCGCCGTCGGCGAGCACGCTCACCTGCACGGCGAGCTCACCCTCGGCCGGAATCACCATCGGCGTCTCGATGGCCAGTTCCTCGAGCCGGCCGCATCCGACACGGTTCCCGGCGTGCAGCGCGAGTTCCACGAATGCGGTGCCGGGCAGGATGACGGTGCCGCCGACCGCGTGGTCCCTCAGCCACGGAAGTCGTTGCGGCGACAGCACACCCGTGAACACCGCGCCCCGGCCGTCGCCGAGTTCGACCGACGCGGCGAGCATCGGGTGTCCCCCGGTCTCCATGCCCGCCGACGCGACATCACCCTGCGCCGCCGGACCGTCCAGCCAGTAGCGGCGGTGCTGGAACGCGTACGTGGGCAGATCCACCCACTGCTGCCCGTCGTCGCGTCGCGCCCACCGCACCCGGTCCCAGTCGATGTGCACGCCGTGCACCTGCGCCTCGGCCAGCGCCGCGGTGAACTGACGCAGACCCGCCCGGTCGCGCCGCAACGTGCCGATGGCGCGGCCGGCGACACCCGCCGCGTCCAGGGTCTCCTGCAACGGCACGGTCAGCACCGGGTGGCTGCACGACTCGACGAACACTCGGTACCCGTCCGCGGCGAGCGATCGCGTCGCCTGCTCGAACCGGACGGGTCGGCGCAGATTCCGGTACCAGTAGTCCGCGTCGAGCGCGGTGCCGTCCAACGCGCCCCCGGTCACCGCCGAGTAGAACGGAATCCGCGACCGCCGCGGCGTGATCGCGGACAGGGCGTCGAGAATCGGCTCCCGCAGGACGGACACGTCCGCGCAGTGGGAGGCGTATTCCACGGCGATCCGCCGGGCCTGGACGCCGTCGCCCTGCCATTGCGCCACCAACGTGTCGAGGGCGTCGACAGGTCCGGACACCACCGTCGCCGACGGCCCGTTCATCACCGCCACCTCGACGGCCCCCGCCCACGGCTGAATCTTCGCGCGCACCGCGTCCGCCGGCAGGGCCACCGACGCCATGCCGCCGCCGCGCCGGGCCGACGCGGCGATCACCTTGCTGCGGGCGGCGACGACGAGCGCCGCGTCGGGCAGGCTCAGCGCGCCGGCGACGTACGCGGCGGCGATCTCGCCCTGCGAATGGCCGACCACCGCCGCCGGTTCGACGCCGTGTGCGCGCCACAGCTGGGCGAGACCGACCATCACCGCGAACAGTGCCGGTTGCACCACGTCGACCCGGTCCAGCGAGGCCGGATCCCGGTCGCGGAGCACGTCGAGCAGCGAGAACTGCGTGTACGGGGCCAGCGCGTCGGCGCACTCGAGCACGCTGTCGGTGAACACCGTCGACGTTTCCAGGAGTTCGGTGGCCATGCCCACCCATTGCGCGCCCTGGCCGGGGAAGACGAACACCGGCCGGTCGCCGGCTTCCAATGCCACGCCGGTGATCACGTCGGGGCTGGGCGCGCCCCGGCTCAGCGCGTCGAGGCCGGCCAGCAGCCCCCGCGGCTCGGCACCGATGACGGCGGCGCGGTGGTCGAAGGCGGCCCGCGAACCGAGCAGCGCCGCGGCCACGGCGGCGGGTGACAGTTCGGGGTGGTCGGCGGCGTAGTCGCGCAGCCGCTCGGCCTGGGTGCGCAGCGCGCGCTCGGTGTGGCCGGACACGCACCAGGCCACGACTTCGCCTGCGGGAGCGTCCGATTCGGTTGACACGGGCGGGGCGACGGGGCCCTGTTCCAGCACGACGTGGGCGTTGGTGCCGCTGATGCCGAACGACGAGACCGCTGCCCGGCGTGGCCGATCGCTCTCCGGCCAGTCCCGGTTCTCGGTGAGCAGGGACACCGACCCGGCGGACCAGTCGACGTGCGGGGTCGGGCGGTCGACGTGCAGTGTCTTCGGGAGGACGCCGTTCCGCATCGCCATGATCATCTTGATCACCCCGGCGACGCCGGCGGCGGCCTGGGTGTGCCCCAGATTCGACTTCACCGAGCCGAGCCACAGCGGCCGGTCGGCGGGGCGGTCGCGACCGTACCCGGCCAGCAGTGCGGATGCCTCGATCGGGTCGCCCAGTGTGGTGCCGGTGCCGTGCGCCTCGACCGCGTCGACGTCGGACGGGCCGAGCCCGGCGCTCGCCAGGGCCAGCCGGATCACCCGCTCCTGGGCCTGCTTGTTCGGGGCGGTCAGACCGTTGCTGGCGCCGTCCTGGTTCACCGCACTGCCCCGGATGACGGCGAGTATCCGGCGACCGTTGCGTTCGGCGTCGGACAGCCGTTCCAACGCGATTATCCCGGCGCCTTCGCCCCACGCCGTACCGTCCGCGGCGGCGGAGAACGCCTTGCACCGCCCGTCCCGGGCCAGGCCGCGCTGCCGGCTGAACTCGACGAACACCGCCGGGGTCGCCATGACGGTCGCCCCGCCCGCCAACGCCAGCGCGCATTCCCCGCTGCGCAGCGCCTGCATCGCGAGGTGGATGGACACCAACGACGACGAGCACGCGGTGTCGACCGTGATCGCGGGCCCGCAGAGGCCGAAGCTGTACGCGACGCGGCCGGAGGCGACGCTCATGGCGTTGCCGGTGATGAAGTACCCCTCGAGGTCCTCGGGCGGCGTCCCGCCAGCGCGGGCCGCGTAGTCGATGCCGGACAACCCGGTGAACACCCCGACCTGGCTGCCGTGCACCGACCGCGGGTCGATGCCGGCATGCTCGAAGGTTTCCCAGCTCGTCTCGAGCAGCAGCCGCTGCTGCGGGTCCATGGCCAGCGCCTCGCGCGGCGAGATGCCGAAGACCTCCGGGTCGAACCCGGCCGGGTCGTCGAGGAAGCTGCCCTGGACGGTGTAGGTCTTACCCGCCTGCTCGGCCTTCGGGTCGTAGAGTTCCGCCAGTCCCCAGCCCCGGTCGTCGGGGAACCCGGCGACGGTATCGGCCCCCGATTCGACCAGCCGCCACAGATCCTGCGGCGACCGCACCCCGCCGGGATACCGGCAGCCGATCCCGATGACGGCGATCGGTTCGCGGCTCACCCCCTCGACCTCGCGGATCTTTTCCCGGGCCTGGTAGAGCTCCGCGGTCACCCGCTTCAAATAGTCGAGGAGCTTCGCCTGATCGGCCATCCGAGATCAGCTCCAATCCGAGAGCCCCCCGTGCCGTCGCGGGAACCTCGATTGTATCCGCCCTCACCACCGGGATGCAGCGGTCTGCCGATCACCGTCGATGGGCGCGGTGTGCTGCCCTACCTCGGAGTCTGCCGGTCAGCCCTGGGGCGGGACGGGCGGCGGGAGCTGCCCCGGTGCCTCACCCGGATACAGCGGGGCGTGCTCGTCCGCGCCGCCGGGCTTCGTCAGGGGTCCCGGACCGTCGACAGGCCGCCGGGCCTCGACCTCCGCCGCCCGGACCGCCTGCGCGATGGCCGGGTCGGATTTGGTCTCGAACCAGTCGGCGACCTCTTCGGAGTCGTCTTCGGGTTTCGGCAGATCCTCGTCCGTCGTGGACGGCTCGTACCGGAACACGCCGTCCTGGCCTTGCGCGCCGAGGGTCTTCGCGAAGCCCTTGAGGGCGTCACCGAAGTCGCTGGGCACCAGCCACACCTTGTTGGCGTCGCCCTGCGCCATCTGCGGCAGCGTCTGCAGATACTGGTAGGCGAGGAGTTCGGGGGTCGGCTTGCCGGATTTGATTGCGGCGAACACCTTTTCGATGGCCTTCGCCTGACCCTGCGCCTGCAGGTACTTGGCGGCCCGGTCGCCCTGTGCCCGCAGGATGCGGGACTGCCGCTCACCCTCCGCGGTGAGGATCGACGCCTGCTTGGCGCCCTCGGCGGCGAGGATGCGGCTCTGCTTGTCGCCCTCCGCCGTCTTGATGGCCGATTCCCGGTGCCCCTCGGCGGTGAGGATGGTGGCCCGCTTCTCGCGGTCCGCCTTCATCTGCTTCTCCATCGACTCCTGGATCGACGGCGGCGGATCGATGCTCTTGAGCTCGACCCGGGCGACGCGCAGACCCCACCGGCCGGTGGCCTCGTCCAGTACGCCGCGCAGCTGCCCGTTGATGGAGTCACGCGACGTCAGCGTCTCCTCCAGCGTCATGCCGCCGACGACGTTGCGCAGCGTGGTGGTAGTCAGCTGCTCGACGCCGACGATGTAGTTGCTGATCTCGTACACCGCGGCCTGCGGGTTGGTGACCTGGAAGTACACGACGGTGTCGATGTTCAGGGTCAGGTTGTCCTGGGTGATCACCGGCTGCGGCGGGAACGACACCACCCGTTCGCGCAGATCCACCTTGGCGCGGATGCGGTCCGCGAAGGGGATGAGGAACGTCAGCTGACCCGACACGGTCCGCGCGTACCGGCCGAGCCGCTCGATGACTGCGGCCTCGGCCTGCGGCACCAGGGCCACCGATTTGGCCACCACCAGGGCAACGAACAACACGAGCACGATCAAGACGATGAGTGCTGCCATCTACGGTCCCCTCCATACGACGGCGGTCGCGCCGTCAATTTGCATTACCGTCACGGTCGTTCCCGGTGGATACACCTCGGTGCTGTCGAGCGGGCGGGCCGTCCAGATGTCGCCGCCGAGTTTGATCTGGCCCGCATGCTCGGCGACTTCCTCGAGCACCAGGGCCTGCTTGCCGGTCAGCGCCTCGATGCCCGTCGGCGTCCGCGGCGGTGTCTCGAACTTGCGCAACAACACCGGACGCACCCCGAGCACGAGGGCCAGGGACACCACCCCGAAGAACACCGCGTCGACCCACACCGGGAAGTCGGTGATCGCGGTGATCCCGGCCGTGGCCAGCGCGCCGCCAGCCAGCATGAGGAGGAAGAAGTCCCCCGTCAACGCCTCCGCGGCGGCGAGCAGCACCCCCGCCACCAGCCAAATCAATGCAGCCACAACACCATCTAACCAGAATCTCCGGAACCGACGGTGACGAAGTCGACCAACTGTTCGACCGCTCCGATCAGCGGCGCTTCGAGGTCGCGGAACGTGTTCACCGCCGAATAGACGCGGCGCCACCCGTCCCGGGGTGTCCCCCACCCCAATTCGCGGCACACCCCGGTCTTCCAGTCCTCGCCGCGCGGAATCCTCGGCCACGCCGCGATCCCCACCGCCGACGGGCGGACCGCCTCCCACACGTCGATGAACGGGTGCCCGGTGACGAGCACGTTCGGTCCGAGGCCCTGCGTCAGCTGGGTTTCCTTGGACCCGGTGACGAGGTGGTCGACGAGCACACCGACGCGCCGCCCGGGGCCGGGGCGGAACTCGGCGAGCCGCTCCCCGAGGTTGTCGAGTCCCTCGAGGTGTTCGACGACGACGCCTTCGACCCGCAGGTCGTGCCCCCACACGCGTTCGACGAGGGCGGCGTCGTGCACACCCTCCACCCAGATCCGGCTCGCCAACGCGGTCCGGGCGCGCAGCCCCTCCACCTTGGTCGAACCGGACGCCGATCGGGTGGTCGCCGGGGCGGCGGGCGTGGCCGGCGGCCGCACCAGCGTGACGGGCTTCCCGTCGATGAGGAACGCCGCCTCCCGCATCGCGAACAACCGGGTGCGCCGCGCACCGTCCTCGAGTCGCACGAAGTCGCCGTCGTAGGTGCGCTCGAACCCCACCACCGCACCGCAGAACCCGGTGCCCGCGTCCTCGACCACGAGGTCCCGCTCGGCCGGGACGCTGGGGGTCACGGGCTTCCGGGCCCGGGGGTGGCCGGAAAAGATGTCGCCGTATCTGTCGCCTCCGCTCACGGGCGCTGACGCTATGCCAGCGGCGCCGTTACGCACACGCCGCCACGCCGACATATGCTCGTTTATCGTGACTTCACCCAGCGCCACTCTCACCGTGTGGGCCAGTTCCTGGCTCGCCGGGCACAGTGCACCCGACGACGTCATCGACGCCCTCCACGCGTGGGCGCCGATGCATCTCGCGTGCGCGGAGGATCAGGCGACGGCCGGGCGCACCGGGCTGCCGTGGCCCGATCCGCAGGACGCGGGGGTGACGGCGCTGCTCCAGACCATCCGCCGGTCGGTGTCGCAACCGGAGACCGAGATCCGGCTGGTCCTGCCCGGGCCGGGGGACGTGCAGGGGCTGCCCGCGGGAACCGAGTTCGCGTCCGCGGCGATCGGTGCCGGCGAGGGTGTCCTGGTGGGGCCACCGGGCCGGCCCGGCACGGGGCTCGTCCCGCACGTCGAGGGTCCCGACGTGCTGCGGTGGACGGTGTCGTCGATCGAGCGGCTTCCCCTCGACGCCCACCACACCGGGCTGGGTGAGGCCGAGTTCACGATGCGGCAGGCGGTGCGGGACGCCGCGGCGGCGCTCGAGGCCCTCCACATGCTCGACTCCGGGTTCGGCGCCGACCCGCGCGCGTTGATCGCGGATGCGTTGGCGCAGTCCGCTCTTCACCGGTATCCGTCGACGATCGCACCGCGGGCGCTGCGGATCCTGGACTCGGCGGATCAGGTGGCCGCGATCCTCACCGTCGCCGAGCAGATGGCTCCCGCCCGCACCGTGTCCGCGTCGGGCGCGGCGACGATGGAGGATCTGCTGCGGCCACTGCGTTCGGCGGTGCGCTCGGCGCGCACCGCCGCCGTCAACGCGAGTGCGCGGGACGGCCTGACGGCCTGACCACGGCCCGGCAGCAGTCGACCGCGCAGGACTGCCCGTCGAGAGTCGACCCGAGCAGCGGCTCCGAACCCAGACGCTCGGCCTGCCCACCCGCCACGTGCTCGCCGACGAGTGCGACGACCAGCTCGGCGAAACGCCGATCGGTGCCGGGGGTGCCGGCGCGCGCGAAGTCGATGCCGAGTTCGGCCGCCTTCTCCCGCGCCTCGGTGTCGAGATCCCACACCACCTCGAGGTGGTCGGAGACGAATCCCACCGGGCACGCGATGACGGCACCCACCCCGGTGCCGGCGAGTGTGTCGAGATGGTCGCAGATGTCCGGCTCGAGCCACGGCACCTGGGGTGGCCCGGACCGGGACTGCCACACCAGGTCGAAGTCGTCGAACCCGGCGGCGGCGGCGGTGAGCCGGGCCGCCTCGGCCACCTGCCGACTGTAGAGGCGGCCACTGTCCGCGGGCGGTCCCGCGTTGACGTCCGCGGCGACCGGCACCGAATGCGCGGTGAACACCAGGCGCGCGCCGTCCCGGCGCTCGGCCGGGAGCTGCGCGGCGGCGTCACGGACGGCGTCGGCGAACGCCGCGATCAGCAGCGGGTGGTCGTAGTACTGCCGCAGCTTCACCAGGTGGGGTGCGTCGTCCCCGGCGGCGGCCCGCGCCCGCGCGATGTCCTCGTGGTACTGCCGGCAACCCGAGTACCCGCCCCACGCCGACGTGGGGAACACGAGGGCCGAGCGCACCCCGTCCCCGGCCATCCGCGCGACGGTGTCCTCGACCATCGGATGCCAGTTCCGGTTACCGAAATAGACGGGCAGATCGATTCCGGCGCTTGCCAATTCGGACTCGACCCGGGCGATGATGTCGCGGTTGAGGGCGTTGATCGGTGACACACCCCCGAAGTGCAGGTAGTGCTGGGCGACCGCGTCCAGCCGCTCCGGCGGCACTCCCCTGCCGCGGGTGACGTTCTCCAGGAACGGGCGCACGTCCTCGGGCTTCTCCGGACCCCCGAACGACAACACGAGAAGGGCGTCGAACCGGGAATCGGCACCGTCCGTCGAATTCACAGCGATCATGATTCCCATCTTCCGTGGTGCCGTTCGGGGCGCACTCCCCGGGTAGTGCCCTAGCCGGCCATCGCGTGGGCGCCGCCGTCGACGTAGATGATCGACGCGGTGGTCCCGGGCAGCCAGTCGGACAGCACGGTGCACACGGTCTTTGCGACCGGCTCCGGGTCGTCGACATTCCAGCCGATGGGCGCACGCTCGTCCCACGCCGTGTTGAGTTCGTTCATCTGCTTGGCGTCGTCGGTGGCGGTACCGGCGATCGCCTTGGCGGCGAGGGTCTTGATCGGTCCCGCCGCGACCAGGTTGGAGCGGATACCGCGCTCACCGACCTCCTTGGCCACGTACCGGTTCACCGACTCGAGGGTGGCCTTCGCGACGCCCATCCAGTTGTAGAACGGCACCGCGCGCGCGGGGTCGAAGTCCATGCCGACGATCGACGCGTTGTCGTTCAGCACCGGCAGCAGCGCCTTCGACAGGGAGGCGTACGAGTACGCGGACACCTCGAAGGCCACCCCGACATCGGACCACGGGGCGTCGAAGAACGGGCTGCCCAGGCAGGACCGCGGCGCGAACGCAATGGAATGCACGACGCCGTCGACACCCTCGGGCGCGATCTCCCGGATGCGGTCGGCGAGGCTCGCGAGGTGCTCCGGGTTCTGCACGTCGAGTTCGAGCGCCGGCGGCACCGGCTGCGGGAGGCGCTGCGCGATGCGGTCGATCAGCCGGAGACGGTCGAAGCCGGTGATGATGACCTTGGCGCCCTGTTCCTGGGCGACCTTGGCGACGTGGAACGCGATGGACGCGTCCGTGATGATGCCGGTGACGAGAATGGTCTTACCTTCGAGCAATCCGCCCATGAGGTGTCCTCCTGTGAAGAAAAAGTCCGGGAAGTGAGTGGGAGTTCTAGTGGCCCATGCCGAGGCCGCCGTCGACGGGAATCACCGCGCCGGAGACGTAGGCGGAGTCGTCGGAGGCCAGGAAGCTCACCACGGCGGCGACCTCCTCGGGCTTGCCCTGCCGCTGCAGCGGAACCGCACCGGTGATCATGTCCTTGTACTTGTCGTCGAGGACCGCGGTCATGTCGGTGTCGATGAATCCGGGTGCCACCACGTTGGCGGTGATCGAACGGGAACCGAGTTCGCGGGTCAGCGAGCGCGCGATGCCGACGACGCCGGCCTTCGACGCCGCGTAGTTCACCTGGCCGGGGCCGCCGGCGAGCCCGACGACGGACCCGAGGAACACGAACCGGCCGAAGCGGGACCGCAGCATCGACCGGGTGGCCCGCTTCGCGACCCGGAACGCGCCGGTGAGGTTGGCGTCGACGACGGAGGTGAACTGTTCCTCGGTCATGCGCATGATCAGCGTGTCGTCGGTGATGCCGGCGTTGGCGACGAGGACCTCGACGGGACCCTGGTGCGCCTCCACCTCCTTGAACGCGCGGTCGACCGACTCGGTGTCGGTGACGTCGCACTGGACGCCGAACAGGCCGTCGGGCGCACCCGAGCCGCGGTGCGTGACCGCGACCTTGTGGCCGTCCGCCGCGAGGCGCTGCGCGACAGCGAGGCCGATCCCGCGGTTACCGCCGGTGACGAGCACCGAGCGAGGAGTGGACACCGTCCGCGCCGACGCATCAGTGGTGTGTGGGTTAGACATGGGGACAAACCTATCTGTTCAGGTGTGCAGGAGTTGCAGTGCGGGGCCGCGGTGGAATGGAGATCACGGCAGCCGTTGACGCAGGACCAGCGCGAGGATCAGCCCGGCGGTGGCGGACAGGACACCCAGCACCAGCCAGGGGCGGCTGGCATCGCCGCGGGTGGTCTCGAAGCCGATCTGTTCCTCGAGGGTGTCGTAGACGTCGCGGAGTTCCTCCAGGCTCGAGGCCGTGAAGAAGCTGCCCCCGGAGAGATTCGCGATCTCCCGCAGCGAGGGGTCGTCGACGGGCACCGGGATGCGCTCGTCCTCGATCTCGACCTTGCCGTAGCTCGTCCCGAACGAGATGGTCGAGATGGGAACGTCCTTGTCCTTCGCCTGCCGGGCCGCGGTGAAGCCGCCCCGCGGGTCGTCGGGGTTCTCGGGCACCGTCTGCTTGCCGTCCGACAGCAGCACGATGCGGGCGGGCGGCGCCTGATCGCTACCGCCGAGCACCGCCGCCAGGGTGTCGATCGACTGCAGCGACGTGAAGATCGCCTCACCGGTCGCGGTCCGCTCGCTCAGCTGCAGGTTGTCGATCGCGACCTTCGTGGCCTCCCGGTTGGTGGTCGGCGAGACCAGCACCGACGCCGTCCCGGCGAACGCGACGAGACCGAGGTTGATGCCGGGCGTGAGCCCGTCGGCGAACGACTTCGCCGCGTCCTGCGCAGCCGCCAGCCGAGTCGGCTCCACATCGGTCGCCTTCATCGACAGCGACACGTCGATGACGAGGATCACGGTCGCCCGGTTCCGCGGAACCCGCTTGTCCTCCGTCGGACCGGCCAGCGCCACACTGAAGAACACCAGCGCCAGCACCATCAGCAGCGCCGGAATGTGCCGGGCCCGCCCCGGCCGCGACGGCGCGACCTTCTCGAGCAGGGCGAAGTTGGTGAACCGGAGGGTGTGCTTGTGCCGCTGACGCTGCACCCACACGTATCCCGCCACCAATGCCACGACGACCAGGAGGAAGAGCAACCACCACGGTGAGGTGAACTGGGAAAGACTCACCGGCGGGACCTCTGGTTCGTCGCGGTCCCGTAACTGTGTTTGCGGGCGGACACGAAACGCACCACGTCCGAGATCCAGTCCCGGTCGGTCCGCAGGCTGAGCAGCGGTGCGCCGCAGCGCCGCAACGACTGCTCCACCTGCAGCCGGTGCTCGTCCGCGGCCCGCGCGAAGTCGGCGCGCAGTTGCGGTGTGGTCGTGAACTCGCGGGTCCGTCCGGACTCCGGATCGTGCAGCACTACATCCCCTATGTCGGGTAATTCCAGATCTCGCGGGTCGAGCACCTCGACACCGAGTACGTCGTGACGACCGGAGATCGCCCGCAGCGACCGCTCCCAGTCGATCGGGCCGAGGAAGTCACTGATGACGACGGCCAGCCCGCGGCGACGCTGGGGCCGGCGCAGCGACTCCACCGTCGCCTGCAGGTCGCCCCGCACCCCGTCCGGGGCGTGCGGGGTGGTCGCGATCTGACGCAGCATCGCCTGGGCGTGGATCCGGCCACCGCGGGCCGGGATCCGGGTGGTCTGGGCGCCGGTCGACACGATCGCCCCGATCCGGTTCCCGCCGCCGCTGGTCAGATGCGTCACGGCGGCGGCCGCCGCCACCACCAGGTCTCGTTTCTCGCAGCCGGCGGTGCCGAAGTCGAGGCTCGACGACAGATCGACGACCAGCCACGTCTCGAGTTCCCGGTCCGCCACCGACTGCCGCACGTGCGGGTGCGTCGTCCGGGCGGTCACCGACCAGTCCATCTGACGCACGTCGTCGCCCGGCTGGTACTCGCGCGCATCCCCCGGCTCGGAGCCCGGTCCCGGGATCAGGCCCAGATGGTCGCCGTGCAGCACCCCGTCGAGGCGCCGACGGACGGTCAGTTCCAGCGTCCGCAGCGCCGCGGACAGTTTGGGATCACGGAGTTCGCCGGAGCGAAACGACGGCGGCGGGCCGGCGCTCTGCGCGCCGGCGGTACGCGCACTCACCGTGGCTGGCTCATCGCCGTCGGTCCGGGCACCGACGTGGACGGGGCGGGAGGTCCGTTGTGACCGGCGGGCGCCGTCGGGACCGTCGTCGGCTGGGCGGCGATCTGCGGCAGGCCCACGGTCTGCAGCACACGGGAGATGACGTCGTCCGGGGTCACCTCGTCGGCCAGCGCGTCGTACGACAACACGAGACGGTGACGCAGCACGTCGGGAATCACCTCGAGGACGTCCTGCGGCACCACGTAGTCACGCCCGCGCAGCAACGCCAGCGCCCGCGCCGAGGAGATGATGCCCAGCGTCGCGCGCGGCGACGCGCCGTACGCGATCCAGCCGTCGACCTCGGGCAGCCCGAACTCGGCGGGCGTACGGGTCGCCGCGATGACCCGGACCACGTAGTCGACCAGCGCGTGGTGCACGAACACACCGCTCGCGACCTTCTGCAGGCGGACGAGTTCCTCGGGGTCGAGCACCTGGTGGGGTTCCGGCGCGGCGACACCCATCCGGTACACGATCTCCCGCTCCTCCTCCACCGTCGGGTAGTCGACGAGGATCTTGAACAGGAAGCGGTCGCGCTGCGCCTCGGGCAACGGGTACACACCCTCGTTCTCGATCGGGTTCTGCGTCGCCATCACCAGGAACGGGTCGGGCATGTGGTACCGCTTGCCGCCGATCGAGACGTGCCGCTCGGCCATCACCTCGAGCAGGGCCGACTGCACCTTCGCCGGCGCCCGGTTGATCTCGTCGGCGAGCACGAAGTTCGCGACGACGGGACCGAGTTCGGTGTCGAACTCCTCCCGGCCCTGCCGGTAGATGCGCGTACCGATCAGGTCGGTCGGCACCAGGTCGGGGGTGAACTGGACCCGAGAGAAGGAGCCGCCGACCACCTTCGCGAACGTCTCGACGGCCAGGGTCTTCGCGACACCCGGCACACCCTCGAGCAGCACGTGGCCCTTCGCGAGCAAACCGACGAGGATCCGCTCCACGAGCCGGTCCTGACCGACGATCACGCGCTTGACCTCGTAGATCGCGCGTTCCAGCGTCTGGACGTCGGCGGCGAGACTGGGCGCGACCGTATTCGTCGTCGCGCTCTGCGTGCCCGCGTTCTGTGAGGGTGCCTTCGGCGCGGTGGTGTTCTGGGGACCCGATCCGTTGGCCGCACCCCCGTTCTTCACACCTTCGGGAGCGGCCTGCGCGGGCGACTCCTTCCGGGCTGCACCCTCCGATACCGCATCATCACGTGAGGTCACCAAGAATCCACCGCTTTCACCTAGATCGTTCCGCCCGTTCACGTACTTGCTCAACTATTCCAGGTGCAAGCAACCCCCGCCGCAACCAAGCACGATCCGCACTGCGGACTACTTCATCGACATCATGGATCACGACACCATACGCACAGCGTAGGGGGTCATGCCGTCCCACCGCACTGGGGAGATCTTGACGACGTCTCCCGACTCCGGCGCCTCGAGCATCTGGTCGTCGCCGAGGTACAGGGCGACGTGCTGGCTGGCGTTCGGGCCCCAGAAGATCATGTCGCCGCGCTGCATCTCCTCCGACGGAACCTGCTCTCCGGCGGTGTACTGGTACCCGGTGTAGTGCGGCAGGGAGATACCGATCCCGGCGAACGCATAGATCATCAGGCCGGAGCAGTCGAAGCCGATCTTGTTGAAGTCGCCGTAGCTGTCGGCCACACCGCCGTCGCGGATGCCCTTCGTGGGCCCGTTCTCGTCGCCGCCGCCCCACGCGTACTCGACGCCGATCTGCGACAGTCCCCGGTCGATGACGGTTTCGATGGCCTCGCTGCCGGTGAGGTCCTCGCCGCTGGTCGACGGTTTCGACTTGGGTGTGGACTTCGGCGTCGTCGACTCGCCGTCCGACTCGGAATCCTCCTCGATGGTGGTGTGCGCCCGCTGCCCGGCGGCGAGTTCCGCGGCGCGTTGCCGGGCGGCCTCGTTGGCGGCGACCCGGGCCGCGGCCTGCGTCGCCGCCTCCCGGGCGGCGGCGGCGATGGCAGCCTTCTGCGCCTCCTCGGCGCGGCGCTGCTCGTCCCACGTCGCGTAGGCCTCGCGCTGCCCCTGCAGGCCCTCGACGTTCCCGCGGGCGGCCTCGAGCTGGGCCTGCGCGGCCGCGCGGTTGCTTTCGATCTGCGCCTTCTTGACGGCCTGGTCCTGCAACGCCGAGCGCGCGATCGCGATCGCCTGCTCGGCCAGCGACTTCTTCGACTCGGCCTGATCGGCGGCCGCGTCCGCCTGCTGCTTGGCCTCACGCGCCGCGGAATCCTTGTTCGCCTGTGCGGTCCGGGCCCGCTGCAGGCCCTCGAGCACCGCGTTCTGGCTCGTGGCGAGGAGTTTCAGAACCTGCGCGCGGTCCAGGACGTCACCGGGCCCCTGAGCGCCGAGATACGTCGAGATCGCGGAGACGTTGGTGCCCTGGGTGTAGCTCGACCGGGCGTACTTGTCGAAGTCCTTCTGCGCGAGTTCGATCTGTGCGCCCGCGTCACGCAGCGCCTGCTGCGAGGCCCCGACCACGCCGGCGGCGAGGTCGGCGGCGCTGCGGGCGTTCTGCAGATCGACCAGCGCCCGGTTCACGTCCTCGCGCTTGATGGCGACCTCGTTGTCGAGCTGCGCGAGTTGCTGATCCGCGGACGCCACCTGGTTGATCAGTTCGCTGACCTGACCGAGACCCGAAGTGACCTGGGTCTGGGCCTGCGCGATGTCGGAGTCGGACGGATTCGGCGGTGGTGGGGGCACGGCTGCCGCCAGGCCGGGAGTGCTGCCGACCAGGGCCCCGACAATGCCCAATCCGATGAGGAGGCGCGCTGTGCGAGTGTGCCCGCGGGAGAAGCTACTGTGCCCCACTCCAGCTCGTGCTTGTCGCTTCACAACTCTCTCCCTCGGTTCTGCACCGATCACGCGAACGCGCCGTGCCCGTCGTGGGGAGAAATTCAGGCAGCCACACCTTTCCGTGCGCTTCGGCGACACCGACGTACCCGGCATCGCCGTCACTCTGGACGTCAATCACCAGCCTGCGACACTTCTTCCCCAAGAGCGCCAAATGCACCGTACGACACTTCCGGACTCTATGGAAACTTTAGTCACAAATAACACATGAGTAATTTGACCAGCGGAAATGGCGAGCTGTGAATTGTCGGCGCCCTTTTCGCGCATCGACGCAGGCAGCGGCCACTCACACCGGAATGGTGAAAATGGCCGCCGAATTATTGCGGGTAATCGGGAGTGTCAGGGCTTCTGTCGCTCGTACGACGTCGGCGACGGTGCGGCGCCGTCCCGCTTATCCGGATCACCGCCACGGGATCCGGCGGCCCGACGCGACTTCGCGAAGAACGTGGCAGCCGACGCGATGACCACGATCGCGACGATGACCGCCGTGAACAGCGCCCACGGAGGTCCCGGCTCGATCACCTCGTCGACGAAGTGATTGGCGGACACCACCGCGTCGCCGGTGTAGGTGCGGTCCTGGCCCGACTCGAGGAGCACCCGGCTGATCGAATCGCTGTACGTGCCGACCCAGCTGGGACTCAGCACCAGGACGGTGCCGCCCTCCTCGGCCCCGACCTCGGTCGCGAGGTCGCGCAGCTGCGAATCGCGCCCGGGATCCTCGTCCAGCACCACGATGCTCAACTTGACGCCGTGCTCGGCCGCGCGGTCCACCACGGCGACGAGGTCGCTCACCTCGTCGGACGGCGCGGACACCCCGTCGTCGGACACATCCGTGACCACGTCCGAGACGTCGAGGTCCTCCGGAATGTCCGTCTTCACGGGAAGCGCCGCATGAATGGGGAGCGTGACACTGGCGGGAACTGCGGTGGCGATAGGGGCAGGCATCTCTCATCCGGGTTTGCTGTAGGAACGTAAGCCTCGCGTGAACACTACGTGAGGTGTCCCCGAAGTTCCGTTCCGTCCGCGCGTTCCCCGCCGGGAACGAGGAGAATCGCCGAGGGCCGGGCCCGATTCCGCCCCGAATTCTCACAGGACAAGCGTACTGTTAGACTATCGGAGGTACCGCGGTAGGGGCCGATTCCGTCCATCGCTAGCACACCAGCGCAGACGGATCAGCCGTGCCCGCAGTGCCTGCAGCCGTCGACACAGCCCCGTCGGTGGCGACCCTCACATAGACGAGTGGAGCTGACGTGAGCACCAGTATTGATTCATTCGGAGCAAAGGGAACCCTCGAGGTCGGTGAGAACTCCTACGAGATCTTCCGCCTTGCAGCCGTCCCCGGCACCGAGAAATTGCCTTACTCCCTGAAGGTTCTCGCCGAGAACCTTCTCCGCACCGAAGACGGAGCCAACATCACCGCGGATCACATCCGCGCAATTGCAGGCTGGGATCCCTCGGCTCAGCCGAGCGTCGAAATCCAGTTCACGCCGGCTCGCGTGATCATGCAGGACTTCACCGGCGTTCCCTGCGTCGTCGACCTCGCCACCATGCGTGAGGCTGTCACCACCCTCGGCGGCGACCCCAACAAGGTCAACCCGCTCTCCCCCGCCGACATGGTCATCGACCACTCGGTCATTCTCGACATCTTCGGCCAGGCCGATGCACTCGAGCGCAACGTCGACCTCGAATACCAGCGCAACGGCGAGCGTTACCAGTTCCTCCGCTGGGGCCAGGGCGCATTCGACGACTTCAAGGTCGTCCCCCCGGGAATGGGCATCGTTCACCAGGTCAACATCGAATACCTGGCTCCGACCGTCATGGCACGTAACGGCCAGGCATACCCCGACACCTGCGTCGGCACCGACTCGCACACCACGATGGTCAACGGCCTCGGCGTGCTGGGCTGGGGCGTCGGCGGCATCGAAGCCGAGGCAGCCATGCTCGGCCAGCCGGTCTCCATGCTCATCCCCCGCGTTGTCGGCTTCAAGCTCTCCGGTGAGATCAAGCCCGGCGTCACCGCGACCGACGTCGTGCTCACCGCCACCGAGATGCTCCGCAAGCACGGCGTCGTCGGCAAGTTCGTCGAATTCTACGGCAAGGGTGTTGCCGAGGTTCCGCTCGCGAACCGCGCAACCCTGGGCAACATGAGCCCCGAATTCGGTTCCACCGCAGCGATCTTCCCGATCGACAGCGAAACGATCGACTACCTGCGCCTGACCGGCCGTAGCGACGAGCAGCTCGCTCTCGTCGAGGCCTACGCCAAGGAACAGGGCCTGTGGCACGATCCCGACAAGGAGCCCGTCTTCTCCGAGTACATCGAGCTCGATCTGGGAACCGTTGTTCCCTCGATCGCCGGCCCGAAGCGCCCGCAGGACCGAATCCTGTTGTCGGACTCGAAGACCGCGTTCCGCAAGGACATCCACAACTACGTGGAAGAGCACTTTCCGACCGAGCACACTCAGCTCGACGAGGCCGTCGAAGAATCCTTCCCGGCGTCCGACCCCGCAGTTCTGTCGTTTGCCGATGACGGAGCAGTCGACGTCCTCTCCGCCGCCAACGGCGCAGACGGCCGCCCGAGCAAGCCGGTTGTCGTCAAGTCCGACGCAGGCGAGTTCGTTCTCGATCACGGCGCCGTCGTCGTTGCCGGCATCACCTCCTGCACCAACACGTCCAACCCGTCGGTCATGCTCGGCGCTGCACTGCTTGCACGTAATGCCGTCGAGAAGGGCCTGGCCACCAAGCCGTGGGTCAAGACCAACATGGCACCCGGTTCGCAAGTTGTCACCGACTACTACGAGAAGGCCGGCCTCTGGCCGTACCTCGAGAAGCTCGGCTACTACCTCGGCGGCTACGGATGCACCACGTGCATCGGCAACACCGGCCCGCTGCCCGAGGCAGTCTCCAAGGCCATCAACGACAACGACCTGTCGGTCACCGCGGTGCTCTCGGGCAACCGCAACTTCGAGGGACGCATCTCCCCCGACGTCAAGATGAACTACCTGGCCTCCCCGCCGCTCGTCATCGCCTACGGCCTCGCGGGAACCATGGACTTCGACTTCGAAACCGACTCGCTCGGCGACGACACCGACGGCAACCCCGTGTTCCTGAAGGACATCTGGCCGTCCACGCAGGAGATCGAAGAGACCATCAAGACGGCGATCAGCCAGGACATGTTCCGCAAGTCCTACGCAACGATCTTCGCGGGCGACAGCCGCTGGCAGAACCTCTCGACCCCCGAGGGTGACACCTTCGAGTGGGACCAGAACTCGACCTACGTCCGCAAGGCTCCGTACTTCGACGGCATGCCGAAAGATCCGGCTCCGGTCAAGGACATCAAGGGCGCTCGCGTCCTCGCCCTGCTCGGCGACTCGGTCACCACCGACCACATCAGCCCGGCAGGTCCGATCAAGGCCGGCACCCCCGCCGCGCAGTACCTCGATTCCCACGGCGTCGAGCGCAAGGACTACAACTCGCTCGGCTCGCGTCGCGGCAACCACGAGGTGATGATCCGCGGAACGTTCGCGAACATCCGTCTGCGCAACCAGCTCCTCGACGACGTCTCCGGTGGCTACACCCGCGACTTCACGCAGGAAGGCGCACCGCAGGCATTCATCTACGACGCGTCGCAGAACTACCAGGCAGCCGGCATCCCGCTGGTCGTCCTGGGCGGCAAGGAGTATGGTTCCGGATCGTCGCGTGACTGGGCCGCCAAGGGCACCAGCCTCCTCGGCGTCAAGGCCGTCATCACCGAGTCGTTCGAGCGCATCCACCGCTCCAACCTCATCGGCATGGGCGTCGTTCCGCTGCAGTTCCCGGCCGGCGAGTCGGCTGCGTCACTGAAGCTCGACGGCACCGAGACCTTCGACATCGAAGGCGTCGAGAAGCTCAACGAGGGCGTCACCCCGAAGACCATGAAGGTCACGGCAACGCGCGAGAACGGCGAGAAGGTCGTGTTCGACGCAGTCGTACGCATCGACACCCCCGGTGAAGCGGACTACTACCGCAACGGCGGCATCCTGCAGTACGTGCTCCGCAACATGATCAAGGGCTAGGGCGCAATCGCGCCTGTGAGCACTTTCGGCTCACAGGCGCCGCGCACCTGTGAGTGTTTTCGGCCATGACAGGCACGAAGCGCGCACGACCAGTTTCAGGGGAGCTCCGCTGTCCCGATCGAGGTGGTCGTGCGCGCTTCGTGCATTGGATGACTTCCACTGCCGAGGACAGAAACACGCACAGGCCGACGAAGGAGGCACTTTGCCCAAGGTCAGTGAAGACCATCTCGCGGCACGGCGCAGTCAGATCCTGGACGGCGCCCGCCGATGCTTTGCCGAATACGGTTACGACGGTGCCACGGTCCGGCGGCTCGAAGAAGTGACCGGACTGTCCCGCGGTGCGATCTTCCACCACTTCAAAGACAAGGACGGGTTGTTCCTCGCCCTCGCCCACGAGGATGCGACGAGGATGGCCGACGTGGTCGCCCACGAGGGCCTCGTTCAGGTCATGCGGGACATGCTGGCCCAGCCCGACCAGTTCGACTGGTTGGGCACCCGGCTCGAGATAGCCCGGCGGCTCCGGAACGACGCCGACTTCCGCAGAAGCTGGTCGCAACGGTCGGCGGAACTCACCGAGGCGACCATGGCACGCCTCGCGCGGCAGAAGTCGGCGGGACGTCTCCGCGACGACGTGCCGACCGACGTTCTCATCGGCTACCTCGATCTGGTGCTCGACGGCCTGGTCGCGCGCATCGCCTCGGGGCACGCCGGCGACAACCTGTCGGCCGTGCTCGACCTCGTCGAGGAATCCGTCCGACGCCGCGACTGACACCGCACTCCCCCACCGACGGTCGTCAGGTCTTACGACGGTGAGCTCCGCCTCGTCCGCGGAGCTCAACCTCGGACTCCGCGAGGATGTTGCGGACGAATCCGTACGATCTCCCCATTTCCCGGGCCAGGGAACGGATACTCGCCCCGGCCTGGTAACGCTCCTTCAGCTCCGCCTGCAGATCGGCGCGCGACGGTCCCGTGATCCGAGCACTCTTGGCGAAGACCCCGATGTCAGCCATGAACTCCTCCAGTCGGCGAGCGACGGTGGTTTCCACGGTAGAGCCCCGCGACGGCGATATCTACGCGCAGTGCTCAGGCGAGCTGGATGAGTTCCAGGTAGTCCTGCGACCAGTGGTCCTCGGTGCCGTCGGGCAGGAGAATGACCCGCTCCGGATCGAGCGCCTCGGCCGCGCCCGGGTCGTGCGTCACCAGGACGACGGCGCCGGTGTAGCTGCGGAGAGCGTCCAGCACCTGTTCGCGGGACACGGGGTCGAGGTTGTTCGTCGGCTCGTCGAGCAGCAGCACGTTGGCAGCGGAAGACACGAGACCCGCAAGCGCGAGGCGGGTCTTCTCACCGCCGGACAGGGTGCCTGCGGGCTGCTCGAGTTGCGGGCCGGTGAACATGAACGCACCGAGCAGCGAACGCAGCTCCTGCTCCCCCGTATCCGGTGCCGCATGGCGAATGTTCTCCCACACCGACGCGTTGTCGTCGAGCGTGTCGTGCTCCTGCGCGAAGTACCCGATCTTCAGGCCGTGCCCGGGAACGAGCCCGCCGGCATCCGGCGTCTCCACTCCCCCGAGGATGCGCAGCAACGTCGTCTTGCCCGCACCGTTGAGGCCGAGCACGACGACACGGGAACCACGGTCGATCGCAAGGTCCACCCCGGTGAAGATCTCCAGCGAGCCGTAGACCTTGGTCAGATTCTCCGCCATCAGCGGGGTCTTGCCACACGCGGCCGGTTCGGGGAACCGGATCCGGGCGACCTTGTCGGACACGCGTTCCGCATCGAGATCCGACATCAGCTTGTCGGCACGCTTCGCCATGTTCTGCGCCGCCACCGCCTTGGTGGCCTTCGCGCCGAGCTTCGCGGCCTGAACGCGCAGCGCACCGGCCTTCTTCTCCGCGTTGGCGCGCTCACGGCGGCGACGCTGCTCGTCCGTCGCCCGGGCGTCCAGGTACTTCTTCCACGTCATGTTGTACACGTCGGCCTCGCCGCGCACGGCGTCGAGGAACCACACCCGGTTCACCACGTCGTTCAGCAGATCGACGTCGTGGCTGATCACGATCAACCCGCCCTCATGGCTCTGCAGGAAGCCCCGCAGCCACGTGATCGAGTCGGCGTCGAGGTGGTTGGTGGGCTCGTCGAGCAGAAGTGTCGTATCGGAGCGACCACCGCTGCCGTCCGACGCGGCGAACAGAATGCGGGCCAGCTCCACGCGGCGGCGCTGACCACCCGACAGGGTGTGCAACTGCTGGCCGAGTATGCGGTCCGCCAGGCCGAGGCTGTTGCAGATGCGAGCCGCTTCGCTCTCCGCCTCGTACCCACCGAGCGCGGAGAAGCGGTCCTCGAGGTTCCCGTACTTGCGCACGGCCTTGTCACGCTCGGTGTCGTCCACGACCTCCGACATCAGGATCTGCTGCTTCTCCATGTCCCGCAGCAGCGAATCGAGGCCGCGCGCGGAGAGCACCCGGTCCTTGGCGAGGACGTCGAGGTCACCCTCCTTCGGGTCTTGCGGAAGGTAGCCGAGATCGCCGGTGCGCATGACCTCGCCCGCGTACGCCTCACCCTCCCCCGCAAGAATGCGGAGCGTGGTCGTCTTGCCGGCACCGTTGCGGCCGACCAGCCCGATGCGGTCGCCGGGCTGCACCCGCAAAGCCGGTCCGGGAGCGGACAGCAACGTCCGCACTCCAGCTCGAACTTCCAGGTCGGTAGCGGTGATCAACAAGACTCCTAGGAAAATGACGCTCGCACTGAATGAGGGCAACCGCGCAAAGAACGCACGAACCAGCAATTTTACCCGACCGCCGGTCACTCGGAACACGCCTGCCAGTGATCCCGCTTACCTTCGGACCCCGACCCCCCGTCGTGAGCCGGAATGGTGGGTGCGTGATGCGGTCGGGAGTGAGTATCTGTGGGGACTACACATGGTTCGCCCTCGGGCCGGCGAGGATGAATTCGGTACACCCCGGTATTCCGTCACAGTCCAAGTCATAGCGCCAGTGTGCAGCTCGAACTCGACCCCGACCGCTGCCTGCGTCAGGATCGAAAGTGCGGCGCCCCCAGCGTTCGCCACCTCACCGCCCTACCCCGGCGAACGCTTCGATCCGCTCACCGCACTCCCCCGCGGCAGCGAACGCCCGCCCGCCGCATCCACTCCCCTGATCTCGCCCCACGCGTCGAGGAAATGTGTGCGGTAGCCGCTCGGAACCGCATGGTTGGACGTCAACTTCCCCAACTGCGCCGATGCGCGACGAAAGCCTACAATTTCTAGAAATTCTCGCGTCCCGTCCGTGTCAGAGTGTGGAACTACGGATTCGACAGGGCGCGGCGGCGCGCCATGACACGCTGGAATCGTGACAACGCCTCCCCTTCGACCGATCTGGGATGTCGCGATCGTCGGCCTCGGCCCCGCCGGCAGAGCCCTCGCCCACCGGGCGACGGCGGCCGGGTTGACGGTCGCCTCGATCGATCCGCTCCCCCGCAGAGCCTGGTCCGCGACGTACGCGGCGTGGGAAGACGAACTCCCCGAATGGCTTCCGCCGGGTGCCGTCGCCACGAGGATCCCACATCCGACCGCCTGGACAACTCGCCGTCACACCATCGAACGCACATATTGCGTTTTGAATACATCGACACTGCAATCAATACTCACCGAAGATTCCGGAACTGTTTTCGCAGGTAGAGCGGTCGACCTCTCCCCCACTTCCGTCCGGCTCAACGATGGCTCGACCCTGGAGGCGCATGTGGTGGTCGATGCGCGGGGAACCGGCGACAGCCCCGACCTCGCGCAGCAGACGGCGTACGGGGTCGTGGTGGACCCAGGCACTGCCGCACAGGCACTCGCCGGCGATGCCGCCGTCTTCATGGACTGGCGCCGCGACAACGGGACATCCCCCGCGGACACTCCGTCATTCCTGTACGGGGTCCCGCTCACTCACGACCGGTTTCTGCTCGAGGAGACGTGTCTCGTCGGTCGCCCACCGCTACCGATGGCGGAACTCGCCGTCCGGCTCCACGACCGACTCCGGCAGCGGGGTGTCACCGTCCCTTCACACTCGGACGTCGAGAGAGTGAAATTCGCGGTCGAGCCACCACCCGAGGCCGGTCGTGCCCACAACTCGGACCAGGTGCGGTTCGGGGCTCGTGCAGGGCTGATGCACCCCGGCACGGGCTACAGCGTCGCAGCATCACTTTTCTGCGCAGACCTGCTCGTCCGGGACATGCGCGACGGTTCGAGCGGGCGGTTGTGGTCGTGGCGGGCTCGCAGCGTCGCATCGCTGCGGTCGCTCGGCCTTCGCGTCCTCCTCGATCTCGATGCGGAACACATACCCGAATTCTTCGAGCATTTCTTCGATCTGCCGCCGCAACTGCAAGCCGCATATCTGTCCGAGCGGTCGAATCCGCGCGGAACTCTGGCGGCGATGCGCAGGATGTTTGTCGCGTCCTCCGGCGATATCCGCGGCGCGATTCTCCGTTCGACGCTGCGCCGGGAAGTTCGATGAACTGTCGCGCGAACGCGAAAAGGAGACCATCATGGAACGCATGCGGTCGATATGGAAGGGCTCGATAGCGTTCGGACTCGTGAACGTGCCGGTCAAGGTCTATTCGGCCACCGAGGATCACGACATCAAGTTTCACCAGGTCCACGCCAAGGACGGCGGCCGGATCAAATACAACCGCGTGTGCACGGAATGCGGCAACGTCGTTCAATACGCCGATATCGACAAGGCCTACGAGTCCGACGACGGCGTCCGCGTGGTGTTGACGGACGACGATTTCGCGAAGCTCCCTGCCGCCGAGAAACACGAGATTCCGGTTCTGCAGTTCGTGCCGACGGAACAGATCGACCCCATTCTGTTCGAGAAGAGTTACTTCCTCGAGCCGGATTCCAGTTCCCCGAAGGCATATGTCCTTCTCGCGACGGCCCTCGAGAACAGCGACCGCACGGCCCTCGTCCACTTCACGCTCCGTCAGCGCACCCGACTGGCCGCGATGCGGTCGCGCGACGGGGTGCTGGTGATCCAGACGCTGCTGTGGCCGGACGAGGTTCGGGCCGCCGAATTTCCGTCGCTCGACGACGTCGACAAGCCGAAGGCGAAGGAGCTCGCGATGGCCGAGACCCTCGTCGACAGCATGGCCGACGACTTCGATCCCACCGAGTTCACCGACGACTACCAGGTGCAGTTGCGGGAACTGCTCGACGAGATGATCAAGTCGGGCGGCAAGAAGGTCATCCCCGTCGCCGAGGTCGAGAAGACCGGCGAGGACGCCGAGGTCGTCGATCTCGTGGCCGCACTTCAGCGCAGCGTCGACGCCGCCGGGAAGAAGGCCGCACCCGCCAAGAAGAAGCCGGCGAAAAAGGCTCCGGCCAAGACCGCGGCGAAGAAGGCTACAGCGAAGTCGTCTACCTCGGAACGCAAGCGCGCCTGAACCGACGATAATGCGCGGCCGGACGAACCCGGACACTCCTACCCCTGCAACGGAGTCGGGCCTGGGTGAAGCCGGTGATTCGTGTTCGAGGTCGTTCTTGGCTGCGGGTGTTGTCGGCTGCACACTCCTCAGATCCGGCGCATCACCGACACCACCTTGCTCAGGACGACTGCGCCGTCGCCGTCAATCGCGGTATAGGCCGAATTGCGGGGCTCGAGGAAGACATGGCCATCGCGGCGCCGGAGCACCTTCACATACACCACGTAGCCTCGCCATCATTGACGTCCTCTCGGCCGTGAACGACCGAGATTCCCCTCGAGACTCGCGTCCCGAGGTTCCTGTTTCACCGACACTTGCCTCCCCACACTTCATGTGCGGGGCGGTCTCACACCATCTCCGCAGGCTGCCACCGTCAGTCCGACGGCCAAAATATTCCTCGCCGCATTCACATCCCGATCATGGACGACGCCGCATCCGCACGCCCACTCCCGCACGTCAAGCGGCATCGTCGACGCGATCGCCCCACACACCGAGCACGTCTTCGACGACGGACAGAACCGGTCGATCGCCACCACCCGCCGCCCGTACCAGTCGGCCTTGTACTCGAGCATCGACCGGAACTCGGACCAACTCGCATCCGAGATCGCCCGAGACAACGACCGATTCCTGACCATGTTCCGCACACTCAGATCCTCGACGGCGATCACTTGATTTTCGCGCACCAGCCGAGTGGAGAGTGTGTGCAGATAATCGCGCCGCCGATCGGCGATCCGGCCATGAATCTTCGCGACCTTCAGTCGGGCCTTGGCCCGGTTACGGGATCCCTTCGCCTTCCTGGCGAGCACCCGCTGCGCCCTCGCCAACCGCGCACGGTCCCTGCCCTCGTGGCGCGGGTTGGTGACCTTCTCCCCCGTCGAGAGCGTGTAGAGGCTCGTGATCCCGGCGTCGAGCCCGACCACCCCATCGGTCGGGTCGAGTTCGGTGATCGTGTCCTCGACGAGAATCGAGATGTGGTACCGACCACGAGCATTACGCGACACCGTCACCTGCGACGGCACGGCCCCCTCCGGCAGCGGCCTCGACCACCGAATGTCCAGGGGTTCGGGCTGCTTGGCCAAGCGGATCTGCCCGCCGCGGTAGGTGAAGCAGTTCGCGTAGTAGGTCGCCGAATCCTTCGACCGGCCCTTCCTCTTGAACTGCGGGTAGCGGGACTGCGTGCGCCAGAACCTGTCGAACGCGCCCTGCAACTGCCGCAGCGACTCCTGCAGCGGTCCCTTCGACGGCTCCGCCAACCACTCGGTCTCGGTGTCCCGCTTCCATCCGGTGAGCATCTTCGAGGTGTCGCTGTAGCTGACCCGCCGCCGCTCCTGCGACCAGGCACGCGAGCGCTCGGCCAACGCCCGGTTGTAGACGTACCGGGTGCACCCGAACGTCCGAGCAAGCTGATCCGCCTGCACCGCAGTCGGATAGAAACGGTACCTGAACGCCCGCTTCACCACCCTCCCCGCCATAACCCAGACACTAGCCACACACTCCGACAAAACCAGATCGGCTATCCCCGACCCGAAGGATCGGGTTTGCGCCGAAAGACACACGGATCAAATCCGCGGGTGCTGTTGTACCTTTTCGGCAGCAGGAAGGGGTTGATACGCGCAATACTGGCGCGCGCCCGCCGTGACGAACTGACGTTCCTCGACGAGGTACGTCGCAACGCTGATGACGATCCAGGAGCGATCTTCCAGGGCGCCCGAATTGTCTGGTCGTGGCTCGTGGCCGACGCACACCGACCGATGCTCGCATTATGGGTCGAGGCCTACGTCCGATCCTTGACCGACCCCACCGGACCATGGAACGAGTTCGCCGAGGCAACCGTGACCGACTGGCTGGACGTCCTCGCATCGGCACAACCGGAACGCACACGCGGCACCACGCGTGCCCGCGATAAACGGACCAGCGTGCTAGCCGCACTCCGCGGTGCGTTGTTGGACCTGCTGGCCACCGGCGACTCACAACGCACAACAGCCGCGGTCGATCACATCCTCGCCGCACTGCAAACCGCCCAGTCCGACGGTCGCTACCTCTCCTAAAACCCCTGCCCGGCAACGGCTATCGGACGATAGAGTAAGTGACGACTGGGCGCACCCCATGACGGACGCTGACAGGAGTGCGAGCAGGTCCCCGAACGACATCGGTTCGAGCGGCGCAGGCGCCGACGCGCCGGCTGCCGCCGCTACCGCGCCCCGTCAGCAGGAGCCGTGAGCGTGGTGGTGGTGGTGGTGGTGGTCGTCGGCGTGGGTCTCTTCGTCCGCGTCGGTAGCTCTGGTGGTGGCGGCAGTATCCAGGTAGTGGTCGGCTCCGACGAGGGTCTCACGGAGAGCACCTCGAACGTCGTCTGCACCACCATCGACGGGATCGGCAGGCACCGCAGCCCGGCCACCTGGAAACCGCGACTGCCGCGGTTCGGCACCGCCGCGCGGAAGTCGGCGACGCTGCCGACCTGACGGGTCTCGCCCAGGACACGATCGCCGAACTCCACCGCCCACGGTCCGCTGCAGGTCGGAAGATTCGTCGCGTGGTACTGAATGCGGTCGCCCGGCTGTCCGCGTGGCGGAGTGAGGATCAGGACCGGCCCGGCGGGATCGAGGATGCGCGTCGCTTCCCTGTCGGGTTCGCTCGACGCACCGCCGCCGGCGTGGACTGCGAGCAGGAGAACACCGGACCCGACGAATATCGTCGTCGTCAACCAGGGTGTCTGCCGCACCGGTCTCACCTCGCACCCTCAATTATGCGGCTTCGCGGCCCGTGTGCACCGAGTTGGCGCCGCACCGTCGCCGACCCTCTCAGCCGGTGGGAAACATGGTGACCAGGGTGCCGTTCCGGTGCGGTGTCGCCGTCCAGTAGCTGTGTAGCGCCGAGCAGGCCGGTGTGGCCGGACAATAGGTTCATGATCGACGTCGAAGGCGAGCGGTTCGAGGACATGGTCATCCGGGCGCTCGACAGTTTGCCAGCGGAGCTGGGTCGAGTGATGGCCAACGTAGCCGTCACCGTCGAACACGACGGCGGTCCTGCGGGTCTGCTCGGTCTGTACCAAGGAGTTCCACTGACCAACCGTACGACGCGGTACGCCGGGGTGTTGCCCGACCGGATCACGATCTACCGCCTCGCAATCTGCGCCATATGCCGTACCGACGCAGAAGTTGTGGAGCAGGTGCGCCGTACCGTCGTCCACGAGGTCGGTCACCACTTCGGCATAGATGACGCCCGGCTGCACGAACTCGGATGGTGAGGTCGTCGACCCAGCCGACGTTGAACCACGGCGAGTCTCTGCGTCCGACTACTTCGCAGCTGGACGCCTCCCCCAGCGTTTCTCACCGCGCCATCGCCGACGTAGTCGTCGGCCGCCGCGACTATGACGACCTGACCGGTCAGGAGCAGGCTGTCGTCCGCGCCGAATGGTCCGAGCGGATCACCGAACGCCGTGAAGGGCTCGACCCGGCGGAGACATTTTCCCGAACCCCGCGCCCAGGTGCTACGTGCGACGCTGTCCGTCGAGCCAAGCGGCGGCCCGGGTGGGCGAGGCGCGGGAGAGCCACGCATCCTGGACCACCTCGTCCAATTCCTGCAGCGTGAGATCACCAACCATGCTCGCCCGCAACAGTATCGAAGGGTGTCGATCGAAATGCGGGGTGGTGAAGAACGGCGATGCCGAGTCCTGGACCATGGCTCGCTTGTCGGACTCGGACGGTACCCAGAAGACGATCACGTCCGTATATCGCTCTCCAGTACGAGGGTCGACGGCGTCGGGGCGCGGGGTTCGGAAGAACACGAACGATTTACCGCCCACCTGGTAGATGGGGTTACCGCGAGGCCCGTACTCGACCTTGGCGTAGGGCATCCTCAGGGCCAGTTCGTGGATATCCTCGACCCGCGCGTGCCGCGGTTTCGCCGCCATCACAGCAGTGTAGGTGTCATGCCCCGCGCCAGTCGGCCACGGCGTCGATCGTCACCGCGTTCGGGCCACCACCGCGGCCGGTGCCGTCACCAACACCGGCTGGCACGCAACGACACCGGCCCGAGATCGGCACAGAGCAAAGGGCTCGGCGAGATGATTCTCGCCGAGCCCCTCCGTGTCTGCAGTGGTAGGTCGTCAGACCGTGAACCCGAGGGCGCGCAACTGCTCGCGGCCGTCCTCGGTGATCTTGTCGGGGCCCCACGGCGGGAGCCACACCCAGTTGATCTTCAGTTCGTTGCACAGTCCGCTGCGCACGAGCGCGCCGCGGGACTGGTCCTCGATGACGTCGGTCAGCGGGCAGGCCGCGGACGTGAGGGTCATGTCGAGGGTGACGACGTCCTCTTCTTCGGTGATGCCGTACACGAGCCCGAGGTCGACGACGTTGATGCCGAGTTCGGGGTCGACGACGTCGCGCATCGCCTCCTCGAGAACCTCGAGGCGTTCCAGGTCGGGAACCGCACCCGACGCGGCAGGCGCGGTCTCGCCCTGGTCGGCCGTCGTCTGCTGCGGTACGGCGGTGGGATCCGCCTCCGGCGTCTGCGTCTCGCTCATGATGCCTGTCCTCCGATTCGAGCTGGTTCGCCGTCTGCTGTCGGAACGGCCGAATCCCGTTCGTCCACGACCCGGTCGTCCACTATCTGAACAACCGCGTCCTTGAATGCCATCCATCCCAGCAACGCGCATTTCACGCGGGCCGGGTATTTCGAGACGCCGACGAAGGCGATGCCGTCGCCGAGGACGTCCTCGTCCCCCTCGACGGTACCGCGGCTGCTGACCATCTCGTTGAACGCGGCAACGGTCTGCAGCGCCTGCTCGACCGGCATGCCCACCACCTGGTCGGTGAGCACCGAGGTGGACGCCTGGCTGATGGAACAACCCTGGCCGTCGTATGACACATCCACTACCGTGCCGTCGTCGGCGAGCTGCACGCGCAGCGTCACTTCGTCACCGCAGGTGGGATTGACGTGATGAACTTCGGCGCCGAACGGCTCGCGCAGGCCGCGGCCGTGGGGATGCTTGTAGTGGTCCAGGATCACTTCCTGGTACATCTGTTCCATTCTCATGCAGGCACCTCCCCGAAGAACTCCTGTGCACGGCGAATCGCGGCCGCGAGAGCGTCGACCTCGTCGAGCGTGTTGTACAGCGCGAACGACGCCCGCGCCGTGGCCGCGATGCCGAAGCGGCGGTGCAGGGGCCACGCGCAGTGGTGACCGACGCGGATGGCGACACCCTCGTCGTCGAGGATCTGGCCGAGGTCGTGGGCGTGGATTCCGTCGACGACGAACGACACGGCCCCGCCGCGGTCCTCGGCGGTCGTGGGGCCGATGATGCGGACGCCGTCGATGGCGCCCAGCTTGGCCAGTGCGGCCTCGACCAGGGTGTGCTCGTGTGCCGCGACGGCGTCCATACCGATCTCGTCGAGATACCGCACCGCAGCACCGAGACCGATTACCTGCGACGTCATCGGGACGCCGGCCTCGAACCGCTGCGGGGGCGGCGCGTAGGTGGTGCGTTCCATCGTGACGGTCTCGATCATCGACCCGCCGGTGATGAACGGCGGCATCGCATTGAGCAGCTCCCGGCGCCCGTAGAGGACGCCCACACCGGACGGACCGAGCATCTTGTGGCCCGAGAACGCCGCGTAGTCCACCCCGAGCGCGTGGAAGTCGACGGCCATGTGCGGCACCGACTGGCATGCGTCGAGTACGACGAGCGCCCCGACCGCGCGGGCGCGTCGCACCAACTCGTCGACGGGCGCCACCGCTCCCGTCACGTTGGACTGGTGGGTGAACGCGACGACCTTGACGGCGTCGGTCAGCTCGAGCGAGTCGAGATCGATCCGCCCCTCGTCGGTGACGCCGTACCAGCGCAGCGTCGCACCGGTGCTGCGCGCGAGTTCCTGCCACGGCACGAGATTGGCGTGGTGCTCGAGTTCGGTGATGACGATCTCGTCGCCGGGACCGAGATGCCGCTCGAAGCGTTCGTCACCGAGCACGTGGGTGACGAGGTTCAGCGACTCCGTCGCGTTCTTGGTGAACACGAGTTCGTCACTGTCGGCACCGACGAACGCGGCGATCGTCGCACGTGCGTTCTCGTACGCGTCCGTGGCCTCTTCGGCGAGCTGGTGAGCGCCTCGGTGCACGGCCGCATTACAGGTGGTGAGAAACTCCCGCTCGGCGTCGAGCACCTGGTTCGGGCGCTGCGACGTCGCACCCGAATCGAGGTACACCAGCGGTTTTCCGTCGCGGACCGTACGCGCCAGGATCGGGAAGTCTTCCCGGATCCGGGTGACGTCGAATACGCGCACCGAGGTGGTCATCTGCGTTTATGCTCCTTGCGTTGCTGCAGCCTGGGTGAAGCGCTCGTAGCCGTTCGCCTCGAGCTCGTCGGCCAGTTCCGGACCGCCCGACTCGACGACACGACCGCCGACGAACACGTGGACGTATTCCGGCTTGATGTAGCGCAGGATCCGTGTGTAGTGCGTGATCAGCAGGATTCCGCCGTGCTGGCGCTCCTTGTACTTGTTCACGCCCTCGGAGACGACGCGCAGGGCGTCGACGTCGAGACCGGAGTCGGTCTCGTCGAGGATCGCGATCTTCGGCTTGAGGAGGCCGAGCTGCAGGATCTCGTGGCGCTTCTTCTCACCGCCGGAGAAACCCTCGTTGACGCTGCGCTCGCCGAACGACGGGTCGATGTCCAGTTCGGTCAGCGCTTCCTTGACTTCCTTCACCCAGTGGCGGAGCTTCGGGGCCTCGCCCCGGACGGCGGTGGCCGCGGTGCGCAGGAAGTTGGACATCGAGACGCCGGGGACCTCGACGGGGTACTGCATCGCGAGGAACAGTCCCGCGCGGGCGCGCTCGTCGACGCTCATCTCGAGGACGTCCTCACCGTTGAGGGTGATGGATCCCGACGTGATCTGGTACTTGGGATGACCCGCGATGGCGTACGACAACGTCGACTTGCCGGACCCGTTGGGTCCCATGATCGCGTGGGTCTCACCGGAACGAACCGTCAGGTTCACACCCTTGAGGATGTTGATCGGTTCGGCGTTCTCGTCGGTGTTCGCGACGTCGACGTGCAGGTCCTTGATTTCCAGGACCGAGGTTTCGGGGGTGGAAGCGTCAGGGGTAGACATTGTGATCCTTCGAAGAAATGGGAAGTAATGGTCCGGCGGCGCGGGTCACACGCCGACTGCGGCGAGTTCGGCCTCGACAGCTGCCTCGAGGCGCTCGCGAATCTCGGCGACGGCGATCTTGTTGATGATCTCGTGGAAGAACCCGCGCACGACGAGTCGCCGTGCCGCGTCTTCGGGGATTCCGCGGGCGCGCAGGTAGAACAACTGCTCGTCGTCGAATCGACCCGTGGCGCTGGCGTGGCCGGCACCCACGATCTCACCGGTCTCGATCTCCAGGTTCGGAACCGAGTCCGCGCGTGCACCGTCCGTGAGGACGAGGTTGCGGTTCAGCTCGAACGTGTCGGTGCCTTCGGCCGCCGCGCGGATCAGCACGTCGCCGATCCACACGGTGTGGGCGTCGGGCTTTCCCGAATTCGGATCACCCTGCAGGGCGCCCTTGTAGACCACATTGGACTTGCAGTGCGGCTGCGAGTGATCCACCAGCAGTCGCTGCTCGAAGTGCTGACCCGCGTCGGCGAAGTACAGACCCAGCAGTTCGGCGTCGCCGCCCGGGCCGTCGTACTTGACGGTCGCGGACAGGCGGACGAGGTCGCCGCCGAGGCTGACCGCGTTGTGCCGCAGCACCGCGTCACGGCCCAGCCGCGCGTGATGCGACGCGACGTGCACGGCGTCGTCCGCCCAGTCCTGGACGGCGACCACGGTGAGACGGGAGCTGTCGCCGAGAACGAATTCGACGTTCTCGGCGAACGTGCCGCTGCCTCGCTGGTCGATGACGACGGTCGCCTTCGCGAACGCCTCGAGCCGGATCTGCAGGTGCCCGAAGGCGACCTTGCCCTCTCCCGGGCCCGTAACGGTGATGTTGATCGTCTCGGCGACCTCCACCTCACGGCCGACGGTCACGACGGTGGCCGTTTCGAAACCGGAATAGGCCTGCGCGGCCACCCGGTCGGCGGGCACGCCGGCCTTGCCCAGCCGGTCGTCGTCACGCCCGACGGTCTCGACCTGGACGGAGTCCGGACCGGCGACGTCGACGGTGACCGTGCCGTTCGCGACGGCCGTTCCGTCGTGCAATCCCCGGAGACGGCGCAGCGGCGTGAACCGCCAGACCTCGTCCCGACCACCCGGGATCTCGAAGGCGTTGACATCGAACGAGGTGAAGACCTCACCCTTGTTGGCGATCGGCGAGCCGGTGGCGGTCCGCGCCACCCGCGGATTCTCGCCCGCGACGGCTCCCGTCACTCCGAGATTCTGGACACCAGTTTCTGGCGTGGTCACTAACCCACCGCCCCTTCCATCTGCAGTTCGATCAGGCGGTTCAGTTCCAGGGCGTACTCCATCGGGAGTTCCTTGGCGATCGGCTCGACGAAGCCGCGCACGACCGTGGCCATGGCCTCGTCTTCGGTGAGCCCGCGGCTCATCAGGTAGAACAGCTGGTCGTCGCTCACCTTCGAGACGGTGGCCTCGTGGCCCATGGTCACGTCGTCCTCGCGGATGTCGACGTACGGGTAGGTGTCCGAGCGGCTGATCTGATCGACCAGCAGCGCATCACACTTGACCGTCGACTTCGAGCCGTGAGCACCCTTGTTGACCTGGACGAGTCCGCGGTACGACGCGCGTCCGCCGCCACGTGCCACCGACTTGCTGATGATGGTCGACGAGGTGTACGGCGCGAGGTGCAGCATCTTGGCACCGGTGTCCTGGTGCTGTCCCTCACCGGCGAATGCCACGGAGAGGACCTCGCCGCGGGCGTGCTCGCCCATCATCCAGACGGCCGGGTATTTCATGGTGACCTTGGAACCGATGTTTCCGTCGATCCACTCCATGGATCCGCCGGCCTCCACCTTGGTGCGCTTGGTGACCAGGTTGTAGACGTTGTTCGACCAGTTCTGGATGGTCGTGTAGCGGCAGTGGCCGCCCTTCTTCACGATGATCTCGACCACCGCGGAGTGCAGGGAGTCCGACTTGTAGATCGGCGCCGTGCAGCCCTCGACGTAGTGCACCGAGGCGCCTTCGTCGACGATGATCAGGGTCCGCTCGAACTGGCCCATGTTCTCCGTGTTGATACGGAAGTAGGCCTGCAGCGGAATGTCGACGTGCACGCCCGGCGGGACGTAGATGAAGGAGCCACCCGACCACACGGCGGTGTTCAGTGCGGAGAACTTGTTGTCGCCGGCCGGGATGACCGTGCCGAAGTACTCTCGGAACAGTTCGGGATGCTGCTTCAGTCCGGTATCGGTGTCGAGGAAGATCACGCCCTGTGCCTCGAGGTCCTCACGGATCGAGTGGTAGACCACCTCGGACTCGTACTGCGCCGCGACACCGGCGACGAGGCGCTGCTTCTCGGCCTCGGGGATGCCCAGCCTGTCGTACGTGTTCTTGATGTCCTCGGGCAGGTCTTCCCAGCTCTCGGCCTGCTTCTCGCTCGAGCGCACGAAGTACTTGATGTTGTCGAAGTCGATGCCCTCGAGGTTGGAACCCCAGTTCGGCATCGGCTTCTTGTCGAACGTCTTCAGGGCGCGCAGGCGGATGTCGAGCATCCAGTCCGGTTCGCTCTTCTTCGCCGAGATGTCGCGCACGACGTCTTCGGACAGACCGCGCTGTGCACTGGCACCGGCCTCGTCGGAATCGGACCAGCCGTACCCGTAATGCCCGAGTGACGCGATGGTCTCTTCCTGCGTGAGCGGCTCGGCGTTGGCCGACGCAGTGGATGTCACCTGGTCTGATGTGACGGTCATGCGAGCTCCTTCCGGAGTCTTGTTACGAGACCGGCGAGGGCTGGTCGCCGGTGGAATACAGGTTGCTGACTAGGAGATCTAGGGAAAACGTTGCTATTTGGGACCGGACGGTGGGACGAGCGGAACGTGGGTGGTGCATGCGCAGTCACCGTTCGCGATGGTCGCGAGCCGTTGGACGTGGGTGCCGAGCAACTGGGCGAATGCTTCCTGCTCGGCTTCGCACAGTTCCGGGAACTCCTCGGCCACGTGTGAGACCGGGCAGTGGTGCTGGCAGATCTGCACGCCGTTGCCGACCGGGCGCGTCGATGCGGCGAATCCGGCGGTGGTGAATGCGTCGGCGATGGCGTCGGCGGTGGTCTCGAGGCCCTCGGCGCTCTGATCGGCCGCGGGGGTCACGTCTCCGACGATCGCCTGCACCCGGCGGCGAGCGAACTCGGTGATCGCGGAATCTCCCCCGACCTCCCGGAGTTGACGCATGGCGGCGCCGGCGAGGTCGTCGTACGCGTGTCCGAGCCTGCCGCGGCCCTTGGCGGTGATCTGGAAGTGTTTCGCGGGTCGGCCCCGTCCGCGGTGACGCACGGCGACGGAGGACGCCTCACGCGCCTCACCGGACTCGAGCAGTGCGTCGAGGTGCCGCCGGACACCGGCGGCGCTCAGACCCAGCCGGGTGCCGATTTCGGAGGCCGTGATGGGTCCCTCCTCGAGGAGGAGCTTCACGACGGCAGCTCTGGTGTGCCCTTCGTGGCCGACGGCAACGGGTGACGCGGTTCCGACAGGCGCCGCCGAGGAAGGCGCGTGAACTGCGCTTTCCTTGCCTGCACGTGGTGTCGTATCCGTTTTCACAACACCAGTGTGACGGAATTCCGATCGCAGGTCTACTAAGGGTGCCCTGCCTTACACCTGTGATTATGACCCTCCCGCGCCCGGGAATACTGGCCGAACCGGCCGTGTCCCACGCACCGCTACGCTGCCTGTGTGCCGCAGACCCCCGAGAACCCGGAGCCGACCCGCGCGGAGCCGACCTTCACGGCTCGCGCCGCTCTCCGACACCCGGCCGAGCTCGCCCGCCGGGCACTGGGCATCGACGGACGGTCCCCGCGCCCCTCGGTGGCGGCGGCGTTGCACGGCGACGAGGCGGAGACCGCCGGACTGAACCCGCAGGAAACGGCCCAGCTGCGCGGGATGCGCAGGTTCGGCGCGACCGGGGCCGTCCTGATGGCGGTGGGCGCACTGGGCGCCGGCGCCCAGCCGGTACTCCAGAACCCCGTCCAGGGGCTTCGCGTCATCGGACTCCCCGCCCGGATCCCGAGCGTCGCCCTGACCCTGACCATGACCGGCACCGTGATGATCGTCCTGGCGTGGCTCCTTCTCGGACGGTTTGCGATCGGAAGCCTGCACTCGGGCGCGGTGCGCCGCCTCAACCGGTCCCAGCTCGACCGCACCCTGCTGCTGTGGATCATCCCGCTGTCCGTCGCGCCACCGATGTTCAGCAAGGACGTGTACTCGTACCTCGCCCAGAGCGAGATCGCGGCCCGTGGGCTCGACCCCTACGCCATCGGTCCCGCGGGTGCCCTCGGCGTCGACCACGTCCTGACCCGGACCGTGCCGACGATCTGGCGCGACACACCCGCGCCGTACGGTCCGCTGTTCCTGTGGATGGGACGCGGAATCAGCTGGCTGACCGGCGAGAACATCGTCGCCGGGATCTTCCTGCACCGGCTGCTCGCCCTGGCCGGGGTGGCCATGATCGTCTGGGCGCTCCCTCGGCTGGCGCGGCGCTGCGGCGTCGCCGAGGTCAGCGCACTCTGGCTGGGCGCGGCCAACCCCCTGCTCCTGTTCCACCTGGTCGCCGGCATCCACAACGAAGCCCTCATGCTCGGCCTCATGCTGGCCGGGATCGAATTGGCGCTGCGGGCCATCGAACGGTCCGACCCGATCCGCGGGCAGTCCCTCCTCCTGCTGCTGTCGGGGGCGGCGCTCATCGCGCTGTCGTCGACGATCAAGATCCCGTCGCTCCTCGCGCTGGGGTTCGTCGGGATGGCGCTGGCAAGACGGTGGGGCGGGACACCGAAAGCGGTGCTCACCGCCGCCGCCCTGCTCGGTGGGGTGGCCCTGGTGGTCACCCTCGTGATCAGCACGTCCAGCGGACTCGGCATCGGCTGGGTGCACACCCTCGGCACCGCGAACGCGGTCCGCAGCTGGATGTCGATCCCCACCCTCCTCGGCTTGGGCACCGGACTGGCCGGTGTCCTGCTGGGTCTCGGCGACCACACGACGGCGGTGCTGAGCCTGACCCGCCCGATCGCGGCGGTCGCTGCGGCGTTCATCACACTTCGGATGCTCGTCGCGACACTCGTCGGACGCATCCACGCGGTCGGCGCGCTCGGCCTGTCCGTCGGCGCGGTCGTCCTGCTCTTTCCCGTGGTGCAGCCCTGGTATCTGCTGTGGGCCGTCCTCCCGCTCGCGGCGTGGGCGACGGCGCCCGCATTCCGCGTCCCCGCCATCGTCTTCTCGTCGATCGTCGGCGTCATCCTGATGCCGAACGGTGGCGAGTACCAGCCGTTCGTCATCGTGCAGGCGGCCATCGCCACCATCTTCACGGCCGGGACGCTGATCGTGATCACCCGGAACCGCCTCCCGTGGCGGGTCGGTTCGGAGCGGCCGGCGACCGCACCGGAGGCTCCGGATCCGTCCCCGGACGACGCCGGTGCCGAAAGCCGGGGCACCGGCCGGGTCACACCCGGCCAGGGCTTACGCTGATTCCCCGTGACCTCGCGAACGCCCGGATCGGCGCAACCTGCTGTACGCCTGGAAGGTGTGGTGAAAACCTTCGACGGTGTGAGGGCTGTCGACGGACTCGATCTCACCGTCGAACCGGCACAGGTCGTGGCGTTGCTCGGGCCCAATGGCGCAGGCAAGACCACCACCGTCGAGATGTGTGAGGGATTCGTCCGCCCGGACAGCGGCACCGTCCGCGTCCTCGGACTCGACCCCTACGCGGATGCCGGCGCAGTCCGCGCCCGGATCGGTGTGATGCTCCAGGGCGGCGGCGCCTACCCCGGTTCCCGCGCCGGCGAGATGCTCGACCTCGTCGCGGCGTACTCGGCCGACCCCCTCGACCCCGATTGGTTGCTGCGCAGCCTCGGTCTCGAGGATTCCCGTCGCACCCCGTACCGCCGGCTGTCCGGCGGGCAGCAGCAGCGCCTGTCGCTGGCCTGCGCTCTCGTCGGCCGCCCCGAACTGGTGTTCCTCGACGAACCCACCGCCGGGCTCGACGCCCAGGCCCGGCTGCTGGTGTGGGAACTGATCGACGCGCTGCGCCGCGACGGTGTCAGCGTCCTGCTGACGACGCACCTCATGGACGAGGCCGAGGAACTCGCGGACCGGCTCGTCATCATCGACCACGGCTCGATCGTCGCGTCAGGAACGCCCGCCGAGGTCACCAGCCGCGGCGCCGAAGGCCAGCTGCGGCTCACCGCGCCCGCCGGTCTGGACACCGAGCCCCTCGCGAGGACGCTCCCCGACGGCTTCCGGGTGGCCGAGTCCGGACCGGGCACCTACCTGGTCGAAGGGCCGATCGACCCGAAGGTGGTGGCCTCGGTGGCAGCGTGGTGCGCCGATCTGGACGCCCTGATCAGCGACATCCGCGTGGACCAGCGCAGCCTCGAGGACGTCTTCCTCGAACTCACCGGTCGGGAACTGAGGGGATGACGATGAGCACCAGTGACCGTCTGACGGAGAATCGTTTCGCCCCGGGCACTTTCGCACCCGACCCCCGCCCGAGCGGCGCGGCGGTCATGCTGCGGGCGCAGACGGCGCTCGAACTGAAGCTGCTCCTGCGCAACGGGGAACAGCTGCTGCTGACGATGTTCATCCCGATCACCCTGCTGATCGGCCTGTGTCTGCTGCCCATCGGCGACCTCGGAACGTCGCGCGTCGACAAGGTGGTGCCCGCCGTGATGATGGTGGCGGTGATGTCCACCGCGTTCACCGGCCAGGCGATCGCGGTCGGTTTCGACCGCCGGTACGGAGCCCTCAAACGGCTCGGTGCCACTCCCCTGCCGACGTGGGGGATCATCGCCGGCAAGAGTGCCGCCGTCGTCATCGTCGTCGCCCTGCAGTCGGTTCTGCTGGGTGCGATCGGACTGGCGCTCGGCTGGCGGCCGAGTGCGTGGGGACTCGTCCTCGGCGCCGTGATCATCGCGCTGGGCACCGTCACGTTCGCGGCGATGGGACTGCTGCTCGGCGGCACCCTCCGCGCCGACATCGTCCTCGCCCTCGCCAACATCCTGTGGTTCGTGATGGTCGGCGTCGGCAGCGTGGTGTTCGCCACGGGAGACCTGCCGTGGCTCCTCCACACCGGCGCCCGGCTGATCCCGTCCGGAGCCCTCGCGCACGCGCTCGACGCCGCGCTCTCCGGGTCCGTGGACCTGCTCAGTGTCGTCGTCCTCGCCGTGTGGGGCGCGGCCGCCGGGGCCCTGGCTGCGAAGACGTTCCGATTCACGTGAGCCGTCGAACCACGGCCCGCATCGTCGGCACCGTTCTCGCAGCCCTGCTCGCCGTACTCGGCTGCGGAACCGTGCCCGCGGGCGCCGCACCGCAGTGGGGATCGCCGGCCACCCCGAATCCGTTCCTCGGACCGGCGGGCACGTCCACGATGCACGGCGACGCGGGATCCACCGACGTGACTCCGATGCCCGGTCCCGGCACCGGTCCGCTGACCCTGTCCGCGTACCCGCTGGTGTCGGCCTGCCCCACACTGCTGCAGGGATCCGACCGGCTCGTCGTCGCGTTGTGCACGTCCGTTGCCGGTCAGGTCCCCACCGTGCACCTGATCGACCCGATGGCACCCGCAGCCCCATTCGGTCACTCGCTCACCACGTTCGCGCTCGCGAAGGGCAGCCTCCTGGGCGGCGTGTACGCATTCCTCGACAACGACAACCGGCTGGTCGTGGTGGACGGAAACCGTCAACTGCTGCGCCTCGGGCACTCGCAGGACCCGGACGGCCGCTGGCGGATCACTGTCGACTCGCACGTCGACCTGTCCGGCAGCGTGCCGCCCGGAGACAACGTGACGGGACTGACACCCGACTGGCAGGGCAACGTCTGGTTCGCCACCGGCGGCGGCGTCGTCGGAGCCGTGGACCGCCGGGGCGTCGCACACGCACTGCCCCTCGCCGCGGGCGAGCAGGTCCAGAACAGCATCTCCACGTCACCCTCGGGGACCGCTGTCGCGACGACGCACGCCCTGTACCAGTTCACGCTCCGCGACGGCGAGATCCGCGTCGACTGGCGCCGCGACTACGATCGCGGTCCCGACCGGAAACCGGGGCAACTCAGCCACGGCACCGGTTCCACCCCCACCTACTTCGGTCCGTCGACGGGCAGCGACTTCGTCGCGATCGTCGACAACGCCGACCCGCAGGTGAATCTGCGGGTGTTCCGTACGGACTCGGGTGCCGAGATCTGCACCCTCCCGGTGCTCGGCAGCCCGGGCGGCAGCGAGAATTCGCCGATCGGCATCGGCAACTCGGTGTACGTGGCCGGCACGTACGGCTACCCGTACCCGGCCGTTCCGGACGGCGCGGGTCCCGCGGTCCCGACGAACGCCCCGTTCACCGGCGGCATGACCCGCGTCGACATCGACCCGATCGGCTGTCACCAGGTGTGGAGCAACGACGTCCGCAGCGCCGCGGTGCCCCACCTGTCGACCGGCGACGGACTCCTCTACACCGTGATCCGGCACGGGTTCGACGTCACGACACCCCTGGACGGTTTCTCGTTCGCGGTAATCGACCCGGCCGACGGCACGGTCGAACACACCAGCCCCCTCCCCGGCACCGCGGTCAACGACACCCTCCAGATGTCCGGGCTCGTCACCGACACCGGCGACTTCTGGCAGGGCACGGTGACCGGCATCCTGCGCATTCGCGGCGAGTAGCACGGAGTCGAACCCGGCGCCACCAGCCCAACGACACGCTGTAGTTGACGGCCCTCTACCATCGACGTCGTGCTGTATCGCGGGTTTCTGAGCCTGGTAGACCGTCTTCCCCTTCCGTCGCTGACCGTGCAGCGTGTCATCGCGTTCGCGGTGATCCTCACGCAGGGCGGCATCGCCGTCACCGGGGCCGTCGTGCGCGTGACGGCGTCCGGCCTCGGCTGCCCCACCTGGCCGCAGTGCTTCCCCGGCAGCTTCGTCCCGGTCGGGCACGGCGAGGTCGCCGTCATCCACCAGGCGGTCGAATTCGGCAACCGCCTGCTCACGTTCGTCGTCGTTCTGGCCGCGGCCCTGATCGTCCTCGCGGTCACCCGCGCACGCCGGCGGAAAGAGGTCCTCGTCTACGCCTGGATGATGCCCCTCGGGACCGTCGTGCAGGCCGTCATCGGCGGTGTCACGGTGCTCACCGGGCTGCTGTGGTGGACGGTCGCCGTGCACCTGCTCGCGTCGATGGCGATGGTGTGGCTGGCGACCGTCATGTACGCGAAGATCTGCGAACCGGACGACGCCCCGGCGGTCGACGTGATCCCCGCCCCGCTGCGCTGGCTCACCGCGCTGTCGGGTGTCGCGCTGGCCGGGGTGCTCGCGGCCGGAACTCTGGTGACGGGCGCCGGTCCGCACGCGGGAGACAAGAGCCTCGACCGCGTGGTTCCCCGACTCGAAGTCGAAATCGTCACGCTCGTGCACCTGCACGCACAGCTGCTGGTCGGCTACCTGGCCTTGCTGGTCGGCCTGTGCTTCGGCCTGTACGCCATCGGCGCCTCACGCGCCGTGAAGGTGCGCATCCAGGTCCTGCTGGCGCTGGTGGTGGCGCAGGCGTTGATCGGGCTCGTCCAGTTCTTCACGGACGTGCCCGCGGTCCTCGTCGCATTCCATGTGGCGGGTGCCGGGTTGTGCACCGCGGCCACCGCAGCGGTGTGGGCTGCGGGACGCACTCGCGAGTACGTCACGCAGCCCGACACCGCGAGCGTCTAACGCTCGTTGCGGGCCTTCGGGAAACGCGTCTGCCGCGCCACCCAGCCGGCCATCTTCTGGAAGTGGCCCTTTCGGGGTGTGACGATGCTGGTGAGCGCGCGGTCCCACTCCGAGACGGTGACGTCGTCGAAGGACGCGACGACGGCGTTCGCGGTGGCCAGATCCTCGACCACCTGGTCGCCGAGGATGCCGTCCTCTCCGACGAGCGTGATACGGACGCCCGCGAGTCCGATCGGCTGGATGACGGCACTGGCCGAACCGCCGTGTTCGGCGACGAACTTCTTGATCGCGTCGACCGTGTGCGACGGCAGCGAGGGCGCCGGGCTGGAGGGCGCCTGTTCCGCATGGGTGTCGGTAGTCATGGCCCCGAGAATACTGGGCGGTACACATGGCGTGTCCGCCAGGCTCGGTAGCGCGACCCTCGCCGTGTAGAACTGAAACCATGCGCGCCATACAGGTTTCCCGTCTCGGTGGTCCCGACGTCCTCGAACCGGCAGAGGTTCCCGAACCCCGGATCGGAGCGACGGACCTTCTCGTTCGCACCGACGCGATCGGTATCAACTTCATCGACACGTACTTCCGGACCGGTCTGTACCCGCGACCGCTGCCCTACGTTCCCGGTGACGAGGGGTCCGGGGTTGTGGAGGCCGTCGGCAGCGACGTGACCGGTTTCGCCGCCGGTGACCGGGTGGCCTGGTGCTCCGCTCCCGGCAGCTACGCCGAGAAGGTGGCCGTTCCCGCGTCGGCGGCGATCGCCGTCCCCGATTCCGTGCCCGCTCCGCAGGCCGCGTCCGCACTGCTGCAGGGCATGACCGCCCACTACCTGGCCCATTCGACGTACCCGATCCAGTCCGGGGACACCGTGCTGGTGCACGCCGGAGCGGGCGGAGTCGGTCTGCTGCTCACCCAGATGGCGACCGCGCTCGGCGCACAGGTGATCAGCACGGTGTCCTCCGACGCCAAGGAACAGCTGTCCCGCGACGCGGGCGCACGCGAAGTGCTGCGGTACGACGACGACATCGCCGCCCGGGTGCGCGAACTGACGGACGGGGAGGGCGTCGCAGCCGCCTACGACGGCGTCGGTGCGTCCACGTTCGAGGCCAGTCTCGCGTCCGTGCGGATCCGGGGGACGGTGGCACTGTTCGGCGCCGCGAGCGGGCCGGTGCCGCCGTTCGATCCGCAGCGGCTCAACCCGGCGGGCTCGCTGTTCCTCACCCGCCCCACCCTCGCGCACCACATCCGCAACCGCGAGGAACTGACGTGGCGGGCGGGAGACGTGTTCTCGGCGCTGGCCGACGGGTCGCTGACGGTCCGGGTGGGCGCGGAATACCCCCTCGCACGTGCGGCGGACGCGCACCGCGACCTGGAAGCCCGCGCGACGACGGGGTCGATCGTGCTGGTGCCCTGACGCGGAGCGTCAACTCCGGCCCTGAGGCACGGGGGTCAGCTCAGGAGGCTGCCGATGGTCTGCAGGCCGAGCACGGAGTCGACGGCGAGACCGACGAAGACGATCGCCAGGTAGTTGTTGGAATGCAGGAAGAGGCGGAGCGGCTTCACGGCCGCTCCGCCGCGGACGCTCCGGTACAGCTGGTGGGCCATGAGCAGGAACCAGGCACCGGCGACGAGCGTGACCGCGGCGTACACCACTCCGGCGGCCGGGACGAGCGCGAGGGACGTGATCACCATCGCCCAGCTGTACAGCAGGATCTGCTTGGTGACGTGTTCCTCGGTGGCGATCACCGGCAGCATCGGGACACCGGCCGCCTTGTAGTCCTCCTTGTAGCGCATGGCGAGGGCCCACGTGTGCGGCGGTGTCCAGAAGAAGATGACCAGGAACAGCACGATCGGCTGCCAGCTCAGCGACCCGGTGACCGCCGACCAGCCGACCATCACGGGCATGCAGCCCGCGGCGCCGCCCCAGACCACGTTCTGCCAGGTCCGGCGTTTGAGCACCATCGTGTAGACGAGCACGTAGAACGCGATGGTGAGGACGACCAGTAACCCGGCGAGCAGGTTTGCCCGCCACCACAGCCAGAGGAACGACGCGACGCCGAGCGTCATGCCGAACACGAACGCGTGGGAGGTGGGCACCGCGTCGCGGGCCAGTGGACGGCGCGCGGTGCGTTTCATGACCTTGTCGATGTCGGCATCGACGACGCAGTTGAGGGAGTTCGCGCTCGCCGCGCCCATCCAGCCGCCGAACAGCGTGCTGAGGATCAGCAGGATGTCGACGTTGCCGCGGTCCGCCAGCAGCATCGCGGGGATCGTCGCGACCAACAGCAGTTCGATCACCCGCGGCTTGGTCAATGCGATGTAGGCCAGGACCTTGCCCGTGACGCGACCCAGCACCGTTCCGGTGTCGGTCGCGCGGGGGGCGGGGCTGGGGCTGCCGAAGCCGTGTCCGCTCGGCTGATGCCCTGTCCGCACGTTCTCTCCTCGCACCACGCGTAATTTCCAGATCCGAATGCCGGTGCCTGCTTCGGAAGTTCTTCGTGACGACCGGCCGTCTACTACAAACGATGGTAGACCGCCGTAATGCGCGAACCGAATCGACCCGGATACGACTGCACACTAGGCTGGAGTCGCACAAGAGGCCCATGCATCCTCAGGCTCCACGTTCACCCATGTCAGGAGACTTCTGCCCGTGTCGATCACAGACGACATCCACGTCCTCACGCAACCGGTTCATCCCGCCGACTGGACCGAACTGGACACCAAGGCCGTCGACACCATCCGGGTGCTCGCCGCCGACGCGGTGCAGAAGGTGGGCAACGGCCACCCCGGCACGGCCATGAGCCTGGCCCCCCTCGCCTACACCCTGTTCCAGCGGGTGATGCGGCACGACCCCACCGACGCCGACTGGATCGGCCGCGACCGCTTCGTCCTGTCCTGCGGGCACTCGAGCCTCACCCTCTACATCCAGCTCTACCTCGCCGGCTACGGTCTCGAACTCGACGACCTCGAGGCTCTGCGCACCTGGGGTTCGAAGACCCCGGGCCACCCCGAACACGGCCACACCCGCGGCGTCGAGATCACCACCGGCCCCCTCGGGCAGGGACTGGCCTCCGCCGTCGGCATGGCCATGGCCGCCCGCCGCGAACGCGGCCTCTTCGACCCCGAACCGGCCCCCGGTGACAGCCCGTTCGACCACCACATCTACGTCATCGCCTCCGACGGCGACATCGAGGAAGGCGTCACCTCCGAGGCGTCCTCGATCGCCGGCGTGCAGCAGCTGGGCAACCTCACGCTGATCTACGACGACAACAAGATCTCCATCGAGGACGAGACCACCATCGCGCTGTCCGAGGACACCGCCGCCCGCTACGAGGCCTACGGCTGGCACGTGCAGATCGTCGAGGGCGGCGAGAACGTCGTCGCCATCGAGGAGGCCCTGAACAAGGCCCGCGAGGTCACCGACAAGCCGTCGATGGTCCTGCTCCGCACGATCATCGGCTACCCGGCCCCGAACAAGATGAACACCGGCGCCGCGCACGGTGCCGCCCTCGGAGCCGACGAGGTCGCCGACGTCAAGAGGATCCTCGGTTTCGACCCGGACAAGACGTTCGAGGTCGCCGACGACGTCATCGCCCACACCCGCAAGGTCGTCGACCGCGGCGTGCAGGCGCACAAGGAGTGGCAGGTCCAGTACGACGAGTGGACCGAGCGTGCCCCCGAGGGCAAGAAGCTCCTCGACCGCCTGATCGGCCGCGACCTGCCCGCCGGCTGGGCCGACGTCCTCCCCACCTGGGAGCCGGATCCCAAGGGTGTCGCGACCCGCAAGGCGTCCGCCGCCGTCCTGAACGCCGTCGGACCGGTGCTGCCCGAACTGTGGGGCGGCTCCGCCGACCTCGCGGAAAGCAACAACACCACCATCAAGGGCGCCGACTCTTTCGGCCCCGAAACCATCTCCACCCGCATGTGGAAGGCCCAGCCCTACGGCCGCACCCTGCACTTCGGGGTCCGCGAGCACGCCATGGGCTCGATCCTCAACGGCATCGCCCTGCACGGACCGACCCGCCCCTACGGTGGCACCTTCCTCGTCTTCAGCGATTACATGCGACCCGCCGTCCGGTTGGCCGCGATCATGAAGACGCCGGTCACCTACGTGTGGACGCACGACTCCATCGGACTCGGTGAGGACGGGCCCACCCACCAGCCGATCGAGCACCTCGCCGCACTGCGGGCCATCCCCGGCCTGTACGTCGTGCGCCCCGGTGACGCCAACGAGACCGCCCACGCCTGGCGTGCCGTCCTGGAGAAGGGCTCCGACGAGGCCACCCGCGCTCCCGCCGGCCTCGCCCTGACCCGGCAGGACCTGCCGGTTCTCGAGGGCACCAGCTACGAGGGTGTCTCCCGCGGCGGCTACGTCCTCGCCGACGCCTCCACCGGGGCACCGGAGGTCGTGCTGATCGGCACCGGCTCCGAACTGCAGCTGGCCGTGGCCGCCCGCGAGGCCCTCGAAGCCGACGGCATCCCCACCCGGGTCGTGTCCATGCCCTGCGTCGAATGGTTCGACGCCCAGGACCAGGCCTACCGCGACGGCGTCCTCCCCCCGACGGTCAAGGCCC